>NZ_AYMF01000010.1:0-701602 GCF_000633435.1 Achromobacter sp. DH1f | reverse complement strand
AGGGGCGACCTACGAAGAAGAACAACGCCCCAAAAGAATGCCCTCCCCCCAGCATTACAATGCCAGCTCCCCCAAAACAACCACCGGACCCCAACCATGGCAATGCTCTGGGTAAAGACCTTCCACATCGTCTTCATCGCCTCCTGGTTCGCCGGCCTGTTCTACCTGCCCAGAATCTTCGTCAACCTCGCCCAGCAATCCGACTCTGCCGTCCAGGTCACCCTGCTGGGCATGGCCCGCCGCCTGTACCGCTTCACCACCATCCTGGCCGTCATCGCCGTCATCCTCGGCATGTGGCTCTACCTGGGCTACGGCATCGGTGTCGGCCCCGGCAATGGCTGGATGCACGCCAAGCTCTTTTTCGTCCTGCTCGTCATCGGCTACCATCACGCCTGTGGCGTCATGCTGCGAAAATTCGAACAGGGCAAGAACACCCGTTCGCACAAGTTCTATCGCTGGTTCAACGAAGTTCCCGTCTTGCTGCTCTTGGTGGTGGTGGCGCTGGTCGTCGTCAAACCCTTCTGATTCCCCCTACCCTTTGCACATTCGCCAGGATTCGTATGTCCGCTGATGACCAGGACCGCCCGCGCAAGACGCTGACGATCAAGAAAACCGCGCGCGACGCGCACGCCGAAGAGGCGCCCAAGCGCGTGCGCACCGGCGCCCGCGCCCGCCTGGTCGCCCAGAACGAGCGCACCAAGGAAAGCATCGAACGCCAGAAGGACCCGGAAGGCTATCAACGCCGCCAGCAAGAAGAAGCCGCGCGAGAAGCCGCACGCTACGCCCGCAAGCCCGCTGCCGGCGGCCGCGGTTCCGCGGACCGCGGCGCTTCCGACCGTAGCCCGTCCGGTCGCGGCCCGGCCTCGCGCGGCCAGGAGGCTCGAGGCCCCGGCAGCCGTGGCCCGTCGTCCGACCGCAACCGCGACGACAACCCGCGCCGCGACGCCGCGCCCAGCCCCCGTTCCGGCCGCCCGCAGCAGCGTGCGCCCCGCCTGGACGACCAGTACATCGCGCCTGCCACCCCGGCCGGCCGCTTCTACGACCCGTTTGAAGACGACGGCCCCGCCCCCGAATTCGCGCCCGAACCCGACTACGATGACGCCGCCGACGCGAGCCACGCCTCGGCCGGCCGCCACGACGACGCACACGACCACGGCCACGATCACGATCATCGCGACCGCGAGTCCGTCGCCGACGTGCGCAGCCGCCGTCCGCGCGAAACCCGCCAGGCCGAAATCTTCAAAGTGTTCGCGCCCTGCCCGCAGGGCCTCGAAGAAGCCCTGACCGCCGAAATGCAGGCGCTGGGCTACGAAGACGCCCAGGCCGGCCGCGCCGGCTGCTCGTTCACCGCCGACTGGTCCGGCGTGCAGCGCGCCAACCTGTATTCGCGCCTGGCGACCCGCATCCTGGTGCAGGTCGCCCACGCCGAGATCTCGCACGAAGACGACATCCTCGACCTGGCCCGCGACACCCCCTGGGAACGCTGGTTCGGCGCCGAACAGACCCTGCGCGTCGACACCTCCGCCATCAAGAGCCCCGTGCAGAGCCTGCAGTACTGCAACCTGCGCGCCAAGGACGGCATCTGCGACCGGTTGCGCGAACTGGAAGGCGAACGCCCCAGCATCGACACCGTGCGCCCCGATGCCCGCGTGCACCTGTTCCTGACCGGCCACACCGCCACCCTGTACCTGGACACCTCAGGCGAATCGCTGTTCAAGCGCGGCTGGCGCCTGGACAAGGGCGAAGCGCCCCTGCGCGAAAACCTGGCCGCCGGCATGCTGGCGCTGGCGGGCTGGGATCCGGCCGCGCCGCTCCTGGACCCCTTCTGCGGGTCCGGCACCATCCTGATCGAAGCGGCCTGGATCGCCCTGGGCGTGCCCCCCGGCATTTCGCGCCCGTTCGGCTTCGAGCGCCTGCGTGACCACGACGCCTACCGCTGGCGCGACCTCAAGGACGACGCCCGCTCGCGCATCCTGCCGCAGCTGGACGCGCCCCTGGTCGGCTACGACCTGGACCCCCAGGCCGTGGAATTCGCCCGCAACAACGCCGAGCGCGCCTGGCTGACGGCCGATTCCATCCGTTTCGAAGTGGGTGACGCCCGCCAGATCGAGGCCCCCGCCGACCACGGCTGGATCGTCACCAACCCGCCCTACGGCGAGCGCATGCTGACCGAGCCGGACGCCGACCTGTGGCGCGACTGGGCCACCTGCCTGAAGCGCAACTTCGCCGGCTGGCAATTGCACGTCATCACCAGCGACATGACCCTGCCCAACCAGATGCGCCTGAAACCCAAGCGCCGCGTGCCCCTGCACAACGGCGCCCTGGACTGCCGCCTGTTCGGCTTCGAGCTGGTCGCCGCCGGCTACCGCGACGCCTGACCTTTCCCTACCCCGCCCGGGGGCTTGCCCCTGGGCGGCGGCCTGCCTGACCCCGCTCCCTGCTCGTTGTAAAAGCGCCGCAACATGGCGCCCGTATCTTTGCTTATGGTGCCCCGCAGCGCCGATTTGGGGCATCATCAGCACCATGGTGTTGCCGAAATGCACCGGACGCTTGCACAGTTTCAGGGTTAACCCTATAATTCGGGTAATCCCTAGTAGCTAAACAACTGAGCAAGCCCGTGGAGGCTATTGTGATCAACCCGAACAACACCATCCGCCTGACCGACGAACTCGAGCGTCAACTGATGCTCCAGGCCATCGAAGAACAATTCCGCCCGCATCCGATGCGTGCGTTGGCCGCAGGCCTGCGTAAGCTGGCCCACGGCGTCCGTGCCCTGGCTGGCAAGACGAGCGCCAAGAACGCGCACTCCGCCGCCTGAGCATGGCCCCAGGCCCTCGGGCCTGACCGTTTTCCCCTTGGGGGCTGCATAGCCCCTTTTATAGACCCGCCCTTACCGGCGGGTTTTTTTTATGGTCGGCCGCTTTGTCGGATAATACCGGCCCATGACCGACACCCTCCTTGACCAGACTCCCAACCGGCTGCGCCGGTTTGCCTGCATGATGTACGAAGCCGTGCTGCTGTTTGGCGTGGTGTTCCTGGCAGGCTACTTGATGGACACGCTGACCCAGAGCAAGAATGCGCTGGAACTGCGATCGGCCCGCCAGGCCTGGCTGTTCGTGGCCATCGGCGCCTATTTCGTGCTGTGCTGGCGCCGCCGTGGGCAGACCTTGCCCATGAAGACCTGGAACATCCGGCTGGTCGACCGCGACGGCAACACGCCGTCCACCCCGCGCCTGGTGTTGCGCTACGTGCTGGCCTGGCCGCTGGTGCTGGCGGGCGCCGCGCTGGTCAAGCTGGCCGCCATGGCCACGGGCTGGGCGTCGGTGGACATGTTCATCGTCGCGGCCCCCTTCGCGATCTTCGTCTGGTCCTGGTTCGACCCCGACGGCCAGTTCCTGCACGACCGCATCCTGGGCACCCGCCTGCGCAATGCGCCGCAACGCAAGAAAGCGCGCTGATATCGCACCAACGCGGGCGCTGACCGCCCGCTGAACATACCTGCTTACAAATAGCAAAATCGTGCGCCGAATTCGACGCATGCTTTCAGAAAGTTGAAAGTCAGTCGCAAAGACAATGAGGCCCCTTTCACAGACGCCTCAAAAAAATCATGCGCGCTTTCCTTTCCCGCCTGTCGCTGGCCGCCGCCAGCGTGCTGTTGTTCCTGCCGCTGGGCGCCTCCGCCCAGAACGCCGCCGCGCAGCAGGAAATCGAAGCGGCCATGAAAGCCGCCTTCGCCGCCGCCCAGGAAGGCCCGGCCGACGTCAAGCTGGGCGACCAGGCCGTGGTGCACCTGCCTGAATCCATGTTCTTCGTACCGCGCGCCCAGGCCGACCGCCTGATGGCCGCCTACGGCAACGGCAAGGATCCCTCGCTGCTGGGCGTGGTCATGCCCAAGAGCGACGATGACGACTGGGTCATCACCGTGAACTTCGACAAGGCCGGCTATATCAAGGACGACGACGCCAAGAACTGGAACGTCAACGAGCTGCTGGACAGCCTGCGTGAAGGCACCGACCAGTCCAACGAAGAACGCAAGAAACGCGGCTTTCCCGAACTGGTGATGGACGGCTGGGTCGAATCGCCCAAGTACGACAGCAACTCGCAGCGCCTGGTCTGGTCGGTGGCCGTCAAGCACAAGGGCGACACCGCCAACGACAACCCCACGGTCAACTACAACACCTATGCGCTGGGCCGTGACGGCTACATCACGCTGGACCTGATCACCCAGAAGAGCCTGGTGCCCAAGGACAAGACCGCCGTGCTGACGCTGCTGGACAACCTGAAGTACGTCGAAGGCAAGCGCTACGCCGATTTCAATTCGTCGACCGACAAGGTGGCCGAATACGGCCTGGCCGCGCTGGTGGCCGGCGTGGCCGCCAAGAAGCTGGGCCTGTTCGCGGTCATCGCCGCCTTCCTGGCCAAGTTCGCCAAGGTCGGCATCCTGGCGGCCGCGGCCCTGGGTGGCGGTCTGTGGAAGCGCATGCGCGGCAAGAAGGCCGATCAGGCCCAACCCTGAGCCGGCTGGCGTCCTGAACGATGAAGCTGATCCTGTTGTTGCTGTCTGGCTTCAAGTACCTGAAGTTCGGCAAGCTGCTGGCCACCGGCGGCACCATGCTGCTGTCGGTGGCCGCGTATGCCCTGGTGTTCGGCTGGCGCTACGCGGCGGGCTTTGTCCTCTTGCTGTTGCTGCACGAAATGGGGCACTACATTGCGGCGCGCCAGCGTGGCCTGGATGTGGGCGCGCCGGTATTCATTCCCTTCGTGGGCGCCTGGATCCAGCTCAAGGACATGCCGCATGACGCGGCCACCGAGGCCTATGTGGGCCTGGGTGGCCCGCTGGCGGGCACCGTGGCGTCGCTGGCCTGCTATTTTGCCGCGCGCAGCACCGGCAGTGACCTGCTGCTGGCGCTGTCGTATGCGGGCTTCTTCATCAATCTGTTCAACCTGATCCCGCTGTCACCCTTTGACGGCGGCCGCATCACCGCGGTGCTGTCGCCGCGCATCTGGCTGGTGGGCGTGCCGGTGCTGGTGGCGCTGTTCTTCTGGCGTCCCAGCCCCATCCTGATCCTGGTGGCCGTGCTGGCCTTTCCCAATGTGCTGCGGGCCTTCAAGTACGATCCCACGCTGCCCGAGAACCAGGCCTATTACGGCACCACGCTGGAAAGCAAGCTGACCTACACCTGCGCCTACCTGGGCCTGGTGTGCGTGCTGGCCATCATGGCCCACGACGTGCACGAGATGCTGGGGCATCTGCGCGGCTGATTGGCGCATGGCGCCTGCCTGACGCCCCCCCCACGCACCCATTGAACGACACTTCGGCGCGCATAAATGGCGCCGCGGTCACAACAGCGTCACGGATTCTTCATGTCCCCGTCATCGCGGGATGGTCTCATTCCCAGGCATGACGACAGCCCACATGGATACGACCGTGAACGAAATCCGCCCCACGCACTGGCGCGCTCTCTGGATTTCCGACATTCACCTGGGTACCGCCGGGTGCAAGGCAGAATTCCTGCTGGATTTCCTTGAGCACAACGACTCCGACACCCTCTACCTGGTGGGCGACATCGTCGACGGCTGGCAGTTGCGCAAGCACTGGCACTGGCCGCGCGCCCACAACGACGTGATCCAGCGCATCCTGCGCAAGGCGCGCAACGGCACCCGGGTAGTGTTCATCCCCGGCAACCACGACGAATTCGCCCGCGAATTCGCGGGCTTCGCCTTCGGCGACATCGAGATTCTGGACGAAGACGTGCACGTGACCGCCAAGGGCCTGCGCCTGCTGGTGCTGCACGGCGACCAGTTCGACGGCGTGATCCAGCACAGCCGCTGGCTGGCGCACCTGGGCGACGGCCTCTACCAATTGGCGTTGTGGATCAATCACCACTTCAACCGCCTGCGCCACCGCATGGGCCTGCACTACTGGTCGCTGTCGCAGTACCTGAAGCACAAGGTCAAGAATGCGGTGTCGTTCATCACCGACTTCGAGGAAGCGCTGGCTGGCGAAGCCCGCCGCCGCGGCCTGGACGGGGTGGTCTGCGGCCACATCCACAAGGCCGAACTGCGCGACGTGGGCGGCATCCTCTACTGCAACGACGGCGACTGGGTGGAAAGCCTGTCGGCGCTGGCCGAGACCCACGACGGCCAGTTGCAGCTGCTGGACTGGGCCGCCATCCAGGCCGAACGGCAGGCCGACCCGACCCAGCGCAAGCCGCGTTCCCTGTCGCTGCCCGCGCTGCCCTCCGCCCTGCGCCGTCAGGGCAAACACCCGTGATAACCCTTATACGTCCCCGTTACGCAACGGGGATATTGCAGTTCACGGCCCTCTAGGTCATGCTTGCAGTTGGGGCAACGGGCAAAAACTGACCCGTTCACGCTGCAACATGCTTACAACATAGGGCCATGAACGACCAATATCAGGCGCTCTACCAATCATTCCGCTGGCTGGTTCCCACCCAGTTCAACATTGCGGAAGCGTGCTGCCACCGCTGGGCATCCAGTAGTCCGGATGCGCGGCGCATCGCCATCTACTACGAAGATGAAGCCGGCAACCGCGAGGTCTGGACCTATGCGCGGCTGGCCGAGGCCGCCAATCAACTGGCCAACGGCCTGGTGAAGATGGGCGTAGGCCGTGGCGACCGGGTCGGTGTGGTTTTGGGACAACGTCCGGAAACCGTCGTTGCCCACATGGCCATCTACAGCGTGGGCGGCGTGGTGCTGCCGTTGTCCACCCTGTTCGGCCCCGAAGCCCTGCAAAGCCGCCTGTGCGACTCGGACACCCGCGTCGCCATCGTCGACCACGCCTCCAGCGCCAACCTGCTGGCCGTCAGCGATCATTGCCCCGCCCTGCAGCAGATCATCGGCATCGGTTTCGCCGACGAGCGCGTGCTGCCCTGGCGCAGCCTGCTGGCGCGCCAACCCAGTGAATTCAAGCCGGTGCCCACCCGCTCGTCGGACCCGGCCATCCTGCTCTATACGTCCGGCACCACCGGCGCGCCCAAGGGTGCCCTGCTGCCCCACAGCGTGCTGATCGGCAACCTGCCGGGCTTCGTGGCCTCGCAAGACTGGTTCCCGCGGCCCGCCGACGTGTTCTGGTCGCCCGCCGACTGGGCCTGGACCGGCGGCATGATGGACGCGCTGCTGCCCACACTGTATTTCGGCCACCCCATCGTCGGCACCCGCGGACGCTTCTCGGTCGAACGCGCCTTCGAACTGATGGAGCGCTACCAGGTCACCAACACCTTCCTCTTCCCCACCGCGCTGAAGATGATGATGAAAACGGTGCCGGAACCCCGCAATCATTACCAACTGGCCTTGCGTTCCATCATGAGCGCGGGCGAGAGCGTGGGCGAGACCGTCTTCGAGTGGTGCCAGTCCGCGCTGGGCGTCACGCCCAACGAGATGTTCGGCCAGACCGAAATGAACTATGTGGTGGGCAACAGCCAGAAGCGCTGGCCGGCCAAGCCGGGCAGCATGGGCCGCCCTTACCCGGGCCACCGCGTCGCCGTGCTGGACGATGCGGGCCAGCCCGTGGCGGCCGGCGAAACCGGCGAAATCGCGGTCAACCGCAACGACATCCACGGCTACCCCGACCCGATCCTGTTCCTGGGCTACTGGCGCAACGACGCCGCCACCCAGGCCAAGTTCAAGGGCGACTGGTGCCTGACGGGCGATCTGGCCCGGGTGGATGCCGACGGCTACCTCTGGTACGCGGGCAGGGCCGACGACGTCTTCAAGTCATCGGGCTACCGTATCGGCCCCGGTGAAATCGAAAGCTGCCTGATCGGCCATCCGGCCGTGGCGAACGCCGCCGTGGTGCCCAAGCCGGACGCCGAGCGTGGCGCGGTGGTCAAGGCCTATGTGGTACTGACCCCGGAATTCGCGCAACGCGATCGCAGCGACATCATCGAAAACCTGCAGGAACACGTGCGCGAGCGCCTGGCGCCGTACGAATACCCCAAGGAAATCGAATTCGTCGAAGAATTGCCCATGACCACCACCGGTAAAATCCAGCGTCGCATCCTGCGCCTGCGCGAAGAAGAACGCGCGCAGGCCGCCAAGCCACACTGACGGCAGGCAGGGCCGCCTGGTCCGCCGCCGCATCCGGAGACACGGCATGCCCATTTACCAGCTCGACGACCTCATTCCCCGCATCGATCCCGCCGCCTACGTGGCCGACAGCGCCGACATCATCGGCAACGTCACCCTGGAGGCCGGCGTCAGCATCTGGTCGCACGTGTCCATTCGCGGCGACAACGACGCGATCCTGATCCGCCAGGGCACCAACATCCAGGAAGGCAGCGTGCTGCACGTGGATACCGGCTGTCCCATGACCATCGGCCCCAACGTCACCGTGGGCCACCAGGCCATGCTGCACGGCTGTACCATCCATGAAGGCGCGCTGGTGGGCATGCAGGCCATCGTGCTGAACAACGCCGTGATCGGGCGCAACTGCCTGATCGGCGCCGGCGCCATCATCCCCGAAGACCGGGTCATTCCCGACAATTCCCTGGTCATCGGCATCGGCAAGATCGTGCGCGAGCTGTCGCCCGACGAGATCGCCAATCTGCACAAGAACACGGCCCATTACGTGGCGCGCGGCCAACACTACAAGACGGCGCTCAAGCGGCTGGCCTGAAGCCCCCTGGGGCAAGCGTGCGCCGGCCCCAACGCCCCTGCTGCCGGCAGGGGAAATCGGGGCGCCTGATCGGCTAACATTCCCCTATGACCGATCAGCTTAAAAAATACCTCCTCGAAGACCGTAGCGTCCGCGTTCAAGCGGTGCGCCTGACGGATACGTGGAAGGCCGTCCAGGCCAACCACGACTACCCGCCCGCCATCACCCACCTGCTGGGTGAACTGGTCGCGGCATCGACCCTGCTCGCCGCCAACATCAAGTTCGACGGCTCGCTGGTGCTGCAGATCCAGGGCGACGGCCCGATCGCCTTGCTGGTGGTCGAATGCCGTTCCGACCTGAGCCTGCGGGCCACCGTCAAGGTGCGCGAAGGCCATGAAGTCCCGGCCGACGGCACCATGCAAAGCCTGCTGAACCCCGGTGGCAACGGCCGTTTCATCGTGGTGCTGGACCCGCAGCGCAAGGTGCCAGGCCAGCAGACCTACCAGGGCATCGTGCCGCTGGAAGGCGACACCGTGGCCGAGGCGCTGCAGCACTACATGAAGGCGTCCGAACAGCTGGACACCCGCCTGTGGCTGGGTGCCGACGCCGAGCACGCGGCCGGCATGCTGATCCAGCGCCTGCCGTACCATGGCGGCTCGGATGCCCCCATCCTGAGCGAACAGGCCGCGGCCGAGACCTGGGACCGCGCCGTGGCGCTGGCCAGCACGCTCAAGCGCGACGAACTGCTCGCCACCGACATCGACACGCTGATCCACCGCCTGTACTGGGAAGAGACCCTGGTGGCCTTCGACCCGCAGCCGGTGCGCTGGCACTGTCCCTGCACCCGCGAGCGCGTCGCCAGCATGCTGCGTTCGCTGGGGGAAGACGAAGTGAACGACATCCTGGCCGAACGCGGCCAGGTCGACGTGTCCTGCGACTTCTGCGGCAAGCCCTACGCCTTTGACGCAGTCGACTGCGCAGCCCTCTTCTCGCCCAACACGTCTCCCACGGGCGACGCCCCGCCGACGGTGCATTGATCCGGCTGTCGCCCTCAGGCGACAGCTCGCTATCGCGCCGCGTGCAGGGCCGGTGCCCTCGGTATTCACGGATCGACAGGCGGTCATGCCCGCGCCACACTGGCCGGCCATGACCGCCTTTTTTCTTGCCCACCCGGGCGCCGCGCGCCCGCGTCAATGCGGGGCCGCCGCCATCGAATTCGCCGTCGCCGCAATGGCCGTGCTGCTGGCGGGCCTATTGACGGTCGAGGCGGCCCGCTGGCAGGGCGTGCGCCAGATCGCCCACCTGGCCCTGATGGAAGGCGCACGCGCCGGGGCGACATCGCATGGCGATCCCGCCCGCATCCGCAGCGCCTTCCTGCAAGCGCTGCTGCCGCTGCACGCCGACGCCCGGGGCCAGACTGGCGCCCGCCAGCAGCAGTCGCGGCAACTGGACCGGCTTGCCGCCCTGATGGGCAGCGCCCCCTGGCGCATCGAAATCCTGCAGCCCGACGCCCAGGCCTTTCGCGACCACGCCCGTCCGGGGCTGGACACGACCGCCCCGCGCGGACTGCGCGCCATCGACCACAACTACCAGGATCTGCAGCAGGCGCGCCGTCCGCTGCCAGAACAGCGCGACATCTTTCGCGCCAACACGCTCAAGCTGCGGCTGACCTACCTGTACCAGCCCATGCTGCCGCCGCTGCGTGCGCTGCTGGCAGCCCTTTCCGAGGCCGACGGCAGCTATGCGTCGGCCGCGCGGGCGCGGGGGCTGGCGCCCATCGGCATGGAACTTGAAATGGAAATGCAGTCGCACCCGGTGGATTGGGCGGCTGGCAAGGCCTATCCGGCGGGCATGGTGGCGGGGGCATGCCGCAGCTTGCGCTGCCCTTGACGCACGCAACAATGCGGCCGCGACGGTCGGCGCAGACCCGCGGGCTACCGCTGACGCGGCCTTATTGCTGGCGTGCTGGGGACGTGTTGGCCGGCTTGGCATTGCCCGGGCGGGCAGCGGCCGGTTGCGCCGTGGCGGGCTTGGGCGTGGCCGGCTTGGCAGCCGCCGGCCTGGCGCCCCCCGCCGGTGCGCTGGCGCGCGTGGCGGTGGCAGGTTTGGTCGCAGCGTCGGTCGCCAACGTGGCGCCGCCAGCGGGCGGCTGGGTGTTCTGCGGCAGGATGTGCACGAAAACTTCGCCGTCGCGCATCATGCCCAATTCGCCGCGGGCGCGTTCTTCGATGGCGCCCGAACCGTTTTCCAGATCGCGCACCTCGGCCTCGAGCGCCGCATTGCGCGCGCGCAGGCCATCGTTGGTTTCGCGCTGGGCCGACACCTGGCGTTGCAGGTCCCAGACCTTGAACCACCCACCCTTACCCAGCCAAAGCGGGTATTGGATCAGGCCTAGCAGCACGAACAGCACCAGGAACAACAGGCGCATACGCGGGAACCCTCAGCAGTCGTGGCGTGAAAGAGGCTGCGGCGCCTGCCGCAGCCTGCTTACATTAACGCAGGTTGTAGAAGGCTTCCAGGCCCGGGTACGAGGCAACTTCAGCCAGTTCTTCTTCGATGCGCAGCAGTTGGTTGTACTTGGCCATGCGGTCCGAACGCGACAGCGAACCGGTCTTGATCTGCATGGCGTTGGTGGCCACGGCGATGTCGGCAATGGTCGAATCTTCGGTTTCGCCCGAACGGTGCGACACGACGGCGGTGTAGCCGGCGCGCTTGGCCATTTCGATGGCGGCGAAGGTTTCGGTCAGGGTGCCGATCTGGTTGATCTTGATCAGGATCGAGTTGGCGACGCCCTTCTGGATGCCTTCGCGCAGGATCTTGGTGTTGGTGACGAACAGGTCATCGCCCACCAGTTGCACCTTCTTGCCGAGCTGGTCGGTCAGCAGCTTCCAGCCGTCCCAGTCGTTTTCGGCCATGCCGTCTTCGATCGAGATGATCGGGTACTTGTCGCACCAGGTGGCCAGCAGGTTGGTGAATTCCTGCGAGGACAGCGAGATGCCGCCTTCACCGGCCAGGGTGTACTTGCCGTCGCGGTAGAACTCAGAGCTGGCGCAATCCAGGCCCAGGGCGATCTGCGTGCCCGGCTCGTAGCCGGCTTCGGTGATGGCCTTGAGGATCAGCTGGATGGCCGCTTCGTGGCTGGGCACGTTGGGCGCGAAACCGCCCTCGTCGCCCACTGCCGTGGACATGCCCTGGCCGTGAATCAGCTTCTTGAGCATGTGGAACACTTCGGCGCCCCAGCGCAGGGCTTCGCGGAAGCTGCCCGCGCCCACCGGCAGAATCATCAATTCCTGCAGGTCGAGCGTGTTGTTGGCGTGCGCGCCGCCGTTGATGACGTTCATCATCGGCACGGGCATGCTCATGGGGCCGCTGCCGCCGAAGTAGCGGTACAGCGACAGGCCGGATTCGTCGGCGGCGGCGCGGGCTACGGCCATGCTGGCGGCCAGGATGGCGTTGGCGCCCAGGCGTTCCTTGGACTCGGTGCCGTCCAGTTCGATCAGGGTACGGTCGACGAAGGTCTGTTCCTGGGCGTCCAGGCCCATCAGCGCTTCGGAGATTTCGGTGTTGAGGTTTTCAACGGCGCGCAGCACGCCCTTGCCCAGATAACGGCTCTTGTCGCCGTCGCGCAGCTCGATAGCTTCGCGGGCGCCGGTGGACGCGCCCGACGGCACGGCCGCACGGCCCATGGCGCCGGATTCCAGCAGCACATCGCATTCCACGGTGGGGTTGCCGCGCGAATCCAGAATCTCGCGGCCGATGATGTCGACGATTGCACTCATGACTTTACATTCCCTGAACGATAAACATATTCATGACGGCCGCGCCTTCGCGGGCATTGCGGGCACGGCGGTACTGCCAGGAGTCGTAGAAGGCCTGGGCGGCGGCCATGGACGGAAACTCCATGACGACGGTGCGGCCAGGTTCACGGCCCTCAAGGTGCTTGGATTGTCCGCCTCGCACCAGGATCTTGGCATCGTACGCACGCATGGCGAGCGTGGACAGACGCTTGTAGTCCTCGTACTGCGCGGGCTTGGTCACCGTGACATCGGCGATCAGGTAAGCACTCATGGGGTTCCTTCAGGGCAGTGGGGTTGACGGGTATCAGCGGGCGGATACGGTAAAGCAGCCAGTGTCGCTCAAGGCGGCCCGGCGACGCATATCCGATGCTAATTGGTTGTATCCGAAAGCAGCGCCGCCGTACAGGGCGGCGCCAGGTCGACGGCCTGCGGCCGCGAGCATCCGCATGCGGAACTCGCGGCCGCAGGCGCGCATCAGGCCTCCTGGCCGCGGCGAGCCTTTTGCTCGATGGCGGCGCGGATGTAGCTGGAGAACAGCGGGTGGCCATCGCGCGGAGTCGACGTGAATTCCGGGTGGAACTGGACGCCGACGAACCAGGGGTGGTCGGGCAGTTCCATCATTTCCGGCAGATTCTCGGTCGGGGTGCGCGCGCTGATCACCATGCCGGCCTCTTCCAGGCGCGGCACGTAGACGTTGTTGACCTCGTAGCGGTGACGATGGCGTTCGTTGACTTCGTCGCCGTAGATGGTCTGGGCGCGGGTGCCCGGCTTGATCGGCACGCGTTGCGCGCCCTTGCGCATGGTGCCGCCCAGGTCGGACGAATTGTCACGCTTTTCGACCTTGCCTTCGCGGTCCATCCATTCGGTGATCAGGGCCACCACGGGGTGCGGCGCCGACGGATCGAATTCGGTGCTGTTGGCGCCGCCCAGGCCGGCCACGTGGCGCGCGAATTCGATCACGGCCAGCTGCATGCCCAGGCAGATGCCCAGGTAAGGCACGCCGTTTTCACGGGCGTAGCGGATGGCGGCGATCTTGCCCTCGGTGCCGCGCTTGCCGAAGCCGCCCGGCACCAGAATGGCGTCCAGGTGCTTGAGCTGGTCGGTGCCGCGGGTTTCGATGTCTTCCGAGTCGATGTACTCGATGTTGATCTTCGAGCGCGTATGGATGCCGGCGTGAACCAGGGCTTCGGTCAGCGACTTGTACGACTCGGTCAGGTCGACGTACTTGCCGACCATGCCGATGGTGAGCTGATGCTGCGGATGCTCGAGCGCGTCGACCAGGTTGTCCCACATGGACAGGTCGGCCGGCGGCGGGGTCAGGCCCAGGGCTTCGCAGACGATGTTGTCCACGCCTTGCTTGTGCAGCATGGCCGGGATCTTGTAGATCGAGTCGGCGTCCCAGACGGAAATGACCGCGTCCAGGGGCACGTTCGAGAACATCGAGATCTTGGCGCGCTCGTCGTCCGGGATGGGACGGTCGGCGCGGCACAGCAGCGCGTTCGGGTAGATGCCGATTTCGCGCAGCTTCTGCACCGAGTGCTGGGTCGGCTTGGTCTTGAGTTCGCCGGCGGACGCGATGAACGGCACCAGCGTCAGGTGCACGAAGGCAGCGTTGTTGCGGCCCATGCGCAGGCTCATCTGGCGCGCGGCTTCCAGGAACGGCAGCGATTCGATATCGCCCACGGTGCCGCCGATTTCCACGATGGCGACATCGGTATTGCCGTTCCAGGCGGCATCGGCGCCACGGGCGATGAAGTCCTGGATTTCGTTGGTGATGTGCGGGATGACCTGGACAGTCTTGCCCAGGTAGTCGCCGCGGCGCTCTTTGCGCAGCACCGATTCGTAGATCTGGCCGGTGGTGAAGTTGTTCACCTTGTGCATGCGGGCGGAAACGAAACGCTCGTAGTGGCCAAGGTCCAGATCGGTTTCGGCGCCGTCTTCCGTGACGAACACTTCACCGTGCTGGAACGGGCTCATGGTGCCCGGATCGACGTTGATGTAGGGGTCGAGCTTGAGCATGGTGACCTGCAGACCACGCGACTCGAGGATGGCGGCAAGCGACGCAGCGGCGATGCCCTTGCCCAGGGAAGACACCACTCCGCCGGTGACAAATACGTATTTGGTCATCGTAATAAGCGCCCGGGACGAGCGGGCGCGTGCGGGAAATTTGGATTATAGCCGGGAGGCGAAACTTGTCTGGGTTTTCCCCTAGCGACGAGGAGTAACATTTGCCGGCCCCGGCCCGGACCCGCCCGCGCCGGGGGCGGTCGCGCGCTTCGTGCTATGTTCGTCCCCGATTTTCTCCCCCTGACCGGAAACCCGCCCGACCCGATGACCGCCCTGCCCGACCGTTCCCCCTCCCTGCCCTGGCGCCTGGCCATTGCCGCGGCCTGCCTGAACCTTGTCTACGCCATCCTGCTGCAAGCCTACATCGTGCTGGCGTCGCCATTTGCCGAGCGGATGCGCGAGATCTATGAACGCCCCGGGATGCTGGCGCCGACCGTGGCGCAGATGTTCGCCGGCGCCGTCCTGGGCGGCCTGGTGGCCTGGTGCACCGCGCAGCGCTGGCTGGCCCGCCAGGGCGCGGGCGGCGTGGACCGCCCGGGCAAGATGGTGGCCGTGCTGCTGGCGGTATTGCTGGCCTACAACGTGCTCCATTCCGCCGCCCTGACGCTGCTGCAGCAAGGCATGTTCTGGCTGATCACGACATACCGGGAATGGCTGGACGAGAACCTGGGCTTTTACCGCGATATCACGCGTGCGCTGGTGATGGGCGTGCCGCTCAAGCTGGTCGGCATCCTGCTGGGGGGCCTGGGCAGCTGGCTGGCCGTGCGCGTGGCCGCCTGGAGCGTGACGCCCGCCGTCGGCGCCGGGGCGCGGCCCTACCTGGCGCGCCATGCCGCCTGGATCGCCGGGGCCACGCTCTTGCTGTGGCAAGTGCACGTGTCCCTGGCGCTGGGCGCTTTCCTGCAGATGCAGACGCTGTCGGCCGACCTGATCCAGTATGCATTCGGCTACTGGGTGCTGCCGGTGGTGGTGATGGCCGCGGCGGTGCTGGCCTGCCGCAAGGCGGTGCCCCAGGCGCTGGGCGCGGCGGGCGTCGGCCGCGCCGTCGCGCACGGCAGTTTTGCTTTCTGGATGGCCCAGGTGCTGGGCGTCGGCCTGGCGATCCTGGCCCTGCGGGCCATGAGCTGGAGCCAATTGGCCCGCGCGTCGTCCTCGAACAGTGCCGCCGTGTTCTCGCTGGCGGTGTACATCGCGCTGCTGGTGCTGGGCTGCGTCATTGGCGCGCGGCTGTTCTACCGTCGCCGCAATGCCGAGCGCGACACCCTGATCGACGCCGGACGCGTGTGAACGGCTGATGCGCCGCCGGGCGATCTGCCCGGCCACGACCAATAAAAAAGGCGCCTGACGGCGCCTTTTTTTAATCGCGCGACGGCAAGGTCAGATCGCCGCGGTACGGCGTTCCAGCCAGGCCAGGGCCTCGCCCTGCACCAGCGGCGACAGGCGCTCGAACACGGTCTTGTGGTACTCGTTGAGCCAGGCGATCTCGTCGGCGCGCAACAGCGTCGGCTCGATGCAGCGGGTGTCGATCGGGCACAGCGTCAGGGTCTCGAAGCACAGGAACTCGCCCAGTTCCGAGGTCAGCCAGCTGCGGTTGGCCACCAGGTTCTCGATGCGCACGCCCCAGCGGCCAGGACGGTAGATGCCCGGTTCGTTCGAGGTGATCATGCCGGGTTCCATGGCGGTGTGCGGGCCCGGGGCCGCACGGTACGAGATGACTTGCGGGCCTTCGTGCACGTTCAGGAAGTAGCCCACGCCGTGGCCGGTGCCGTGGCCGTATTCGGCGCCGCCTTCCCAGATCGGGGCGCGGGCGATGGCGTCCAGCATCGGCGACGGCGTGCCGCGGGGGAACGCAGCGCGCGACAGCGCGATCATGCCCTTGAGCACCAGCGTGAAATCGACCTTCTGGTCGGCGTTGGGCGTGCCCACGGCGACGACCCGGGTGATGTCGGTGGTGCCGCCCAGGTACTGGCCGCCCGAATCGATCAGCAGCAGGCCGTCGCCTTCGATCACCGAATGCGATTCGCGCGTGGCGCGGTAATGCGGCATGGCGCCATTGGCGTTGAAGCCGGCGATGGTGGCAAAGCTGGGGCAGACGTAATCGGGCCGGCGCGCGCGGGCGGCGGTGATCTGTTCGTCGATGGTCAGTTCGGTGATCGGGTCGCGGCCCAGCGCGCCTTCGAACCAGGCGAAGAACTCACAGAGCGCCGCGCCGTCCTGCGCCATGGCCTGGCGCACGTTGGCCAGTTCGGCGTCGGTCTTGCGCGACTTGAGCAGCGTGGACGGGTTGATGGCTTCGACGCGGGGCACGGCCGGGTCCATCGCGTGGAACACGCCGCAGGTGACGCGGGCCGGGTCGATCAGGAGCTTCTGGTCCCGTTCCAGCGAGGCCAGCGCGTCGACAGCCTGGGCGTAGCCCGCGACCTCGACGCCATCGGCGGCCAGGACGGCGCGCAAGGCGTCATCGACCTTGCCGTCGGCGACAAACAGTGTGGCGTGATCGAGGCCGATCAGGGCATGGCCGACGAATACGGGGTTGTAGTCGACGTCGGCGCCGCGCAGGTTGAACAGCCAGGCAATGTCGTCCAGCGTGCTGACGAAGTGCACGTCGGCGCCATGGCCGCGCATGGCATGGCGCACCTGGGCCAGCTTGTCGGCGCGCGACACGCACGCCTGCGGCGCCACGTGTTCGTAGATGGCGGCCGTGGGCAGGCCGGCCCGATCGGACCAGACGTCGTCCAGCAGGTCAGCGCGGATTTCCAGCGTGGCGCCCGACGTGGCAGCGGCCACCGACAAGGCGCGGAACGCCGCCAGGCCCAGCACCTGGCCGTCGACGCCGATGACGTCACCCGCGCGGGTGTTGGCGGCCAGCCAGTCCACATGCCCCGGCGTGGTGGCCACGGCGATCTTCATCAGCTGCACGCCCGTGCCGGCCAGTTGCGCCTCGGCCTGCACCCAGTAGCGGCTGTCGACCCACAAGCCGGCGAAATCGGCCGTGACGACCAGCGTGCCCACCGACCCCGTGAAGCCCGACAGCCAGCGCCGGCCCTGCCAGCGCGCGGGCAGGTATTCGGACAGGTGCGGATCCGAAGACGGAACGATATAGGCGGACAGACCGCGGCGGCTCATGGCCTGCCGCAGTTGGGCGATACGGGCGTCGGTGCTAGACATGGGTTTCCTTAGCGCAACATGAAAGACATGGCGGCCAGACTGTTCAGCGTGCGGATGGCGGCCTGCATGCTGTCCGTGGTGAACCGCAGCGTCACGCCGTCCACGCGCTCGAGCGTGGGCCACATGCAGAACAGGTCGGCCAGCGCCGAGGTCTGCGTCTGCAACCGGCATTCTATAGGGGCGGGGATGCGGAAAGGAACGGCCTTCTTGATGTTTCTGACGGCGGTTTCGGCGGCGGCGGTGATGGCGCGGCGCGAGGCGGCCGGCGACAAGGTCACGCCGCTGCCCTGGCCGTGGGCCACCTTGGTCTGCACCCATTGGGCGCCGGGGAACAGGTCGGTGGTTTCCGAGATGAAGACATCATCGCCCGTCGCCAGGATGACCGGCACGCCCATCTCGCCGGCCAGGGCGCCGTACAGGCCGGCCTCGCCCAGCTCCATGCCGTTGATGAAGACGCGGGCAAAGGCAAAGCTGTTGATCGTGTGCGCCAGGACGCCGCGGCCTTGCGAACGCGAGTGGTAGCCGATCATGAAGACGGCGTCGCAGCCCTCTTCCAGGCCGCCCATCATGCCCAGGTAGCGCGGCTTGCCCAGTACCAGGCGGGCGCGCTCGTCCAGACCGTCCGGCAGCAGGTTGCGAAAGCCGCCGTGCGAATCGTTGACCAGGATCTCTTCGGCGCCGCCCGCGATGGCGCCTTGCACCGCGGCGTTGGCCTCGGCGGTCATCCAGGCGCGGGCGCGCTCGTATTCGCCGTTGCCGGCGCGGATCTGTTCAGCATGAAAGACGCCGGCGACGCCTTCGATATCGGTGGAAATGAGGATCTTCATGGGAGTGCCTTGGTGAGATTCTAGAATTCGGTGTCGGCCAGCCACTGCCGCCAGTCGGGCGCAGCGTCGCGGATGGCAGTGCGGACATGGCCGTCGCGGCCCAGCACGCTGTCGGCGCGCCACAGCGCGGCAATGATGGCCTGCTCGCAGGCCTCGGCCGCGGCTTCGAACAGCGGATCGATACGGGCTTCGTGCAGCATGGCGATGGCCGGCATCGGGCGTTCGGCTTCCTGCGGCACCGTGTAGGCCGTGGAAAACGCCAGCGCGATGTCGCCGCTGCCGTGGCCGAACACCGAGCCGGTGCGCGCCAGGCCCGCGCCCGCGCGCAGTGACAGGCGCCGCAATTGGCGTGCATCCAGCGGCGCATCGGTCGCTACCAACAAGATGATGGAACCCTTTTCCGGCACGATGGCGGCGTTTTCGCCTGCCTGCGCCAGGTTGCCTTCGAGTTGGCCCGCCAGCCGGCGGCCGAACGGCCGGCCTGCCACGATCAGGTTGGGCAGGCGGCCAAAGTTGGACAACACCAGCGCGCCGACCGTGTAGCGCTGATCCGGCTGAATCGTCGCCACTCGCGAGGCCGAACCAATACCGCCCTTGAACGAAAAGCAGGACATGCCGCGGCCCGCGCCCACCGCGCCTTGCGCCGGGAGCTTGTCCGAGGCGGCCAGCGCGTCGGCGTAGTGCGATTCCTGCACCGCCAGCGCCTGGATGTCGTTCAGGTAGCCGTCGTTGCATTCGAAGACCAGCGGATTGACCGTCGCCATGCCGCGGCCGATGCCGGGGTTGGCCGCCACCGCGGCGCGGATCTGGGCATTGGCCACCGTGCCCACGCCAAAGGTGTTGGTCAGCGCGATGGGCGTTTCCAGCACGCCCAGTTCCTGCACCTGGACCAGCCCGGTGCTCTTGCCGAAACCGTTCAGCACGGTGGCGGCCGCCGGCACCTTGTCCAGGTAGGGGTCGCCGGCATGCGGCTTGACCACCGTCACGCCGGTCTGCCGCGCGCCGTCCGCCAGCGTGCTGTGGCCGACGGTGATGTCACCCACGTCACAGATCGAATCCAGCGGGCCCGACGGCAAGGTGCCGATGCGAGGAAGGTCCTGCGTTTGTTTGTCCATGAATCAATGCCTGTCGAGAGGTCCTGAAAAAGCGGGCCCCAGAATGCGAAACGCCGCCGTCCTGCGTGGCCGGTGCGCCTGCCGGATGGCGGGCGCCCGAACGCGGGCGGCGGCGAGATGGGCGACCGCCGCGCCAGGCCCGGAACCGATGGGGCGAGGCGAGCGGGCAGCCATTGCGTGTGCCTACTTGCGGTCGATCTTGGGATCGAGCGCGTCGCGCAGGCCGTCGCCCAGCAGGTTGAACGCCAGCACGGTCAGGAAGATCGCCAGCGCCGGGAAGATCGCCACATGCGGCGCGATCACCATATCGGCGCGCGCTTCGTTCAGCATCGCGCCCCACTCCGGCGTGGGGGGCGATGCGCCCATGCCCAGGAACGACAGGCTGGCCGCGGTGATGATCGAGGTGCCGATACGCATCGTGCCGTACACCACGATCGGCGAGATCGTGCCGGGCAGGATGTGGCGCATGATGATCGTCCAGTCGGACGCGCCCACGCTCTTGACGGCTTCGACGTAGGTCATCTGCTTGATCGACAGCGTGTTGCCGCGCACCAGGCGGGCAAACGCCGGCACGCTGAACACGGCCACGGCCACGATCACGTTGACCATGCTGGAACCCAGGATGGCCACCACGCCGATGGCCAGCAGCATGCCGGGGAACGCCAGCAGCACGTCGGAAATACGCATCGTGATGCGTTCCCACCAGCCTTCGTAGTAACCGGCCATCAGGCCCATGAAGGTGCCGACGATGGCGCCCATGGCGACAGACAGGAAGCCCGCGGCCAGCGAAATGCGCGCGCCCATGATGATGCGGCTGAAGATATCGCGGCCCAGCGAATCCACACCCAGCCAGTGGGTCAGCGACGGACCGGCGTTGAGCGCGTCGTAGTCGAAGAAGTTCTCGGCGTCGAACGGCACGATCCAGGGGGCGAAGATCGCCACCACGACCAGCAGCAGGACGAAGAGGCCGGCGCCCAGCGCCAGCTTCTGCTTCTTGAATTTGCGCCAGAACTCGGTGGCGGGCGTGCGCACGTCGTTCTTGGGAACGGCGGCGATGGTCGCGGCGGGGGTCGTATTGCTCATGGCCGCCTCACTTGTAACGGATGCTGGGATTGATGACGCCGTAGAGCACGTCGACAATCAGGTTGATCAGGATGAATTCGAACGAGAACAGCAGCACCAGGCCCTGGATCACCGGGTAGTCGCGCTGGGTCACGGCATCGACCAGCAAGCGGCCCAGGCCGGGCCAGTTGAACACCGTCTCGACCACGATCGAGCCGCCCAGCAGGAAGCCGAACTGCAGGCCCATCATGGTGACGACCGGGATCAACGCATTGCGCAGCGCATGCTTGATGACCACGCGGCGCTCGGTCAGGCCCTTGGCGCGGGCCGTCCGCACGAAGTCTTCCTGGATGACTTCCACGAACGAAGCGCGGGTAAAGCGCGCCATCACCGCGGCCACCGCCGCGCCCAATGTGATGGACGGAAGGATGTAGTGTTGCCAGGTCGAGGCGCCCACGGTCGGCAGCCAGCCCAGGTTCACGGAAAACACCTGCATCAGCATCATCCCCAGCGCGAAGGCAGGAAACGAGATGCCGGACACCGCGAGCGTCATGCCCAGGCGGTCGGGCCAGCGGTTGCGCCACACGGCGGACACGATCCCGATGATCATGCCGAACGTGACGGACCAGGCCATACTGGCGATCGTCAGCCACAGTGTGGGCATGAAGCGATCGGAGATTTCGGTCAAGACGGGACGCTTGGTACGCAGCGAGGTACCCAGGTCACCTTGCAGCATGTGGCTGAAGTAGCGCACGAATTGCTGCGGCAGGGGCAGATCCAGCCCCAGTTCCTTGCGCACCAGTTCAACGGTTTGCTGGTCGGCCTCCTGGCCCGCGGCCAGTCGCGCCGGGTCGCCCGGAAGCATGTGCACGAACAGGAACACGACCACGGCTACCAGCAGCAGCGTGGGGATCATGCCCAAAAGACGTTTGACGATGTAGGTCAGCATTGAAATTCCTGCAACATCGGCGGGGACACCGCGTCCCCGCCGTATGTGGCCTTACAAGGGCCTTGCGGCCCCGAGAGTTACTGCCGGATTACTGCTTCAGGTCGATGTCGCCGAACCAGAACGAGGTGTCCGGTTCCACGTACACGCCCGACAGGTTCTTCGACTTGACGTACAGGTTGTTCTGGGTCACAAGGAAGGCCCACGGGGCATCCTTCCAGATGGTTTCCTGAACGTTCTTGTAGATCTCGGTCTTCTTGGCGCGGTCCGTCGTGGCCAGGGCCAGCTGGATGCCGTCGTCAACCGACTTGTTCGAGTAGTACGACACGTTGTTGAGCACCGGCGGGAAAGCGGCGGTGGTCAGCAAGGGACGCAGGCCCCAGTCGGCTTCGCCGGTCGAGGACGACCAGCCGGCGTAGTACATGCGGACCTTGGCGTCTTCAGGCTTTTGCACCTGTTGCACGCGCTGCACGCGTTGGCCCGATTCCAGCACTTCGACCGAGACCTTGATGCCGACTTGCGCCAGCTGCTGCTGCAGGAACTGAACCACCTTCACCGAGGTGCCGTCGTTGTAGGCGGACCAGAGCTGGCTTTCGAAGCCGTTGGGGTAGCCGGCTTCGGCCAGCAGGGCCTTGGCCTTCTTGATGTCGTACGGCCACGGGCCGGTCTTGTGGGCGAAGTCCACGCCGGTCGGCACGACGCCGTCGACGATGGTGGCGTAGCCCGAGAAAGCGACCTTGGCCAGGGCTTCCTTGTTGATGGCGTAGTTGATGGCCTCACGCACCTTGACGTTGTCGAACGGCTTTTGCTGCACGTTCATCGACAGGTAGCGGGCCATGATCGAGTTCTTGTGATCGACCACGTCCAGCTTGTCGTTCTTTTGCAGCACGGCGGCCTGCTCGAACGGCACCGGGAAGGCGAATTGCGCTTCGCCCGTCTGCACCACGGCGGCGCGGGTGTTGTTGTCGGTGACGGTGCGGAACGTCAGGGTGTCGACCTTGGGGTAGCCCTTCTTCCAGTAGCCGTCGAACTTCTTGACCTTCAGGTATTCAGCCGGCTTCCATTCGACGAATTCGAACGGGCCCGTGCCCACCGGGTGGAAACCGATTTCCTTGCCGTACTTGGTCAGCGCGGCCGGCGAGATCATCATGGCGGCCGGGTGGGCCAGCGCGTTGATGAAGGCCGAGAACGGCTTTTTCAGGGTGATCTTGACGGTCAGCGGGTCGATCACGTCGATCTTTTCGATGACGCTGAACTGGATGTAGCGCGACAGGCGATTGTCCGGATTGGCCGGGCGGTCGAAGTTGATCTTGACGGCTTCGGCGTTGAACGGGGTGCCGTCATGGAACTTGACGCCATCGCGCAGCTTGAAGGTGTACACCAGGCCGTCTTCGCTGACGGTGTAGTCGGTGGCCAGGACCTTCTGGACCTTCAGGTCCTTGTCGAATTCGAACAGGCCTTCGTAGTAGGCCTTGCCGGCCGCCTGGTTCAGCGTGCTGTTGGTGTTGTACGGGTCGAGCGTTTCCAGAGCGATGGAGACGGCAAACGTCACGTCCTTGGCAGCATGCGCCAGCGGCGAAGTGAGCACGCCGAAGGCCACCGCAGCGGCGGCCATCAGTTTGGTGGGGCGCAGAACTTTCATCATTGCAACTCCTGGTTCCTGTAAGGAATTAGGGGGTTTGGTGGAAGAAAAACAAGTACAACAACTGACTCAATACGCTCCGCCGACCGCATGGCGGGCAACGAAGTGATCGGTTCCTACCTGCACCAGCGGCTGCACCACCGGCTCGTCGTCGAGCCTGCGGATCGGGCTGGGAATCTCGTCGGACAGCAAGGTGCGCTTGAGATGGCGGCGCGCCGGATCGGCGATCGGCACGGCCGACATCAGCTTCTTGGTGTACGGGTGCTGCGGGTTCTCGAAGATCGCGCGGCGCGGGCCGATCTCGACGATCTGACCCAGGTACATGACGGCCACGCGATGGCTGACGCGTTCGACCACGGCCATGTCGTGCGAAATGAACAGGAACGAAATGCCCATGTCGCGCTGCAGGTCGATCAGGAGGTTCACGATCTGCGCCTGGATCGACACGTCCAGCGCCGATACCGATTCGTCGGCGATCACGACCTTGGGGTTCAGGGCCAGGGCGCGCGCGATGCAGATGCGCTGGCGCTGGCCGCCCGAGAACTCATGCGGATAGCGCTGCGCCATTTCGGGCGGCATGCCGACGCGCTCGAGCAGCTCGGACACGCGGCGCTCGGCCTCGCGGCCCTTGGCCACGCCGTGCACCAGCAGCGGTTCCATGATCGAGAAGCCGACGGTCACGCGCGGGTCCAGCGAGGCAAACGGGTCCTGGAACACGAACTGGATGTCGCGGCGCAGGGATTGCAGTTCGCTGTTCTTCAGGCGCACGATGTCGCGGCCGCCGAAGCGGATTTCGCCGCCCTGGCTTTCCACCAGGCGCAGCAGCGAGCGGCCGGTGGTGGACTTGCCGCAACCGGACTCGCCCACCAGCGACAGCGTTTCGCCGGGGTACAGGTCGAAGCTGACCTTTTCCACGGCGTGCACGCGGCGCTGCACGCGGCTGAGGATGCCGCCGCGCAGGTCGAAACGGGTCACCAGGTTGCGCACGCTCAGGATCGGCTCGCGGCGCTCAGCCGGCACTTCCTGGGTGCTGGTCGCGCCGGGCTCGGCCACGGGCTGGGCCTTTCCGTCCACTTGCAGCAGGGGGAAACGGGCCGGCAGGTCGGTGCCCTGCATCGCGCCCAGCTTCGGCACGGCCGACAGCAGCGCCTTGGTATAGGCATGCTGGGGCGCGGCGAAGACCGATTCCGACGGGCCTTCCTCGACCTTGTCGCCGCGGTACATGACCAGCACGCGGTCGGCCACTTCGGCCACCACGCCCATGTCGTGGGTGATGAACACCACGCCCATGTGCATTTCTTCCTGAAGCTGACGGATCAGTTGCAGGATCTGGGCCTGGATGGTGACGTCCAGCGCGGTGGTGGGTTCGTCGGCAATCAGCAGCGCCGGCTTGCAGGCCAGCGCCATCGCGATCATGACGCGCTGGCGCATGCCGCCCGACAGCTGGTGCGGGTAGCGGTCCAGCACCGACTTGGCTTCCGGAATGCGCACCTGTTCCAGCATGCGCAGCGCTTCGGCGCGCGCGGCCGCGGCGTCCTTGCCCTGGTGCTGGCGGATGGACTCGGCGATCTGGTCGCCGGCCGTGAACACCGGGTTCAAGGAGGTCATCGGCTCCTGGAAAATCATGGCCATGTCGGCGCCGCGCACATTGCGCATGACGCGTTGGCTGGAGCCGGCCAGGTCGATCACCGAGCCGTTGCGCCGGCGCAGGGCCATCTGGCCCTGGGCGATGCGTCCGCCGCCGTGTTCCACCAGGCGCATGAGCGCCAGCGAGGTCACCGACTTGCCCGAACCCGATTCGCCCACGATGGCCAGGGTCTCGCCCCGGTCCACATGGAACGACAGGTTGCGCACGGCTTCGACCGTGCGCTCCGAACCCACGAAGCGCACCGTCAGGTCGTTGACCTGGACCACGCGGTTATCCGGCAGCGCCAGGCTGTTTGCGCGATCAACCATATCTTTAGTAATCCCCAAAACTGACAAAAACGAAACGCGGCGCCGCTCAGCGATAGATCGCGGCGACCGGCTTCTCGCCAACGCGGGCGTAACCGCGGTACATGCCTTCCGTGTTGAACGGCAAGGCCACATTGCCCTGGGCGTCGACGGCCACCAGGCCGCCCTTGCCGCCGATGGTGGGCAGTTTTTCCATGACAACGCGGTCCGCCGCCGTTTCCATCGAAGCGCCGCAATATTCCATCTGGGCCGCCACGTCATAGGCGGCGACCATGCGGATGAACATCTCGCCGGTGCCCGTGGTGGACACGGCGCAGGTCTTGTTGCTGGCGTAGGTGCCAGCGCCGATCAACGGCGCATCGCCGACGCGGCCGACCTGCTTGTTGGTGATGCCGCCGGTGGACGTGGCCGCGGCCAGGTTGCCCTGGGCGTCCAGCGCCACCGCGCCGACCGTGCCGAACTTCTTGTCCGAATCCAGCGGATCGGCCGGGGCCGGCTGGCCGCGCGCGACCATGGCCTGGCCGTCGTGGTCCAGCACCGCGGCTTCGGGCGTTTCGCGCTGCACGCGCAGCAGTTGCTCGCGGCGCGCTTCGGTCGAGAAATACGACGGATCGACCAGTTCCAGGCCCGCGTCCTTGGCGAAGGCTTCGGCGCCCTCGCCCACGAAGAACACGTGCTTGCTGGTTTCCATGACGGCACGCGCGGCGAACACCGGGTTGCGCACGCAATTGACGTTGGCGATGGCGCCCGAACGCAGCGTGGCGCCGTCCATGATGGCGGCGTCCAGTTCGTGGGTGCCGGCGCTGGTGAACACGGCGCCATGGCCGGCGTTGAACAGCGGGCAGTCTTCCAGCAGGCGCACGGCTTCGGTGACGGCGTCCAGGGCGCTGCCGCCACGGGCTAGCACGGCCTGGCCGGCGGCCAGGATGGATTCGAGGGCGCTCAGGTATTCCTGTTCTTTCTCGGGCGACATGGCCGCGCGGGACATTGCGCCGGCGCCACCGTGAATGGCAATCACGGGTTGAATCATCGTTTACCTACTCCATGGATGAGCCACGGCATGACGGACTGGGTCACCCCAGCGGCGGCCGCGACGGAATTCTTGGCCCGATAGGCCACCGCGGCCGACAGGGCTTCGATCAGCCCCAGCGCGGCGGTTTCGGAATTGGGGATCAGCTGGCGCGCGGAAAACGCGTACAGGACGACGGATGCCGTGGGCGCCAGCGGAGATGTGGGTTTGTCGGTCAGCACCAGCACCGGCACGCCGGCTTGCTGCGCGGCGCCCGCCAGGGTCACGGTGTCGGCCAGATAACGCGGGAAGCCGATGGCGATCACCAGGTCTTTGCTGGTCATGCGCGACATCTGGCGTGCGGCGTGCGACACGCCGCCGGGGCCGGCCAGCGATTCGACCGAGTGCAAGTGCATGCACAGGCCCCGCTGCAGCAGCCCGGCCAGAAAACCGCTGGCGCCGAAGCCGATGATGAAGACGCGCTCGGCGGCCAGAATCGCTTCCACCGCCTGATCACAGGCGGCCGAGTCCAGCGATTGCAGATTGCGCTGGGCGTTGCGGATGTCTTCTTCGAGCGTAGCGGCAAAGATCTGCACGGCGCTGGCCGAATGCGCCAATTCCGTGCGCAGCTTTTCAACGGGTTCCAGCGCGGCTTCGAAACCGCGTGCCAATTCGGCGCGAAATTGCGGGTAGCCCGGCAGGTCCAGGGCGCGCGCGAAACGGTTGGCCGTGGCCACCGAGACGCCCACCGCCACCGCGAATTCGTCGATGGTCATCGTGGCGACGCGAAACTGGTGCGCCAGGACGTATTCGGCCATCTTGTGCTGCGTGCGGCTCAGCGCGGGCTGGGCCCGGGCGATCCGATCAGCGATCGTGAGTACGGCCTTGTTCATCGGGGTGGGGAGCGGGAGAGTAGCGGGCGATTGTGTAAATCTGTTTACACATAAATTTTAGATAAGAAAATTCATTTTCATACTAAGGGTATACCCGTGAATTTATGTAACAGTGCACCAAAAGAAACGGGGCCGGTTTGAGGTACGCTATTTGCCCCGCCTTCACTCCCGATTTCCGGAACCTTCCGCATGCCCGCCTGGATCTGCAAACCCCACGCCGAACTCACCCCCGCCGAGCTTTACGCCATCCTGCGCCTGCGCTCGGAAGTCTTCGTGGTGGAACAGAATTGCGTCTTCCTGGACATGGACGGCAAGGACCTGCTGGGGCAGACCGAGCACCTGATGGCCTGGCAGGACGGCGCCCTGCTGGCCTACAGCCGCCTGCTGGAACCCGCACTGAACGACGGCCAGGCCGTCATCGGCCGCGTGATCACCGCCCCGGCGGCCCGCGGCACCGGGCTGGGCCACGAGCTGATGCGCCGGGCCAAGGCCGAAGTGGCGCGCCTGTGGCCCGGCCAGCCGGTGTACCTGGGCGCGCAGGCGCGGCTCAAGGGCTACTACGGTGGCCACGGCTTCGTGCCGGTCACCGAGGAATACATCGAAGACGGCATCCCGCACGTGGGCATGCTGCTGCAAGAGGCCGCCTGACACGGCACACCGCCTTTTTTTTGCGCAGGCCCCAATGAAAAACGCCCCTTGCGGGGCGTTTTCGTTTTCGGGGCAGCGGCGTTTACTTGACCGCCGACACGTCCAGCTTGGCCTGCGTCTTGGACTGGATTTCGTCCACCGTCACGCCCGGCGCCGTTTCCAGCAGCTTCAGGCCGTTTTCGGTGACTTCCATCACGCCCAGGTCGGTGATGATCAGATCGACCACCCCCACGCCGGTCAGCGGCAGGTTGCATTCGGGCAGCAGCTTGATGTCTTCGGTGCCGTCTTTCTTCTTGGCCACGTGTTCCATCAGGACCACGACGCGGCCGACGCCGGCCACCAGGTCCATTGCGCCGCCCATGCCCTTGACCATCTTGCCCGGGATCATCCAGTTGGCCAGGTCGCCCTTTTCGGACACCTGCATCGCACCCAGGATGGCCAGGTTGATCTTGCCGCCGCGGATCATCGCGAACGAGTCGGCCGACGAGAAGATCGACGAGCCAGGCAGCGTCGTGACCGTCTGCTTGCCGGCGTTGATCAGGTCGGCGTCGACTTCGGCGTCGGTCGGGAACGGACCGATGCCGAGCAGGCCGTTTTCGGATTGCAGCCACACTTCCACGCCCTTGGGCACGTGGTTGGCAACCAGGGTCGGCAGGCCGATACCCAGGTTCACGTAAAAACCGTCTTGCAGCTCGCGCGCGGCGCGCGCCGCCATTTCATCGCGGGACCATGCCATGTCGTGTTCTCCTTAGGCCGGGCGAGTGGTGCGTTGTTCGATGCGCTTTTCCGGCGTGGCGTTCAGCACGATCCGGTGCACATAGATGCCGGGCAGGTGGATCTGGTCGGGGTCCAGGCTGCCGGTGTCGACGATTTCTTCGACCTCGACCACCGTGAACTTGCCGGCCATGGCCACGTTCGGATTGAAGTTGCGCGCCGTCTTGCGGAACACCAGATTGCCGCTGCGGTCGGCGATGTGCGCCTTGACCAGCGACACGTCCGGCACCAGCGAACGTTCCATCACGTATTGCTGGCCGTCGAATTCGCGGATTTCCTTGCCGTCGGCGACGATGGTGCCCACGCCGGTGCGGGTGAAGAAGGCCGGGATGCCGGCGCCGCCCGCGCGCAGCTTTTCAGCCAGCGTGCCCTGCGGCGTGAATTCAAGTTCGAGTTCGCCCGACAGGTACTGCCGTTCGAATTCCTTGTTTTCGCCCACGTACGACGCGATCATCTTGCGGACCTGGCGCGTATTGAGCAGCTGGCCCAGGCCGAAGCCGTCGACGCCTGCGTTATTGCTGATGCAAGTGAGATCCTTCACGCCCGAATCGCGCAGCGCGGCGATCAGGGCTTCGGGAATGCCGCAAAGGCCGAAACCGCCCACGGCGATCATCTGGCCGTCTTTGACGATGCCTGCCAGCGCCTCTTGGGCGCTTGCAAAAACCTTGTCCATCGCTCCAACTCCTAATTAAGGTCGAACTGAAGAGAGTCTCGCACGGCGGCGAGCCCTGTTTTTCCTTAAGGCGCGGCTGCCGGTGGCGCTTGCCGGCAGCATCGCAGCGGGGCCCGATGCCTGCCGGGTCGCGTCGCCGAGGGTGGCGCGCCCTTTTATTTCTATTATGGTTTGCGCTTGATTTTAACGGCATGCCCGGCAAATGCGTGCGCTGTTTCAAACACCGCCACAAAGCCGGACCGACCGCCAGGCGCGGCGCTACGCCGCCGGCTGGAACTGCGTGGCCATCTTGGCCAGCACTTCGGGCGGCCACGGTGCGGACGTATTGGCCACGTAATCCATCCAGACCAGCACGTTGCGGCCGCGCGCGTAGGGGCCGGCATCGTCGCCGACCTTCTCGAGCAGCAGTTCGAATTCGGCGCTGGAGCGGCCGATGCGGGTGACCTTGTGCGTGACCCGCACGGTCGCCGGATAGGTCAAGGGGCGCAGGAAATCGCAGGACGCATGCGCCAGGATGGCGCCGTCATTGGCCGGCAATTCGAAGCCCGCGTCGTACAGGATCTGCATGCGGGCCTCTTCCATGAGGCGAAAGTACAGCGTGTTGTTGAGATGGTTCAAGGCGTCGGAGTCGCCCCAACGCAAGGGCAAATCCACATGATGGGTATCGCCCACCGCCAGAATCCGCGCAGACTGAGTGTCCGGGTTCACCAATTACTCCTGATGGCTGAAAGAAATGCGAAGACGTGCAAGGCCTCCGCCTGCAATACAATCGCCGATAATACTTCCAGCCATATATGGAATACATACGGGGAGCTTTGCAATGTCTGAACGCGAGTCGATGGAATATGACGTGGTCGTGGTTGGCGGGGGACCCGCCGGCCTGGCCACTGCCATCCGTCTGAAGCAGCTGGCCGCTGAGAAAAACCAGGAGATCGGCGTCTGCGTCCTTGAAAAGGGCGCCGAGCTGGGCGCGCACATCCTGTCCGGCGCCGTCATGGACCCGCTGGCGCTGACCGAACTGATCCCCGACTGGAAAGAAAAAGGCGCGCCGCTGAACGTGCCCGTGACGCAGGACAAGTTCCTGTTCCTGTCGCAAAACGGCGCGCGCGCCACGCCGAACTGGCTCTTGCCGCCCTGTTTCCACAATGACGGCAACTACATCGTCCGCCTGGGCGACGTCGTCAAGTGGCTGGGCGAACAGGCCGAAGCGCTGGGCGTGGAGATCTTCCCGGGCTTTGCTGCGGTCGAAGTGCTGTACGACGAAAACGGCGCCGTGCGCGGCGTGGCCACCGGCGACATGGGCGTAGCCCGCGACGGCAGCCATACCGACCACTACCAGCCCGGCATGGAACTGCATGCGCGCTACACGGTGTTCGCCGAAGGCGCGCGCGGCCAGCTCGGCCGCCAGCTGATCGACCGCTACAAGCTGGACGACGGCCGCGACCCGCAGGCCTACGGCATCGGCATCAAGGAAATGTGGGAAGTCGACCCGGCCCAGTCCAAGCCCGGCCTGGTGATCCACACCGCCGGCTGGCCGCTGGACGCCGACACCTACGGCGGCTCGTTCCTCTACCACCTGGACAACAACCTGGTGGCCGTGGGCATGATCGTCGGCCTGGATTACGCCAACCCGTGGCTCTCGCCGTTCGACGAATTCCAGCGCTACAAGACCCACCCGGCCATCCGCGGCACCTTCGAAGGCGGCAAGCGCATTGCCTACGGCGCCCGCGCCATCACGGCTGGCGGCCTGCTGTCGCTGCCCAAGCTGACCTTCCCGGGCGGCGTGCTGGTGGGCTGTGAAGCCGGCTTCCTGAACGCCTCGCGCATCAAGGGCAGCCATGCCGCCATCAAGTCGGGCAAGCTGGCTGCCGAAGCCGCGTTCGACGCGCTGGTCGCCGACCGCCGCCAGGACGAACTGGCCGCCTACCCCGACGCCTTCAAGGCCTCGTGGCTGCACGACGAATTGAACAAGGCGCGCAACTTCAAGCAGTGGTTCAAGAAGGGCCGCACCGTGGCCACGCTGATGACCGGCATCGAGCAACTGGTGTTCAAGGGCAAGATGCCGTGGACCCTGCGCCACAGCAAGCCCGACCACGCCTGCCTGCAGCCGGCGTCGCAATGCGCCCGCATCGACTACCCCAAGCCCGATGGCAAGCTGACCTTCGACAAGCTCAGCTCGGTGTTCATCTCGAACACCAATCACGATGAAAACGAGCCTGTCCACCTGACGCTGAAAGACCCGTCGGTGCCGGTGCAGGTCAACCTGGCCAAGTACGGCGGCCCGGAATCGCGCTACTGTCCGGCCGGCGTGTACGAATTCGTCAAGGACGACCACGGCGACGACCGCTTGCAGATCAACGCGCAGAACTGCGTGCACTGCAAGACCTGCGACATCAAGGACCCAACCCAGAACATCGTCTGGGTGGCCCCGCAAGGCGGCGAAGGGCCCGTCTACAGCGGCATGTGACCGGCGCCGCGCGACATGGCTGAACGCGTGCTCTTCATCGGCTGCGGCGACCTCGGCCAACGCGCGGCCCGCCTGTTGCTGGCGCGCGGCGACCAGGTCTATGCGCTGCGCCGCCATCCGCCCGCGGACGACGCCAGCGGCATTCACTGGCTGCAAGGCGACATCACGCGGGCGGACGGCTTGCCCGCCCTGCCGGCCGGCATCACCCGCGTCATCCACGTTGCCACCGCCGGGGCACGCGATCCCGCCGCCTACCGCGGCGTGTTCGTCGATGGCCTGAACCGCGTGCTGGACGCGCTGGATACGTCCCGGGTCGAACGCGTGGTGTTCGTGTCGTCCAGCGCAGTCTATGGCGAGCACCACGGTGACTGGGTCACCGAAGACACACCGCCTGCGCCGCAGGGCTTCAATGGCCGCATCCTGCTCGAAGCCGAAGCGCTGCTTGCCGCACAGCCGCTGCCCCACACCACGATCCGCTTTGCCGGCCTGTACGGCCCCGGCCGCCTGCAACTGATCGAACGCCTGCGCACAGGCGCTGCCGGCGCGCCGACCCAGCCGCCGCATTGGGCCAACCGCATCCACATCGACGACGCCGCGGCCGCCATCGCCCATCTGGCGCTGCTGCCCGACGCACAATCGGTCTACATCGGCTGCGACGACACGCCGCTGCCGCTGCATGTGCTGTACGCGGACCTGGCCTGCCTGATCGGCGCCCCCGCGCCCGCCGAAGCGCCCGCGCCCGCCAACATCGGCAGCAAGAAACTCAGCAATGCCCGCCTGCGGGCCAGCGGCCTGACCTTGCAATGGCCGGATTCGCGCGCCGGCTACGCCGCGTTGCTGGCCGACGCCGCGCAGGCATAGTTCGGCCTCTGGCGAATCGTTGCCGCGCGAACGCGGGGATACTGGGGCATTCCTCTTGCCGAGTGCGCCCCATGATCGCCGTGATATTCGAAGTCGAGCCCGCCGAGGGCAACCCCGATCCCTATCTGCGCATTGCCGCCCGCCTGATCGATGAGCTCAAAGCCATCGACGGCTTCATTTCGGTCGAGCGCTTCCAGAGCCTGACCACGCCAGGCAAGCTGCTGTCGCTGTCGTTCTGGCGCGATGAAGAAGCGGTCAAGCGCTGGCGTTCGCTGGAATCGCATCGCCAGGCCCAGGAGGCCGGGCGCGGCGGGGTGTTCGCCCATTACCGCTTGCGGGTGGCGCAGGTGCTGCGCGATTACGGCATGCACGAACGCGACGAAGCGCCGGGCGACAGCCGCTTGCGGCATGGCTGAGGCCGGCTGGCCGCTCGCGGTACGGCTGCGGGGGCCCACCCGCTCGCAGCGCGGGGCGGATCAGGCCTGGACGCGCGCCGCCTGGTAGAAGCAATAGCCGCTGTTGCGCAAGGTCTTGACCGGCAGCGCCTGCCCGCAGGCCGCTTCGACGCGGCGGCGCAGTCGCCGCATCTGCGTATCCAGGCGGCGCTGGTCGTAATCGAGGTAGTCGGCCCCCAGCGCTTCGACGATCTGCCGGCGGCTGATGTTTTCGCCGGGCTGATCCATCAGGCAGCGCAGCACCGTCAGGTCTTGCTGGGACAGCGGCACGGCGGGTGCGCCAGGAATGAGCAGCCGGCGCGGGCCGACATCCAGCACCCACGGGTCAGCCGTCTGCCTGGCCGGCGCGCGCGGCAGGCCCAGGCGGCGCACCAGCGCCGCCAGCGTGGCCGCCAGTTCATCCAGATCGCAGCCCTTGCCCAAGTAGTGGTCGGCGCCCATGCCCAGCCCCATGATCCTGTCCGGGCTGGTCTGGCGTGCACTGAACACCACGATGCCCACTTGCTGGCCATCGCGGCGCAGGCGCTGGATCAAGTCCAGGCCGCAACCATCCGGCAAGCCGATGTCGATGACGGCAAGGTGGTGGCGGCTGGCGTCAAAGCCCTGGTCGAATTCCTGCAGGCTGGACACGCACAGCGGCGCGTAGCCCAACGCTTCGAGAAACTCGCCAAGCTCTTGACGCAGCACGGGTTCGTCTTCGAGAAGAATGACTTCAAGCATGTAGTGCGGCTGCGGATTCCCCCGGCCCTGATGTAATCTTGCCGGCTGCACGGGAATCATGACTTGATGAGACGGAATCATTATCCCACGGCACATGCGTGGCTGTGGCTGCTGGCATTGTTGTTGGCGGGCATGGCGGCCACAACCCCGGCTCGCGGCGACACGCTGCACCTGGATGGCCAGGTCCGCATGCTGTATGCGGGCGGTCACCTCGAACGGCTGGACGACGCCAGCGGCAAGCTCGGCGCCGCGGATGTCGCCCAGGCCAGCGGCTGGACGACGCTGCCCGACAGCCTGAGCGCCGGCTTCACGCCCGCGGCGGTGTGGCTGCGCCTGCCGGTGCAGGTGGATCGCATCCCGCAGGGCGGATGGATGCTGCGCCTGAGCAACGCGCTGCTCGATGACGTGCGGGTCTATATGGGCCAGGACGGCTATTGGACGTTGCTGGGACGCAGCGGCGAAGACCTGCCGCGCCAGGATTGGCCGGTGGACTATCGCAGCCCCGTGATCTCGTTCGAACCGCCCGCCCCCGGCAACTACGTGATCCTGGTGCGGCTGCAAAGCAAGAACGCGCTGGCGACCCGGCTGGAAATCTGGCAACGCCTGGCCTACGACAACCAGTCGCGCCGCGAAGGCCTGATGTTCGGCCTGTACTTCGGTTTCTACCTGCTGCTGATCTGCGCGCACGGTGCTTTCTGGCTCGTGACGCGCGCCTCGATGAGCGGCCTGTTCCTGGCCTACATCGGCAACTGCGTCTTCAACGAAGTGCTGTCGCTGGGCCTCGTGCAGCAATTGACGGGCCTGCCGGTGGGTTGGAGCGACCGCCTGCTGGGCGTGGGTATCGCCATCAGCCTGCCGGTAGCGCTGCGCGTCGCCTTCCGCCAGTTGAACCTGGCTGCGCTGTATCCGCGCGCGGTGCGGTGGCTGGATCGGATCTTCTGGGCCATCGCGCTGGTCTGCTCGGCGCTGGTCGTGTCCGGCCACTACGCCTGGGGCGTGCAGCCCATCCAGACGCTGGCGCTGCTGGTGATCGTCGGCTTCTCGACCCTGACCGCCTACCTGCTCAAGCGCGGCTGGCAGCCGGCGCGCTTTTTCGCGCTGGCCTTCGGCGTGTTCTACATCAGTGTGCTGATCGCCTTCCTGCGCAACCTGGGCGTGCTGCCGGTGAATACGTTCACCGAATACGTCTCGACACTGGGCACGATGCTGCACATGCTGCTGCTCAGCCTGTACATCGTGGGCCGCCATGAGCGCCAGCGGCGCATGCGCGAACGGCAGCAGGCCAACCTGGCCGCCGACCTGGCGCGCCAGCACAGCCAGCGCCTGGAAAAGGAAGTCGCGCTGCGCACGATCGAGATGCAGAACGAGATCGAGCGCCGCGTCGAACTGGAAGGCGAGCTGCGCACCTCGCTGGACAAAGAGCGGCAGGTGTTCGCGGAACAGCGCGACTTCGTGGCCATGGTGTCGCACGAATTCCGCACGCCGCTGGCGATCATCACCACATCGGCCCAGCAACTGGGCCGCAACCTGGCTGCCCCGGCCGAGAAAACCCTGGCGCGCTGCGGCAACATCCGCGATGCCGCCGTGCGCCTGCTGGCGCTGGTGGATGAATACCTGACCCACGACCGCATGCGCGAACCGCGGGCCGACCTGCGGGTGGCCCGCTGCGACGTGCCAGCCATGCTGGCCGACCTGGAACGGGACTTCGCCCCCGGCCGCATCCAGAACGAGTATGGCGCAGGCGACCATGTGCTGGATTGCGATGCCAGCATGCTGCACATCGCCCTGCGCAACCTGCTGGCGAATGCCGACCGGCATTGTGCCGAAGGAGGCAGGGTGACCGTCTCGGTATGCGCCCGGGACGACAGGCTGCACATCGAGGTCGCCAACCCCGGCCAACGCATCCCAGCCGACGACCAGGAACGCCTGTTCCAGAAATACTATCGAGGCCAGAACGCGTTGCGCCATCCGGGCGCCGGACTGGGCCTGTATCTAGTGAAGGCCATTGCCGAACGGCTGGGCGGCACGGTCGTCCTGGCTGGCGCCGGCGGCGACGAACCGGTGTGCTTTCGGCTAAGCCTGCCGCATCACGCCGCGGGGTGAGTCACCGCTTTGGCTACCCCGCCGATGTCGGCTGTCGACAATATGTTGCGCGAAAGCATCTATTTGTATCTTTACCGGGATTTCCAGGAAAGAGTAATTTCAGCCTTTGTCGTTCATTTCATCAACATTTATCATTCATTTTCTCGTTTTATTCACTGCCTTACAAAGCGCTCAGATTTGCTCAGATTTGACGATGCAATGATCGGTATATTTCAGACACGAAATTTACATGGTCGATCCACATGCATCCCCGCTTCCAACTCACCCCCCTGGCGCTCGTCCTGGCCGTCAGCTTCTCGCCCCTGGCGACGACGTCTGTTTTCGCGGTTGACCTCAACGGCACGACGCAAAGCGGCAACCTCACGAATACCGGCACCGACGTCTCCATCAACATCATCAACGGCGCCACCCTGCGGGGCAACGTCATCAACAATGGCACCGTGTGGAACTCGGCCACCGGCGGCTCGGGCATCAAGGTCGACGCGTCGACCGTGGACGGCTCGATCCGCAATGAAGACACCCGGCAGGTGACCGGCGATTCCGCCATCAGCATTCGCAATGCCAGTTCGATCACGGGTGACCTCATCAACATTGGCCGCATCTCCGGCAGCTTCGGCACGGGCGTGGGCATCGAGGTGACCGGCGGCAGCACGATCAGCGGACGCATCGGCAACAGCGGCACCATCGACGCGAGTATCGTGGTGTCGGGCGCGACAGTTCGACGCGGCATCACCAACACCGGCACCATCAACAGCAAGATCGATGGCGTCGCGGTGGATGTGTCCGGCGCCAGCACGCCCATCAGCATTGCCAACACGGGCACGATCAACGGCATCGTACGGCTGGGCTCGGGAACGCTGGACATCAACGGCGGCAGCATCACGGGCGCCGTCGAAGGCAGCGCCGGCACTGTCAACATCAACACCGACTACACCCCGCTGGCCATCATCCGCGGCCGCGACGTCACCGTGGCCAGCTACGCCACCTTGACGATGGGCGCCTTCGAAGTGAAGGGCCTGCTGTCGGTCGCCGGCACGCTGGCCGGCTCGGGCGAAGTCGGCCCCACCACGCTGTTGGCCGGCGCGACCCTGTCGCCCGGCACCGCCAGCGCGCCGGTCGGGACGCTGCAGATCAACGGCGACCTGACCTTCGACGCAAATTCGACCTACCGCGTCGACGCCACCGCCGACGGCAGAAGCGACAAAGTCCATGCGCTGGGCGTGGCCAACCTGGCCGGTTCCGTACTGCACGTGGGGTCCGGCGGTACTTACGCCGCCTCCACCGCCTACACCATCCTGACGGCGGACGGCGGCCTGAACGGCAGCAAGTTCACTGGCGTCTCCAGCAACCTGGCGTTCCTGGACCCCAAGCTTGCCTATAGCGGCAACGACGTCGTGCTGAAAGTCGATCTGAAGACCGTGCCGGTCGATCCGGGCACGCCCCCTGTCGATCCGGTCACGCCGCCGGTCGACACCGCCACGCCGCCCGCCACGCCCGGCAATTCGGGCGGCGCCACGCGCCCCATCGAGTTCGCCGACCTGGCCGTGACCGGCAACCAGCGCTCGACCGCCCGCGCCCTGCAAAGCCTGCCGACCACCAATGCCCTGTACAGCCGCGTGCTGAACCTGCCGGAAGGCGCACCGGCCGGCGTGTTTGCCGACCTGGCGGGCGAATCGCACGTCAGCACCGTTTCGGCGATGCAGAACGTGACCAACAACGTGGTGAACCTGCCGCTGGCCCACCTGCATGCCAACATGAACGCCGGCTGGGTGCCTGGTCCGGCCACGGCCCAGGTCGGCCGTGGCGACGCGTCCGCGCTGCCGCGCTCGGCGGCGCAACCCATGTGGGCCCAGGTGTTCGGCAACTGGCGCACCATGGACGGCAACGGCAACGCGGCCAAGGCACGCGAAACCGACGCCGGCCTGTTCGTCGGCGGCGACCATGGCATCGGCAACGGCTGGCGCCTGGGCGGCGCGCTGGGCTACACCAGCAGCCGCATCACCGTGAGCGACCGCTCGGCCAAGACCGACGTCGACAGCTACAGCGCCATCATCTACGGCGGCAAGGCCTTCGAAGCCGGCGCGGGCAAGCTCAATGTGAGCGGCGGCGTGGCCTACACCTGGCACGACGTCAGCAGCAAGCGCAACATCAACGCCGCAGGCCAGTTGCAAGCCCTGAAGTCGGACTACAGCGCCAGCACCGGTCAGGTCTTCACCGAGGTGGGCTACGCCATCCCCCTGAACGACCGCGTCACGCTCGAGCCGTTCGTCGGCGCCGATTTCAGCGACCTGCGCACCCGCGGCTTCTCGGAATCGGGCGGCGACGCCGCGCTCAGCGGCCGCAGCAACAGCAACAAGGTGGCCACCACCACGCTGGGCCTGCATGCGCAGACCACGTTCGACATGGGCCAGAACGCCGCCCGCCTGCGCGGCACGCTGGGTTGGCGCCATGCTTACGGCGACGTCAATCCGGAAACCACGATGTCGTTCGACGGCAGCCAGCCCTTCACCGTGGCCGGCACGCCGCTGTCGCGTGACGCGGCCGTGGTGGCGCTGGGCGTGGACATGGCCATGAGCAAGAACGCCACGCTGGGCCTGGCCTACTCCGGCCAGTTCGGCAACGGCAACCAGCAGAACACGGGCACCGTGAACGTCAGCTGGCGCTTCTAAAGGCAAGTTCGCTGGATATCCGCGCGCAAGCGCGGATATCGCTGGAGAGGCCTGGTGGGCCACCGGGTCTCTTAGGGCGTACCCACGCAAAGGGGTACGCCCTTTTTTTTCTGCGCCCGTCCGTTACCATTGCCCCACCGTCGCCCCTGCGTTCGTCCATGTCCACCGCCGCCCCTGCCCGCCCCACCCCGCTGCAAGTCGATCTGGCCCGCCTGATCGCCCAGGACATCCTGGCCCGGCGCTACACGCCCGGCACCCACCTGTCCGAAGAAGCGCTGGCCGCCGGCTATGAGGTGTCGCGGACCCCAGTGCGCGGCGCGCTCAAGCTGCTGGCCACGCAGGGCCTGATCACGCATCGGCCCAACAGCGGCTACACCGTCGCCGACACGGCCGCGCTGCCCCCACTGGCCATCACCGGCGCCGGCCCGACCCAACAAGAGCTGTACCGCCGGCTGATCGATGATCGCGCCACCCGCGTGCTGCCCGATCAATTCACCGAGAGCGACCTTTTGCAGCGCTATCCCGCGCCGCGCAGCGTGCTGGTGAAGGCCCTGCTGCAATTGTCGGCAGATGGCCTGATCGAAAAGCGCAAAGGCCACGGCTGGCAATTCGCGCCGTCGCTGGAAGGCCGCGAGGCCCTGGATGAAAGCTACCGTTTCCGCATGGCGATCGAATGCGCCGGCCTTCTGGAACCGACCTTCAAGCTGGACCGCGACGCGCTGGCCCGCATGCGCGCCGCCCACGAGGCCCTGGCGCAGCGCCAGGACGCCGACATTTCCGCCACCGAATTCTTCGCGCTGAACGCGTCGTTCCATGAAATGCTGGCGCGCTTCTCGGGCAATCGGTACATCCTGCAGGCCGTGCAGCAGCAGAACCAGCTGCGCCGGCTGGAAGAGCACGCCGCATTCCATCGCGACGCGCGCTACGTGGGGTCCACGCAGGAGCACCTGCAGATCATCGACGCCCTGCAAGCAGGCGACCAGGAACGAGCGGCGCAGTTGATGCGGCGCCATCTGCAGGCTTCGTTGCAGGCATCCTGACAAGGGGGCCAGGGTTGGCCCTGAATTGTATTTTTCATTGTATTAATACAAAATAGCCGGGCCCTGAACTTCCCGAAAACAGGATCCCCATGTCGTCGCCCGCTCCCCACTCCCCCACCGCCCTGAACGCCGAAGCCTATTGGATGCCCTTCACCGCCAACCGGCGGTACAAGCGCGATCCGGTGCTGTTCAGCGCCGCCGAAGGCATGCACTACATCCGTCCGGACGGACGCCGGGTGCTGGACGGCATCGCGGGCCTGTGGTGCGTGAACGCCGGCCACCGCCGCCCCGAGATCGTCGAGGCGATCGCGCGCACCGCCTATGAACTGGATTACGCGCCGTCGTTCCAGATGAGCCATCCGCTGGCGTTCGAGCTGGCCGAAAACCTGTGCCAGGAAGCCCCGGCCGGCTTTTCCAATGTGTTCTTTTCGAATTCCGGCTCCGAAGCCGTCGATACCGCGCTGAAGATCGCGCTGGGCTATCACCGCGCCCGCGGCCAAGGCCAGCGCGTCCGCCTGATCGGCCGCGAACGCGGGTATCACGGCGTGGGGTTCGGCGGCCTGTCGGTGTCAGGCATCGGCGGCCATCGCAAGCCCTTCGGCAACCTGCTGCCCTACGTCGATCACCTGCCGCATACGTACGACCGCGAACACATGGCCTACACCCGCGGCCAGCCCGATTGGGGCGCGCACCTGGCCGACACGCTCGAGCGCATCGTGGCGCTGCACGACGCGTCCACCATCGCCGCGGTGATCGTCGAGCCGGTGGCCGGTTCCACCGGCCTGCTGGTGCCGCCCAAGGGCTACCTGCAAAAGTTGCGGCAGATCTGCGATGCGCACGGCATCCTGCTGATCTTCGACGAAGTGATCTGTGCGTTCGGCCGCATCGACGGCGCCTTCGCATCCGCCCATTTCGGCGTCACGCCCGACATCATCACCAGCGCCAAGGGGCTGACCAACGGGGCGATCCCGATGGGCGCCACGCTGGTGCGCCAGCATGTCTACGACGCCTTCATGCAAGGCCCGGACAGCGCCATCGAACTGGCGCACGGCTACACCTATTCGGGCCACCCGGTAGCCTGCGCGGCCGGGCTGGCCACGCTGGACATCTGCCGGCGCGAAGGCCTGTTCCAGCGCAGCCGCGAATTGTGGCGCTATTGGGAAGACGCCGCGCACAGCCTGAAAGGCCTGCCCCACGTGGTGGACATCCGCAACATCGGCCTGCTGGCCGCCATCGAACTGGCGCCGCAGGACGGCAAGCCCGGGCAACGCGGCTTCGCGGTGCACCAGGCCTGCCTGGAACGCGGCTGCCTGATCCGATCGGCCGGCGACACCATGCTGCTGTCGCCGCCGCTCATCATCGAACGGGCGCAGATCGACGAATTGTTCTCGGTGCTGTCGGACGTGCTGCGCGCAGCGGCATGATTGCAGCGGCTCAGCCCAGGTGGCGCGCCACGGCCTCGACCACCCGGCGCACGTCCGCGGCGGACACGTCCAGGTGGGTCACCAGCCGCGTCGGGCCGCCATAGACGGCACGCATCAGAATGCCGTCGGCGGCCAGCGCGGCCGTCAGCTCCTCGCAGCGCGCGGGTTCGAATTGCGCGAACACCATGTTGGTGTCCTGGCTCAGCACCCGCACCCCCGCGATGCCGCGCAGGCCCTCGGCCAGTTGGCGCGCGTTGTCGTGGTCGTCGGCCAGGCGGTCGACGTTGTGCTCCAGCGCGTACAGGCAGGCCGCGGCCAGCACGCCGGACTGGCGCAGGCCGCCGCCCAGCATCTTGCGCCAGCGGCGCGCGCGGGCGATCAACTCGGCGCTGCCCACCAGCACCGACCCGACCGGCGCGCCCAATCCCTTCGAAAAGCAGATCGAGACCGAGTCGAACGACTCGCACATGTCAGCCAGCGGCTTGCCGCTGGCGACGGCAGCGTTGAAGACGCGCGCGCCATCCAGGTGCGTGCCCAGGCCGTGGCTGCGCGCCCAATCGGTGGCCGCGCGGATGTAATCGGCCGGAACCAGCTTGCCGTGGAAGGTGTTCTCCAGCGCCAGCAGACGGGTGCGGGCAAAGTGCGGATCGCCTTCCGGCTTCAAGGCCGCCGCCAGTTTTTCCAGCGGCAGCGAGCCGTCTTCGGCGTGTTCGATGGGTTGGGGCTGGATGCTGGCCAGCACGGCGGCGCCGCCGCCTTCGTACTTGTAGGTGTGCGCCAGCTGGCCCACCAGGTATTCGTCGCCACGCTCGCAATGCGCCATCAGCCCGGCCAGGTTGCTCTGGGTGCCGGACGGGAAGAACAAGCCGGCCGCCTTGCCGGCGCGCTCGGCCACGGCCTGCTGCAGGCGGTTCACGGTGGGGTCGTCGCCCATCACGTCATCGCCCAGCGGCGCGCGGGTCATGGCTTGCAACATGGCCGGGGTCGGCCGGGTAACGGTATCGCTGCGCAAATCGATCATGAGGAATCCTCGGACAGGAAACGGAATTCGTAGAAGACGGGCCGGTTCAACGGGTGCGCGCGGCCGGCGCCGCGCGGCTCACCACGAAAATGCCGGCAAGAATCAAGGCCATGCCGCCCAGTTCGGCCAGCGATGGGCGTTCGGACAGTACCGCCCACGCCATCAGCATCGCCACCACGGGTACGCCCAGGCTGGACAGGCCGGCAATCGAGGCCGGCACGCGCCGCACCACCTGGAGCCACAGCAGCCAGCCCGCCGCCGTGGCGATCAGCACGATATAGGTCATGCCGGTCCACAGCTGCCAGCCCCACTGCGCGGGAATCTGCGGCACCAGCAACGCCACCGGCGTCACCACCAGCCCGCCGAACAGCATCTGCCACGCCGTGAACGTCATCACATCGGGCGCGTGGCGGTCGAACATGCGCTTGGACAGCACCGTGCCCACGCCCCAGCACAGCCCGCTGCCCAGCCCCAGCAGCACCGGCTTCATGTCGCCCAGGCCATGCCACGGTTCGATGAACAGCACCAGGCCGAGCGCGGCAAGACCAATGCCCGCGCCGTGCCGTGCCGACGGCCGCTCGCCCAGCAGTCCCCAGGCAAACAGCACCACCCAGAACGGCATCGTGTAGGCCATCAGCGAGACCTTGCCTACACCGCCCGACACGAGCGCGGTCTGCACGAAGCCCTGGAACCCGGCCGTCTGGGTCAGGCCGATCAAGAGCGTCAGCTTCCAGGGCGGCATGGCCAGGGGCCGGCGCGTGGCGATCACCAGCGCAAACAGCACCAGAGCGCCCACCACGTAGCGCAGCGCCACGAAGTCGAAGGGGCCGATGTACGGCACGATCAGTTTCATCGCGATCCAGCTGCCTGCCCATACGAGGATGGTGCTGAACATCAGGGCAAGCCCTGCGCGATCGAAACTGCTGCGGCTCACGGCGGCGTCTCCGGTAAATGATTTATTGGGGAAAAAACGACGATGCCCATACCGGCAAACCGGTATGGGCATCTCGCATTATGCTCCCGCCGCGCGGGATCGGACCACGCCGTCCGCCGCGCGGACGGCATGCGCCGGCTTACAGCGGCTTGGACAGCTGTTCCAGGATGGCCGGGTTTTCCAGCGTCGACACGTCCTGGGTCACTTCCTCGCCCTTGGCCACCACGCGCAGCAAGCGACGCATGATCTTGCCCGAGCGGGTCTTGGGCAGGTTGTCGCCAAAGCGGATGTCCTTGGGCTTGGCGATCGGGCCAATTTCCTTGGCCACCCAGTCGCGCAGCGTCTTGGCGATGGCTTGCGCGTCGGCGCCTTCGGGGCGGGAGCCCTTGAGCACCACGAAGGCCACCACGGCCTCGCCCGTCGTGTCGTCGGGACGGCCGACCACGGCAGCTTCGGCCACCAGCTCGTGCGCCACCAGCGCCGATTCGACTTCCATGGTGCCCAGGCGGTGGCCCGACACGTTCAGCACGTCGTCGATGCGGCCCATGATCCAGAAGTAGCCGTCCGCATCACGCTGCGCGCCGTCGCCAGCCAGGTAATAACCGCGCAGTTCGGGCGGGAAGTAGCTCTTCTTGAAGCGTTCGGGGTCGCCCCAGATGTTGCGGATCATGGCCGGCCACGGACGCTTGATAACAAGGAAGCCCCCATTGCCCTGGTCGACGTCGCCGCCGGTCTCGTCCACGATGGCCGCGGCGATGCCCGGCAGCGGCAGCGTGCACGAACCCGGCTTGGTGGGCGTGGCGCCCGGCAGCGGCGTGATCATGTGGCCGCCGGTTTCGGTCTGCCACCAGGTATCGACGATGGGGCAGCGCTCGCGGCCGATGTTCTTGTGATACCAGATCCAGGCTTCGGGGTTGATGGGCTCGCCCACCGTGCCGATGATGCGCAGGCTGTCCAGGTCGTACTTGGACGGATGGGTGTCGGGCGCGGCCTCGGCGGCCTTGATCAGCGAACGGATCGCGGTGGGCGCGGTGTAGAAGGTGGTGACCTTGTGGCGCGCGATCATGTCCCAGAAGCGGCCGGCGTTGGGGAACGTGGGCACGCCTTCGAACACCACCTGCGTCAGGCCCGCGGCCAGCGGGCCATAGGAGATGTAGGTGTGGCCGGTGACCCAGCCCACGTCGGCCGTGCACCAGTAGACGTCGTCCTTGCGGGCGTCAAAGGTCCACTTCACGGTCAACAGCGCCCACAGCAGGTAACCGGCGGACGAATGCTGCACGCCCTTGGGCTTGCCGGTGGAACCGGACGTGTACAGGATGAACAGCGGATGCTCGGCGTTGACCGGCACCGGTTCGCAGGTGTCGGGCTGGCCGGCTTCGACGTCATGCATCCAGAGGTCGCGCGTGTCGTTCCATTGCACCTTGCCGCCGGTGCGGCGGTAGACGATCACCTGGCGCACGGCTTCGCAGCCGCCCATGGCGATGGCCTCTTCCACCGCCGGCTTGAGCGGAATGGTCTTGCCGCCGCGGACCTGCTCGTCGGCGGTGATGACCAGCGACGCGCCGACGTCGACGATGCGCTCCTGCAGGCTCTTGGCCGAGAAGCCGCCGAACACGACCGAGTGCGTCACGCCCAGGCGGGCGCAGGCCTGCATGGCCACCACGGCTTCGATCGACATGGGCATGTAGATGATGGCGCGGTCGCCCTTCTTGTAGCCCAGCGCGGCGATGCCGTTGGCGAAGCGGCACACGCGCGCCAGCAGTTCGCGGTAGCTGACCTTGTTGACCTTGCCGTCATCGGTTTCGAAGATGATGGCGGTCTTGTCGGCGTTGCCGTTGGTCAGGTGCACGTCCAGGCAGTTGGCCGAGACGTTCAGTTCGCCGTCGCCGAACCAGCGGTAGAACGGCGCGTTCGATTCGTCCAGCACCTCGGTGAACGGCTTGGTCCACTGCAGGTTGTCGCGGGCCTGGCCGGCCCAGAAGCCGTCGAAGTCCTTTTCGACCTGCGCACACAGCGCGTTGTAGGCATCCATGCTGGGAATCGCGGCGCCCTGCGCCGCGCGCTCGGGCGGCGGGAAGACCCGGGTTTCTACCAGTACGGACTCAATAGCATTCGACATGATCTTTGTCTCCAATCTGTGATTCTGTTGTTGATGCCGTTTTCTTTTATTGCCCACTCGCAACCGTATCGCCGCGCTCTTACGGGCACCTTACGCAAAATGCGGGCCAGAGCCCGCATCACCGCAAGCGTGCAACCGCCGGCCATGGCGGCAACGGCATCGACAACCTGACTGCGCAAACGCAAACCCACCGGACGCCGCGTGCCGCAAAGCGCGCGGGGCAACGTCCGGGACTTCATAAGAATATCAGTTGCGGCGAACGGCTGCGGCGCTAGGCGGCGCGCCGCGCCAGGCCACGCGCCATGTCCACGCGCGACAGCAGGATGAGGCCACCCACGAAGAACAGCCCGGTCACCAGGATGGCCAGGCGATGGTTGCCGTGCGTGAGCCAGGTGACCAGGCCGTAGGTCAGCGGGCCGATGACCGCAGCCAGTTGCACCGCGAAGGTCCAGAGCGAGAAGAATTCGGCCAGGCGCCCGGCCGGGGCCAGCGCGCCGGTCATCGCGCGGCCCGCGCTTTGCGTCGTGCCCATGCACAGGCCCGCGAGCGTGGCGGCCACCCAGAACACCGGCGCCGTGACGGCGGCATAGGCCACCAGCACCATCACGATCCAGCCGCACAAGGTGATGGCCAGCGCCGGCTTGTGGCCGATGCGGTCCTGCACGTAGCCGAACGAGAACGCCCCCGCGGCCGCCCCGATGTTGACGGTGAACACCAGCAGCATGATTTGCGGCGTCGTGAAGCCCATGACCTCGGACGCGTACACCGCGGCCAGGGTGATGACCACCGAGATGCCGGCCTGATAGCACGCGATGCACATCAGCAGGCGACGGAATTCGGGAAAGTGCTGGCCGGTTTCGCGCCATGCAAACGCCAGGCGCTTGAAGACGTCCAGCGCCTCTTTGGGTTCAGCCTGCGGCCTGGCGCGTTCGCGCAGCATGAAGAACGACGGCAGCGCCGCCAGCGCAAACACGGCGCAGGTCACCAGGATGACGCGCGGCACGAAATGCTGGGCGTCCAGGCCGTTGGCTTCGGACAGCGTCACTACCCACAGCGACAGGCCCAGCGTGAGCATGCCGCCGCAGTAGCCGAAGCTCCAGCCCCAGCCCGACACCCGGCCCAGCGCCGACGGCTTGGCCAGCTCGGGCAGAAAGGCCGCCACCACGGATTCACCGATGCAATAGCAGTAGTTGGATACGACAATGGCCGCCAGGGCCAGCCAGACGTCCCCTGGCCCCGCCTGGGTCAGCACCAGCGTGGCCGCCACGCAGCCGGTCGTGCTGGTGTAGAGCAGGCGCCGCTTGGCGGCGCGGGCATCGGCCCGCGCGCCCAGCGTGGGCATGGTCAGCATGATGAGCAGATAGGACAGCGACAGCGCCGCCGTCCAGGCCAGCGTGGCCCACGGCGCACGGGCGGCCACCACGCCAACGAAATAGGTGCTGAACACCGCCGTGAGAATCACGGTGGTGTAGCCGGAATTGGCGAAGTCGTACATGGCCCAGGCCCAGACTTCGCGCTTGGCCACGCCGGGGTTCAGCGGACCGGTGTCCGCTGCCCCGCCGGCCGGCGCGGCAAGGCCGGCGGGCGCCTGGCCCGCCGACGGCTGCCGCGATTCTTCCTGGCTCACAGGCCCAGCGCGGCGATGCCAGCCTGGGCGATCTGGGCGTCTTCGGTGGACTTCACGCCCGACACGCCGACTGCGCCGACCACCTGGCCGTTGGCGATCACCGGCACGCCGCCTTCCAGCATGCCTTCGATCAGCGGCGCCGACAGGAAGGAGTAGCGGCCGTTGTTGATGATCTCTTCGTAGACGCGCGATTCGCGGCGGCCCAGGGCCGCGGTCTTGGCCTTGGCCGGCGCGATGTGCGAAGAGATGGGGGCGGCGTCGTCCAGCCGCAGCATGCCCAGCAGATGGCCGCCATCGTCCGACACGGCGATGGTGACCGCCCACTTGTTCTGCAGGGCGTGTGCTTCGGCCGCGGCCAGGATTTTCTTGACGTCTTCGGCGGTCAGCACGGGTTTGGTATTCATTGCAGCGACTCCTTGATCTGTTCCAGGGCGGTGGGGTCTTCGATGGTGGTGAGGTCTCCGGGGTCGCGGCCTTCGCAGACGGCGACGATCGCGCGGCGCAACACCTTGCCGGAACGGGTCTTGGGCAAGGCGCCCACGAACCGGATCCGGGCAGGTCGCGCCACCGCGCCCAGCTGATCTTCCACCAGCCGCATGATATCCGCTTCCAGCTGCTTTGCACTCTCGGATGCGTCCGCCATCGCGGGATTCTTCAGCACGGCGAAGGCCATCGCCACCTGGCCCTTGAGCGCGTCGGCCACGCCGACCACCGCGCATTCGGCGATGCCGCTGTGGCTGTTGACCGATTCCTCGATCTCGCGCGTGCCCAGGCGGTGGCCCGCCACGTTGATCACATCGTCGGTGCGGCCCAGAATGAACCAATAGCCGTCCGGGTCGACCAGGCCCCAGTCGAAGGTGGAATAGACCTGGCGGCCGGGAATCGACGTGAAATAGGTCTGGACGAAGCGCTCGTCGTCGCCCCAGATGGTGGACATGGCGCCCGGCGGCAGCGGCGGCACGATCGCCACCACGCCCTTCTGGTTGGCGCCCAGGTCTTCGCCATTCGCCTCGCTGACGATGCGCGCATCGAAGCCATATACCGGGAACGACGGACTGCCGTAGCGGGTGGCCACCTTTTCCACGCCCGGCTGCGCCGACAGGATCGGCCAGCCGGACTCGGTCTGCCAATAGTTGTCGATGATGGGCTTGCCCAGGCCTTCCGAGATCCATTGCGCCGTCGGTTCGTCCAGCGGCTCACCCGCCAGGTACACCGCCCGCAGGCTGGACAGGTCGTGTTTCCTGAGCAGCGCCGGGTCCTGGCGCTTGAGCACCCGCACCGCCGTAGGCGCCGAAAACAGCGTGTTGACGCCGAACTGCTCGACCAGCTTCCACAGGATGGCGCCGTCCGGACGCACCGGCGTGCCCTCGTACAGCACGGTCGCCTGCCCGCCGATCAGCGGCCCATACACAATATAGGAGTGCCCCACCACCCAGCCGATATCGCTGGTGCAGAAGAACGTATCGCCCGCGCGGCCATTGAACAGGTATTCCATCGAGGAGGCCAGCGCCACGGCATAGCCGCCGGTGTCGCGCTGCACGCCCTTGGGCTTGCCGGTGGTGCCGGACGTGTACAGGATATAGCTGGGCTCGGACGATTCCAGCCAGGTCACCGGCACCTGCACCCCATGCTGGGCCGCGCGCAAGGTCGCGTAGTCCAGGTCGCGGCCCGCCACGGGCTCGAAAGGCGCCAGGCCACGGTCGAACACCACCACGGACGCCGGCGGCGTCTTGCACAGCGCCAGCGCGCGATCCAGCAGCGGCTTGTAGGGCACCACCTTGCCGCCGCGCGATCCGCCGTCGGTGCACACCACCACCTTGGGCGCGGCGTCATCGATGCGCTGCGCCAGGTTGACCGAGGCAAAGCCCCCGAACACCACCGAATGCACCGCACCGATGCGGGCGCAGGCCAGCATGGTGAACACGGCTTCGGGCACCATCGGCATATACAGCAGCACCCGGTCGCCCCGGCCCACCCCCAGGTCCCGCAGCATGGCGGCGGCGGCGTTGACCTCGTCATAGACGTCCTGGCGCGTATAGACGCGTTCGCGGTCGACTTCGGTCGACACCCAGATCAGGGCAGGCTGGTCGGCCTGGGTGGGCAGCCAGCGGTCCACCGCGTTGTAGCAGAGGTTGGTCTTGCCGCCCACGAACCACTTGGCGAACGGCGGCCGGGAAAAGTCCAGAACCGACTCGAATGGCGTCTCCCAGTGCACCCGGGTGGCCTCTTCGCGCCAGAAGGCATCGCGGTCGTGTACCGACCGGTAATGGAAATCCCTGGTTTTTTGCATTTTTGTCTCCTGTTATTGTGCATACGCCTTAAGGCTGATTGCTTTCTTTTTGAATTCTTCAGTCATTTTGGTGGGCAAACCTTGCACCAGGCTTGCCCCAGGTCAAAAAATTCTGCCACGCGTCTACGCCTCACGGGCGCCAGGCTGGTTACAGTAACGAACCAGTCTTAAAAGTTTGGTAGAATCCCCGCGAAGTTGTGACAACATATCTGTTGGTTCGCTGCTTTATTCCAGCTATTCAGGTGTTTTTTAGCGTTTTTGACGCGTTATTGCTTCTGATCTGCGAAAAAAGTGGCTGCCATCCCCAGGCGAATGCATCGACACTCCAAAAGCGCGCGACTGAATTCATCCTCTGGCCAAGCACACCGCGGTCTGCGTTTGCTGGCGCTGGTGGCGTGCGTCGCGGGTCTGGCGGGTTGTGCAGGCACCAATCAAAAATCCACCGCCTATTCGTCCGAGATCGATCCGTACGAAACGGAATGGGTCGCCACCGCCGATGACCCCATCGGCATGCTGGTGGTGCAGAAATTCAAGCGTGACCGCCAGCGCACCCAATCGGGTGTCAGCAGCGACAACGCCATGGTCAGCGAAGCCCTGAACTACCTGGGCATCCGCTACCGCTTCGGCGGCAGTTCCCCCGATACCGGTTTCGATTGCAGCGGCCTGGTGGCCTATTCCGCCGAACGTTCGCTGGGCCTGAAGCTGCCCCGCAACGCCGCCGAAATCGCCCAGCAAGGCACGTCCGTCAGCAAGAACGAGCTCAAGGCCGGCGACCTGGTCTTCTTCAACACCATGGGCCGCCGCTACTCCCACGTGGGCATCTACCTGGGCGATGACCGCTTCGTGCACTCGCCCAGCGCCGGCGGCGTGGTGCGCGTCGAAAACATGACCATGGCCTACTGGACCAAGCGCTACAACGGCGCCCGCCGCCTGGACAACAGCCTGATGGCCTCGGCCCGCGCGGCCAACTGATACGCTTTGGGGCAGCGTCGCACGGCGCCCTGCCCCGCGCCATCCCCCAAACGGCAAAACGCCGCCGGACTTTCCAGTCCGGCGGCGTTTTTCATTTCTCTTCGCGGCCTTGGGGCCGCAGGCCGTTTCGGCCTCCCCAGTTTTTCTGTATCCGCGGCAGCGCGGCAAGCCGTCAGTGGACTGCGGCTCCCGAGCACAGGCCGCACTGCTGCAGCGCCTGCTGCATGCTGCACACCGAACGGCGACAAGCCACGACACGGATGCCGCCACGCTGCGCGGCATTGCGGAACGTCTTCATGACGTTGTGGCCCAGGAAGTCGGTCAGCAAAATGACCAGCTGGGTGCCCGAGGGCAGCTGCAACGTCTTCTTCTGATGCGAAGGGTCACGGCCACTGATGTGGTGCGTGATCGAAATATTGTGTCCTTTAAGTAGATCCGGAATGTTGCCGAGCCTGTCGGCGCCCACTACCACTGCACTCAATCCTGCCGTCATGTTGATCCTCACTGGGTCGTTGAGACTGGATGTAATGATAATGATTCCTATTTTTTAGTCAACTTAAATGAGATCAGTTCTTATTTAATTATTTTTATGAGCTTATGGGAACGGATAGCGAGAGACCCGTCCCTCCTTCCTTTGACCGTGCGTGAAGTCCAAAAAACGCGGCTCCCGCAAGGGGCCGCGCTTTGTCCGATGGCATGCATGCCGTCCGTGCCTACTTGGGCGCGCCCTGCACGGCCTCGGTCACGACCGCGCGGGTCAAAGACGGGGCCAGCATTTCCAGGAAGGTGTAGACATAGTCACGCAGGAACACGCCGGCCTTCACGCCCACCCGGGTGGTGTGCGTGCCGAACAGGTGGCCCACGGGCAGGCCCACCAGGTTCGAATCGCGCCGCGGGTCGTAGGCCACGCCGGCGATGATGCCGATGCCCAGGCCCACGTCCACGTAGGTCTTGATCACGTCGGCGTCGATGGCTTCCAGCACGATGTCCGGGTGGATGCCCTGGTTGGCGAAGACTTCGTCGATTGTGCTGCGGCCGGTAAAGGCGCGGTCATAGGTCACGATGGGGAATTCGGCCAGTTGCGCCAGCGACAGGCGCTTGGCGGCGCTGGAGGTCAACTCGGCCAGGGGATGGTCCGGGCGCACCACCACGGTGTGTTCCCAGGCGTAGACGGGCAGCGTCGCCAGGCCCGGGGTCAGCGCCAGGGACTCGGTCGCCAGCGCCAGGTCGGCCTGCTCGTGCAGCACCATTTCTGCCAGTTGCGCCGGGCTGCCTTCGGCCAGCGACAGGTGCACCTTGGGGAACTGCTTGCGAAACGCCGGAATCACGCGCGGCAGCAGATAGCGGGCCTGGGTGTGCGTGCAAGCAATCACCAGGCCGCCTTCGTCGCGGCGGGCGAATTCATCGCTGACTTTCTTGAGATTGTCGACTTCGCGCATGATGCGGTCGATCACCTGCGAAACCGCCAGGCCGGGCTTGGTCAGCCCCTTGATGCGTTTGCCATGGCGTTCGAAGATCTTGATGCCGAGTTCGTCCTCGAACTCGATGATCGCCTTGGACACGCCCGGTTGGGAGGTATAGAGCATCCGGGCGGCTTCGGTCAGGTTGAAGTCGCGCCGGATGGTTTCGCGCACAAAACGAAATTGCTGCAGGTTCATGAATTGGCCCCTGATAGACGGACCAATTATAAGTAATAAGGACGCCTTGTTATATGACTTATTAATATAAGCTTAGGCGCAAGGCGTCCCTCTTTCAGCGCATCGAGATCGTCGTGTTCACGGTCTTGGCGTGGGCCGACCAGCGTGCGGTGACGGTCTTGGTCTGGGTCCAGAACTGCACCGCCTGCTTGCCGTTGGGGCCCAGGTCGCCCAGCTTCGAGCCGCGCGAACCGGTGAAGCTGAACCAGGCCACCGGCACCGGGATCGGCACGTTGATACCCACCTGGCCGACGTCGATGTTGTTCTGGAAGTAGCGTGCCGCGCCGCCGTCCTGGGTGAACAGGGCCACGCCGTTGCCGTTGGGATTGCGGTTGACGAATTCCACCGCCTCTTCCAGCGTTTCCACGCCCACCACGCACAGCACCGGGCCGAAGATTTCCTCGGTGTAGATGGTCATTTCCTCGGTCACGCCGTCAAATACCGTGGGGCCGACGAAGTTGCCCTGCTCGAAGCCGGACACCTTCAGATTGCGGCCGTCCAGCAGCAGCTTGGCGCCTTCGTCCACGCCCTTCTGGATCAGGCTTTCGACGCGCTTCTTGGCGTTGGGCGACACCAGCGGGCCCAGGTCGGCGGCACGGTCCATGCCGGAATTGACCTTGAGCTTCTTGGCGCGCTCGACGAAGTCGGGCAACCAGTTGCGGGCATCGCCCACCAGCACGGCCACGGACGAGGCCATGCAGCGCTGGCCGGCCGCGCCAAAGGCGGCGCCCACCAGCTGGTTCAGCGCCACGTCGGGATCGGCGTCCGGCAGGATCACGCAGTGGTTCTTGGCGCCCATCATCGACTGGCAGCGCTTGCCCGCGGCGGACGCGCGGTTGTAGATCTCGGTGCCCACGCGGGTCGAACCGATGAACGACACCGCCTTGATGTCGGGATGCTCGCACAGGCCGTTGGCCGTATCCGGGCCGCCATGGACCACGTTCAAGACGCCCGGGGGCAGGCCGGCTTCCAGGGCCAGCTGGGCCAGGAACAGCGAGGCGGTGGGGTCCTGCTCGGACGGCTTGAGCACGAACGTGTTGCCGCAAGCCACCGCGATCGGGAACATGAAGCAAGGCAGCATCACCGGGAAATTGAACGCCGTGATGCCGGCGCACACGCCCAGCGGCTGGATCAGGGTGTAGACGTCGATGCCGGACGCGGCGTTCTCGGCGTATTCGCCCAGTTGCAGGTTGGCGATCGAGCAGGCGTGCTCCACCACTTCCAGGCCGCGGCCCACCTCACCCTCGGCGTCCGGCAGGGTCTTGCCGTGTTCGCGGGTGATCATCTCGGCCAGCTTGCCGGTGTTGGCGCGCAGCAGTTCCTGGAATTTCAGCATGACGCGCATGCGCGCCCCCTGGCCGCTGTTGCGCCAGGTCTTGAAGGCTTCCTTGGCATTGGAGACCGCCAGGTCCAGCTCTTCGCGCGTAGCAAAGGGCACCTTGGCGACGACCTCCTGCGTGGCGGGGTTGATCACGTCACGCCATTCGGTGGTCTTGGACTGCACGAGCTTGCCGCCGATCAATAGCGGAACGCGGGGGACTTCACTCATTTGATGCTCCTCACACTGCTTTATCGATGCGGATGGAATCCGCGTTCAGGGTTCATTGCGGGCGGCGAGCCGGCACCCGGCCGGCGCCGCCAAGCCCGGCTTTCACTTCTACTTCTGCACCAGCGGGCACGTCGAATCGGCCAGCGGCTGGAAGGCCTCGGCAGCCGGAATGGTGGCGACCAGCTTGGAATAGTCCCAACCGCCCTTGGACTCGGACGGCTTTTTCACTTCGTACAGATACATGTCGTGGATCACACGGCCATCAGGGCGGATCGACGCGTTGCGCATGATCGGATCCTTGATCGGCAGCTCGCGCATCTTGTCGGCCACCACCTTGCCGTCGGTGCTGCCCGAGGCGGCCACCGACCGCAGGTAGTGCAGCACGCTGGAATACACGCCGGCCTGCGTCATGGTGGGCTTGAGGCCGCGGAAGGCCTTCTCGAAGCGCGTGGCCCACTGGCGCGAGGCATCGTCGTAATCCCAATAGAAGCCGTCCACGTATGACAGCCCCTGGGCGCTTTCCAGCCCCAGCGCGCGCAGGTCAGACAGGAAGATCAGCAGCGACACCAGGCGCTGGCCGCCCGCCACGATGCCGAACTCGCGGGCCTGCTTGACCGCGTTGACCGTATCCTGGCCGCCATTGGCCAGCGCCACGACCTGCGCCTTCGAGCTTTGCGCCTGCAGCAGATAGGACGCGAAGTCGGGCGCGTTCAGCGGATGGCGCACGCTGCCGGCGACCGTGCCGCCCAGCGCCTTGACCGCCTTGGCCGTGTCGGCTTCCAGCGAATGGCCGAAGGCGTAGTCGACCGTGATGAAATACCAGGACTTGCCGCCCGCCTTGACGGTGGCCTTGGCGCCCCCGGCGGACTGCGAATAGGTGTCGAACATCCAGTGAAAGCCGACTGGCGAGCATTCCTTGTTGGTCAGCGCCGTGGTGGCCGGGCCGGAGAACATCACGACCTTGTTCTTTTCTCGCGCGATGCCCTGCACGGCCAGCGCCACCGCAGAATTGGTCAGGTCGGCGATGGCCGTGACGCCATCGCGGTCGAACCATTCGCGCGCCTTGGCCGCGCCCACGTCCGCCTTGTTCTGATTGTCGGCCGAGACCAGTTCGATCTTCATGCCCTTGCACTCGGCGGCCAGGCAATCGTCGATCGCCAATTGCGCCGCCGCCACGGAACCTGCCCCGCCCATGCCGGCATAGGTGCCGGACATGTCCGTCAGAATGCCGATCTTCACCGGCGGCTTGTCCGCCGCCTGTACCTGACTTACCAGCGCAGCGCCCAGACACAAGCCTGCGGCCAGCCCGCGTACGTGCAATTCCATGGATTTGTCTCCTGAGTTTTATACGTTATGGCGCCGTCTTTGCGGCCTGCGGTCCCCAGGAGCATTGCCCTAGGGCCTGCCGACCCAGTGTAGATGTGTGAAAATCAACAAGCAACACTAGAAATGCACATTCCTTGTGCATCAATGCACAACGATGGCGGGGAGCTAAAAACGTGCTTGATTGGGACAGCCTGCGGTATTTCCTGGAAGTGGCGCGCACCCAGCGGGTCAGCGCCGCGGCGCGCAAACTGGGGGTCGAACACACCACGGTGTCACGGCGCATCCGCGCGCTGGAAACCGAGCTGGACACCCTGCTGTTCGAAAAATCTCGCAGCGCCGGCTTCGTGCTGACCGAAGACGGCCAGCGCCTGTTCGTCCATGCCGAGCAGATGGAAAGCACGGTACATACCGCCCGCGAGAACCTGTCCGGCATCGGCCAGGCCCTGTCGGGCCATCTGCGCATCGGCGCCACCGAAGGCTTCGGCAGCTATGTGCTGACGCCGCTGGCCGCCGACTTCCAGCGGCGCTATCCGCACATCACCCTGGACATCCTGCCGGTGCCGCGCTTTGTCAGCCTGTCCAAGCGCGAGGCGGACCTGGCCATCACCATCGAACGCCCCCAGCGCGGCCCGTACGTCTGCAGCAAGCTGTGCGACTACACCCTGCGCCTGTATGGCACGCCGGGTTACCTGGCGCGCCACCCGCCCATCCAGAGCCGCGCCGACCTGGCCGGCCACAGCTTCATCGGCTATGTCGACGAACTGCTGTTCAGCGAACGCCTGCGCTACCTGGAAGACCTGCTGCCCGCCAGCCGGGTGGTGCTGCGCAGCACCAGCGTGGTGGCGCAATACCACGCCGCCTTGCAGGGGCAGTCGCTGGCCATCCTGCCGTGCTTCATCGCCGCGCAGGACCCGCGGCTCAAGCCGGTGCTGGAAAACGAAGTGGAGATCACGCGGTCGTTCTGGATGTATTGCCACGAAGACCTGCGCAAGCTCAAGCGCGTGACGGTGTTGTGGGAATTCATCCGCAAGTCGGTGCTGAAGAATGCCGACCTGCTGGCCGGCAAGCGCGGCACGATGAAGTATCTGCCGTGACGCGGGCCGGCAACGGCCGCATCACCAGGCAAGGCTGCCCGCGGGCGCGGGCAGCGGGCGGCAAGACGCCAGCCTTAGCGGGTCGTCTTGGGCGCCTTGACCCGCAGGCGGCGCATCAGCAGGAACGCCGTCAACATGGCCACGACGACGTGGATCGCCACGGTGCCCACGCCGAAGCTGAGCTTGCCGTTGGAAATCCAGGCGCGCGACAGGTTGATCAGGTTCATGTACAGCAGGCCCACCAGGCCGGCGATAAGCAGGTCGCCCGAACGGCCCAGGCGCGGGTTCACCGCACCCAGCGGAATGGCCAGCAGCGCCAGGTTCAGCGCGGCCAGCGGCAGCGAGATGCGCCACATCACCTGCGACCAGCTGCTGGTGGTGTTGTCGGCCATCAGTTGCGGCGTGGTGCGGGCCTTGGACGAGCGCTCGGCGGCGGCGCGGGCCGAGGCGACCGGATCGTCGCCGCCCTTGCTTTCCAGGCGCAGCCCGTATTTGTCGAAGTGCACCAGGCGAATCTCGGGCGTGCCCGGCTTCAGGTCGTAGCGATGGCCTTCACCCAGCACCAGGAAGCGGTCGCCGTTGGGCAGGGTTTCGCTGTGGGCGCTGGCGGCGGTCAGCACGCTCAGCCACTCGGGGCCGTTTTCGCGGGCGAACACGTTGCCCAGCTCGTCGGTGGGCTTGGCCGGGTCTTCGGCGAAGAACACGCGGTTGCCGCCGGCCGATTCCGCGAACTGGCCCGCCGTGACCTTGGACAGGTCCGAGCGCTGTTCGAAGCGTTCGTGGTATTCACCGATCTGGCGGTAGGCCCAGGGCGCGGCCACCAGGGTCAGGCCCGCCACGGCAATGGCCACCGGCACGGCGACCCGCAGCACCGGCTTGAGCCAGTCGGCCAGCGACAGGCCGCTGGCGAACCAGACGACCATTTCGGATTCGCGGTAGTTGCGCGTGACGGTGGTGAGCACCGCGATGAAGATCGACACCGCCAGGATGGTCGGCAGCGCTGTGATGGTGGACAGCGCGGCCAGCACGAGGACGACGTCCGCCCCGATGTTGCCGCCCGCTGCTTCACCGAGCAGGCGCACGAGCAGCACGCTGAGCCATACGATGAGCAACGTGGAAAAGACAACGCCAGCGTGACTGGTGATCTCGCTGACGACAGAGCGTTTGAATAGAGACATGGGAGAATATGCGGGATAATCGACCGCATCATACAGACGCACACGGGAAACCCTCATGGAATTTAGCACACAGACCACCGCTTCCCTGCACCAGATCAAAACCGCCGCGCTGGCGGTCGGGGTCTTTGCCGACGGCGTGTTGAGCCCCGCCGCCGACCTGATCGACCGGGCCTCCAACGGCGCCGTGCGCGCCGTCGCCAAAACCGAATTCCGCGGCCGCGCCGGCGCCACCCTGGTGCTGCGCTCGCTGCCGGGCGTGACCGCCCAGCGCGTGGTCCTGGTGGGCCTGGGCAAGCAGGACGAATATTCGGCCCGCGCCCACGCCTCGGCCGAACAGGCTTTTGCCGCCACCTGCGTGTCCGCCCAACTGACCGAGGGCGTCTCGACCCTGGCCGCCAACCCGATCCCGGACGTGGCCGTCATCGCCCGCGCCCGCAGCGCCGCCATCGCGGCCGGCAGCGCCACCTATCACTACGACGCCAGCTTCGGCAAACCCGACCGCGACGCCCGCCCCAAGCTCAAGAAGATCGTCCAGATCGTCGAACGCGCCGACGCCAGCCAGGCCCAGAAGGGCCTGCGCGAAGGCGCCGCCATCGCCAACGGCATGGAACTGACCCGCACGCTAGGTAACCTGCCCGGCAACATCTGCACCCCCACCTACCTGGGCGAAACCGCCAAGAAGCTGGCCCGCGAGTTCAAGTCCATCAAGGTCGAAGTGCTGGACAAGAAGCAGGTCGAGGCCCTGGGCATGGGTTCGTTCCTGTCGGTGGCCCGCGGTTCCGAAGAAGCCCTGCGCTTCATCGTCCTGCGCCATGCCGGCAAGCCCGCCGCCAAGAAGGGCGCCAAGGCCGCGCAAGGCCCGATCGTGCTGGTCGGCAAGGGCATCACCTTCGATGCCGGCGGCATCTCGCTCAAGCCCGCCGCCACGATGGACGAAATGAAGTACGACATGTGCGGCGCCGCCAGCGTGCTCGGTTCGTTCCGCGCCCTGGCCGAACTGGAACTGCCGCTGGACGTGATCGGCCTGATCCCGGCCTGCGAAAACCTGCCCAGCGGCACGGCCAACAAGCCGGGCGACGTGGTCACCAGCATGGCCGGCCTGACCATCGAAATCCTGAACACCGACGCCGAAGGCCGCCTGGTGCTGTGCGATGCCCTGACCTACGCCGAACGCTTCAAGCCGTCCACCGTCATCGACATCGCCACCCTCACTGGCGCCTGCGTCGTGGCCCTGGGCCACGTCAACACGGGCCTGTTCACCAAGGACGACGCCCTGTCCGACGCCCTGACGGCCGCCGGCCGCCAGTCGCTGGACACCGCATGGCGCATGCCCATGGACGACGCCTACCAGGAACAGCTGAAGTCCAACTTCGCCGACCTGGCCAACATCGGCGGCCCCCCGGCCGGCGCCGTCACGGCCGCCTGCTTCCTGTCGCGCTTCACCAAGTCGTACCGCTGGGCCCACCTGGACATCGCCGGCACCGCCTGGAAAAGTGGCAAGGACAAGGGCGCCACGGGCCGTCCCGTGCCGCTTTTGATGCAGTTCCTGCTGGACCAGGCTTGATCGGCCTGCGACGGAACCCGGCATGACGCGCATCGACTTCGCCTTCGGCGCACCGGATCGCTTGCGCATGGCCTGCCAGGTCGTGCGCAAGCGCTACCTGGCAGGCCAGCGGCTGGTGGTGTACTGTAAGGAAGGCTCGCGGCTGACCGCCTTCGATCGCATGCTGTGGGCGTTCGACGACACGTCATTCGTGCCGCACGTGCTGGCCAACGATCCCCTGGCGCCCGACACGCCGGTCGTGCTGACCGCCGGTGATCCTGGCCAGGCCATGCAGCCCTCGGCTGAAGGCCAGGCCCCGCCTTGGCTGCTGAACCTGGACGACGACTGCCCGCCCGGCTTTGACGCTTTCGAGCGCCTGCTTGAAATCGTCTCGGACGACCCCGACGACAAGCAAGCCGCCCGGCAGCGCTGGCGCACCTACGTCGGGGCCGGCCACACGCCGCAAAGCCACGACCTGAGCCGGCAACAGGCCGGCAACTGACCGTCCGTACACCCGCGCCGCCTCGCCAGGCGGCACCTCTCCCTCGGGAGCCCTCATGCCCCACCCTTCCGACCCCGGCATTCCTACCCTGACCCAGCGGGCCGAACCCACCCTGTCGCCGTCTGCTGGCGCCCCCGACGCCCCCGTATTGACCGAGGTGGCGCAGGGCGGCGCGCGGGCTTATGCTGACGATGCGTTTCCGGTGTTGACCGACGTGGCCGAATCGGCCGACTCGAACGACTGGCCCGCGGACGACTTCCCGGTATTGACCGACACCGCCGAATCAGACGATTTCCCGCTGCTGACCGAAGCAGCCGACCTGCCCGCGGCGCCGGAGGCTGCCCCGGCCTTGCCCGCGGCAAGCCAGCCCGCAGCACAGGTCGCACCCACCCCGTCCGAGGCAGGCGTGCCGCCGCAGGCCGCCGTGCTGGCCGCCCGCCTGCAGGCGGAAGTCGAACAGGCCATGCGCCTGGCCCTGGCCGACGCCATCGAACAGATCCAGGCACGCATGGACGAAGAACTGCCTCGCATCGTGGCCCGGGTCCTGCAAGACGTACGCCCCGGTTGAAATTTGGCCTTCCGCCCCCATTACGGGTCTACACTGCCCTCCACCTGTCCTAATTCCTCCAAAAACTGGATTCTTCAGGGAACTGTAAGGTATCCTTGGCATCTAAGCCTTCTAGGCAAATCAATTTCTGCCGTACACAGGAGTCCTCCATGAACGAATATCGTCCGTCCCCTTTTAACCGTTCCGGCACCATCGCCGGCGCGCCGGGCGAGGTCGCGCGCAACCAGGTGCTGCGCAACACCTATTGGCTCCTGGCGCTGTCGCTGATCCCGACCGTGCTCGGCGCGGCCGTCGGCCTGTACACGGGCATCAACCGGGTCATGGGCGCCAGCCCCGGCCTGTCCGCCATCGTGTTCCTGGTGGGCGCGTTCGGCATGATGTTCGCCATCGAGAAAAACAAGAACAACTCGCTGGGCGTGGTCCTGCTGCTGGCCTTCACGTTCTTCATGGGCGTGATGCTGTCGCGCCTGCTCGGCTTCGTGATGGGCTTCAGCAACGGCTCGCAGCTGGTCATGACGGCCTTCGGCGGCACCGCGATCGTGTTCGGCACCATGGCCACCCTGGCCACCACCATCAAGCGCGATCTGTCCGGCCTGCAGAAATTCCTGTTCATCGGCGCGGTCGTCATCCTGGTTGCCGCCCTGGCCAACATCTTCCTGCAGTTGCCTGCGCTGATGCTGACCATCTCGGTGCTGGCCATCGTGATCTTCTCGGCGTTCATGCTGGTTGACCTGCAGCGCGTCGTGAACGGCGGCGAAACGAACTACGTTTCCGCCACGCTGGCCATCTACCTGGACGTCTACAACGTCTTCTCGAACCTGCTGATGCTGCTGGGCATCTTCGGCGGCAACCGCGAGTAATCGCGTACCGCCTGTCGGCAAACAAGGGCCTGCATGAAACGTGCAGGCCCTTTTTCATTGGAGCTTGCCATGTCCGACCGCCGTCGCTTCCTGCAGGCCGCCGCCTGCGCTCCCTTGCTGGCCCAGCCGTGGGCGGCCCACGCCCTGAGCACCAAGCGCCCCATGCGGGTTCGCGAGATCTGGTCGTCCGGCGAAATGCTGCCGGCCATAGGGCTGGGCACGGCCGATACCTTCAATGTGCCACCGTCGGATGCGGCCGCCCTGGCGCCGTTGGCCCAGGTGCTGGACACGCTGCTCGAGGCGGGCGGCAGGCTGATCGACACCGCTCCCAGCTACGGCCAGGCCGAGGCCGTCACCGGCGAGCTGGTGACGCGCAAGCCGGACATGCGCCGCCAGGTCTTCCTGGCCACCAAGATCAGCACCCAGGGGCATGAGGCGGCCCGGCGCCAGATCGAACATTCGCAGCGCGCCCTCAAGACCGACAAGCTGGACTTGATCCAGGTGCACAACCTGATCGACACCCGCAACCAGCTGGCGCTGCTGCGCGACCTGAAACAACAGGGCGTGACGCGCTACCTCGGCATCACGCATTACACCGACTACGCCCACGACGAACTCACCGACCTGGTCGAGCGAGAAAAACCCGACTTCCTGCAGATCAACCTGTCGGTCGGCGCGCGCAACGCCGAAAAGCGCCTGCTGCCGGCCTGCCTGGCGAATGGCGTGGCCGTGCTGATCAACCGCCCGTTCCAGGACGGCGCCCTGTTTCGCCAGGTCAAGGGCCGGCCCTTGCCTGAATGGGCCGCGGAAATCGGTTGCGGCTCCTGGGCCCAGTTGTTCCTGAAGTTCGTCATCAGCCACCCCGCCGTCACCGCCGTCATCCCCGCCACCTCCAAGCCGGCCAATATGGCCGACAACGTGCTGGCCGGCTTCGGCCCGCTGGCGAACGAGGCGCAGCGCGAACGCATCGCCGCCCTGCTGGCCTGACGCCATGACCGCCCAGGCCGGCCCCTTGCGCCACCGGGCGGCGCAAGCGCTCGGCATCCGCGCCGACGAGCTGGCCGCGGCCGCCTGCGGTTTCGCGTTCTTCTTTTTTCTCTTCTGCGGCTATTTCATGCTGCGGCCGATCCGCGAAACCCTGGGTATCCAGGCGGGCGTGGACCAGCTGCAATGGCTGTTCACTGCCACCTTTCTTGCCATGCTGGCGGTGGTGCCGCTGTTCGGCTGGCTGTCGGCCCGGGTGCCGCGGGCCACGCTGGTGACCTGGGTCTATGCCGCCTTCGCCGCCACCATGGCGGGCTACGCCGCCCTGTTCCACTGGCGCCCCGACAGCGTCTGGGCGGCGCGCAGCTTCTACGTCTGGCTGTCGGTCTTCAACCTGTTCGTGGTGTCGCTGGCCTGGAGCCTGATGGCCGACGTGTTCCGCATGGACTCGGCCAAGCGCCTGTTCGCGCTGATCGCCGCAGGCGCCAGCGCGGGCGGACTGTGCGGTCCTTTGCTGGGCGGGCTGCTGGCCGGCGCGCTGGGTCCGGCGGGCCTGTTGCTGCTGTCGGCCCTGCTGTTGGCCGCGACGCTGCCGCTCAAGCGCTGGCTGCTGCGCTGGCGCGCCGCCACGCATTCCGACGCCGACACAGCCGACATGGCGCGGCCCATTCCGGGCGCGGTGCTCGCCGGCCTGTCGCGCGTGTTCCAGTCGCGCTACCTGCTGGGCATCGCCGGGCTGGTCGTGCTGCTGGCCACCCTCAATACCTTTCTCTACATGGAGCAGGCCCGGCTGGTGGCCGGCGCGTTCACCGACACCGCCCAGCGCATCCGCGTGTTCTCGGCCCTGGACTTCACGGTGCAGGCGCTGGCGCTGCTGTCGCAGCTGTTCATCACTGGCCGGGTGGCCGCCCGGCTGGGCGTGCGGTTCCTGATGACTGCCGTCCCGTTGACCATGGTGCTGGCGTTTCTGGCCCTGGCGGCCTACCCCGTGTTCGCCGTCTTGGCGGGGGCCATGATCCTGCGCCGCGTGGGCGAATATGCCTTGATCCGTCCGGGGCGGGAAATGCTGTTCACCGCGGTCTCGCCTGAAGACAAGTACAAGACCAAGAACGTCATCGATACCGTCGTGTACCGGGCGGGCGATGCCGCCAGCGGCTGGGTCAAGGCCGGCGTGGATGCCCTGGGCCACGGCGTGGCGTTGATCGCCCTGCTGGGCGCCGCCTGCGCGTTGGCTGCGGCGGCGCTCGGCTATGGACTGGGGCGCCGCGCCGACCGGCCTGCCGAGCCGTTAGATTCAACCAAACATCCATCTCAATAAACCGAACAAATTCCCGGCGCGGCCGCCGCACAATGGCGCAGCCTGATCGCACCCTCCGATCTCGCATGCCCCTAACGTCCCGGGAATCGTCATGACACGCACCGCCAGCCTTGCCGCCCTGTTGCTTTGCCTGACCGCGCCGCCCGCGCTGGCCGATTACCCCACCCGCCCGATCACCCTGATCGTGCCCGCCGCAGCCGGCGGCAACGCCGACATCACCGCCCGCCTGGTCGGTCAGGAAATGAGCCGCACGCTGGGGCAGCCGGTGGTGGTGGAAAACCGCGTGGGCGCGGGAGGCCGCATCGGCACCCAGGCCTTGGTGCGCGCCGCGCCCGACGGCTACACCATCGGCTATGCACACGTCGGCACGCTGGTGCTGCATCGCTATCTGTTCAAGCAGCAGCTCTATGACCTGGATCGCGACATCACGCCCATCGGACTGGTCGCCGAAACGCCCAACGTCATCGTCGTCAACGCCGCCTCGCCGTACCGTGACCTGAAAAGCTTCATCGCCGCCAGCCGCGCCCAGCCCGACCGCCTGACCATGACCTCGGCCGACCCCGGCACCACCAGCGAGGTCGGCGTCAAACTTTTCATCGCCCAGACCGGTGCGGCCGTGCGCCAGATTCCCTACAAGGCCACCGCCGCCCAGTTGTCGGACCTGCTGGGCGGGCATGTGGATTCGATGATGGAGAACCTGCCGCCCTTGATCGGCAACCTGAAGGACGGCCGCCTGCGCGCGCTGGCCGTCACCACCAAGGGCCGTGCCGCCTCCAATCCGGACGTACCGACGGTGGCCGAACAAGGCTACCCCGACTATGAGCAATCCGCCTGGAGCGCCCTGGTGGCGCCCGCCGGCACGCCCCCCGCGGTGATTGCCAAGCTGAACGCGGCGATGAACACCGCCCTGCGTTCGGACGCGGTCAGCAAGGAACTGCGCAGCCGATCGCAAGAACCGCTGGGCGGCTCGCCCGCAGACGTGAAGACCCAGATTCAGAAGGAACTGCCCAAATGGGAAAGCATCATCAAGGCGGCCGGCACCACGCTGGATTGACGCCTCGCGCGCTGCCGACGGGAGCCTCGCCATGGCCAAGGTAAGCCGGGAAGACTTCACCTGCGCCGCCGCCACCAACACGTCGGCGTACCGGCGCATCACCGTGCCCGTGCTGAAGATCGAGGCCGGGCCCGGCCCCGCCGTGGCCCTGATGGCCGGCGTGCATGGCGACGAATGGGAAGGCCAGGCCGCCATCCTGCAACTGTGGCACCTGCTGCCGGGCGTCCTGCAACGCGGCACGGTCTACCTGCTGCCCGCCGCCAATGCCGAAGCCTCTCTGGCCGGCACCCGCCTGTCGCCCTCGGACGCCGGCAACCTCAATCGCGCCTTCCTGGGCGCGCCGGCGCGCGGCTACACGGAAAGCGTGGCCGCCGCATTGGAAACCCGGCTGTTGCCTCACATCCAGGCGCTGGTCGACGTGCATAGCGGCGGCGCATCGCTGCGTTACCTGCCGTCATCGGTCATCACCCGCTACGGCGACGATGCGTACGACGAACGCCTGCCGGCGCTGGCGCGCGCCTTCGGCCTGCCCCATTGCGTGTTCTTTCGCGGCACCGAGGGCGGCTCCCTGCCCGCGGCCGCCAGCCGCCTGGGCGTGCTGCGGCTCAGCGCGGAAATCGGCGGCGGCCGTGAAACCACCCGCACACTGGTCGAAGATTGCCGCGACGGCCTGTTGGGCTGCCTGGCCGAGCTGGGCCTCCTGGCCAGCGCGGCGCCGCGCCAACCCGACCCGTCGCTCTACGACCTGGATGCACCGGCCGCCACCTTGCGTACGCGCGACAGCGGCGTCTTCGTGCCCGGCGTCGCCCTCGGCCAGACCGTGACGGCCGGCCAGACCATCGGCCAGCTCATCGAACCGGCCCGGCCCGACCAGGCGTCGCGCAACCTGCCCAGCCCGCAGGCGGGCACCGTCGTCTGCCTGCGCGCCATCGCCCGCAGCGACGATGGCGACTGCCTGCTGCAAGTCGCGCCCGCCCTCCCCCTGGATTCCCTTGCCTCGTTGTACTGACCCATGCTGATGAACCCCCGCTTGTCCGGCCTGCGCTGCATCCGCTGCGAAAGCCTGCTGCCGCCCACCGATTACCCGGAAGGCTGCCCCCATTGCCTGCAGGCCGGCCACCCCGCCTCGCTGGAATGCCGCTATGACGCGATGGCAGGCGATGACGCAATGGCCCTGCCGGTGCTGGATCCCGTGACATTGGGCGAAGGCGCTACGCCTTGCCTGGACGCCTCGCCGTTGGCGCAAGCCGAAGGCGTCGGCCAGCTGTGGTTGAAATGCGAAAGCGCCAATCCCACCGGCAGCCACAAAGACCGCATGGCCGCGCAGCTCGTGTCGCGCGCCCGTCTGGCGGGGGCGTCCCGCGTGGCCGCCGCGTCCAGCGGCAATGCCGGCGTCTCGCTGGCCGCCTACTGCGCCGCCGCCGGGCTGCAAGCGGACATCGCCATCACCCGCAACTGTCCACCCTTGCAGCGCGACGCCATGCAGCGCTTCGGCGCCCGCCTGACGGCGTTTGACGACAGCCTGGCGCGCTGGCCGTTTGTGGCGGACCTGTGCCGCAATCAAGGCGCCTTCGCCGGCACCAACTATCTCAATCCGCCTGTCGGCACCCACGCTTATGGGGTCGAAGGCTACAAGCCCATCGCCCGCGAGATCTTCGACGCCAGCGGTCTGCCGACGGACATCATCGTGCCGACCGCCCGGGGCGACCTGCTGTGGGGCATCCTGCTGGGCTGGCAGCACTTGCTGCATGCCGGCCTGATCGCGCAACTGCCGCGCCTGCACGCCGTGGAACCCTACGCTCGCCTATCGCGGGCTCGGGCCACGGGCGATGCGCGCAGCCTGTGGGAAGGCGCCACGGACCAGTACTCGATCGCGGGCGGCACGACCACCCTGCAATCGCTGCAAGCCCTGTCGCGCTCGGGCGGTTCACCGGTCGAGGTCTCGGATGCCGCGGCCGCGCAGGCCCAACAACGGCTGGAACGCATGGGCCTGGCCACCGAACTGTCGTCGGCCGCGGCGCTGGCGGCGGTGACGCGGTTGCGGCGCGCGGGCCAACTGGATGCAGAATCGTCGGTGGTATTGATCCTGACGTCGGACGGACGCCGAGGTTGATGCAGGAAGGAGGACGTGGCTGGCGCAACGCTTGACGCGTTGCGCCGCGCGTCTAGCCGCGGGCGACCCCATAGCGTTCCACCAGCGGCGCCAGGGCGGCCCGCAAACAGGTCGCCCAGAACTTGCCGGCTTCGGACAGAGGCCGACTGCCGTGGACGATCATGTGGCATTCGAAATGCACCGGCGCGGCCAACGGCCGGTGGCGCAACCCCGCCGCTTCCAGGCTCACCGCCGTGGCGGGGTTGGCAATGCCGACGCCATGGCCGTCCAGGGCCAACTGGCAGACGGTCGCGGAATACGGCGTCTCGATGGCGATCTTCAGGCTCGCGCCGGCCTGCAGCACCAGCGCATCCAGCCGCTGGCGCGAAGCATCCTCGGTGTTCAACGCAATGATGTCGGCGTCGGCCAACTGGGCAAATCCGACCTGCGCGAGGCGCGCCAGCGAATGGGTTTCAGGAAACACCACCACGGCCCGCAAGCTGGCCAGCCGGTGACCGCGCAGACCTTCCAGTTCCGACTCGTCCGCCACCGTCGCCAGGTCCAGTTCGCCGGACACGACCATGTCGCGCAGCGTATTCGAATCGCGGATCTGCAAGTACAGCGGCGTATCGGGATAGCGCTGGCGAAAACGCGTGATGGCATCGCTGACCACCGCGCCGCTGTAGGCATGGATGCAGCCGATGCGTAGCCGCGGCTGGGCCGCTCCGCGAATGGCCCGGATCTTCCTGCCCAGGCTTTCCAGACCAACGTTCAGGCGTCGGATTTCTTCGTACAGCAACGTGGCTTCGGGGGTGCGCAGCATGCGCTGGCGTACGCGCTCGAACAGGCGCAGTTCGATGCTGGCTTCCAGAGCGGCCAGGGTGGCGCTGACGGTGGCGGGCGACACGTCCAGGCGCCGGGCGGCGGCGGTCACGCTTTCGGTTTCGTAGACCGTACGAAAGGTCTCGACCTGTTTGAGCGTGAAGGTCATGGCCGGACGCGCCGCAGGCTCAGATGCGCTGCAGGTCCATCAGCACCCGGCGCGTGGCCAGGGGCCGGCCGGCCAGGTTCTCGGCCAGGCGCTCGCGCAGGTCGCGGCGCAAGGCCGGCTCGATGACCGGGTCGTCGAAATCGGGCTCGGCTTCGTCCACGCCATAACCGGTTTCGCGCAGCAGCGTCCATTCGAAGCGGCGCAAGGCGCCGGCGGCGCGGGTGCCGCCAGAGAGCTGCTGCAATGCCATGTCGTAGGCATCGAACAGCAAGGGATGGGCGTCTTCGCGGGGCAACAGCCGCAGCAGCAGCTCGTTCATGTACCAGGCCGACATCAGCGCGGTGCCACTCAGGGCGCGCACGCCCATGATCTCGGCACGCGTCAGCGTCTTGACTTCGCCATTGCCGGTCCAGGACAGCAGCAAGGGCTGAAAGGCCGACAACACGGGGCGCAGGACGGAATACGGGCGCTTGGCGCCCTTGGCGACCATGGCCACACAGCCGTGGTCGCGCGAGAAGGTCTGAACAATGAGGGAAGTCTCACGCCACGCAGTGGCGTGCAGCATGTATCCCGGGCGATCCTGGACGCGTGGCGCCCGTTTACTCATAGCCCAGATCGCGCAGCGCACTCTCGCGGTCGGACCAGCCCTTGCGCACCTTGATGTAGATCTCAAGGTGCACCGGCTTGTCCAGCAGCTTGGCGATGTCCTGCCGCGCCTCGGAAGCGATGCGTTTCATGTGCATGCCGCCGGTGCCCAACAGAATGGGCTTGTGGCTGTCACGCTCCACGACGACGCAGGCGGCAATGCGCGCGCCCTTGTCGGTTTCTTCCCATTGCTCGATGACGACCGTACAGCCATAGGGCAGTTCGTCGCCCACCAGGCGGAAGATCTTCTCGCGCACCAGCTCGGCCGCGATGAAGCGCATCGGGCGGTCGGTCAGGGTGTCTTCTTCGAACATCGCCTCGCCTTCCGGCAGGCGCGCCGCGATTTCCTGCAGCAGCTGGTCCAGCTGCTGGTTCTTGGTGGCGCTGACCGGCACCACGGCGCCGAACGGGTGCAGCGCCATGATCTTGGAGACAAAGGCGAACAGCTCGTCGCGGTTCTTCAGGGCGTCGATCTTGCTGACGACCAGGATGGTGCGCTCGGGCGACGGCAACAGCGGCAGCAGCTTGGCGTCGCCCTCGGACCATTTACCGGCCTCGACCACGTGCACCACCACGTCGACGTCGGCCAGGGCCTGCGTCACGACGCGGTTCATCATGCGGTTCATCGCGCCGCCATGGCGCGTCTGGAACCCCGGCGTATCGACGAACACGAATTGCTCGTGCTCGCGCGTCAGCACGCCATGAATGCGGTGACGCGTCGTCTGCGCCTTGCGCGACACGATGGAAATCTTGGAACCGATCAGGGCATTCGTCAGCGTGGACTTGCCCACATTGGGGCGGCCGACGATGGCCACGAAGCCGGTACGAAAAGGGGTATCGCTCATTTAGTCTCTTGGGACACTGCCACGGGCAGCGACAATTGCGCGGTTTTGCGCGCCTTGCCCGACTTGCGGGCAGCCTTGGTCGCCGGGCTGACGGCCAGCGCGGCTTCCAGGGCCAGCTTGGCCGCCGATTGCTCGGCGGCGCGGCGACTGGCGCCAGGTGCCGTCACTTTGATCTCGAGCGCGGGAATGGCGCACTCGACTTCAAACTGCTGGCTGTGGGCCGCGCCATGCGTGGCCACCACGGTATACACGGGCAGGGCCAGCTTGCGGCCCTGCAGAAATTCCTGCAGCAAGGTCTTGGCGTCCTTGCCCAGGGTCTTGGGGTCGACCGAGGCCAGCACCGGCTGGTACTGGCGCACGATCACACGGCGGGCGGCGTCAAAGCCGGCATCCAGGAACACGGCGCCGAACAGGGCCTCGACCGTGTCCGCCAGGATCGACGGACGGCGGAAACCGCCGCTCTTCAATTCACCTTCGCCCAGGCGCAGGTATTGCGACAGTTCCAGGCGCTGGGCGATATCGGCCAGCGAGGCCTGCTTGACCAGGTTGGCCCGCAGGCGCGACAGGTCGCCCTCGTCGATTTTCGAATAACGCTCGAACAGCATCGCCGCGACGACGAAGTTCAGCACGGAATCCCCAAGGAATTCCAGCCGCTCGTTGTGGCGCGCACCATGGCTACGATGCGTCAGTGCCTGTTCAAGCAATGCTGGATCACCGAAGTGGTGATCCAGCCGGTTTTCTAGCGTGGCTAGCGACATAATCAGTTGAACCGGCCGATCCGGCTGAGATCGCTGAAATTCATCCAGATGAAGAAGGCCTTCCCGACGATATTGGCTTCAGGTACGAAACCCCAGTATCGACTGTCGGCGCTGTTATCCCGATTATCGCCCATGGCGAAGTATTGCCCCTCGGGTACTTTGCAGCGTACCCCATCGCGGGAATATTGGCAGTTCCCCAGGGACGGAAATTGGTACTGCGGACGATATTCCTGCGGCCGGCTCTCATCGAGCAGGATATTGTGACTAACTTCGCCCAACTTCTCTTTATATTGTGCGATATACGAGACACGATCGGGTTCGAAGTAGTCGCCGTCGCGCACATGCGTCACCAATTGGCCGTTCACGTACAGCTTTTTGTCCAGGTAGGCCACTTCGTCGCCCGGCAGGCCGACCACGCGCTTGATGTAGTCGACGTCCGGATCCACGGGGTAGCGGAACACGAACACGTCGCCGCGCTGCGGCTTGCCGATGTCGACGACCTTCTTGTCGATGACGGGCAGGCGCAGGCCATAACTGAACTTGTTCACCAGGATCAGATCGCCCGATTGCAGCGTGGGCAGCATCGAACCCGACGGGATGCGAAACGGCTCGACCACGAACGAACGCAGCACGAACACGAACAGGATCACCGGGAAAAAGCTGACCGCGTATTCGATCCACCACGGCACGCGGCGGGCCTTGTCGCCGGCTTCGCGCCGCTGGCGCTCGGCCTCTTGCGCGTCGCCGCCGGCCAGGGCCGCGTCGTACTGCGCCATGGCTTCCTGGGCCCGGCGTTCGCGGCCGCGCCGCAATACGGCCAGATCGAGTCCCCAGATGATGCCGGTCAGCACCAGCAGAACAAACAGGATCAGGGCAAAGTTCCAACTCATCAGCTAACCGCCTTCTTGGGTTCTATTTGTCGTCCACTTGCAAGATGGCCAGGAATGCTTCCTGGGGAATTTCCACCGTGCCGACCTGCTTCATGCGCTTCTTGCCGGCCTTCTGCTTTTCCAGCAGCTTCTTCTTGCGCGAGATGTCGCCGCCGTAGCACTTGGCCAGCACGTTCTTGCGCAGCGCCTTGACGTTTTCGCGGGCAATGATTTCGGCGCCGATGGCGGCCTGGATCACGACGTCGAACATCTGGCGCGGAATCAAGCCGCGCATGCGCGTCACGACATCGCGGGCGCGATGGCGGGCGTTGCTGCGGTGAACGATCACGGCCAGCGCGTCGACGCGGTCGTTGTTGATCAGCAGATCCACGCGCACCACGTCGGCCGAGCGATATTCCAGGAACTCGTAGTCCATCGAGGCATAGCCGCGCGACACCGACTTGAGCTTGTCGAAGAAGTCCAGCACGATTTCGGCCAGCGGGATCTCGTACACCAGGTGCACCTGACGCCCGTGGTAGCTCATGTTGATCTGCGAGCCGCGCTTGTTGTTGCACAACGTCATGACCGGGCCGACGTAGTCTTGCGGCATGAACAGCGTGACCTTCACGATCGGTTCGCGAATGTCCTGGATCTTGCCCACTTCCGGCATGCGCGACGGGCTTTCGACCGTGATCACAGTGCCATCGCGCTGCTCGACTTCGTACACCACCGACGGCGCGGTGGTGATGATGTCCATGTCGAATTCGCGCTCCAGGCGTTCCTGCACGATTTCCATGTGCAGAAGGCCCAGGAAGCCGCAGCGAAAGCCGAAGCCCAGCGCCTGCGACACTTCGGGTTCGAACATCAGCGCGGCATCGTTCAGCTTGAGCTTGTCGAGCGAATCGCGCAGTTGGTCGTATTCGGAGCTTTCCACCGGGTACAGGCCGGCGAACACCTGCGGCTTCACTTCCTTGAAACCGGGCAAGGCCGCGGCGGCCGGCTTGTTGGCCAGCGTAACAGTATCGCCGACCTTGGCGTCTTCGAGCTGCTTGATGCCGGCGATGATGAAGCCCACCTCGCCCGCCGACAGATGCGGGCGCTGCTGCGACTTCGGCGTGAACACGCCGGTCTGCTCGCACAGGTGGGTGGCGCCGGAGGCCATCAGCAGGATCTTGTCCTTGGGCTTGAGCACGCCGTTGACGATGCGCACCAGCATGACCACGCCCACGTAGTTGTCGAACCACGAGTCGATGATCAGGGCCTGCAGCGGCGCGTCGGGGTCGCCCTTGGGCTGCGGCACGCGCGCCACGATCGATTCCAGGATTTCGTCGATGCCCATGCCGGTCTTGGCGCTGGCCAGCACGGCTTGCGAGGCGTCGATGCCGATCACGTCCTCGACTTCCTGGCGGGCGCCTTCGGGGTCGGCCTGCGGCAGGTCCATCTTGTTCAGCACCGGCAGCACTTCCACGCCCAGCTCGATGGCGGTGTAGCAGTTGGCCACGGTCTGGGCTTCGACGCCCTGCGAGGCATCCACCACCAGCAGCGCGCCTTCGCAGGCCGACAGCGAGCGGCTGACTTCATACGAGAAGTCGACGTGCCCCGGGGTGTCGATCAGGTTCAGGTTGTAGATCTTGCCGTCCTGCGCCTTGTAGTGCAGGGCCGCAGTCTGGGCCTTGATGGTAATGCCGCGCTCGCGTTCGATCTCCATGGAGTCGAGCACCTGCGCCGACATTTCGCGATCCGCCAATCCGCCGCAGCGCTGGATCAGGCGATCGGCCAGGGTCGATTTGCCGTGATCGATGTGGGCAATGATGGAGAAGTTGCGAATATGCTGCATGCTTGAATTTAAAAGGGACGGAACACTCGGCAAACTGCCGGAAGACGCCGCCACCAGGGTAGGCACGGCTGACGGGGGTTATAGGCAAACGCCTCGGGCACCAGGCCCGGCCGCCCTGCCGGGCCGCGATCCGCGGCGTTTCCGGGCAAAAACGAGGGGGCGCCAGGCGCCCCCTCTTGCGGCAACCAGCCATTTTAGCCGGTCTTGGGCCTTATTTGCTTGCGGGTACCGCCACCCACTGCGTCTGCTCGCCGCGGCGCACCAGCAAGCCCGCCGCGCGGCCCTTGTCCAGCTTGCCCACCAGCTCGGCAAACTGCTTGGCGCCAGTGACGTCGGTGTCGTTCAGGGCCAACACAATGTCGCCTTCCTGCAGGCCCGCCTTGGCGGCCGCGCCTTCGGCGACCTTGACCTGCACGCCGCCCTTGATGCGCAGCTTTTTCTGCACATCGACGGGCACGTCCACCACGCCCAGGCCCAGCGCATTGGTGATTTCCGGCGCAGGCGCCGCAGGCTTCTTGCCAGCAGCGGCCTTCTCGGCGGGAATCTCGCCCACCTTGACCGACAGCGTCATCTTCTTGCCCTTGCGCCACACTTCCATGTCGGCACGCGTGCCAGGCTTGGTTTCGCCGACGATGCGCGGCAGATCGGACCAACGCTTGATCGGTTCCTTGTTGAACGACAGGATCACGTCGCCCGGCTGCACGCCCGCCTGTTCGGCCGGACCGTCGACCTCGACGCTGCTGACCAGGGCGCCTTCGGCCTTGGGCAGGCCGATGGCTTCGGCCACGTCCTTGCCGACTTCGCCGATCTGCACGCCCACGCGGCCGCGCGTGACCTTGCCGGTGGCGCGCAACTGATCCACCACCCGCATGGCTTCGTCGATGGGAATGGCCAGCGAAATGCCCATGAAGCCGCCACTGCGCGAGATGATCTGGGAATTGATGCCCACGACCTCGCCCGCCAGGTTGATCAGCGGACCGCCCGAGTTGCCAGGGTTCACTGCCACGTCCGTCTGGATGAACGGCAGGTATTCGCCGGTATCGCGGCCGATGGCGCTGACGATGCCCGAGGTGACCGTGGAATCCAGGCCGAACGGCGAACCGATGGCCAGCACCCATTGGCCCTTCTTGAGCTTCTTGGGGTCGCCGATGACCAGCGGGGTCATGTCCTTGGCTTCGATCTTGATCAGCGCGACGTCGGTGCGCTCGTCGGTGCCGATGACCTTGGCCTTGAACTCGCGGCCGTCGGTCAGGGTGACGTAGATGTCGGTTGCATCGCTGACCACGTGGTTGTTGGTCATGATGTAGCCGTCATCGGAAATGAAGAAGCCCGAGCCCACGCCGCGCGGCACGGTGCGTTCTTCGGGTTGCGGCTGCTGCGGACGTTGACGCTGGCCGGGGGCCTGCTGGCCCGGCGGCTGGAAGTCGGGGCCGAAGAACCAGCGGAACAGTTCGGCCGGATCGTTGCCGCCGGGGCCCACGCCGCGGATCGGCACGGTGGCGGTGGTGCGGATGTTCACGACCGCCGGGTCGGCCTTTTCGATGATGCTGGTGAAGTCAGGCAGCACCACCGTCGGGGTGGGCGTATCGGCCGCGGGGGTCTGCGCCTGCGAGACGGGCGCGAAAGCGGCCGACATCATGAGCCCCGCCGTCGCGGCCGCCAGAAAGCGCCGCAGGCTGGGGTTCGACACCATCAATGCTTTCATAGATTGCTCCGAATTTACTTCTTGCCGCAGAGGCCGCTCACTTGGAGCCGGCCGCCGGAGCGTTCGCCACGGGTACGTATTCAGTCGCTTCCGCCAGCTGTTCCAGCGTCGCCACCGGCACCTCGCCCACGGCGGTGAGCCAGTAATCGGCGATGCGGGTGCCGTACACGGTAATGGAACCACGCTGGGCGGCGCCAGGGGGCGGATGATGGCCGCGCTGGCTGTCATAGGGTTCGATGAACACCGAAATCGCTGCCAGGCCATCGGACAGCACCATCTGGTTGACCGTAGCCCCGCGCCCCATCGAGCGCGATACCTGCATCACCACGCTGAAGCCCTTGGGCGCCGGAATGCGCCATCCCAGCGCGCCCAGGTCGACCGGCTTCATGGCGGGTTCCAGCACCTTCCAGTCGCGCGTGTTCCAGCGTGACGTCAGCGACTGCGGATCGACCTCGGCGCCCAGGCGCAGCGACGTGAACGACACCTGCTCGACCACGCCGCGGGCGGCGTTGAGCGTCTGGGCCTTCAGCAGCAGGTTGGTCTCGACGTCGGCGCACAGGCGATAGCCATAGCGCAACTTGTCCAGCGGTTCAATAGTGATCAGGCGGCATTCGCGCCCGGCGACCCGGTGCAGGGCCGATTCGGTGCGGATCTTGTAGTGCTCGGTCAGGTTGGCCGGATCGCCCAGCAGCAGGCCGGGAAAGCGGTCGCCGCGGCGACGCTCGATCAGGACCGTCTTGCGCTCGGGGATCAGGCACTGCACGTCTTCGTTATGGCGCAGGTACTCGCGCGGCTGGCCGTCCAGGATCTCGAGCCGTTCGCGTTCGCCGGTACCGTCCAGTACGTGCACCAGGCGCGACGACTGGATCATCTCGCCCTGCTGATACATGAACACGCCCGCGTAGTCCTGCTTGCGCGCCGCCTGCTGGATGCGCGACAGCAGCTGGACCACATCATCGCCCTGCTGGGCGGGTGCGGTATCGGCGGCGCGCGCGGGTTCGTGCGCGGCCAGGAATGCGGTCAGGAGCGTAGCGGCAAACCAGCCGGCGCGGTGGGCCTGCCACGAGGCGGCCCGGCCCAGCACCGGCCAGCGATTCGGAAGCACCAAGGCCATCAGCGTCCCGCTCCGACATCGAACGACACCTGGCGGACCGCGCTGGGGCCGGCCATCTGGCGATGGGCCTCCAGGTAGTCGCTCAGGCCCGAAGTGTCGGTGCCGCTCAGGCTGGCGTCGGCCAGCACGCGCGTCTCGGTGCCGGGGGAGCCGCCCGCCAGGTACGGCTGGGCCACCCAGGCGACGGTCGCGACCGCGGCCGCCACGGCCAGGCCGGACAGGCCCATGCGCAGCGGCGAACGGCGCCGGGGCGCCGCCACGATCGGCAGCTCGGCGTCCAGCGCGCGCGACAGACGGGCGTGAAAGCCCGCGCTGGGCGTCAGCGCCAGGTCGGTGTTGCGCAGGGCATCACCAATAAGATGATAGGTGTCCCAGGTCTGCCGCCCTTCACGGGTCAGCAGGCCGGGGAGAATATCGTCGGTTTCCTCTCCGTCCATCCAGGCGGAAAGTGATTCCTCCCAGGCGGCCTCGGAAGAAACGACGGACTTGGCTGCTGTTGTCTGCATGACTGCCACTCCTTACCAGCGACGCTCGGCATCGGTGCCAAGCAATGGGCGCAACTTGGTCGCGATGGCTTCACGCGCACGAAAAATGCGGGAACGCACCGTACCAATGGGGCAGTCCATGCTCTGGGCGATGTCTTCGTAACTCATACCTTCGATTTCACGCAGGACGATCGCGGTGCGCAATTCCTCGGGCAATTCCTCGATGGCCGCGTTCACCGTCTCGGCGATCTCGCGGCTGGCCACCATGGATTCCGGCGTGCTTATATCGGTTAGGTTGTCGGTTTCGTTAAAAGTTTCACCGTCTTCCGTTTCTATCGCATTGGGCGCGCTCGGCCGCCGGCCCTGCGAGGCGAGCCAATTGCGGGCCGTATTGATGGCAATGCGATACAACCAGGTGTAGAACGCGCTTTCGCCCCGAAACTGAGGCAGGGCCCGATAGGCCTTGATGAACGCTTCCTGGGCCACGTCCTCGATTTCGGACGGGTCCCGGATCATCCGGGCCAGCAGGCGAAGAATCTTTCGCTGGTACTTCAGCACCAGCAGATCGAAGGCCTTCTTGTCGCCCCGCTGGACGCGGGCGACAAGCTCGGCGTCGACTTCGCGCTCGCTCATGAGGCCTCCCGCAGGCGGACCGCCGGGGACAAGCGCCGCGCCGCACCCGCCAGGACGCACAAACGCCGCCAGGCCTGGGGTCGCAACGTCTGCTGCCAGACGGTGAAAGTTACATTGTTGTTGTTAAAGGCCATACTCCCGGAGGGCAAGGGCTGCAGGGTGAGCGTAAGCCATGCCGGCCCGCGATGCTGGTACACCAGCGCCGCGTCCTGCCAGCCGCCCGGCAGGCGCACCTGCCAACGGCCGGATCCGGCCGCCGTACGCAACGCCGATACCGGGGACAGGCCACTACCGTCCGAGTGTAACAGCCCCGCCGCCAGCGCCAGTGTCACCAGGGCGGCGACGGCCAGCCAGGCGGGGCCAAGCCAGGCGCCGGCAGTCAGGAGGCTGGCCGCGGCCGCGGCCAGCCCCAAGGCCGGAAGCGCCGCAACGCCGCGCGGCCGCAAGACAGGCACGCGAAACGTCCAGCGCCCCTGGCCTGGGTCTTCCAAATCAGACCCGGCGAACGGCCATCGAGCCGTTGGTGCCGCCGAAGCCGAACGAGTTGGACAGACCCACGTCGATCTTCATCTGCCGCGCCTCGTTGGCGCAGTAATCCAGATCGCATTCCGGATCTTGATTGAAGATGTTGATCGTCGGGGGCGAGACCTGGTTGTAGACCGCCAGGGTCGTGAACACGGCCTCGATACCGCCTGCCGCGCCCAGCAGGTGGCCGGTCATGGACTTGGTCGAGTTCACCACCAGCTTCTTGGCGTGGTCGCCGAAAGCCAGCTTCAGCGCGTCGGTCTCGTTCTTGTCGCCCAGGGGCGTGGACGTGCCGTGCGCGTTGACGTACTGGATGTCGTCCACGTTAAGGCCGCCGTTGCGCAGCGCGTTGATGACGCCGCGACGCGGGCCGTCCTTGTCGGGGGCCGTGATGTGGTGGGCGTCGGAACTCATGCCGTAGCCGGCGAGCTCACCATAGATGCGCGCGCCGCGCTTCTTGGCGTGTTCGTATTCTTCCAGCACCAGCACGCCGGCGCCTTCGCCCAGCACGAAGCCGTCGCGGTCGCGGTCCCAGGGACGCGAAGCCGTTTGAGGGTCATCGTTGCGGGTCGACAGCGCGCGCATGGCGGCAAAACCGCCGATACCCAGCGGCGACACGGTCGACTCGGCGCCGCCTGCCACCATGACGTCGGCATCGCCGTACTCGATCAGGCGGGCCGCATCGCCGATGCAATGCAGGCCCGTGGTGCAGGCCGACACGACGGCGTAGCTGGGGCCCTTCATGCCATAGGCGATGGACAGGTGACCGGAGATCAGGTTGATCAGCGAACCCGGCACGAAGAACGGCGAAATGCGCCGCGGACCCTTGGCCATGTACTCGACCTGGGTTTCTTCGATGCGCGGCAGGCCGCCGATGCCCGAACCGACGATCACGCCGATGCGCTCGGCATTGGCTTCGGTGACTTCCAGGCCGCTGTCGCGCCACGCCTGCATCCCGGCAGCCAGGCCGTAATGGATGAAGGTATCCATCTGGCGGGCTTCTTTGGCCGAGATATAGGTGCTGATGTCGAAGTCTTTGACTTCGCCAGCGATGTGCGTGGTGATGGCCGAGGGATCGAAACGGGTGATGCGGCTGATGCCAGAACGTCCGTTGACGATATTGTCCCAAGCGGTGGTCAGGTCGTTGCCAACGGGCGAAACGATACCAAGGCCAGTGATGACGACTCGTCGCTTCACGGATGACTCCTCAAACAGACAAAAGAAAGGCGGTTTTCGGGATGCGCTGCACGTGCGGCACACGCAAAAGCGGGTCGGGCTTTAACCCCCGTCCCGCGCGTGGACCACACGGCAAATTCCTGAAACCGCCCCGATTCCCGGTTGACTCCGAAATCGAATTTCGGGCAACCAGAAGGATATAGGCTGAGCTTACTGCTTACCGTTCGAATTGATGTAATCAATCGCTTGTTGCACGGTCGTGATCTTTTCGGCCTCTTCGTCGGGGATCTCGGTCTCGAATTCGTCTTCGAGCGCCATGACCAGTTCGACCATGTCGAGCGAATCGGCACCGAGGTCGTCAAGGAAGGAGGATTCGTTCTTGATCTCGGCTTCGTTCACGCCAAGTTGTTCAGCGACGATCTTCTTGACGCGCTGTTCGATGCTTTCCATGCAGATCTCCAAATGGGAAAAATCCCGCGAATTATAGCCAAGCGCAGAGTACTGCAAACGCCAGGCCGTGACAAAAATAACACCGCGCACGTCGAACTGTCGCCCCGAGGGCGCAGCAATACCGGTGTGCGGCGTTTCCGGTTGAACCGCGCGTTGCCCCGCCAGTTGCCCGACGATGGCGCGGCGGCCTGGGCCGCCCGCGCGCTTCGTGACTTATTGCATGTACATCCCGCCGTTGACGTGCAGGGTGGTGCCGGTAATGTAACCCGCCTGCGGCCCGGACAAAAAGGCCACCGCATGGGCGATGTCCGTGGGCGAACCCAGACGGCCCAGCGGAATCTGCTGCAGCAGCGCGGCGGTCTGGCTTTCGCCCAGGGCGCGCGTCATGTCGGTATCGATGAAACCCGGCGCCACGCAATTGACGGTGATGTTGCGGCTGCCCAGTTCGCGCGCCAGGGCGCGCGACATGCCGGCCACACCGGCCTTGGCGGCCGCGTAGTTGGCCTGGCCAGCGTTGCCGCTGGAGCCCACCACCGACGTGACGTTGATGATGCGTCCCCAACGGGCCTTCATCATGTTGCGCAGCACGGCGCGCGACAGGCGGAACACCGAGGCCAGATTGGTATCGATGACGGCCGACCAGTCGTCGTCTTTCATGCGCATTGCCAGCGTATCGCGGGTGATGCCTGCATTATTGACGAGGATGTGGGGGCCACCGCCTTCTTTGCCCAAGGCGTCGATCAGGGCGTCGCACGCTTCGGCGTTGGTCACGTCCAGCACCACGCCACGGCCGCCGAACGGCGCCAGGGCTTCGGTGATGGCGGCCGCGCCGGACTCGGACGTGGCCGTGCCGACGACGGTTGCGCCGCGCGCAGCCAGTTCCTGGGCGATGGCGCGGCCAATGCCGCGCGTCGCGCCCGTGACCAGGGCGATCTTGCCCTGCAGTTCGATCGAGGTGTTTTCCATGCTCTTAATTTCCGTTAACCGCGGCCAACGCGGCTTCCAGCGAAGCCGGATCCGTGATGGCCAAACCGGTAAGCTCGGGATCGATGCGCTTGGTCAGGCCGGCCAGCACCTTGCCGGGACCGCATTCGATGATGTGGGTCACGCCCTGGGCCTTCATGGCGCGCAGCGTTTCCACCCAGCGCACAGGATGCCATGCCTGGCGTACCAGCGCATCCCGGATTGCCCCGGGCTCGACCGGCGATGCGACATCGACGTTATTGATGACAGGCACCTGGGGCGCAGACACCGCCACGCCGGCCAATGCGCCGGCCAGCACATCGGCGGCGGGCTTGAGCAGGCTGGAGTGGAACGGCGCGGACACCGGCAAGAGCAGCGCACGCTTGGCGCCCGCTGCCTTGGCCAGTTCGCAGGCGCGTTCGACGGCGGCCTTGTGGCCCGCGATCACGACTTGCGCCGGGGCGTTGAAATTGACGGCTTCGACCACTTCGCCCTGCGCGGCGGAGCCACAAGCGGCGCGCACGGCATCGTCGTCCAGGCCCAGGATGGCAGCCATGGCGCCGGTGCCGACCGGCACGGCGGCCTGCATCGCATCGGCGCGCACGCGCACCAGGCGCACGGCATCTTCAAGGGCCAGCGAACCGGCGGCCGTCAGCGCGGCGTATTCGCCCAGGCTGTGGCCGGCCACGACGTCGGGCATGCGGCCGCCCGCTGCGCGCCAGGCCGCGAAGAACGCGACGCTGGCCGTCAGCATGGCCGGCTGGGTATTGGTGGTCAGGTTGAGCTGCTCGGCGGGACCCTGCGCGATCAACGCGCCCAGGTCCTGGCCAAGCGCCTGCGAGGCGCGCGCCACGACGTCGGTCGCCGCGGCAACATCGGACCAGGCGTCCAGCATGCCGACCGACTGGGAACCCTGGCCAGGAAAGACAAAAGCGATTTTCATGTTCGACCGTATGGATTGATTCAGAGTCTGTGGGAATGTCGGGCGCGTCATCCAGGCGGGCGCGGCTGACCGCGCCCGGACCGGACTCGCCCTTACATGCGGGCCAGTACGGAACCCCAGGTGAATCCGCCGCCTACGCCTTGCATCAGGATGAGCTGGCCCGGCTTGACGCGGCCATCGCGGCGCGCGGCGTCCAGGGCCAACGGCACGCTGGCCGCGGAAGTATTGGCGTGGCTGTCGACGGTGATGACAACCTTTTCGACCGGCACCGCAAGCTTGCGTGCCAGGAAATTCAGGATGCGGACGTTGGCCTGGTGCGGGATCAGCCAATCGACGTCGGCCACTTCGATACCGGCTTCGGCGCAGGTGTCGCGCGCCGAACGGTCCAGCACCGTGACGGCCTGCTTGAACACGGCCTGGCCATCCATGCGCAGGAACGGGTCGCCCGTGACATCGCCATAGGCGACGTTGCCGGCGGCGCTGAGGATCTTCATCTGGCTGCCGTCGGCATGCAACTGCGCGGCCAGGATGCCGGGCGTGTCGGAGGCCTTGAGCACGACAGCGCCCGCGCCATCGCCGAACAGCACGCAGGTGCTGCGGTCGTTCCAGTCAAGAATGCGCGAGAACACTTCAGCGCCGATCACCAGCGCGCAGCGCGCGCGGCCGGCGCGGATGAAGCTGTCGGCGGTGGTCAGGGCGTAGACGAACCCGCTGCACACGGCCTGCACGTCGAAGGCCGCGGACCCCTTGGCGCCCAGGTTGGCCTGCACCAGGCAGGCCGTGCTGGGAAACACGAAATCGGGCGTGGACGTGGCCAGCACGATCAGGTCGACCTCGGAGGCATCGACGCCGGCATCGGCCAGCGCGCGGCGCGAGGCCTCGGTGGCCAGCTGGCTGGTGGTGACGCCGCGTTCGGCCAAATGGCGCTGGCGGATGCCCGTACGCTCGACGATCCACTCGTCGGACGTGGCGATGTCACGCGTCGCCAGTTCCGCTGCCAGGGCGTCATTCGAAACCACGCGTTCCGGCAGGAAGCTGCCGGTGCCCGCGATCACGGAATATTTCATTGCGGTATCCATCAAGCGGTGTCCCCAGCCACGCCCGGCTCAAGCGCGGAAGCGCCCGAACCCGACTGCACGCGCTGGTTGATCTGTGCGACCGTCTGAGCGGTGCGCTCAAGCAGTTTACTCACCACGGCTTCGCGCGCCCGTTGCAGCGCAAAACCGAAAGCGTAGGCGTCAGCCGAACCGTGGCTCTTGATGACCACGCCGCGCAGGCCCAGCAGCGCCGCGCCGTTGTAGCGGCGGTTGTCGACGCGGTTGCGCAGGCGGTTGAGCACCGGCTTGGCCAGCGCGCCGACCAGCAGCGTGATCAGATTGCGTTTGAACTCTTCGCGAATGACGCTGGACAACATCTTGGCCAGGCCTTCGACGGACTTGAGCACGACGTTGCCGACGAAACCGTCGCAGACGACGACGTCGACCGTGCCCTTGAAAATGTCATTGCCTTCCACATTGCCGTAGAAGTTCAGGGGACTGGCGCGCAGAAGCTCGGCGGCTTCCTTGACGACCTCGTTGCCCTTGATGACTTCTTCGCCGATGTTGAGCAAGCCCACGGTGGGGTTCTCGCGATGGTCGACCGCCTGCGACAGCGCGGCGCCCATGATGGCGAATTGGAGTAGGTGCTCGGCCGAGCAGTCCACATTCGCACCCAGGTCCAGCACCGTAGTGGCGCGGCCCGTCTGGTTCGGAATGGACGTGGCGATCGCGGGGCGGTCGATACCGTCCAGCGTCTTGAGCACGTAGCGTGAAATGGCCATCCAGGCGCCGGTATTGCCCGCGGAAACGCAGGCGTCGGCCCGCCCGTCCTTGACGGACTGGGCAGCCAGGCGCATGGAGGAGTCTTTTTTGCGGCGCAGGGCGACCTCGACCGGGTCGTCCATGGTGACGACTTCGGAAGCCGCCACGATTTCAAGGCGATCGCGCGCCACGCCGCGGTGCTCGGAGAGCGCCGCTTCGATAGCGTCGGGAAGCCCGACCAGCAATAGCCGGGTATCCGGAAATTGCCGGGCGAACTCGATCGCAGCCGGAATCGTGACGGGCAGACCGAAGTCTCCGCCCATACAGTCTATGGCGATGCGTATCACGGGTGCCAGGTATCAGCGCTCAGCCGAAATGGTCCGGGTACGAGTTCGGCCCGGGGGCCTTATTCGTCGGCCTTGGTCTTCAGGACCTTGCGGCCACGGTAGAAGCCGTTGGGGCTGATGTGGTGACGCAGATGGGTCTCGCCCGTGTTGGGTTCGATAGCCGTCGACGGATTCACCAGAAAATCGTGCGAGCGGTGCATACCGCGCTTGGACGGGGACTTCTTGTTTTGTTGAACAGCCATGATGACTCCTAGAAACGGGGCGCATTGTACGCGATGCGGCCCGATGTTGATCTCAATCTTTGTGCTTCAGTTGTTCCAGCACCGCAAACGGCGACGGACGCTTGACAACGGGCTCTTGGGGAGCTTCGTTGTCTTTGGCCTGCGCGCCCGGGCATACATCATGCTTGGGCACATACGGAACGCTCAGAATGAGCTCATCTTCGATCTGGGCCAGCAGATCGAAATGATGCGAACCCACCACCTTTTCAGGCTGGTTGGACACAAAACCTTTACCTTCCACTTCATCGTCTTCGTCGTCCTCGTCGTCGAGGCCGGCGGCGTGATCGCCCCCGGCAATGCCGTCGTCGAGATCGTCTTCAGACTTGACCAGCTGCAGCAGGACTTCGCTGTCGACCGGGTAGGCGAACGGTGCATTGCACCGCTGGCACACCACGACCGGATTCGCCTGCACACGGATGCGCAAGAGCGGCTGGCCTAACACCAGCCCCGTCTTGCCCATCTCGCCGCGCGCGGACCACGTCACCAGCCCGGCATCGCCCAGCGGTTGTTCGGGTAGTCCGTCAACCGCGCGCGTCAACCGCACAAGAGGTATGGTGCCTTGCGCTTCCCTGCCCTGATGGGCGAATGCGAATGCGTCGATGGGCTTGATGATCAGTCCTTTCGCACAGTGTCCTGTGCATTCGCGGGCATGCTCGCAGGCAAAGCGTACTTTTCAGCACCCGAGGGTTTTTCACCCCGAGGTTTTCACCATCCAGTACTTTTCAGCTCTGCTATTGCACTGCAAAAATGCCGCAAAACGTTAGATAATACTGTGACTTACGTATCAGCGTCAAATACCGCATGCCCCAACAACCTAGCCTGATCCTCGCTTCCAGCTCGCGCTATCGCAAAGAGCTGCTTACCCGCCTGCGGCTGCCGTTTACCGCCATTTCGCCCGATGTGGACGAAACGCCACACCCGGGCGAAACGCCCGAGGCGCTGGCCCTGCGCCTGTCGGTCGCCAAGGCCATGGCGGTGGCGGCCACACATCCGGGCAGCATCGTGATCGGGTCGGATCAGGTGGCCACGGTGGACGGCCAGCCGATCGGCAAGCCGGGGGATTTTCCGCGCGCCCAAGCCCAATTACGCGCACTTTCGGGGCAAATCGTGGAATTTCACAGCGCCTTGGCCGTCACCGACGGCCAGCGGGTGGAAAAAGCCGACATTGTGACGCGGTGCCGTTTCCGGCAGCTGTCCGATCGCGCCATCGATGCCTACCTGCGCGCCGAGGAACCCTACGATACCGCAGGCAGCGCCAAGGCGGAAAGCCTGGGCATCGCCCTGATGGAAAGCATCCAGAGCGATGACCCCACGGCCATCATCGGCCTGCCCCTGATCGCCCTGACCCGCATGCTGGCCCCGTTCGGCCTGGACCCGCTGGACGCACCGGGAGCGCCCGCATGAGCGGTTCGCTGCACCTGATTCCCGTCGGCCTGGGCGAGGCCGCCCCTGAAAGCTGGCTGCCCGCCGACGCGCGCGCCCTGGCGGGCCAGCTGGATACCTACATCGCCGAGAATGCCAAGACGGCGCGCGCTTTCCTCAAGCAGATCGGGACTACCCGGCCGCTGCAGGAAATCACCATCCACACCCTGACGGACAAGACCGACGCAGCCCAGATCAAGGCCTGGCTGGAACCCGTGCACCAGGGCGCCGATATCGGCCTCGTGTCCGAAGCCGGCTGCCCCGCCGTGGCAGACCCAGGCGCCAAGGTGGTCGATGCCGCTCACCGGCTGGGCGTGACCGTCAAGCCCTGGGTCGGCCCGTCGTCCATCCTGCTGGGCCTGATGGCCAGCGGACTGGATGGCCAGCGCTTCGCGTTCCATGGCTACGCCCCGGTGGACGCCGCCGAGCGTGCCAAGCAGCTCAAGGCCTGGGAACAGCATTCCGCCAGGCACAACCAGACCCAACTGCTGATCGAAACGCCCTACCGCAACGCCGCCATGTTCGCGACGCTCCTGGCCAGCCTGAAGGGCGACACCAGACTGTGCGTCGCCCGCGCCCTGACCACCGCCGACGAATGGATTGCCACCCACACGATCGCCGATTGGAAAAAGCAGCCCGCCCCGCAACTGGACAAGATGCCCACCCTGTTCCTGTATCTGGCGCGCTGACATGATCCGCTTCATTGCCATTTTCCTGGCCGCCGCGGCCCTGGCGGGCTGTGCCCATCGCGGCCCCGCCGGCCTGGACCTGGACACCTCCGTCACCTCGGTCAGCCAGAGCAGCCGGGTGCGCTTCGTGGTGCTGCACTACACCTCGGCCGACGACGCCCTGTCCATGCGGCTGCTGTCGCAAGGACAGGTCAGCGCCCATTACCTGATCAACACGTCCGGGCGCACCTACCGGCTGGTCGACGAGACCCGCGCCGCCTGGCATGCCGGCGAAAGCGCGTGGTATGGCCTGAACGCCATGAACAGCACGTCCGTCGGCATCGAAATCGTCAACCCGGGCTGGACCGACGGCAACGATGGCAAGCCGCAATGGCATGCGTACGGCGACAAGCAGATCCGCGCCCTGACGCTCCTGCTACGCGACGTGATCCAGCGTAACGGCATCCTGCCCCAGAACGTGGTGGGCCATAGCGACATCGCGCCGCAACGCAAGGTCGACCCCGGCCCGCTGTTCCCCTGGAAGCAACTGGCGGCGGCCGGCATTGGCCGCTGGTACGACGAAGCCGGCGCCGCCTCGCATCTGGCACGGCTGCAAGCCCAAGGCACGCCCGACGTCGCCTGGTTCCAGCAGCAATTGCAACGGCTGGGCTACACCTGCCCGCAGAACGGCACGCTGGACCGCCCCACGATCAACGTGCTGGCCGCTTTCCAGATGCACTACCGCCCCGCCCTGCACGACGGCCAGCCAGATGCCGAAACCGCGGCGATCATGCTGGCGATGCTGTAACCCCGCCGACCATCACAGGGGGCCGTGGCCGGCACCCACAACAGCACCCAAGGCTGGGCCGGGCCTAGACCCGGCGGCGACGCCACCACGCCGCCAGCCGCCAACCCAGCAGCAGCGCCAGCACGCCGGCGTACAGCGCGGGCTGGGCCAGGTCGTTCTTGCCGGCCTTGTGCCACCAGTAGTGCAGCACCGCCAGGCAGCCGATGAGATAGACGGCGCGGTGCAGTTGCTGCCAGCGCTTGCCCAGCCTCCGCATGGCCCACTGGGTCGAGGTGGCCGCCAGCGCCGTCAACAGCACGAAGGCGGCGAAACCCACGGTGATGAACGGCCGCTCGCCGATGTCCTGCAGCATGGCGGCCGGATCAAAGCCGCGATCCCACCAGACCCAGGCCATGAAGTGCATGGCCCCGTAGAAAAACGCGAACAATCCGCACATGCGGCGCAGGCGCACCAGGGCCGGCTGGCCGGCCAACCGGCGCAAGGGCGTAATCGCCAGCGTGACGAGCAGGCAGACCAGCGTCCAGGTGCCCGACGAGCGGGTCAGGAACTCCACCGGATTGGCAGTCAGGCCATTGTTCAATCCCAGCCAGATCCAGCGGGCGAACGGCGTCAGCCCCAGCAGGAACAGAAACGGCTTGAACCGCCCGACGGCCCGGGCCGACCACTGCGGCTTGCGCATGGCTGCCGCGCTGCTTACTTCGGTCATGGGCAGGATCAGTAGTTGGCCTTCAGGTCCATGCCCTGATAGAGCGAGGCCACCTGCTCGGCATAGCCGTTGAACATCAAGGTCTTGCGCTTGGGCGAGAACAGGCCGTCTTCGCCGATGCGACGTTCAGTCGCCTGGCTCCAGCGGGGATGCGGCACGGTCGGGTTCACATTGGCGTAGAAACCGTATTCCTGCGGCGCGGCCTTGATCCAGGACGACACCGGCTGCTTTTCCACCAGGCGGATCTTGACCAGGGACTTGCCCGACTTGAAGCCGTATTTCCAGGGCACCGCCAGACGCACCGGCGCGCCGTTCTGGTTGGGCAGCAACTTGCCATAGACGCCGAACACCAGCATCGCCAGCGGGTTCATGGCCTCGTCGATGCGCAGCCCTTCGACATAGGGCCAATCCAGGATCGCGGCGCGCACGCCCGGCATGTTCTCGCGCTGCACGGCCGTCACGAATTCCACGTACTTGGCGTTGCCCGTGGGTTCGACCTGCTTGAGCAGCGCCGACAGCGAATAGCCGACCCAGGGGATCACCATGGACCAGCCCTCGACGCAGCGCAGGCGATACACACGCTCTTCCATGGGCGCCAGCTTGAGCAGATCTTCGATGCCGAAGGTGCGCGGCTTGCCGACTTCGCCCTCGACGCTGACGGTCCAGGGCCGGGTCTGCAGCCTGCCCGCATTGGCCGCGGGCTCGCCCTTGTCGACGCCGAATTCGTAGTAGTTGTTGTACGACGTCACATCCGCCAGGGACGTCTGCTTGTCCATGACGCTGAAGGCGGCATTGGGCTGGCCGGGCAGCGCGCCGGCATCCTGCGCGAACGCGCTGCGGGTCGCCCACCCGGGCAGGCCCAGCCCCGCCGCGGCCACGCCTGCGCGCAGGATCAGCTCGCGGCGCGAGCGCCACACCGTCTCGGGGGTGATGTCGGACGGAAGGATGTCATCGGGCTTGCGTATCAGCATCGGGGTCTCCTGGGGGCCAGCGCGGGCCGCTGCCGTCCCGCGCGCAAACCATGGACGTTGCGCGGCCCCATGATATTCCGCCGGCACTGCCGGCGGGCATCACGAATAGACCCTGACCCGGCACGGGCGTTCCCGTGCCGCCGGCAATCCCCCGCCCTGCGGTATGCCGCCAGACGGCGGCTCAGCGGCAATACCGCGTCAGGCGGCCGCCGCCAGTGTCCGGCTGAGCAGCCATTCGCGCACCCGGGGCACGCTGTCCAGTACGGCCTGGGGCGAACAACCCTCAAGTTCTTTCAGGGTGTGGGCGCCATAAGTCACCCCCAGTCCGTGCACCCCGGCGTTGATCGCCATCTGCAGGTCGTGCGAGGTGTCGCCCACCATCACGACTCGGGCCGGATCGACGTCCAGTTCCTGCATCAGCTCATGCAGCATGCCCGGATGCGGCTTGCTGAAGGTTTCATCGGCGGTACGGGTGGCATCGAACATCGGGCCCAGGCCGGTTGCGGCCAGGGCCCGGGTCAGGCCGACGCGGCTCTTGCCCGTGGCCACGGCCAGGCGCACGTTCTGCCCGGCCAGTTCAGCCAGCAGCTCGGGGATGCCGTCGAACAGGCGTAGTTCGGGGTCGCGCAACAGGTAGTGGGTGCGGTAGCGCTCGAGAAAGCGCGGCAGCATCGCCTGGGTCAGCTCGGGCACGGCGCGGCGCAGCGCGCTTTCCAGGGACAGACCAATGACCCAGCTGGCATCCGACGCCGACGGCACGGGCAGTTCCAGGTCGCGGCAGGCGCCCTGGATGGCGGCCACGATGCTGTGCGTGGAATCCATCAGGGTTCCGTCCCAGTCAAAAACGACCAGCGAATACGACATATCAGACCGACTCCAGTTGTTTCAGTATTTTCCGGCACGCGGGCGGCAATTCGGCCGTCAGCGTCATCGGTTCGCCCGTCAGGGGATGGGCCAGGGTCAATTGGTGGGCGTGCAGGAACATCCGGCCAAAGCCCATGCGCGAGAATTCGGCGCGCACCTCGTCATGGCCGTATTTGTCGTCGCCCACAATGGGGAAGCCGCTGGCGGCCAGGTGCACCCGGATCTGGTGGGTACGGCCGGTGCGCAGCTCGGCGTCGACCAGGCTGTAGCGGCCAAAACGCTGTTTGAGGGTGATGATGGTGTGGGCCGTCTGGCCGTCGGGGTCGACCTTGACCCGGCGCTCGCCCGACTGCGTGGTCCATTTGGACAGGCCCAGCTTGATGTGCTGGCGGTCATTGACCCAATCGCCCTCGACCAGCGCAAAGTAGTGCTTGTCGCTGCGCCCTTCGCGCAGCATGGCGTGCAGGGCCAGCAGCGCGCTGCGCTTCTTGGCCACCATGAGCAGGCCGGACGTCTCGCGGTCAAGGCGGTGCACCAATTCCAGGAACTTGGCCTCGGGGCGGGCGGCGCGCAACTGCTCGATGACGCCGAACGACACGCCGCTGCCACCATGGACGGCCACGCCGGCGGGCTTGTCCACCACCAGCATCGCGTCGTCTTCGAACACGATGGGGAATTCCGCGGCGGGCACCGGCTTGGGCGTGCCCGGATCCGGCAGCCGCAGCGGCGGAATGCGGACCATGTCGCCCTCCACTACGCGGTAGTCGGCCGAGATGCGTCCCTTGTTTACCCGCACCTCGCCGCCTCGGATGGCCTTGTAGATATGGGTTTTGGGGACGCCCTTGCACAGGCGCATCAGGTAATTGTCCAGGCGCTGGCCGGCATGCTCGGCGCCGACCTCCACCATGCGGACGGAAGGGGGTGCCATAGGGGAGGAAGTTTCTTTGCGCATTGCGGAAAGCGACATATAATCGGGACAGCCTTAAGGGGCTGAATCAGCCGCTGGCGTAGAGATGCAACTCAAGTACGCAACTCCGTCGAGCGCGTGGGCCGCCATTGTACTGCCTGCTCATTCAACCCCTGGGTCATTTGGTCGCCGGCGCAACCGCGCCCTGCCGGATAGTGGTGTGGCATTCATTTTGCCCGCTGTCCCAGCAGGTCCGTTGCATGCCGCAAGCGGCTTGAAGCACTGCAAGAATCGTCGCATATTTAAAGCACCAGCTGCGTGTAGGCAACCAATCCGACCGCAACTGCCGTTCACAGCACATTTCCGTCAAACCACATTCAGTGAAGCTGACCCTCCTGCTGAAAGAACCCCGTGCCCCACGGCACGACGTGCCCGCCTGACCCGCGGCGGATACGCCTGGGCGCCGCCCAGGTACGGTCCGCATCTTCTTGCCCGCTTCAGCCGCAGCCCGAGTGGCCCGAGGTCACGCGCCGATATCGGCGCGTCATGACAACGGAGAAACCCTCTCATGAAGCGCATGCTGTTCAATGCGACGCACCAGGAAGAATTACGCGTCGCTATCGTCGATGGGCAAAAACTCATCGACCTCGACATCGAGACTGCCGGCCGCGAACAACGCAAAGGCAACATCTACAAAGGTGTCATCACCCGGATCGAACCCGGCCTTGAAGCGTGCTTCGTCAACTACGGCGAAGACCGCCACGGCTTTCTTCCTTTCAAGGAAGTGGCCCGCAGCTTCTTCAAGGAAGGCGTCGACGTCCGCACCGCCCGCATCCAGGACGCCCTGCGCGAAGGCCAGGAACTGATCGTCCAGGTCGAAAAAGAAGAACGCGGCAACAAGGGCGCTGCCCTGACCACGTTCATCTCGCTGGCCGGCCGTTACCTGGTCCTGATGCCCAACAACCCCCGTGGCGGTGGCGTTTCGCGCCGCGTCGAGGGCGAAGATCGCCAGGAACTGCGCGACACGATGGAGCAGCTCGATCTGCCCCAGGGCATGAGCATCATCGCCCGCACCGCCGGTATCGGCCGCAACGTCGAAGAGCTCCAGTGGGACTTGTCCTACCTGTTGCAACTCTGGACGGCCATCGACGGCGCCGCGCGCGACAATTCCGCGCCCATCCTGATCTACCTGGAATCCAGCCTGGTCATCCGGGCCATCCGCGACTACTTCTCGCCTGAAATCGGCGAAATCCTGATCGACACGGACGAAATCGCCGACCAGGCGACCGCGTTCATGAGCGTCGTGATGCCGGACAACGTCCAGCGCGTGAAGCGCTACCGCGACGATATCCCGCTGTTCTCGCGCTTCCAGATCGAACACCAGATCGAAACGGCCTATTCGCGCACGGTCACGCTGCCCTCGGGCGGCGCCATCGTCATCGACCACACCGAAGCCCTGGTTTCCGTGGACGTCAACTCGGCCCGTTCGACCCGTGGCGCCGACATCGAGGAAACCGCCCTGCGGACCAACTCGGAAGCCGCCGACGAAGTGGCCCGCCAGCTGCGCTTGCGCGACCTGGGCGGCCTGATCGTCATCGACTTCATCGACATGGAAGACAGCAAGAACCAGCGCGCCGTCGAACAGCGCCTGCGTGATGCTCTCCATTTCGACCGCGCCCGCGTCCAGATGGGCAAGATCTCGCGCTTCGGCCTGATGGAACTGTCGCGCCAGCGCCTGCGTCCGGCCCTGAACGAAGGCTCGCATATCACCTGCCCGCGCTGCAACGGCACCGGCGTGATCCGCGACGCCGAGTCCAGCGCGCTGCACGTCCTGCGCCTGCTGCAGGAAGAAGCCATGAAGGAAAACACCGCGGCGGTCCACGCCCAGGTGCCGGTCGACGTGGCAACCTACCTGCTGAACGAAAAGCGCGCCGACATCACCAAGATGGAAGCCCGCCTGAAGGTCAACCTGATGCTGATCCCCAACAAGCATCTCGAGACCCCGCACCACCACATCGAGCGCCTGCGCCACGACGATCCGCGCCTGGAAGAGCTGAAGACCAGCTTCGAGCTGGTCGAAGCCCCGGCCACCGACGCTCCCTGGCAGCCGCGCGAAAGCGAAGTCAAGGCCCGTCCCGAAGCGCTGGTCAAGGGCATCACGCCCTCGCAGCCCGCCCCCGTGTCGACGCCCGCTCCGGCGCCCGCCCCCGTGGCGGCCCAAGCCCAGTCGGGCGGCCTTGGCGGCCTGTTCAAGCGCCTGGTCGGCTGGCTGACCGGCAACGCCGAACCCGCCAAGACGGCACCCGCCGCCCAGGAAGACACGAGCGCCAAGCGCGCCTCGTCGTCGCGCGGCGGCAAGGGCCGTAGCGGCCACGACGGCCAGGAACGCCGTGGCGAACGCCATGGTTCCGACCGTAACCGCAACCGCCGCGGCGAAGCCCGCACCGAAGGCGCCGAGGGCAGCGAAGGCGGCCGCCACCACATCCGTGGCAACCGCCGCCCCGAAGGCGAACGCGGCGAGCGCCAGGAACGTGGCGAACGCAACAACCGCAACGAGCGTGGCGATCGCGCCGAACGCGACCAGGCCGTACAGACCGCGCAAGCGTCGAACCGCCCGGACGTCGCCGTGGACGCCAACGGCGATGACGCCGGCGCCGGCCGCAACCGCCGCCGCGGCCGTGGCCGCAACCGCCGCGAAGAAGGCCAGTCCGATGCGCCGATGAGCGAACAGGAAAGCATGGTCGCCGCGCTGGCCCAGACGGTTGCCACTGCCCTGCCTGAAACCAAGCAGCCCGCCGACGTGACGGCCGAGCAAGCCGAAGCCGCCGAGCAGTCCGCCGATGGCGTGCCGGTTTCCGCCGAAGGCGCCGAAGCCGGCGCCGATCCGGAACGCAAGCGCCGCCGCCGCCGCAGCCGTCGTGGCCGCCGCAGCCAGGAAGAATCCGGCGTGGCAGGCAGCGACGAGCAACTGGACGACGGTTCGGACGACGACACCGGCGAGTCGGCCGAGGCCGAGGCCGTGACCACGGCCCCCGCAGCCGCCCCGGCCCAAGCGCCCCAGGCCGACACCCAGCACGCCCCGGCGCAAGCCCAGGCCACGCAAGTCGAAGCCCCCCCGGTTGAGGCTTCGGCCCCAGCCCTGGCTGAACAAGCCCCCGCTCCGGTGGCTGCTCCGGCAGCGCCGGTCGCCGAGCCCGTGGTTCAACAGCCCGCGCAGACCGCGGCGCCCGTTACCACCCAGCCGGTGGCCGTCGAGCCCGCCAGCCAGGTTTCCGAGCCGGCCGCGCCTGTCGCGGCGCCGGTGGAAGCTGCTGCCGCCGAACCGGTCGTGCCCCCCGTCGTGACGGCGCCGGCCGAACCCGTGACCACGTCGGCCCCGGCCGTCGAGACGCCCGCGCCGGTCGCAGCGCCCGTGGCTGCCGCCCCGGCAGCCCCGGCCAGCGCCCAGCCCATCGTGGTGCCGGCAACGGCGCCCTCGGCCAAGGCTCAAGCCCTGCACGACGTGGTGAACGCCGCCGGCCTGCAATGGGTGGAAACCGACCCCGAGCGCCACGCTCAGACGCAGGTACGCATCGCTGCCGCGCACACGCCGGTCCGCCTGGGCCGCGAGCGCAAGCCGGTGGCCACGGTGTCGAACGAACCCCTGGTTCAGGTCGAAACCCGCCACTAAGCCGCAACGCGCAAGCAAAAACCCCCATCACTCGATGGGGGTTTTTTTTGTGCTGGCGGTTCATGGCCGGCGCCCTGCCCTGTTGCCATCGTGGCGGCGCCTCTGCCCAGGCCCCGCCACGGCGATAGCCGCCGTGAAAGTGCGGGCCAAAAAAAAACCCTCGTCGCCGAGGGTTTTGATCCAGCCGATCCGTGTGGGATCAGAACTGGTACGTGTACGTCAGCTGGACCATGTCCAGGCCCGGGTTCGGGCGCTTGATGCTGGCGTTGGAGAAGTGCGAGTAGCGCACGCCGATACGGTTGTTCGGCGTCAGCAGGAAACCCGCGCCGATGTGGTCGCCGAACTGGAAGGCCGTGCTGATGTTTTCGTTGGCGAAACGGGTGCTGGAGAAGACCGTGGCGCCGATACCGGCTTCGAGGTAGAAGCGCTCGCCCGTCCACCAGCGGAACATCGGGATGGCATTCAGTTGCCAGACGTGGCCCGGCGTACGGCCGCCGTCAGCCCACCAGTACGACGCGCCGAGTTCGGGCGTGAGGTCGAGCCGGCCCCAGTTGCCGCCGAATTGGTACGTCCAGACCGATGCGGTTTCGTAGTTGAGCGTGAAGCGCTGGTAGTGGTCGCCAACACCATAGTGCATGCTCACCCCACCCTGGGTGCCTTCGGACGACTGCGCGCTGGCAAAAGTGGCGACGCCGGCCAGGGCCAAACCGACAAGGCGAGTAAGCATTTTCTTCTTCGTCGACTGCATTGGGTGTTGCTCCGTATTTTGTTGGGAATAAGTGTCTCGGTAATATTCACGAGCTTTTTTCCGGTACTGCACAACATAGCAAAAACCGGGCCAGAAGGCTCGCAATGTGTCGCAATATGGCAACAAACAACATGGAAAACACTGTTCCGCCGAACAAGCGAAATCAGCGTGTCATGGCCTGGCTGACAAGCTCATGAAAACGCCGCCTGCACACGGGTGTGGGGGCGGCGTTTTGTCGCTACGTCATCCAGGCCGGCAAGGCGTGGATGACCAAGGCGGGACGATCAGGCGGCGGTGACGACGTCGGCCGGCTGGTTGTTCAGCAGCGCCAGCAGGCGAGCAATTTCCTCGCGCAGCTGACGACGGTCGACCACCATGTCGATGGCGCCCTTTTGCAGCAGGAACTCGGCGCGCTGGAAGCCTTCGGGCAGCTTTTCGCGCACGGTCTGTTCGATCACGCGCGGGCCGGCAAAACCGATCAGCGCCTTGGGTTCAGCGATGACCACGTCGCCCATGAAGGCGAAGCTGGCCGATACGCCGCCCATGGTCGGGTCGGTCAGCACGCTGATGAACGGCAGGCCGGCGGCCGACAGGCGCGTCAGCATGGCGTTGGTCTTGGCCATCTGCATGAGCGACAGCAGGCTTTCCTGCATGCGCGCGCCACCCGAGGCGGCCACGCAGATGAAGGGCGTCTTGTTGTCCAGCGCCGCCTGGGCGCCGCGCGCGAAGCGCTCGCCCACCACAGAACCCATGGATCCGCCCATGAATTCGAATTCAAAGCAGGCCAGCGTGGCCGGCACGCCACGGATGGAGCCGCTGACGACCACCAGCGCATCGGTTTCACCGGTTTGCTTGACGGCTTCCTGCAGGCGCTCGGGGTACTTGCGGGTGTCTTTGAACTTCAGCGTGTCGACCGAACGCGTGGTCTGGCCGATTTCGACCCGGCCTTCGAGATCGAGCAGCGAATCGACACGGGCACGGGCCCCGATGCGCATGTGGTGATCGCACTTGGGGCAGACGTGCAGGTTGGCCGCCAGGTCTTCGCTGTACAGCACCGTTTCGCACGACGGGCATTTCACCCACAGGCCTTCGGGCACGCGGCGGGCGCCGCTGTCGCTGGTCTTGTTGATGCGAGGAGGCAGGAGTTTTTCGATCCAGCTCATTGATTTTTCATCCCGTTAGGAGGTCGCGCCAAGCCGCTCAGGCTGACGCGTTTTGTCGTTTTACTTGATCCAGCGCTTGCCGGATGGTGCGCAGCCAGCCGCCGGCGGCGGCGACTGCGGCGTCGGTTTGTTGGGCCGCGGGGACGTTCGCCACCGCCTGCTCCATGGTTTCAATCAGTTTGCTTCCGATGACGACAGCGTCGGCCACGCCGGCCACGCGTTGCGCGCTTTCGGCATCGCGGATGCCGAAGCCCACGCCCACCGGAATGTCGCGCACGTGGCGGCGGATGACGGCCACGCGTTCAGCCACATCGTCGGTGTTGAGCGAGCCGGCGCCCGTCACGCCCTTGAGCGAGACGTAGTAGACGTAGCCGCGGGCCACCTTGGCGACGGCCTGGATGCGGCTGTCGGTGGAGGTGGGGGCCAGCAGGAAGATCGGGGCAATGCCGTGGCGGCCGAGGGTTTCGGCGAATTCGACGATTTCCTCGGGCGGATAGTCGACCACCAGGACGCCGTCGACACCGGCCGCTTCGGCGCGGCGGGCGAATTCGGCCTGGCCCATGCGTTCGATGGGATTGGCGTAGCCCATCAGCACCACGGGCGTGTCGGCATCTTGCTGGCGGAAGTCGGCGACCAGTTCAAGCACGCGGCCCAGGCCTACGCCGTGGGCGATGGCGCGATCGGCGGCGCGCTGGATCACGGGGCCATCGGCCATGGGATCGGAGAACGGCACGCCCAGTTCGAGGATGTCGGCGCCGGCCTGGACCAGCGCGTGCATCAGCGGCACGGTGGCAGCCGGCGACGGATCGCCTGCCGCGATGTAGGGAATCAGCGCCGCGGCGCGGCCGGATTCGGCGGTGCGCGCAAAGGCGGCGGCGATGCGATCAGAGCGAGTTGTCGTCATGTTAGAGCTCGATACCGGCACGTTCGGCGACGGTATGCATGTCTTTGTCGCCACGGCCCGACAGGTTGACCAGGATGACGGCGTCGCGCGGCAGCGTGGCGGCCATTTTCACGGCCTGGGCGATGGCGTGCGAAGATTCCAGCGCCGGCATGATGCCTTCGATGCGGCAGCAGTCGTGGAAAGCCTGCAGGGCTTCGTCGTCGGTGATGCCGACGTATTCGGCGCGGCCGGAATCCTTCAGCCAGGCATGCTCGGGGCCGACGCCGGGGTAATCCAGCCCGGCCGAGACCGAGTGGGTTTCCTGGACCTGGCCGTCGGCATCCTGCATGACGTAGGTACGGTTGCCGTGCAGCACGCCGACCTGGCCGGCCGCCAACGACGCGGCGTGCTTGCCGCTGTCCATGCCCTCGCCCGCCGCTTCGACACCGATCAGGCGCACGTTTTCGTAGGGAATGTAGGGGTGGAAGATGCCCATGGCGTTGGAGCCGCCGCCCACCGCCGCCACGACGTAGTCGGGCTGGCGGCCGATGGCTTCGGGCATCTGCGTCAGGCATTCGTTGCCGATGACGGTCTGGAAGTCGCGCACCATGCGGGGATAGGGGTCGGGACCCGCCACCGTGCCGATGATGTAGAACGTATTTTCGATGTTGGTGACCCAGTCGCGCATCGCTTCGTTGAGCGCGTCTTTCAGGGTGCGCGAGCCGGACGTGACCGGAACGACCTTGGCGCCCAACAGCTTCATGCGGTAGACGTTCGAGGCCTGGCGGCGGATGTCTTCGCTGCCCATGTAGACCACGCATTCCATGCCGTAGCGGGCGGCCACGGTGGCCGAGGCCACGCCGTGCTGGCCGGCGCCGGTTTCGGCGATGACGCGGGGCTTGCCCATGCGCTTGGCCAGCAGGGCCTGGCCGATGCAGTTGTTGACCTTGTGCGCGCCGGTGTGGTTCAGGTCTTCGCGCTTGAACCAGATCTGTGCGCCGCCGACCAGGTCCGACCAACGGCGGGCATGGTAGACGGGGCTGGGACGGCCCACGAAATGCTTGAGTTCGTAGTTGAACTCTTCCAGGAAGGCGGGATCGACACGGTAATGGTCATAGGCCGCGCGCAGCTCGTCGAGCGCGTGCATCAGCGTTTCCGCCACGAAAACACCGCCATAAGGGCCGAAATGGCCCTGGGCATCCGGAAAGTCGTAAGGTTTCACCAAGCATCTCCCCCGGTATCGCGGCAGACCACTGCCAGCCGCAAATCCGGTTTGCAACCCGTCATTTTACCTGACGCGGGCGGCGGCGGGGGTGCGCCCCGCCGCCCCCAGGCGCGTCAGAGCGACTGCCCCAGGCGGCGCAGGAAGGTTTCGCACGACGCCAGCTGATCCAGCGCGACGAACTCGTTGGGCTTGTGGGCCTGTTCGATGTGGCCGGGGCCGCAGACCACCGTGGGGATGCCGATGCCCTGGAACAGGCCGGCCTCGGTGCCATAGGCCACCTTGCGGGTGGCGCGGTCTTCGGTCAGGGCGCGCACCAGCTGGGTGATGGCGGCTTCTTCCGAGGCTTCCAGGGCGGGAGCAGCGGCGCCCGTCTCGATCTCGATGCTGGCGCCGTCGAATTCGGCCTTCATGCGCGGCAGGAGCTCATCGCGCACGTATTTTTCGACTTCTGCCTGGATCTCATCTGGCTGCATGCCCGGCAGGTTGCGGAATTCGTAGGTGAATTCGCACAGCTCGGGAATGGTGTTGACCGCGATGCCGCCACGGATCTGGTTGGTCGTCATGGTGGAAAACGGCACGTCGTAGAACTGGTCGTACGGGCCGTTGGCCTTGAAGCTGTCGGCCAGGTCGCGGATGCGGCAGATCAGGCGGGCGGCGTATTCGATGGCATTGCAGCCGCGCGGGGTCAGCGACGAGTGCGCCGCCTTGCCGTGCACCTTGCAGCGGAACAGGTTAATGCCCTTGTGCGCCACCACCACCTGCATGCCGGTGGGTTCGCCCACCACGCAGCCTTCGGGGCGGATGCCGCGCTCGTGCAGGTCGGCCAGCATGTAGGGCGCGCCGGCGCAGCCGACTTCTTCGTCGTACGAGAACGCCAGGTGGATCGGTTTCTTGCGCGGCATGGCCAGGAATTCCGGCACCAGGGCCAGCGAACCCGCGATGAAGCCCTTCATGTCGCAACTGCCGCGGCCATAGAGCAGGCCGTCTTTCTCGACCAGCTTGAAGGGATCGGTGGCCCACTCCTGGCCATCCACGGGCACCACGTCGGTGTGGCCCGACAGGACGATGCCGCCTTGCAGGCCGCCGTCTTGCGCCGGCAGGGTGGCGAACAGATTGGCCTTGGTACGCTCGGGATTGTGCGCCAGCCACGCATCGACGCCGTGGCCCTTGAGCCAATCGCGGACGGTTTCGATGAGGGCAAGATTGGAATTGCGGCTGGTGGTGTCAAAGCCGACCAGCGTCTCCAGCCAGGTGCGCGCGTTCATGTAGCAACTCTCTTGGGGAAAAAGAGGAGTGTAAAGCCAGGACGCGCCGGCGTCGCGGCGCCAGGCCCGGGCCTGGGCATAGAATGTCGCCCTTCAAAGCAAAAGCCCCCCAAGGAGAACCCGTGCAGCACAAAGCAGTTCCCACGCGCAATATCGTGGCGGCAGTCATCGGCAACGCCCTCGAATGGTATGACTTCCTGGTGTTCGCGTTCATGACGCCGATCATCTCGAAGCTGTTCTTCCCGACGGATCCCAGCGTGCCCGGCAGCGAGCTGAACGCGATCCTGATGACCACGGCGATCTTCGGCGTCGGCTTCTTCATGCGCCCGGTCGGCGGCATCATCCTGGGCATGTACGGCGACAAGAAGGGCCGCAAGGCGGCCATGGTGCTGGTGACCTCGCTGATGGCGGTGTCCATTGCGCTGATCACCGTGGCACCCACTTACCACGCCGCAGGCATCCTGGCGCCGATCTTCATCCTGATCGCGCGGCTGCTGCAGGGTTTTTCGGCCGGCGGTGAATTCGGCACCTCGACCGCCCTGCTGATCGAGATGGCGCCCAACGGCAAGCGCGGCTTCTATGGGTCGTGGCAGATGGCTGGCCAGATGCTGGCGCTGCTGATCGGCGCAGCCTGCGGCACGCTGATCACCGAGTTCTTCACCCAGGAACAGATCGCCGCGTGGGCCTGGCGCCTGCCGTTCGCCTTCGGCCTGGTGATTGTGCCGATCGCCATCTATATCCGCCGCAACATCGACGAAACCGACGCCTTCAAGCAGATGAAGGAAGAAGAGCGCCAGGCCGCCGCACGCGGCGAGGTGCAGCGCCTGAGCCTGGTGGACATGGTGCGCACGCACACCCGCGAAACGCTGATCGGCGTGGGGCTGGTGGTGACGGCAACGGTGTCGATCTACATCACCTTCACGTACCTGGTGACCTATTCGACCCAGATCCTGAAGCTGCCGCTGAACCAGACCTTCCTGGTGCAGATGGCCGGCGCCGCGTTGATGGTGCTGCTGACGCCGTTCATGGGCGCCTGGTCCGACCGCGTCGGCCGCCGCCCGATCGTGATCGGTTCGCTGATCGGCTACCTGGTGGTGCTGTATCCGCTGTACTACTGGCTGTCGGACGCCCCGTCGATCGCCCGCCTGCTGACGGTGCAGATCGTGGTGTGCTTCTTCGTGTCGGCCTTCTTCGGCGTGTTCAGTACGGTGATGGCCGAGCTGTTCCCGGCGCGGGTGCGTTCGGTGGGCCTGTCGCTGGCCTATAACGTGGCCGTGATGATCTTCGGCGGCTTCGCACAGTTCATCGTGACCTGGCTGATCAAGACCACCGGTTCGCCGATGGCCCCGGCCTACTACGTGATGTTCGGCGTGGCATTGGGCCTGGTGGCGTCGTTCTACATGCGCGACCGCGCGCACGAGCGGCTGGACCACTGATACGGCGGCGGGCGCTTCGCAACCCGCGAGTTGCGGGGCGCTGCGACCGGCCCGGGCGACCGGCCCGGCCGGTTCCGCCCCGCTAGCGGCGCACTGCCGACGACACGCCCGGCACCTCGGCCAGCGCATCGAGCGCACGGGCCAGCGATTCGCCGCCGCGCACTTCCACCGTGAACACCATGTGGGCCAGCGACTGCCGGCTTTGCGTGTTCACACCCACCACGTTCAGCCGCAAGCGCGCAAAGACTTCGGACAGGTCCCGCAAGAGGCCCGAGCGGTCGTGCGCGCGCACGCTGATGTCGACAGGATAGTAAGTATCCGCCGGGGTCTCGCCCCAGGCCACTTCGATGACCCGTTCGGGTTCGCGGGCGGCCAGCGCCAGGTAGCTGTGGCAATCGCTGCGGTGGATCGACACGCCGCGGCCGCGGGTGACGAAGCCGGCAATGGCATCGGGCGGCGCGGGGCGGCAGCAACGTGCCAGCTGGGTGAGCAACGAGCCCACGCCCACCACCAGCACGCCGCTCTTGCCGCTTTTCTCGGCGCTGCCCGCGCTGGCGTGGCGCAGGGCGGCCGGCTGCGGCTCGACGGCCGGCGCCGGCGCCTGGAACACGGCGTCGATCTGGCGCAGGCTGAACTCTTCCTTGGCGGCGGCGACGTACAGGTCGTCCGCCCGGGCGAAACCCAGGTTCTGCGCCAGCTGTTCCAGGTTGACGGCGGTCTTGCCCAGCCGCTGCAATTCCTTTTCGACCAGCGCCTGGCCCTGGGTGATGCGTTGCTGCAGTTCGATGGCGTTGAACCACATGCGCACCTTGGCGCGAGCCCGCGGACTGGCCAGGAAACCCAATTGTGGATTGAGCCAGTCACGCGACGGGCCGCCGGACTTGGCCGAGATGATCTCGACCGTCTGGCCGGTGGCCAGGCGCGTCTGCAGCGGCACCATCTGGCCGTCGACGCGGGCGCCGCGGCAGCGATGACCCAGGTCGGTATGCAAGTGATAGGCGAAGTCGACCGGCGTGGCGCCGGCCGGCAGTTCGATCACGCGGGCCTGCGGCGTCAGCACGTAGATGCGTTCGTCCGAAGGCGCGGGCTCGGCGGCCACGTGACGGCCCTTGCCGCCTGCGCTCCGGCCCGATGCCGGCTTGCCCGCTTCCGGTTTGGCGGCATCCGCCTTGGCCGCGTCGGCGCCGTCAGCGGCCGGCGCGTCGCCGGATTCGACATCGCTGTTCCAGGCCAGCAGCTGACGCATCCAGGCCAGTTGCCGGTCGTATTCGCTGGACGCGGCCACCTGGCCGCCCTTGGCGCCGGCCTCTTTGTAGCGCCAGTGCGCGGCCATGCCGTATTCGGCGAACTGGTGCATCTCGCGCGTGCGGATCTGCACTTCGAACGGGCGGCCGTCATCGTCGGCCACCACGGTATGCAGCGATCGGTAGCCGTTGGGCTTGGGCCGCGAGATGTAGTCATCGAACTCGTTGGACAAGGGCGTCCACATCTCGTGCACCATGCCCAGCGCCGTGTAGCAGGCACGCACGTCTTCCACGATGATGCGCAGGGCGCGCAGGTCGTACATCTGCGCGAAGTCCAGCCGCTTGACCCGCATCTTGTTCCAGATGCTGTAGATGTGCTTGGGCCGGCCACTGACCTCGGCCTCGATGCCATGCCTGGCCAGCGCCGCCTGCACCCGTTCGATGGCGCCGGCAATGAAGGCCTCGCGCTCGACCCGTTTTTCTTCGAGCAGGCGTGCGATCTGCTTGTACTTGTCCGGTTCGAGAAAGCGGAAGGCCAGGTCTTCCATTTCCCATTTGATCTGCCAGATGCCCAGCCGGTTGGCCAGGGGCGCGTACAGGTCCAGGGTTTCGCGGGCGAACGCGATCGAGCACGGCGTCTTGCTTTCAGCGTGCCAGCGCAAGGTCTGCAGCCGGGAGGCCAGGCGCATCAGCACGATGCGCAGGTCGGCCGCCATGGCCAGCAGCATCTTGCGCTGCATTTCCTTCTGGCTGCCGCTTTCGGCTTCGGCGTCGCTGGCCTGGCGCGCCACCACACCCAGGCGCAACAGGGCCCGCGTGCCCTGCACCAGCCGGGCCACTTCGGCACCGAAGGCGGCCGCGACCGGATCGTTGCGCAAGGCGGGCGCCGGCACGGTCAGGTCCGTGGGCAAGGCGGCCAGCAAGGCGGCGGCGCGGGTGGCCGAATCGGTATGCAGGCCCGCCAGGATCCGCACGACGCCGGCGCCATGCGAGGCCAGCGGCTCGCCGGTCAGCGCCTGTTGGCCCTCGAAGCGGGGAACCGACCAGGCCACTGCCTGGTCGATAAGCGCAAGGCCGTCGGCGTCGAGGCCCGAACCCGCCTCCTGTCGCCAGGAAGCGTCGAAAGGCAAAGGCGCGTCGAGTACAGGCGGGGCGGACATCGCGGACGTATTGCGGGGTGGGAATGGAAGATTCCGACACTCTACACTAGGAAACAAGTACGGAAACCCCGGCAACGCCCGGACATATATAGAAGGAACCCAAGCTTATGTTGCGCTGGCTCAAGGGCCGGGGAGCAAACCCGTCGGAGGTGGCGGAAATGCAGGCCCGGATCGATCCCGACCTCTGGCGGCAGGTGCTGCAGACCCATCCGTTCCTGGCGGCGCTGGACGCTGACGAGACCGCCCAGTTGCTGGCGCGGTCGGCCTGGCTGCTGGCCAGCAAGACGATCAACGGCGCGCAGGGGCTGGAAGTGACCGACTTCATGCGCCTGTCGATCGCCGCCCAGGCCAGCCTGCCGATCCTGAACCTGACGCCCAAGCTGTACGAAGGCTGGGACGAGATCATCGTCTACCCCGCCGGGTTCCGCATCCCGCGCAAGCGCCTGGACGAAGACGGCGTGATGCACGAGTACGTCGAGGACGCGGCCGGCGAAGCCTGGGAAGGCGGTCCGCTGGTGCTGTCCTGGGAAGACGCGCTGCTGTCCGAAGGCGGCTTCAATGTGGTGATCCACGAATTCGCGCACAAGCTGGACCTGCAATCGGGCTTTGCCGACGGCATGCCGTCGCTGGCGGCGCACGGCGACCTGAAGCCGCGCGACTGGCGCCGCATCCTGGACGACAGCCTGGACCGTTTCATCGCCGCCGTGGACGCCGTGGAAGCGGCCATTCCGCACGACGTGGATCCCGAAAGCGAGGCGGCCGACGCCTGGTACGGCCAACTGCCGCTGGACCCGTATGCGGCGACCGATGAAGCCGAATTCTTTGCGGTCAGCTCCGAGCACTTCTTCGTTGACCCCTACCCCATGTCCGAAGCCCTGCCCGAATGGTTCGGCCTGCTGCAGGCCTACTACCGCCAGGACACCCTGAGGCGCTATCCGTGAAGCAACTGCTGATCGTCTGGCACTCGCGCACCGGCGCGGCCCGGCAGATGGCCGAGGCCGCCGCCCGTGGCGCCGCCGCAGCCGCCACGCTGCTTGAGCAGCCGGACGAGCTGGCCGTGGTCCTGCGCCCCGCGCGGGACGCCGGGGTGGACGAGATACTGGCCAGCGACGGATTCCTCTTCTGCGCCCCCGAAAACCTGGCCAGCCTGAGCGGCGAGATGAAGGAATGCTTCGACCGCTGCTACTACGGCGTGCTCGATCGCATCGCGGGCCGGCCGTACGCCTGCCTGATCAGCGCCGGCAGCGACGGCTCGGGCGCCGCCCGCCAGGTCGAGCGCATCTGCACCGGCTGGCGCTTGCGCGCGGCGGCGCCGCCGCTGATCGTCAACCTGGGCGCGCAGACGCCGCAGCAGATCGCGGCCCCCAAGACCGTGGCGCCCGTCGACCTGGCGCGCTGCGAGGAAGCCGGCGGCCTGCTGGCCGGCCTGCTGCTGACCGCCGGCTAGCCCATGCCGGCGCGCCCGTTGCGTCGTTGAACGGCAGCGACATGGCCCGCGCTGCATCCGGCGCAGAAACGAAAAAGCCCTCCGGCGCGCCGGAGGGCTTTCGACATGAGGCGCGCGCAGTCTTTAAGCGACGGCGGCGGTCACGACGATCTCGACCTTGAAGTCGGGATTGGCGAGGCGGGCCTCGACCGTGGCGCGCGGGGGCGAGTTGCCGTCGGCAACCCAGGCGTCCCAGGCCTTGTTCATGCCATCGAATTCCTTCATGTTGGCCACGTAGATCTGGGCCATCAGGATCTTGGTCTTGTCGGTGCCGGCTTCGGCCAGCAGGCGGTCGATGGTCGCGAGCACTTGCTCGGTCTGGCCGGTGATGTCCAGCTTGGCATCGTCCGGCACCTGGCCTGCCAGGTACGCGACGCCGTTGTAAACGGCCATGTCCGACAGGCGCTTGGCGACGTGGAAGCGCTTGATGCTGCTCATGAATATTCCCCTAGTGACGAGTTGACGGGTTGGAACAATGCGAATGCTGAACTTTACCCTGCCGCGGCCTCAGGCGGGCGGCAGCTGGAAGACCTGGCGCAGATAGGCCAGGTAGGCCGGATCGTCGCACATGGTCTTTTCGGGCGCATCGGACACCTTGGCCACGGGCTGGCCGTTGCAGCGGACCATCTTCATGACGATCTGCAAGGGTTCGTGGCCCAGGTCGTTGGTGAGGTTGGTGCCGATGCCGAACGACACCTTGCAGCGGCCGGCGAACTGGCGCGCCAGTTCGATGGCGCGCGGGAACGTCAGAGAATCGGAGAACACCAGCGTCTTGGCGCGCGGGTCGACGCGGTTCTTGCGGTAGTGTTCGAGCAGCCTTTCGCCCCAGACGAAGGGATCGCCGGAATCGTGGCGCGCGCCGTCGAACAGCTTGCAGAAATACATGTCGAAATCGCGCAGGAAGGCATCCATGCCGTAGACGTCCGACAGCGCAATGCCGAGGTCGCCGCGGTATTCCTTGGCCCACACTTCCAGGGCGAAGACCTGCGAATCACGCAGCCGCGGACCCAGCGCCTGGCAGGCCTGCAGGTATTCGTGGCCCATGGTGCCCAGCGGCAGCACTTCATGCTGCTTGGCCAGGAGAACGTTGCTGGTGCCGGCGAAGTGCGGCCCCATCTGGGCCTTCATGGTGGACACGATTTCCTCGTGCCAGACCTTGGAGAAGCGCCGGCGGGTGCCGTATTCGGCTACGCGGAAATCGGCCAGCGCGGGATCGTCCAGCACCAGGTGCATCTTGGACTGCAGGCGCTTGCGGCCTTCTTCCCAGTCCGGATGCTTGCGGGTGTTGCGGAAATAGACTTCGTTGACGATCGCCAGCACGGGGATCTCGAACAGGATCGTGTGCAGCCACGGGCCCTTGACCTCGATGCTGATCTCGCCGGGCGCGTCGCCTTCGGTGATGTGGATGCAGCGCTCGGGCAGGTGGAAGAGCTCGAGGAAATCGACGAAGTCGCTTTTGATAAAGCGCAAGCCGCCCAGATATTTAAGTTCGTCGGCAGTGAAGCGCAGCTGGCACAGCTGGTGCACTTCTTCGCGGATTTCGTCCAGGTAGGGGCGCAGGTTGGCGCCCTTCGTGCGGCATTTGTAACGGTACTCGACCTGAGCAGCGGGGAACTGATGCAGCACCACTTGCATCATGCTGAATTTGTACAGATCGGTGTCGAGCAGCGAAGTGATTATCATGATTGCGCGTATCGTTTCGCGACACCATAGCACGAAGGGATGGCCTGTTCCCCCAATGTGCCACGATGTCAACACGGGTATTCACGGCGGTTTGGCGCTGCATTGGGTAAAATCGGCCCAACAAAACACAAATGCCGCCTGCCCGGAGTCCCTGAATGACCCACGTCGTCACCGAAAACTGTATCAAGTGCAAGTACACCGATTGCGTAGATGTGTGCCCGGTGGACTGTTTTCGTGAGGGTCCGAACTTCCTGGTGATCGACCCCGACGAATGCATCGATTGCGCCGTCTGCATCCCGGAATGCCCGGCCAACGCGATCTACGCCGAAGAAGACGTGCCGCAGGACCAGCTGAACTTCATCGCCCTGAACGCCGAGCTCTCGCCCGAGTTCGCCAGCATCAGCCGCGCCAAGAAGCCGCTGCCCGATGCCGACGACTGGAACGGCAAGCAGGACAAGCTGCAATACCTGGAAAAATAATCCGCGAGCGCGTGGCCGCCCCCGGCACGCGACGCGTGATGCCCCGATGACCGACGACTCCAAATACACGCGCCAGACCGTCACCCAAGTCCACCCCTGGGTGCCCGACAAGCTGTTCTCCCTGCGCGTCACGCGCGACGAGGCGTATACGTTCCAGCCGGGCCAGTTCGCCCGGGTCGGTCTGCCCGGCGCTGACGATCCCGACGGCCCGCCCACCCTGTGGCGCGCCTACTCGATGGTGTCGGCGCCGCAGCAGCCGTGGCTGGAGTTCTATTCCATCGTGGTGCCCGACGGCCTGTTCAGCCCGCGCATGGCGCGGCTGCAGCCAGGCGACGCGCTGTACGTCGAGAAAACCCCCTACGGCTTTTTGACGCTGGAACGCTTCGCGCCGGACGGCGACCTCTGGCTGCTGGCCTCTGGCACCGGCCTGTCGGCCTACCTGTCGATCCTGCGCGATCCGGCCGTCTGGCGCGCCTATCGCCGCATCATCCTGGTGCACGGCGTGCGCACCGCGGCAGAGCTGGCGTATCGCGACGAAATCGAAGGCTGGCGCCGCGATCCGGCCCTGGCCGAGCGGTTCGCCGCCGACCCGCAAAAGCTGATCTACCTGCCGATCGCCACCCGCGAAGCCCTGCCCGGCATGCCGCAGGCACGCCTGACCACCCTGATCGCCGACGGCGGCCTGGAACAGCTGGCGGGCGTGCCGCTGGACCCGGAGCAGGCCAAGATCATGCTGTGCGGCAACCCCGACATGCTGACCGACGCCCGCAAGCTGCTGGGCGAACGCGGCTTCAAGCCGGGCCGTCGCGGCATCCCCGGCAACCTGGCGGTGGAAAACTACTGGTGATCCCTTGCCCGGTCCGGATGCGCGTCCGGCCTAGGCCGGATTTCCCCCTTTTGGGGCAATTGCCGCCACCGGGTTCCGCCCTAAACTGGTGCGCAAGGGATGACGGGTCGCATTTTTGCAACACAAAAGCCGATTTTCGGACGCTTTCGTCAGATTAATTGGAAATACCGTTACTCCCCGGCGCAATAATCGGGGCACACGCACGACCCAGAAGGACTTCCCCAATGCTGTACCAATTGCACGAAATGCAGCGCGCTTTCCTGACTCCGTTCGCTGCTTTCACGGATGCCGGTTCCCAGCTGTTCTCCAGTCCCTACAGTCCCCTCGCCTACACCCCGATCTCGCGCCAGATGGCCGCGGGTTACGAGCTGATGACGCGCATCGGCAAGGAATACCAGAAGCCTGCCTGGAACCTGCCCGCCACCGAGATCAACGGCAAGTCCGTCCGGGTGACCGAATCGGTCGTGCTCGACAAGCCTTTCTGCCGGCTGGTGCACTTTCACCGCGATGTGCGCCAGACGCCCCAGGGCGACCCCAAGGTGCTGCTGGTGGCGCCCATGTCGGGCCACCACGCCACCCTGCTGCGCGACACCGTGCGCGCCCTGCTGCCCAATCACGACATCTACGTGACCGACTGGATCGACGCCCGCATGGTGCCGCTGTCGGCCGGTCCGTTCCACCTGAACGACTACGTCCGCTACGTGCAGGATTTCATCCGGCACCTGGGCCCCGACGTCCACGTGATCTCGGTCTGCCAGCCCACCGTGCCGGTGCTGGCCGCCGTGTCGCTGATGGCGTCCGCCAACGACCCCTGCCAACCGCGCAGCATGGTCATGATGGGCGGCCCCATCGACCCGCGCCAGTCGCCCACGCAAGTGAACCGCCTGGCCACCACCAAACCCTATTCGTGGTTCGAGAACCAGGTCATCCACCCGGTGCCGCCGCGCTACCCGGGGTCGGGCCGCAAGGTCTACCCGGGCTTCCTGCAGCACGCCGGGTTCATGGCCATGAATCCCGACCGCCACATGAAGTCGCACTACGAGTTCTACCTGGACCTGCTGCGCGGCGACGACAACGACGCCGAGGCGCATCGCCGCTTCTACGACGAATACAACGCGGTGCTGGACATGCCGGCCGAGTTCTACCTGGACACGATCCGCATGGTGTTCCAGGAATTCGCGCTGCCCGGCGGCACCTGGGAAGTCGACGGCCAGCTGGTGCGTCCGGCCGACATCAAGCAGGTCGCGCTGTTCACCATCGAAGGCGAACTGGACGACATTTCCGGCCAGGGCCAGACCCGCGCGGCCATCAAGCTGTGCAAGAACATCCCGGCCGAGCGCAAGTCGCACTACACCGCCCCCAACTGCGGCCACTACGGCATCTTCTCGGGCCGCCGGTGGCGCGAAATGATCTGTCCTAAAATCGCGGAATTCATCCGGCAGTCGGCCTGACCGCCTCTGCGCGCCGCTTTCCCCCGGGGGCCCGAGCGGCCCCTTTTCTTTTCATTGCCCGAGCGGCCCTCTCTTCTTTTCATCGCCCGCCATGTCCTGTCGCTCACTAGCCGACCGCATCGATGCCTTGCTGCCCCAGACGCAATGCACCAAGTGCGGGTATGACGGCTGCCGGCCCTATGCCGATGCCATCGCCGAGGGCGCAGCCCCCATCAACCGCTGCCCGCCGGGCGGCGACGAAGGCATTGCCGCGTTGGCCAGCCTGCTGGATACGCCGCTGCTGCCGCTGGACCTGACCCGCGGCGAGCCGGGGCCGCTGCTCGTCGCCCGCATCGACGAAGCGCATTGCATCGGCTGTACGCTGTGCATCCAGGCCTGTCCGGTCGATGCCATCGTCGGCGCCAACAAGCACATGCATACCGTGCTGGCGGACTGGTGCACCGGCTGCGATCTGTGCGTGGCGCCCTGTCCGGTCGATTGCATCCAGATGGTGCCCGCGGGCCGTGCCTGGACGGCCGAAGACGCCGCGGCCGGCCGTCAGCGCCATCGCCATCACCAGGCGCGCATCGAGCGCCTGGCCGCCGACAACGCGCGCCTGATGGCCCCGGAACCCGCCAGCGCGCCGGCCCCTGCCGCGGCGGCCGACGCCGCCCAGGATGACGACCGCAAGCGCGCCGCCATTGAATCCGCCCTGGCCCGCGCCCGGGCCCGCCGCAACACCCCGCGCCCATGAACGCCGCCAAACGCCGAGAGATTTTCGCCCGCCTGCAGGCGGCCAATCCGCATCCGACCACCGAACTGGAATACGAAACACCGTTCCAGCTGCTGATCGCGGTGCTGCTGTCGGCCCAGGCCACCGACAAGTCGGTGAACATCGCCACGCGCAAGTTCTTCCCGCGCTACGGCACGCCGCAAGCCTTGCTGGCGCTGGGCGAGGAAGGCCTGTCGGACTACATCAAGACGATCGGCCTGTTCCGCACCAAGGCCAAGAACGCAATCGCGACGTGCCGTCTCCTGATCGAGCTGCACGGCGGTGAAGTGCCGCAGACGCGCGAGGCGCTCGAGGCCCTGCCGGGCGTGGGCCGCAAGACAGCCAACGTGGTGCTCAACACCGCGTTCGGCCAACCCACCATGGCGGTGGATACGCACATTTTCCGGGTGTCGAACCGCACCGGCATCGCCCCCGGCAAGAACGTGCTGGAAGTCGAACTGAAGCTCGAGAAATTCGTGCCCCGCGAATATATGCAGGACGCCCATCACTGGCTGATCCTGCAAGGCCGCTACGTGTGCGTGGCGCGCAAACCGAAATGCCCGCAATGCGGTATTTCCGACCTGTGCGAATTCAAAGATAAAACACCGGCCTGATCCGGTATTCATCAAACGCCGGGCAATATGGACCGGCGCCGCGCACCGTGCAAAACCGGGTTTTCCCCGATGCGCGTGGTGATGACGGATTGATGACGATCAATGCGAATTTGCTGCAATGCATTGCGTCCGCATATAGGGTTTTCGCCCAATGGATTCGGCAATTGTCCGCCACCCGACAATTCACCTTTCCGCACTGCAAAACCTATGACAAACCCTCATGGAATTTTGATCCGGAGGTGCGCATACTCGCCGGCAACTCTTGTAGAAAACTGCGTGAATACACGGTTTTCATAACCCCGCGGGGGCCCTGCGCATAACGCCGGGCAGAGTCCACATATAAATACAACGCCGGTGCAGCGGACATGGACGACACGATCCTGGAGACAAAAGGCCTCACCAAGGAATTCCGCGGTTTTGTCGCGGTCAATGGGGTCGATTTGCGTATCAAGCGAGGCGAGATTCATGCCTTGATCGGGCCGAACGGCGCGGGCAAGACCACATGCTTCAACCTGCTGACCAAATTCCTTGCCCCCACCTCGGGGACCATCAAGTTCAACGGCATCGACATCACCGGCGAGCGCCCCGCGCAGATCGCACGGCGCGGGGTGATCCGTTCGTTCCAGATTTCCGCGGTGTTCCCGCACCTGACCGTGCTTGAGAACGTGCGCATCGGGTTGCAGCGCAAGACCGGCGTGTCGTTTCACTTCTGGCGCAGCGACAAGCGGCTGGCCGACCTGAACGAGCCGGCGCGCGAACTGCTCGAGCAAGTCGACCTGGGGGCGTTTGCCAACGAGACCACCGTGAACCTGCCGTATGGCCGCAAGCGCGCGCTCGAAATCGCCACCACGCTGGCGATGGAACCCGAGCTGATGCTGCTGGACGAACCCACGCAGGGCATGGGCCACGAAGACGTCGACCGCGTCACGCAGCTGATCAAGCGCGTCAGCGCCGGCCGCACCATCCTGATGGTCGAACACAACATGAATGTCGTGTCGTCCATCGCCAATACCATTACCGTGCTGGCGCGCGGCGCCGTGCTGGCCGAAGGTTCCTATGCCGAAGTCTCGCGCCATCCGGCCGTGATGCAGGCCTACATGGGCACCACCGACGGTGAACTCCAAGGAGCGCATGCATGAGCACCCCGGCACTGGAAATCTCGGGCCTGCAGGCCTGGTACGGGGAATCGCATATCCTGCACGGCGTGGATATGCGAGTGGCGCAGGGCGAGGTCGTGACGCTGCTGGGCCGCAACGGCGCCGGCCGCACCACCACGCTGCGCGCCATCCTGGGCCTGACCGGCTCCCGCAAGGGCTCGGTGCGCATCCACGGCACCGAAGCCATCGACCTGCCCACCTACAAGATCGCCCACCTGGGCGTGGGCTATTGCCCTGAAGAACGCGGCATCTTCGCCAGCCTGTCCTGCGAAGAAAACCTGCTGCTGCCCCCTGTCGTGGGGTCGCTGGGCGGCGGCATGTCGCTGGCCGAAATCTACGACATGTTCCCCAACCTGCAGGAACGCCGGCACTCGCCCGGCACGCGCCTGTCGGGCGGCGAACAACAGATGCTGGCGGTGGCGCGCATCCTGCGCACCGGCGCCAACCTCTTGCTGCTGGACGAGATCTCGGAGGGCCTGGCCCCCGTCATCGTCCAGGCGCTGGCCCGCATGATCACCGCGCTCAAGCAGCGCGGCTACACCATCGTCATGGTCGAGCAGAATTTCCGCTTCGCGGCGCCGCTGGCCGATCGCTTCTATGTCATGGAGCATGGCCAGATCGTCGAGCATTTCGAGGCGTCGGAACTTTCAGAAAAACAGGACACGCTCAACGAACTGTTGGGCGTCTGAAGGGCATTGCCCTAAATAACCTGTGTCACCCGCCGGGCATCCCGGCACACACACCGAAGGGAAGAGGAGTCATCCCATGAAGCTGCACACCATCACTGCTGCACTGGCCATGGCGGGCCTGGGATTTGCCGCGGCACCCGCCGCGGCGCAAGGCATCTCCGACGATGTCATCCGCATCGGCTTCATCACCGACATGTCGGGCGTGTATTCCGACATCGACGGCAAGGCCGGCCTGGACGCCATCCGCATGGCCATCGAGGATTTCGGCGGCTCGGTCAACGGCAAGAAGATCGAAGTGCTGTCGGCAGACCACCAGAACAAGGCCGACGTGGCCTCGGCCCGTGCGCGCGAATGGTTCGACCAGCAGAAGGTCGACGTGATCATCGCCGGCACGAACTCCGCGACCAGCCTGGCGATGGCTGCCGTGGCGGCCGAGAAGAAAAAGCCCTTCATCGCCATCGGCGCGGGCGCGTCCGACCTGACCAACGCCCAGTGTTCGCCCTACACCGTGCACTACGCCTACGACACCGTGGCGCTGGCGCGCGGCACCGGTTCGGCAGTGGTGAAGGACGGCGGCAAGAGCTGGTTCTTCCTGACGGCCGACTACGCCTTCGGCCACGCGCTGGAACGCGACACGATGGCCGTGGTGAAAGCCGCCGGCGGCGAGGTCAAGGGCCAGGTGCGCGCACCGCTGGGCGCCTCCGACTTCTCGTCGTTCCTGTTGCAGGCGCAAGCGTCCAAGGCGCAGATCCTGGGCCTGGCCAACGCGGGCGGCGACACCATCAATGCCATCAAGGCCGCCAATGAATTCGGCGTGACCAAGACGATGAAGATGGCCGGCCTGCTGGTGTTCATCAACGACATCCACTCGCTGGGCCTGGAAGCCACGAAGGGCATGTACCTGACCGACGGCTGGTACTGGGACCAATCCGACGCCTCGCGCGCCTGGGCCAAGAAGTTCGAAGCCAAGGTCGGCCGCAAGCCGTCCATGCTGCAGGCAGGCGACTACTCGTCGGTCACGTTCTACCTGAACGGTGTGAAGGCCACCGGCACCGATGACGCCGACACCCTGATGAAGTGGATGAAGTCCAACAAGATCAACGACTTCTTCACCCAGGGCGGCTACGTGCGCGAAGACGGCCGCATGATTCACGACATGTACCTGATGCAGGTCAAGACGCCGGCCGAATCGAAGGGCCCGTGGGACTACTACAAGGTGGTCGCCACGCTGCCGGGCGACGAGGTCTACACCAAGCTGTCCGAGTCGACCTGCAAGCTGGTCAAGAAGTAAATCCCACCCACGTGACCCCATGATGCGATCCGACCCACCCGGCCGGATCGCATCTTGAATTTGCCCGCTTACCCCCGTACGCGCAGGATTTTCACAAGATGACTGATATTTTCGGCATCCCCATACAGGCCTTGTTCGGACAGCTGCTGCTGGGCCTGGTCAATGGTTCCTTCTATGCCATGCTGTCGCTCGGCCTGGCCGTTATCTTCGGACTGCTGAACGTCATCAACTTCGCGCACGGTGCGCTCTATATGCTGGGCGCCTTCCTGGCCTGGATGGGGCTGTCGTACCTGGGGTTGAACTACTGGGTCATGCTGATCCTGGCGCCGCTGGTCGTCGGGCTGTTCGGCATCCTGATAGAAAAGTTGCTGCTCAAGCACCTGTACAAGCTGGATCACCTGTACGGCCTGCTGCTGACCTTCGGACTGACGCTGCTGATCGAGGGACTGTTCCGCAGTTTCTACGGCGTATCGGGCCAGCCCTACCCCACGCCTGACGCGCTGCGCGGCGCCACCAACCTGGGCTTCATGGTGTTGCCCAACTACCGCGGCTGGGTCGTGGTGGCGTCGGTGGTGGTCTGCCTGGCGACCTGGTTCGTGATCGAACGCACCCGCCTGGGCGCCCTGTTGCGCGCCGGCACCGAGAATCCGCGGCTGGTCGAGGCCTTCGGCGTGAACGTGCCGCGCATGATCACGCTGACCTACGGCTTCGGCGTGGCGCTGGCGGGCTTTGCGGGCGTGCTGGCTGCGCCGGTGCTGCAGATTTCCCCGTTGATGGGGTCGAACCTCATCATTGTCGTATTCGCAGTGGTCGTGATCGGCGGCATGGGGTCCATCATGGGCGCCATCGTCACCGGGCTGGGCCTGGGCGTGGTCGAAGGCCTGACCAAAGTGTTCTGGCCTGAAGCATCCAGCACGGTCGTGTTCATCATCATGGCCATTGTTCTGTTGATCCGCCCGGCCGGGCTGTTCGGAAAAGAGAAATGAACCGTCAATTCCTGGGCTATGCGGTCCTGGCCGTCGTGGTGGCCATTCTTCCTTTCGTCGGGGTGTATCCGATCTTCGCCATGAAGATCATGTGCTATGCCCTGTTCGCCTGCGCCTTCAACCTGCTGCTGGGCTTCACGGGGCTGCTGTCTTTCGGCCACGCCGCCTTCCTGGGCAGCGCCGCCTATGCCGCCGGCCACGCGCTCAAGGTCTGGGGCGTGCCCACCGAGATCGGCCTGCTGTTCGGCGTGGCGGTGGCCGCGTTGCTGGGCCTGGCGATGGGCGCCCTGGCCATCCGCCGCAGCGGGATCTACTTCGCGATGATCACGCTGGCGCTGGCGCAGATGGTGTTCTTCTTCTTCCTGCAGGCCAAGTTCACGGGCGGCGAAGACGGCCTGCAGAGCGTGCCGCGCGGCACCCTGCTGGGGATCATCGACCTGTCCAAGGACCTGAACCTGTACTACCTGGTGATGGGCGTGTTCATCATCGGCTACTTCATCATCTGGCGCACGGTGCACTCGCCGTTCGGCCAGGTGCTGCAGGCGCTGCGCGAGAACGAGCCGCGTGCGGTTTCGCTGGGCTATGACGTGGACCGCTTCAAGCTGCTGGCCTTCGTGCTGTCGGCCGCCATCGCGGGCCTGGCCGGCGCCACCAAGACGCTGGTGTTCGTGTCCGCCACTCTGTCGGATGCGACGTGGCAGATGTCCGGCCTGGTCATCCTGATGACCCTGATCGGCGGCCTGGGCACGCTGACCGGGCCGATCCTGGGCGCCTTCATCGTGGTGCTGCTGGAAAACAAGGTGGGCGACTTCGGCCAGTTCATGGCCAATCTGACCGGCGTGGACTGGTTCCTGCGCCTGGGCGAATCCGTCACCATCGTGATCGGCCTGATCTTCGTCATCTGCGTGCTGGCGTTCCGCCGCGGCATCGTCGGCGAGATCGGCGCCTTCATCGAAAAGCGGCGCGCCGCCCGCGCCTGACGCGCCACACAGCCAGACCCACGGGGCCGCTTGATGCGGCCCCGTTGCCATGGAGCCTGCGCCGCGCGTGTTTACAATGGCCGGCACGCAACCCGAAAGGTGCTCCACCATGCGCACGAAGCCTTTGCTTGCCGCCGTCCATGGCGCCCTGGCGCTGACCGCCGCCCTGTTGATGTCCGCGCCGGCCCAGGCCGCTAGCCCCACCTGCGAAGTGAACCGCCCGGTGCGGTTCAGCGGCCTGAACTGGGAATCCAACCTGGTGCTGGCCAACATCGAACGCTATGTGATGGAACACGGCTACGGCTGCAAGACATCGGTCGAGATCGGCGAAACGCTGCCGATGCTGGCGGCGCTGCAACGCGGCGACGTGGACGTCACCCCTGAAGTCTGGCCCGGCCAGATCGAAGGCGCCTGGAAAAAAGCGCTGGCCAGCGGCCGCGTGCTGGGCCTGGGCCATGTCTATGACGCAGGCGAAGGCTGGTACGTGCCGCGCTACACCGTACAGCGCCATCCCGACCTGAAATCGGCCGCCGACCTGGCCCGCTTCAAAGCGGTGTTCTCCGACCCCGAAGACCCCGGCCGTGGCCGCATCTACGGCTGCCCCGCCGGCTGGGCCTGCGGCACGCTGAACGACAACCTGCTGCGCGCGCTGGATCTGGACCGCGACTACAGCCTGTTCGCGCCCGGCTCGGGCGCCGCGCAGAAGGCAGCCATCATGTCCGCCTACAAGCGCAAGCGCGACATCGTCTTCTATTACTGGACCCCCACCGCGCTGGTCGGCGCGCTGGACCTGGTCAAGCTGGAACTGCCCGCCTTCGACCAGACGGCCTATACCTGCCTGACGGACCCCAAGTGCGCCAAGCCGGTCGCCACCGAATTCAAGCCCAACCCCGTGGTGACCGGCGTCAATGCCGCCTTCGCCAAGGAAGCGCCGCAACTGGCCGCGTTCCTGGCCAAACTGACGGTGCCCAGCGACGCCATCGACGCCACCCTGGGCTGGCTGGAAACCGAAGGCAAGGAACCCGAGGAAGCCGCGCGCTATTTTCTCAAGCAGTACGGTCCGGTCTGGCGGCAATGGATGCCCGACGACGCGGCGCAGCGGGTGCAGGCCGCGCTCGACAAGGAATGAGTCAGCGCGCTCATGTATCCTGACGTTTCGGCGCGTCAACAGCGCCACGACGAGACAAGCAAAGGAAGCACACCATGGACGCCTTGTTCTGGCACAACGGTCACTGGACCCCCGAAAACCCCAAACTGCTCGGCCCCGCCGACCACGCCTTCTGGATGGCCAGCATGGTCTTCGACGGCGCGCGCGCATTCCGCGGCCTGACGCCCGACCTGGACCTGCACTGCCAGCGCGTGATCCGCTCGGCCGAAAAAATGCTGATGAAGCCGCAGCTCGGCTGGCAGGAAATCCAGGCGCTGTGCCTGCAGGCCGTGGCCAAGTTCCCCGAAGGCACCGAGCTCTACATCAAGCCCATGTTCTTCTGCGCCGACGGCTTCCTGCTGCCCGACGCGGACAAGACCCAGTTCGTGCTGCACGTGTTCAAGGTGCCGATGCCGGGCGAGCAAGGGTTCGCCGCCTGCTTCTCCAGCTTTGCGCGGTCCTGGCCCAACATGGCGCCCACCGACGCCAAGGCCTCGTGCCTGTACCCCAATGGCCAGCGCGCCATCCGCGAAGCGATGGACAAGGGCTTTGACAACGCCATCATGCTGGACGGCGACGGCAACGTGGCCGAGTTCGCGTCCAGCAACCTCTGGATCGCCAAGGACGGCGTGGTGTCCACGCCCGTGGACAACGGCACCTTCCTGAACGGCATCACCCGCCGCCGCGTGCTGGCCCTGCTCAAGGCCGATGGCGTGGACGTGCAGGAACGCAGCCTGACGCGCGCCGACATCGAAGCGGCCGACGAAGTGTTCTCGTCCGGCAACTACGGCAAGGTGGTGCACGTGAACCGCGTCGAAGACCGCAAGCTGGAATACGGCCCCATGGCCCGCCGCGCACACAAGCTGTACATGGACTACGCGGAAAGCACCCGCGGCAAGTAAGCCGCGACGCATTCCCGTAACCGCCCCTGCTGCCCGCCCCGTGCGGGCAGCGCCGCATGGAACGCAAACCGCAGCATCAAGGACTATTCCGCATGCAATCCCGACGCGAGTTCCTGCGCGGCAGCGCCGCGGTCGCCGGCGCCGGCAGCGCCCTGGCGCTGCTGCCCGCCTCCATCCGCCTCGCACTGGCCATCCCTGCGAACCGCCGCAAGGGCACGATCGAAGACGTCGAGCACATCGTCATCTTCATGCAGGAAAACCGGTCGTTCGACCATTATTTCGGCGGCCTGGCGGGGGTGCGCGGCTTTGGCGACCGCTTTCCCATCCCGGTGCCGGACAGCCCGGATTTCACGCATCGCACCGTCTGGGCCCAATACAACGGCCGCCCCGACGAAGGCGCGCCGCGCAGCGTGCTGCCGTTTCACCTGGACACCCGCGAGGCCTACGAGACCATGCGGGTCGCCAGCACCCCGCACACCTGGTCCAACGCGCAGGATGCGTGGGACGCCGGCCGCATGGGCCAATGGCCGGCCGCCAAGAAGAATCATTCGATGGCGTACTTCACGGAAAGCGACATGCCTTTCCAGTACGCCATGGCGCGGGCCTTCACGGTGTGCGACGCCTATCACTGTTCGTTCACCGGCGGCACCAACACCAACCGGCTGTTCGTCTGGAGCGGCACCAACGACGGCCTGGGCCGCGGCAACGGCCCGGCGCTGGGCAATCTGTACAACAAGCTGGGCGGCGGCGACCCGGCGGGCGCCTACACCTGGACGACCTACCCCGAACGCCTGGAGCGCGCCGGCATCAGTTGGCGCATCTACCAGAACATGGCGGACAACTATTCGCTCAATCCCACCGCCGGCTTCAAGGCCTATCGCGATGCCCATCAAGGCCTGCCTGGCTCGCTGGCGGCCCTGAAAGACAAGGCGCTGACCACCCGCGACCTGGACCTGCTGCGCCAGGATGTGCTGGACGACAAGCTGCCCCAGGTGTCGTGGATCTGCGCCACCAAGGCCGGCTCGGAACACCCCAGCCCGTCAAGCCCGGCCCAAGGGGCGGACTACACCGCGCACGTGCTGGACGCGCTGACCGCCAATCCCGACGTCTGGAGCAAGACCGTCCTGTTGCTGATGTTCGACGAGAACGACGGCTTCTTCGATCACATGCCGCCGCCGGCGCCGCCCACCCGCCGCGCCGATGGCACGCTGGCGGGCGCGTCCACGGTGGACACGGTGGGTGAATACCACGAGATCGTGACGGGGGCCGAGAAAGACGACACCGCCGCTCACCTGCACGGCACCTATGGCCTGGGTCCGCGCGTGCCGATGTACGTGCTGTCGCCCTGGACCAAGGGCGGCTGGGTCAATTCGGAAGTGTTCGACCACACTTCGGTGCTGCGCTTCGTCGAGCGCCGCTTCGGCGTGGCTGAAACCAATATCTCGCCGTGGCGCCGGGCGGTCTGCGGCGACCTGACGTCGATCTTCGACTTTGCCACGCCCGACGACGCCGACCGGCTGCGCGGCCTGCCGGCCACCGCCGACCGCGCGGCCCAGGCCGCGGCGCTGCCCGGCACCATCACGCCGCCCGCGCCCGACAAGCCCGGGCTGGCACGCCAGCAGGCCGGCACGCGGCCGTCGCGCGCCCTGCCCTATGCGCTGTCGATGCAGGCGCGCGCCGACGGCGATGGCATTGCGCTGCGTTTCGACAACACCGGCACGGCCGGCGCGGTGCTGCACGTCTACGATCGGCTGCATCTGGAAGCCGGGCCACGCCGCTATACCGTCGAAGCCGGCAAGCAGCTGGAAGGCGTCTGGCCCACCACCGCCGATCAGGGCCGCTATGACCTGTGGGTGCTGGGCCCCAACGGCTTTCACCGCCACGTCGCGGGCCGTCTGCAAGCCGGCGCCGCGCCCTTGACGGTCCAAGCCCTCTACGAGGCGGCCGGCCCGCGGCTGCGCCTGACGCTGCGCAATCCCGGCGGCCAGGCCCGCGTGGTGCGCATCCAGGCCAATGCCTACGGCTACCCCGGCCGCGCCGACGCCGCATTGCCCGCGGGCGCCGAGACCCTCGTGGACTGGGACCTGGCGCGCAGCGGCGGTTGGTACGATTTCAGCGTGCATGCCGATGACGAACCCGGTTTCGTGCGCCGCGTGGCCGGACGCATCGAGACCGGCGCCCCCTCAATCTCGGACCCCGCAATGGGACAGGAGCTGATACTGCAATGGACACCGCCCGCATGAAACCGCCCGCCCCTTACGAAAACGCCGTGACCTTCCAGTTCGGCGATTCGCCCGAACTGGCCGACGAACTGCTGGCGCTGGTGCTGTCGGGCGCCAAGACGGCGACCTGCGGCGCGCTGCGTGACTTCACCGAGAAAGAGCCGGTACCGGAAGCGGGCCGACGCGACGTGGTGCTGGACGGCCGCGGCCGCCCGGCCTGCGTCATCGAAACCACCAGCGTGCTGATGCAGCGCTTTGACCAGGTGGACGAAGCGTTTGCGCTGGCAGAAGGCGAAGGCCCGTACGAGGTCTGGCGGTCCGAGCACATTGCGTACTTCGACCGCAATGGCGGCTATGCGCCGGACATGATGCTGGTGTGCGAACGCTTTCGCGTGGTCGAGGTGTTCGAGCGCGGGACGGACTGAGCGCCCGTCCCGCCGAATCGCTGCGGCGCCGTCGGGCGCCGCCCCCTCAAGCCGCTTCTTGCTCGGCGGCCTTGCCCAGGCCCAGGTAGCTTTCGATGACCTTGGGGTCCCCGGCCAGCTCGCGCGCCGGGCCGTGCAGGATGACCTCGCCGGTTTCCAGCACGTAGCCGTAGTCGGCCACCTGCAAGGCCGCGCGGGCATTCTGTTCGACCAGCAAAATCGCCACGCCGGTTTCACGCAGCCGCGCGATGATGTGGAAGATCTCGCGCACGATGCGCGGCGCGAGACCCAGGCTGGGCTCGTCCAGCATCAGCAAGGTGGGCTTGGCCATCAGCGCGCGCCCCACCGCCAGCATCTGGCGCTCACCGCCCGACAGCGTGCCGGCCTGCTGGGCGCGGCGTTCGCGCAGCCGCGGGAACAGGTCGAAGACCTCGTTCAGCGTGTCGCGCCAGCCGCTTTCGCGCGCCCGGTAACGGCGAAAACCACCCAGCAGCAGGTTGTCTTCGACCGACATGGTGCCGAACAGCTCGCGCCGCTCGGGCACCAGCGACATACCCGCGGCGACGCGGCGTTCAACCTGCCAGCCGGACACGTCGGTGCCCGCGTACTGCACGGTACCGGCCGCATGGCCGGTCTGGGGCAAAGACCCCATCACGGCGTTCAGCATGGTGGACTTGCCGGCGCCGTTGGCGCCGATCACGGTGACGATGCTGCCTGCCGGCACGGTCAGGGTAGCGCCGGCCAGGGCGCCGACCTTGCCGTAGCGGGCCGACAGGTTGCTGACTTCAAGTACGGGTTTGGACGCGGTCATTGCACGCCTCCTGCGGTGACGGGCTTGGCCTGGTCGGCTTCGGGCAGATCGTCGTCGATGCCGCCCAGGTACGCTTCCAGCACCGCCGGGTTCTGTTGCACCTCGGCCGGCACGCCTTCGGCCAGCTTCGTGCCGAAATCCATCACCACCAGGTGGTTGGTCAGGCGCATCACAAAATCCATGTCGTGTTCCACCAGCAGAATGCTCATGCCCTCGGCGCGCAGCTGTTCCAGCACGCGGGCCAGGTCTTGCTTTTCCTTGTAGCGCAAGCCGGCGGCCGGCTCGTCCAGCAACAGCAGCACCGGGTCGCTGGCCAGGGCCCGCGCGATTTCCAGGATGCGTTGCTGGCCCAGCGCCAGGTTGCCCGCCTGTTCATACAGGTATTCGCCCAGGCCGACGCGCTTGATCTGCTCGGCGGCTTCATGCAGCAGTTGCGCCTCGCGAGCGCGGTCGGCATGCAGCGCACCGGCCCACACGCCCACGTCGGAACGCAGGTGCGCGCCCAGCGCCACGTTTTCCAGCACCGTCATGCCCGGCAGCAGTTGCACGTGCTGGAAGGTGCGGCCCACGCCCAGCTTGGCGATCTCGCGGGCCGAGCGGTTGTCGATGCGCTCGCCCATGAACGTGACCTTGCCGCGCGTCACCGGCAGCACGCCGCTGATCAGGTTGAAGGTCGTGCTCTTGCCGGCGCCGTTGGGACCGATCAACCCCATGATCTCGCCCGAGCGAACCTTGAAGGTGATGTCGTTGACGGCGACCAGGCCGCCGAATTCCTTGCGGATGGCATCCACTTCCAGCACCACCTGCCCCGCCTGCGGCCGCGGACGCAGCGGCAGGGCCGGCGCCGGCGCGGGTGGCGCCAGGTTGCGGCGCGAGCCGTCGGTGCCGGTCAGGCTGCCCCACCAGCCCGCCAGGATCGGCCACAGGCCGTTGCGGGCGTATTGCAGCATCAGGATCAGCAGCACGCCAAAGACGATCATCTCGAAGTTGGCATTGGTGTCCAGCAGCTTGGGCAACAGGTTCTGCAGCTGGTCTTTGAGTACCAGGATGACGCTGGAACCGAGCAAGGCGCCCCAGACGTAGCCCGCGCCACCGACCACCGCCATGAACAGGTATTCGATGCCGTAGTTGATGCCGAACGGGCTGGGGCTGACCGCGCGCTGCATGTGCGCATAGAGCCAACCCGACACGCACGCCAGCAAGGCGGCCCAGACGAAGATCACGACCTTGTACGCGGCGGTGTTCACGCCCATCGACTCGGCCATGCCTGCGCCGCTCTTGAGCGCGCGGATGGCCCGGCCCGGACGCGAGTTCAGCAGGTTGCGCGTCGCCCACAGCGCCAGCAGCACGAACACCCAGATCAGGTAATAGATGTGGCGGCCGCTGGCCAGCGACATGCCAAAGAGGCTGATGGGCTCGATGCCGGCGATGCCGTCATGCTTGCCCAGCGCGTCCAGGTTGCCGAACAGGAAGAACAGCGACAGCCCCCAGGCGATGGTGCCCAGCGGCAGGTAGTGGCCGGACAGGCGCAGCGTGATGGCGCCCAGCAGATAAGCCACCACGGCGGTCAGGATCAGGCCGGCGGGCAGCGCCAGCCAGGGCGACACGTCGTGTTGTGTGGTCAGGTAGGCCGTGGTGTAGGCGCCCAGGCCCACGAACGCGGCCTGGCCGAACGACGTCAGCCCGCCCACGCCGGTCAGCAGCACCAGGCCCAGCACGACCAGGCTGGCCAGGCCGATGTAGTTCAGCTGCGTCACCCAGAATTCGGGCGTGGCCGACACCAGCGGCAGCGCCGCCAGGACCACGATGAAAACGGCAAGCAAAATGCGGTTCATGACGTTTATTCCTCTTCGTCCACGTGATGGGTGCTGAACGAACGCCAGACCAGAACCGGGATAATCAAGGTGAAGACGATCACTTCCTTGTAGGCGCTGGCCCAGAAGGACGAGAACGATTCCAGCACGCCCACCAGCAGCGAGCCGGCGGCCGCCACGGGGTAGCTGGCCAGGCCGCCGATGATGGCGCCGACAAAGCCCTTCAGGCCGATCAGGAAGCCCGTGTCGTAGTAGACGGTGGTGATGGGCGCGATCAGCATGCCGGACATGGCGCCGATGGCCACCGCCAGCGTGAACGTCAGGCTGCCGGACATGGTGGTGCTGATGCCCACCAGGCGGGCGCCGCGGCGGTTGACCGCCGTGGCGCGCAGCGCGCGGCCGTACAGCGTCTTGCCGAAGAACAGCCACAGCGCAATGATCAAGAGCGCGCAGGTCGCGACCACGAACAGGCTTTGCGCCGACCACGTCATGAAGCCCAGGTCGACCTGGCCGCTCACGAACGCCGGCGTGCGCCAGCCTTCGGCGCCGAAGAACACCAGCGCCAGGCCGGTCAGCGCGAAGTGCACCGCGACGGACACGATCAGCAGCACCAGCACCGTGGCTTCGGCCAGCGGCTGGTAGACGATGCGGTAGACCATCGGGCCCATCGGAATGACGAGCAGCAGCGTCAGCAGCATGTTCAGCCACAGCGAATTGCCGGGGGCGGTATAGGTGACGGTCAGCCACAGCAGCGCAAGCGGCAGGACGACACAGGTCAGCACCGCGCGGACCAATCCGGCCGCGTTGCGGGTGCGCAGCGCGCGCAGCAGTTCAAGCACCAGGCAGACCACGCCCAGCAGCGGCAGCAGATAGGCGGTGCCGGGCACCTTGCCGTCCACCAGCATCGCCAGGGTCAGGGCGCCGAACGCCACGAACTCGCCCTGGGGAATGAAAATGACGCGCGTAACGGCGAATACCAGCACCAGAGCCATGCCCAGGAGGGCATAGATGGCGCCGTTGACGACACCGTCTTGCAGCAGGATCAGCGCAATTGAGGAATCCATCTAACAACCTATTTAGTTCTTGGTGCTCCGGCCGCGCCCGGAACACTTGATACGACGCACCGGCCGGAGAGGCCGGTGCGAAGCATTGCTCGGGCGCCCAGGCGGGCGCCCGTGGATCGGCAATCCGCGGGGATTACAGGCCGGGTTGGTAGACCCACTTGCCGCCTTCGACCTTGACGATGACGCGCGAACGCTCGTCAAAGCCGGCGTGGTCGGTGGGCGACATGTTGAACACGCCTTGCGAGGCGGCCAGGTCCTTGACGTTTTCCAGGGCGTCGCGCATGGCGGCGCGGAACTCCGGTGTGCCCGGCTTGGCGCCGGTCTTCAGGGCGACGGGCAAGGCCGCCACGACCAGTTGGCCGGCATCCCACATATGGCCGCCGAAGGTGTTGGTCGAACCGGCGCCGTTGGCCTTTTCGTACGTTTCGACGTAGGCCAGGGCAGACTTCTTGACCGGGTTGCTGTCGGGCAGCTGGGCCGCGACCAGCAGCGGGCCGGCCGGCAGGTACATGCCGTCGCAATCCTTGCCGCAGACGCGCAGCACGTCGTTGTTGGCGGCGCCGTGGGTCTGGTAGATGGTGCCGCCGTAGTTGCGGGCCTTCAGTTCCTTTTGCGGCAGGGCCGACGGGGTGCCGGCGCCGGCGATCAGGATGGCGTCGGGCTTGGCACCGACCAGCTTGAGCACCTGGCCCGTCACGCTGGTGTCGGTGCGGCTGTATTTTTCGATGGCGACGATTTCAATGCCCTTGGCCTTGGCGGCCTTTTGCATCACGTCCAGCCAGCCGTCGCCGTAGGCGTCGGCAAAGCCGATGAAGCCCAGCGTCTTGACCTTGGACTTGGACATCGCGTCAGCCAGCGCGCCGGCCATCAGGGCGTCGTTCTGCGGGGTCTTGAAGACCCAGCGGCGCTTGTCGTCCACGGGTTCGACGATCTTGGCGCTGGCGGCCACGCTGATCATCGGCACCTTGGCTTCGGCGGCCACGTCCACCATGGCCAGCGAGCCCGGCGTGACCGAGGTGCCGATCAGCACGTCGACCTTGTCGTCGGAAGCCAGTTTGCGCGAGTTCTTGACGGCTTGCGTCGTGTCGGTCGCGTCGTCCAGAACGATCCATTCGATCTTCTGACCGGCCACTTCCTTGGGCAGCAGCGCCACGGTGTTGCGCTCGGGGATACCCAGCGAGGCGGCGGGGCCGGTGCTGGACACCGTGACACCCACCTTGACCTGGGCGCTGGCCAGCAGCGGCAGGGTCAGGGCAACGGCGGCGGCGGCCGCGGACAAGCCGAAGTGCTTGCGCATGTTTTGTCTCCTGTGGTGGCTCTTTTGTTGCCCCGGTCGAGGCGGAAGCGAGCCTAGTTAAAGTTATACAGAAAAAAATATTATAGGGTTAAAAGAGTATCAAATGACTTCGCGCAACTACGGTAAATCCCTGATGTGCTACGGAAACCCCATTCAGCAAACGCATTCGTTAATGGCGAACTTGTACTTGAAAGCCCTGCGGACGTCAGTTGGGGGATTCCCTTGTGCGGCGCACCCCGACGCGGCGTTCATCGCCCCAGCATCGGCCACACCCGCTCGACCCTTGCCGCGACCCACGCGGCCAGCGCTGCCTTGATCAGGTCGCCGGGCACGAACACCGACACGGCCATCGCGGCCTTGGCCAGCCCCATCTTGGTGACCGTCGCCAGCCACGGCACCCCGAATGCATAGACCACCACGATGCCGCCGATGACGCAGGCCACGGCATAGCCGGCCAAGGCCGGCCAGAAGCGTTCGGCCCGACCCGCCAGGTGGCGCGCCAGCAAGCCGGTGACCCAGGCGCCTGCCACCAGGCCGACCAGGAAACCGCCAGTAGGCCCGAAGAACGCGCCCATGCCGCCCCGCCCGCCCGGCAGCACCGGCAGCCCGATGGCCGCCAGCACCAGGTACAGGAGGCAGGCCAGGGCGCCGCGGCCCGGCCCCAGCATCGCGCCAGCCAGCATGGCCCCCAGCGTCTGCAAGGTGATCGGCACCGGAATGCCCGGCAGCGGCACCGGCGGGATCAGGCTCATCACGACGATCAGCGCGGCGAACAGGGCCACCAGCACGGTATTGTTGGATTTCATGGCAGTGCCTTTTCTATCAGGACGGAAGTTCAGAGACTGCGGGCGTCGATGGCTTCGGCCACTTCCTGGGCCCGCTTCAGGGTCAGCACCACCAGGGGCACGATCAGCGCGACCGGGTTGGCACCCAGTCCGCGCGCCGCCTGCGCCTCGCGGATTTCATGGAAATTGCGCCATATCTCGGGCACGAAGCGCAAGGCCAGGGCCAGCGCCAACGCGACCTTGCCGGCATCGACCAGCCCGATGCGCTGCAGCGGCATCAGCACACGCTCGCACACGGCGATCAGGTCCGACGTACGGGTGGACAGCGTGACGGCCAGGGCCAGGCCCACCATCGCTGCAATGCGCAGCACCACCGCCAGCGCCTCTTGCCAGCCCTGGAAAAAGCCCGTGAACAAGGCCACGGCCAGCAGCACCCAGACCAGCCCGCGCACCTGGCGCCAGACGCTCGCCACGGTAGCCCCGGCCAGGCGCAACAGCAACGCCGCCACCAGGCAGGCCAGCGCCAGCCCGCGCGGATCGCGCAGCAAGAACAGGCCCGCCCCCGCCGCGGCCAGCGCCAGCAGCTTGAGCCATGCGGGCAGCCGGTGCAGCGGCGAGTCGCCGGGTATATATAAAGGTTCGATCACGCGCAGTGGTTCCGGTACCAGCGCAGCGCCGCCGCGGGGGTGTCGTCGGCGGCAATGGCGCCGTCCTGCACCACCACCACGCGTTCGAAGTCTTCCAGCAGGTCCAGGTCGTGGCTGACCACGATGGCGTCCTGCGGCAAGGCCGCTATGGCGTCGCGCACCCGGTTGCGGTTGCGCAGGTCCAGCTGGGTGGTGGGCTCGTCGAACACCACCAGCGCCGGCCGCATGACCAGCACGGCCGCCAGGGCCACCAGTTGGCGCTCGCCGCCCGACAGGGTGTGGCTGGTGCGGTCCGCCAGGTGCGCCACGCCCAGCGCGGCCAATTGGGTCACGATGCGGGCTTCGCGCTGGCCGCGGTCGGGTTCCAGGTGTTTCAAGCCGAACGCCAGGTCTTCGCGCACGATGGGAAAGACAATCTGGTTTTCGGGGTTCTGGAACACGAAACCGACCTGCCGGCGCACGGCCTTCAGGTCCTGCCGGGTATCCAGCCCGCCCACCCGCACGCTGCCCGAAGTGGGCAGCACCAGGCCGTTGACCAGCCGCGCCAGCGTGCTCTTGCCAGCGCCGTTCGGACCGACGATGCCGACCCGGCGGCCGGCAAGCCGAAGGCTCACCCCGCGCAACACGTCCGCCTGGGGCGTCGATACAATCGCCTGGTCAAACTCGATTAACATGGGGCGGGATTATGCCCGAACCATTTCGGGCATCGGGACTCCAAGAGCTGATATGGACAAAGTACGCAAAACCGACGCCGAATGGCGGGCCCAGCTGTCCCCGGAAGAATACGTCGTCACCCGTGAAAAGGGTACCGAACGCGCATTCACCGGGCGCTACTGGAATACCTTCACCCCGGGCATCTACCGCTGCGTGGGCTGTGGCACCGCGCTGTTCGCGTCCGACACCAAATTCGACGCGGGCTGTGGCTGGCCCAGCTATTTCCAGGCGCTGGATCCGGAACTGGTGCGCGAAGAACGCGACACCACCCACGGCATGGTGCGCACCGAAGTGCTGTGCAACGTCTGTGACGCGCACCTGGGCCACGTCTTTCCCGACGGCCCCGAGCCCACCGGCCTGCGCTACTGCATCAATTCCCTGTCGATGACGTTCGAACCCATAGAAGAATGAAGAAGTTCCTGTTCGACCTCTTTCCGCTGTTCCTGTTCTTCCTGGCCTACCGGTTCACGGACATCTTCATCGCGACCGGCGTGGCCATGGCGGCGGCGGTGCTGCAGATCGTCTGGCTCAAGGCCACCGGCCGCGCCACCGAGGCCATGCACTGGATCAACCTCACGGTCATCCTGGTATTTGGCGGCGCCACCATCTGGCTGCACAGCGACGTCTTCATCAAATGGAAGCCCACGGTGCTGTATTGGCTGTTCGGCGGCGCCTTGGTCTTTGCCCGCCTGCTGTTCGGCCGCAACCTGATCCGTCGCCTGATGGAAAAGCAGATCCAGCTGCCGGATGCCGCCTGGGAAAAGCTCAACCTGGTGTGGGCCGGCTTTTTCCTGGTGGCGGGCGCCATCAACCTGTATGTGGCGTTTTCGGGGCACTTCACCGAATCGCAGTGGGTCAGCTTCAAGGCCTTCGGCCTGATGGGCCTGATGATCGTCTTCGTCATCGGCCAGTCGCTCTGGCTGGGCAAGCACATCCAGACCGACGACAACGCCGCGCCGGGCTCCAGCACCCCGCCCAAGCCCTGAGGCCGTCCGGCCGGGCCCGGGTGCCCGGCCCGCCGCCCTTCCCCCATGGCGCGCCCGGCGCGCCGGAACTTTACGATTGACGCCATGTCAGAAACCACCGATCGCATGACCCTGATCCGGGAGCGCCTGGCCGTCCTGGAACCGCTTTCCCTGGACATCCAGGACGAATCCCATTTGCATGCCGGCCACGAAGGCAGTAAAAACGGCGCCGGCCATTACCGTGTGCACATCGTAGCGTCCTGTTTTGCGGGGCTCTCCGCCGTGGCGCGGCATCGGCTGGTGTATCATCATTTGCAAGATTTGATCCCCTATCCGATTCATGCGCTTGCGCTAGACGCCCAGGCTCCCAAATAGTTAGTAAAAGGATATTCATGAAACGCATCGTCATGCTGGCAGCCGCCTGCGTCATCGCTGTGCCTGCTTTTGCTCAGAACGTGGCTACCGTCAATGGCAAGGCCATTCCGCAAAAGAGCCTGGATCAATTCGTCAAGCTGCTGGTCAGCCAAGGCGCGACCGATTCGCCCCAGCTGCGCGAACAGGTCAAGCAGGAAATGATCAATCGCCAGGTCTTCGTGCAAGCCGCTGAATCCACCGGCATCGCCAAGCAGGCCGACGTCCAGACCGAAATCGAACTGGCCCGCCAAGGCATCCTGGTTCGCGCCCTGATGGCCGACTACCTGGCCAAGCACCCGGTGTCGGATGCCAAGGTCACGGCCGAATACGACAAGATCAAGAAAGAACAGGCCGGCAAGATGGAATACAAGGTCCGTCACATCCTGGTCGAAGACGAAAAGACCGCCAACGACCTGCTGGCCCAGTTGAAGAGCAACAAGGGCAAGTTCGACGACCTGGCCAAGAAGAACTCGAAAGACCCCGGCAGCGCCGAAAAGGGTGGCGATCTGGGTTGGGCTCCCCCGACCAACTACGTCCAGCCGTTCGCGCAAGCCGTGACCCAGCTCAAGAAGGGCCAACTGGTCGACAAGCCGGTCCAGACCCAATTCGGCTGGCACATCATCATGGTCGACGACACCCGTCCGGTCGAATTCCCGCCGCTGGATCAGGTCCGTCCGCAACTGGAAGAAATGCTGCGCCAGCAAACCCTGGCCGACTACCAGAAGGAACTGCGCGAAAAGGCCAAGATTCAGTAAGCCTGCCGCTTTCCCCAAAAAACTGCCCGCATCTGCGGGCAGTTTTTTTTGTGCGGGCTATTGGCTATTGATTCCCGGCGGTACGTCGTATGACGCCTAGGAGACGCCCAGCAGCGCCTTCAGTTCGTCTTCGTCCAGCACCGTCACGCCGAGTTCCTGGGCCTTGGTGAGCTTGCTGCCGGCGTCTTCGCCGGCCACCAGGTAGGCGGTCTTCTTGGAGACTGACCCGCTGACCTTGCCGCCAGCCGCCTGGATGCGCATCGAGGCTTCTTCGCGGGTCCAGTTGGGCAACGTGCCCGTCAGGACGAAGGTCTTGCCGGCCAGGGTGGTGTCTTCGGGCACGGCCTCGGCCACCGGCTGCACGCCTTGCGCCTTCAGTTGGTCGATGACGTCGCGGTTGTGCTGCTCGGCGAAGAAGCGGCGGATGGAACCCGCCACGACCGGCCCCACGTCGGGCACGGACGACAGCGCGTCTTCGTCCGCGTCCATGATGGCCTCGATGCTGCCGAAATGGCGGGCCACGTCGCGCGCGGTGGTCTCTCCCACGTGGCGGATGCCCAGGGCAAACAGCAGCCGCCCCAGCGCCGGGGCCCGCGCCTTGTCGATGGCCTCGACCAGGTTGTCGGCCGACTTCTGGCCCATGCGGTCCAGGCCCACCAGTTCAAGCGGGCGCAGGCTGAACAGGTCGGCCAGGGATTTGACCCGGCCACTGTCCACCAGCTGCTCGACCAGCTTTTCGCCCAGGCCTTCGATGTCCAGCGCCTTGCGGCTGGCCGCGTGCCACAGCGTCTGCTTGCGCTGGGCGGCGCAGAACAGGCCGCCCGTGCAGCGGGCGATGGTTTCGTCTTCCAGGCGTTCGATTGCGGAACCGCAGACCGGGCATGCCTTGGGCATGACGAATTCGCGCGCGTCATCGGGCCGCTTGTCGAGCACGGCGCCCACGACCTCGGGAATCACGTCGCCCGCACGCCGCACGATGACCGTGTCGCCGATGCGCACGTCCTTGCGGCGGATTTCGTCTTCGTTGTGCAGGGTGGCATTGGTGACCGTCACGCCGCCCACGAACACCGGCTTGAGCCGGGCGACGGGGGTGATGGCGCCCGTGCGGCCCACCTGCACTTCAATGTCCAGCAGCGTCGTGGTGGCTTCTTCGGCGGGAAACTTGTGCGCCAGGGCGAAGCGCGGCGCGCGCGCCACAAAGCCCAGCAGTTTCTGCGCCGGCAGCGAATCGACCTTGTAGACCACGCCGTCGATGTCGTAGGGCAACGCAGCGCGCAGCGCGCCGACCTTGGCGTAGAACGCCATCAGCCCTTCGGCGCCGGTGGCGCGCAGGTTGTGCTTGACGTTGACGGGCAGGCCCAGCGAAGCCAGCCAGTCCAGCATGGCGCCGTGCGACTTCTCGGGCAGCGGCGAGGCTTCGGCGGCGCCCGCCGGGGCCTCGTCGAACAGGCCGTTCTGCCCGCCGGGCAGGCCCTGGACTTCGCCCCAGCCATACGCAAAAAAACGCAGCGGCCGCTTGGCGGTGATGCGCGGATCCAGCTGCCGTAGGCTGCCGGCGGCCGCGTTGCGCGGATTGACGAAGACTTTTTCGTCGCGCTTGGCCTGGGCCGCGTTGAGTTTTTCGAAGTCGGCGCGGTTCATCAGGACTTCGCCGCGCACTTCCAGCACCCGGGGTGCGGGGCCGGTCAGTTGCAGCGGAATCGCCTTGATGGTGCGGATGTTGGAGGTGACGTCTTCGCCCGTCTGGCCGTCGCCGCGGGTGGCGGCCTGCACCAGGCGGCCGTCCTCGTAGCGCAGGCTGATCGCCAGGCCGTCGAGTTTGAGCTCACAGAAGTATTCGGTCTGCGCTGCCGGGCCCAGCAGGCCGGCGCCGCGCAGAGTGTCGGTGACCCGGCGGTCGAATGCCGTCACGTCTTCTTCGTCGAAAGCGTTTCCCAGCGACAGCATGGGCACGGCATGGCGCACGCTGCCGAAGGCCGACACCGGCGCCGCCCCCACGCGCTGCGTAGGGGATTCCGGCGAAACCAATTCGGGATGCGCGGCTTCCAGGTCCTGCAGCTCGCGCATCAGGCGGTCGTAGTCGGCATCCGAGATCGACGGATCGTCGTAGACGTAATAGCGGACGTTGTGCTGTTCGATTTCCGCGCGCAGGCGCGCCGCGGTTTCCGCCGCAGGGGTACTTCCGGCCTTGCTCATTACGCAAACACCCGTTGAGCGCGCTCGCTGCCGGCCGGCAAGCCGGCTTGTTCGAGCTGGCCGAACAGCACTTGCAGGCGTTCGTCGATGACCGTTTCAGAGCCGTCGGCCAGGGGCTTGCCCTGGTCGTCGACCAGGTCCGCGCGAAGCCGGGCAGCCAATTCGCGGCCCACGTCGACCATGCGGCCGAAGGCGCGGCTGTCCGCCGGGCTGCACGGCACGTCCAGCAGCAGGTACAGGCGTTCGATGCCGCCCATGCCGGCGTCGAAGGCGGCGCCATCGGCGCGTGCCAGCGTGAAGCGGGCCACGCCGTTCTCGGCCGGCCAGGCCAGGCGGTTGCCGTCGGCCACGAAACCGGCGTCGCGAGCGACGCTCAGGACTTCGGCGGCCGGTTGGGCGGCGCCCAGCAGCAGCGTCAGGCCAACCTGGGTGTCCAGCGCGGCGCAGGTGTCGTCCAGGCGGGCGGCCTGTTCCAGCACGGCTTGCTGGTCGGGGCCTTCGATCAGGGCATCAAAGCGTTCGGCCATGTCCTGGGCGCGGGCCCAGGCCTGCGACCATTCGATGGCGGTCAGGGGGCCGCTGCGGTTGGCCAGCAGCACGGCCAGTTGCATGGACGCATACGATTCGCCGGCATGCACGCGCGCGCGGTGGCGGCGCTGGTCGGTTTCGGCGAACACGCGCATGGGTTTGCGGCCCACGTGGCGCAGGCTTTGCATGTAGGGCAGCAGGTCGGCGCCGCGCACCGGCTCGGCGAAGTTGATCTCGATGACCACTTCGCAGGCGGGATCGGGCTCTTCGGCATCGTCGGCATCGCTGCCCGGGTCGACCGGCTTGGGCTGCTCGGGGTGTGCCTTGGGGGCATCGCCCATGCCGGGCTCGCGCCGCGTAGATGCGCCGCCCGCGGCAGCAGCGCCCGCGGCCGTACCGGCTCCCGCGCCCAGCAGGGGATCCTGCTCGGAGGTGGGGAAATGGCTTTGCATCTTGCGGCGGACGCGGCGGTCTTGCCACCAATTGAAGCCCAGCACCAGCAGTATCAGCAAGACGCCCAGGGCAATCAGCCCGATCTGCAAATCACTCATGTGTAAATCCCGCGCCATGAAGCCGGCGCCATTCTGAATATTGGTTTATGCCGCTTCGGAGGCCATCATCTGGACGGCCGAATCTATATCTACCGCAACGATACGCGAAACCCCCTGCTCTTGCATGGTGACGCCGATCAGTTGCTTGGCCATCTGCATCGCGATCTTGTTGTGCGAGATGAACAGGAACTGGGTCTGTTCGCTCATGTTGGCGACCAGGTTGGCGTAGCGTTCGGTGTTGGCGTCGTCCAGCGGCGCGTCCACTTCGTCCAGCAGGCAGAACGGGGCGGGGTTCAGCTTGAACAGCGCGAACACCAGTGCGGTCGCGGTCAGAGCCTTTTCACCGCCGGACAACAGGTGGATGGTGCTGTTGCGCTTGCCCGGGGGCTGCGCCATCACCTGCACGCCGGCATCGAGGATTTCCTCGCCGGTCATGGTGAGCTTGGCCTCGCCTCCGCCGAACAGCTTGGGGAAGAGTTCGCCAAAGTGGCCGTTGACCACGTTGAAGGTCTCTTGCAGCAGTTCGCGGGTTTCGCGGTCGATCTTGCGGATGGCGTCTTCGAGGGTCTCGATGGCGGTCATCAGGTCCTGGTGCTGGGCATCCAGGAACCCCTTGCGCTCGCGCGAGGTGTTCAGTTCGTCCAGCGCGGCCAGGTTGACCGAGCCCAGGGATTCGATCTGGCGCGAGATGCGCGTGACTTCCGATTGCAGCCAGTTGGCGCGGCGCCATTCGTCGGGCTGGTTGGCCAGATCCTGGGCCAGGGCCTCGCGGTCGACTTCGCGCGCGTTCAGCTGCTCGGTGAATTGTTCTTCGGCCAGACGGGCGGCCTGCTCCTGCAACTGCAATTCGGTGATGCGGGCGCGGCGCGGTTCGAGCGTGCGCTCTTGCTGCATGCGGTCTTCGTCGGCGCCACGCAACAGGGCCGACAGGTTTTCCATTTCCTGGCGGGCGCGCGACAGCGCGTCTTCGCGCTCGGCGCGCAGTTCCAGGGCGTCCTGCAGGCCGGCCTGCGAGGCCGACGCGTCCAGGTCGACCAGATCCGCCTGCAATTGCTCGAGTTCGACGCTGGCGCGCTGGCTCTGGTCGGCCGCCAATTGCTGGTTGCGCTGCAGGTCGGTGATGCGGACCTGGATGCCGCGTTCGGCGAATTCGGCTTCCTGAGCGGCGCGTTCCAGTTCGCGCAGGCGGGTGCGGGCGGCCTCGGCCTGGGCGGCCAGGGTCTCGCCGTCCATTTCGGCGTCGGCGAACTTGGACTGGTGTTCGGCCAGTTCCTCGTCCAGGGTCTCGAAACGGGCTTCGGCCTCTTCGCGGGTGGCCCGCAGGTCTTCTTCGTGGACCGAGATTTCTTCCAGGTCCTGGCGCAGGCGCGAGGCGCGTTCGCCGGACTGCTCGGCCTGCTGTTGCAGGCGCGAGTGTTCCAGCTGGATGTCATGCACTCGGCGGGTGACTTCGGCCACGCGCTGGCGCGCCGGCGCGATGGCCTGGCTGACCTGCTGCCAGGCGACCTCGGCGCGGGCCACGGCGGCGCGCGCCTGGTCGGTGATCAGCTGCTGAGCCTTGATCTCGCGTTGCAGGTTTTCGATTTCCTGCTGGCGGGCCAACAGGCCGGCCTGTTCGGAGTCCGGGGCATAGAAGCGCACGCTGTGCGCATCGACCAGATGGCCGGCCTTGACCACGCAGGCCGAACCCGCCGGCAGCGTGGCGCGCAGCGCCAGGGCCTGGGTCAGGTCGGTGGCGGTATAGATGCCGCCCAGCCACTCGTTGAGCAGCGTGCGCAGATCGGGATCGGTAATGCGCAGCAGGCTGGCCAGCGACGTCATGCCGGCCGGTGCGGCCGGAGCAGGTGCCGCAGGTGGCAATTGGTAAAAGGCCAGGCGCGCGGGCGGCGCATCGTCGGAGAACGCACGGGCCCAGTCCAGGTTGCGCACTTCCAGCGAGGCCATGCGCTCGCGCAGCGCGGCTTCCAGGGCGGTTTCCCAGCCCGGTTCCACGTGCAGCTTCTGCCACAGGCGCGCCAGGCCGGCCAGCTCGTGCTTGGCCAGCCAGGGTTCCAGTGCGCCCTGCTTCTGCACGTCTTCCTGCAGCTTGACCAGCGCGGACAGGCGGGCTTCCAGGCGGGCGAGGTTCTGCGCGTCGGTCTGGGCGGCGGCCTGGGCGCGGCTGCGCTCGGCGTCGGCTTCGGGCACGCGGCCTTCCAGGGTGGCCAGTTCTTCCTGGGCTTCTTCAAGCTGGTCTTCACCCGCCACGCGGTCGCCGGCCAGTTGTTCCAGGCGCACCGGGTCGGGGCTGTGCAATTCGCGCAGTTCCTGTTGCAGGCGCTCGCGGCGCTGCTCCAGGGTCTGCATCTGGCGGTCGGCGTCGCGCTGGGTCTGCGCCACCAGGGCCAGGTTCTGTTCCACCCGGGCCAGGGCGGCACGCATCTCGTCGCGGCCCGAGGCCGCTTCGCGCACCCGCTGCTCGACCGCCGGCAAGGCGGCCTGGGCGTCTTCGGCGGTGGCGCGGGCCTCTTCCGTACGGGCGGCGCCGGCCGCCAGGTCTTCTTCGGCCTGCGCGATCTGCTCGGTGCAGTGTTCGCGCTGGGTGGTCCATTCGGCGATCTGCTGCTGCAACTGGTCGCGGCGCGCCTGCAGGCGATTGCGGGAATCCACCACGTGGCGGATCTCGGCCTCGAGGCGGCTCACCTGGGCGTTGGCTTCGTACAGCGCCCCCTGGGCCGCATGGACGGCGTCGCTGGCCGCGTAGTGGGCCTGACGGCGGGATTCCAGCGCGGCTTCACCGGCCCGCAGGCCGGCAATGGCGGCCTCGAGCTCGTTCTGGGCCTGCGCCATTTCCTGGGTTTTTTTGGCGCGCTCTTCGCGGGCGCCGGTTTCCTTCAGGAACCACAGGGCATGCTGTTTCTTTTCGCCGTCGGCCTGCAGCTCGCGGTAGCGGGTGGCGACCTCGGCCTGGGCTTCCAGCTTTTCCAGCTGGCTGTTCAGTTCGCGCAGGATATCTTCGACGCGTGTCAGGTTCTCGCGCGTGTCGGACAGGCGGTTTTCGGTTTCGCGGCGGCGCTCTTTGTAGCGCGACACGCCCGCGGCCTCTTCCAGGAACACCCGCAATTCCTCGGGGCGCGCCTCGATCAGGCGGTTGATCATGCCCTGGCCGATGATGGCGTAACCACGCGCGCCCAGGCCGGTGCCCAGGAAGATGTCGTGGATGTCGCGGCGGCGGACCTGCTGGTTATTGACGAAATAGCTGCTGGCGCCATCGCGGGTCAGCACACGGCGCACGGCGATTTCGGCGTAGGTGCTCCATTGCCCGGCGGCGCGGCCTTCGCTGTTGTCGAACACCATTTCGACCGACGCCCGGGCCGCCGGCTTGCGGTTGCCCGAGCCGTTGAAAATGACGTCCTGCATGGACTCGCCGCGCAGCTCCGAGGCCTTGGCCTCGCCGAGCACCCAGCGCACCGCGTCGATGATGTTCGATTTGCCGCAGCCATTGGGACCCACCACGCCGACCAGTTGGCTGGGCACGGGAATCACGGTGGGATCGACGAAAGACTTGAAGCCGGCGAGTTTTAGCTGAGTAAGACGCACAGTACGATGACGACGGGGTGGGTTGAACGAAAGGCGTTAACGGACCTGCCGCACACATTGCAAACCGGCCCCAGGGGGGCCGGCTTACGTATGGGTCGTATGATACCGCAGGCAGTCTGTCCCCAAACGTGAACAACGGTCAAGCCGGGGGCTGCCCGCATCCTGGCCACCCCAAGGCTGACCTGCCGCAACCCGCGGGCAAACGCTCAATAGCCCTACCCGCGCCACGGGCTATACTCGCTGACACTTTTTCGCAAGACACATAAATTTTCACGCAGACTGACCGGGCTCAGGTCAAAGAACGGGGACATTCTTGAAACGAGGTTTCTATCTGGTCATGGCCGCGCAGGCCTTCTCGTCATTGGCGGACAACGCGCTGTTCATCGCAGCGATCGCCTTGATACAGGAACTGCACGGCCCGGACTGGTTAGCGCCCTTGATGAAGTGGTCGTTCGCGCTGGCCTACGTGGTCCTGGCGGCCTTTGTCGGCGCCCTGGCGGATTCCTTCCCCAAGGGCCGCGTCATGTTCTCGACCAACGCCCTGAAGGTCGCCGGCTGCCTGCTGATGTTCTCGTACGCCAGCGTCGGCGTCGCCCCTGAATACCAGACCTATCTCGTCTGCGCCGCCTACGCGGTCGTGGGCATCGGCGCCGCCGCCTACTCCCCCGCCAAGTACGGCATCGTCACCGAGATGTTGCCCCCGACCATGCTGGTCAAGGGCAACAGCTGGATCGAAGGCCTGACCGTCTTCTCCATCATCCTGGGCACGGTGCTGGGCGGGCTGCTGATCTCGACCACGGTGTCGACCGCGCTGCTGAACCACTCGTTCATCGGCAAGCTGGTGCACACGCCGGCCGAGGCCGCCATCCTGGTCATCGCCTTCGTCTACCTGCTGGCGGCGCTGTGCAACCTGCTGATTCCGCGCACCCACGTGCGCTATCCGCCCCAGCAGAAAAGCCCGGTCAAGCTCATCCGCACGTTCTGGGGCTATGTCTGCGTGCTCTGGCGCGACAAGCTGGGCCAGATCTCGCTGGCCGTCACCACGCTGTTCTGGGGCGCGGGCGCTACTTTGCAACTGATTGTCATCGAATGGGGCCGCAGCCACCTGGGCTACCAGCTCGACAAGGCTTCGATGCTGATGGGCGTGGCAGCCCTGGGCACGGTGGTCGGTTCCATCCTGGCTGGCCGCATCCCGCTGCGCCGCGCGCTGGCGGTGCTGCCCGTGGGCGCCGCGATGGGCCTGGTCGTGCTGCTGATGCCGCTGGTGTATTCGCCCTGGAGCGTCTACCTGCTGCTGCTGCTCACCGGCGGCCTGGCCGGCTTCTTCGTGGTGCCCATGAACGCCCTGCTGCAGCATCGCGGCCACGTGCTGCTGTCCGCCGGCCACTCGATCGCCGTGCAGAACTTCAACGAGCAGCTCAACATCCTGCTGATGGTGGCCATGTACACCCTGCTGCTGTGGCTGCAACTGCCCATCAACGTCATCATCGTGATCTTCGGCACCGTGGTCGCCGTGCTGATGGTGGTGTTCATGCGCTGGAGCAAGCGCAACCTGGCCGCCAACCCCGACCTGCACGACCAGATCGGCCAGGAAGGCCACGGCCACGCGCTGGACTCGACCAAGAGCCACTGACGCGCTGCCAGCATGAGAAAGGCCGGCGGTCCGTCACGGACCACCGGCCTTTTTTCTTGCCCCGGCCCCGAGCCCAGTGCCCCGGGACCGCCAGGCCCGCCTACATGCGGGCCGCCAGCTTCAGGTCCTGCCAGGCGCGCGCCTTCTCGACGGGGCTGCGCAGCAGATAGGCCGGGTGGTAGCTCACGATCACCGGAATCTCGCGCCCTTCGTCCGTCTTCATCTGGTGGATGCGGCCGCGCAGGCTGCCGATGGTGGCATCGGTGCCCAACAGCGCCTGGGCGGCGAACCGGCCCAGCACCAGGATGCGCTCGGGCTTGAGCAACGCGATCTGGCGCATCAGGTAAGGGCTGCAGGCGGCGATTTCCTCGGGCTTGGGGTTGCGGTTGCCCGGCGGCCGGCACTTGATGACGTTGGCAATGAAGACATCACGCTCGCGGCTCATGCCCACCGCCGACAGCATCGCGTCCAGCAATTGACCGGAACGGCCCACGAAAGGCTGGCCCTGGCGGTCTTCCTGTTCGCCCGGGGCCTCGCCCACCACCAGCCAGCGCGTGGGCTGGCCGCCGTGGCCGAACACCGCATGGCGGCGCCCTTCGCACAGGCCGCAGGCGGTGCAGGCCACCACTTGCTCGCGCAGTTCATCCAGGGTGGCGTTCTTGACGGCCTCGCCCACCGGCACCCGCACCGGCGCGGTGTCGGAGGCGGGATCCGCCTTCGGCGCCGGGCGTGGCGGCGGACCGCTGCGCACGGCGACGGCAGGGGCGCCGGCACGGGGCGCCACCGCGGGCGGCGTCGCCGCTTGGGGCATACCCGTTTGGGGCGTACCCGCTTGGGGCATACCCGCTTGGGGCGTACCGGCCTGGCTCCCTTCCGCAGACACGGCTGGCGCAGCGGCAACGATCTGCGCCGCCTGGCTGGCCGTCACTGGCGGCGGCGAGGACGTTTGTCCAACCGCAGCAGAATCTGTTTTTGAAACAACGACTTGCGGCGTCGGCGTGGCGGCCGGGCGCAGCCACAGGCGCTCCATGCCCAGCTCGCGCAGCCACAGGCGCTGCAGCGGGTTGACGCGAGGTGCGGACGAGGCCGGCGCGGCGTTCGGGGCCGTCATGCCGCGACTCCCTGGGGCGCGGCCAGCGCATCGAAGCGCTTCTGCATCACCAGGGCGTCTTCGCGCCCGCCCTTTTCGGCCGGGTAGTAGCCCCGCCGCAATCCGATCTGCAGATAGCCGCGAGCCTTGTAGAACGCGACCGCCGACACATTGGACGGCCGCACTTCCAGCAGCACGCCTTCCAGGCCGCGCTCGCGCGCCTGCTGCTCGCACCAGTCCAGCAGCACGCTGCCCAGCCCCTGGCGGTGCAGGCTGCGGGCCACGGCAATCACCAGCACGTGGGCCACGTCGGGCGCGAACATCACGATACAGAAGCCCGCCACCCGGCCTTCGCGGCGCAGCGTCCAGGCACCGTAGCCGGCCGCCAACGCGTCGGCGAAGTTGCCGCGGGTCCAGGGAAAGGACTGCACATTGGCCTCGATCGCAACGACCTCGTCCAGGTCCGCGTCGGTCAGCAGTTGCGGACACACGGGCGCCAGGGTCGACGGGGCCTTCGGGTTACCGCCCTCGCCGCGCTGGCGCTCGGCGGTGGTGAAGGCCACCTTGTCGCGCACGTACAGCGGCGCGGCCTGTTCCGGCGGCACGGCGTCGCCACGCAGCCAGCCCTGGCGCGCCAGGCGCGCCACGCTGGCCGCCTCGGGCCGCAGGGCCTCGCTGGCGCGGCGCCAGGCATCGGGCGCGGTCATCTCGGCGGCGTAGGCATCCCAGGCGTCGCCGGCCAGCGCCACGGTCAGCGGCCTGCCGGCGGTACGCGACCAGCCGGGCAGATGGTGCGCCGTCCAGGGCACGACTTCGGCGGCGGCGATCAGCAGCGGCGCCTGCAGGGTTTCCCAGACGGGCTCACCGTCCGCGGGGCCGGCCTGGCGGTACACCGCCAGGTAGACCTCATTCATGCGGGCGTCCAGCGCCACCACGATGGCCTCGTCCGTCCCGCCAGCGGCCTGGGCGGCGACGGCCTGGTGCGACACAATGGGCAACACCGGGATGCCCAACCCCATGCCCATGCCCTGGGCCACGCCGCAGGCCACCCGCAGGCCGGTAAAGCCGCCCGGCCCCTGGCCAAACGCCACCGCGTGCAGGGCGCCCGGGGGCAATCCGGCCTGGGCCAACAGCTCGTTGGCCATGGGCAAGAGCCGTTCCGCGTGCTCCTGGGACCCCTCGTGTTCGCGCACGCTGACCTCCAGCCGGTCGCCCGACGCGCGCAAAAGGGCCACGCCGCAACGCGACGAAGAGGTTTCCAGAGCCAGCAGGTTTAGTTCCATAGGAGCAGATTGTACGAAATACCGGGCCGTTCCCCCGTATGTAAGGGGGATTTCAACCATGGTTCGCAATGTGTAATATCTTGTGAACGCCTACTAGCCGCTGGTTCTTGTCACTGTTACATTTCCGGCCATGAATACGCAAAACACCACCCCCACCCGAAAAATCCTCGTCGTTGACGATGATCCGCGCTTGCGCGATTTGCTGCGTCGGTATTTGTCCGAACAGGGATTCAACGTTTTCGTTGCCGAAGACGCCAAAGAGATGGGCAAACTCTGGCAACGCGAGCACTTCGACCTGCTCGTGCTGGATCTGATGCTGCCCGGCGAAGATGGTCTGTCCATTTGCCGCCGGCTGCGCGGTGGCCACGACAACACGCCCATCATCATGCTGACGGCCAAAGCGGAAGAAATCGACCGCATCGTCGGCCTGGAGATGGGCGCGGACGACTATCTGTCCAAACCCTTCAACCCTCGGGAATTGCTGGCTCGGATCAACGCGATCCTGCGCCGCCGCGGTACCGAGGAACATCCCGGCGCCCCCAGCCAGGAAAACGAATCCATCGCCTTCGGTCCCTACGTGCTGAACCTGTCGACCCGTACGCTCACGCGCAACGGCGAACAGGTGCCGATCACGACGGGTGAATTCTCGGTGCTCAAGGTCTTTGCGCGCCACCCGAAGATCCCCCTGTCCCGCGACAAGCTCATGGAACTGGCGCGTGGCCGCGAGTACGAAGCCTTCGACCGCAGCCTCGACGTTCAGATCTCGCGCCTGCGCAAGCTGATCGAACCGAATCCGTCCAAGCCCGTATTCATCCAGACCGTCTGGGGTCTCGGATACGTGTTTGTGCCGGACGGTGGTAGCTGATCGACACGCCCGCCCCGGGCAGGAGCGCAGCCTCGTGCCCCGCTTGCGCAGAACCTTCAGGAACCTGACTTCACGTTTGCGGCTCGGCTTGTTCGGCCGCACGTTCCTGCTGCTGGCCGCGCTGATGCTGGTCAGCCTGGGGGCGTGGCTACAAGTCTTCTTCAGCATGGAGCTGGGACCGCGCGCCAATCAAATGGCGCAGCGGGTGATCACGGCCGTCAATATCACGCGCACCGCGCTGATCTACTCCCATAACGGCGAACGCAGCAAGCTCCTGCTCGACCTGGCCACCAACGAAGGCATCCAGGTCTATCCGCGCGAGGTCACCGACTTCGCCGAAGCCCTGCCCGATGACGACTACTGGCAGCGCGTTGCCCAGCACATCCGCACCCGCTTCGGCCCCGAGACGCAGATCGCGTGGGGGGTGAACCAGGTACCCGGCTTCTGGGTCAGCTTCCAGATCGAAAAAGACCTGTACTGGCTGGTGTTCGAACGCGAGCAGATCGGCCTGACCGGCGGCATCGAATGGCTGGGCTGGGGCGCCACGGCGCTGCTGTTGTCCCTGGTGGGTGCGGCGGTCAGCGTGGGCTTCGTCAACCGACCGCTGTCGCGCCTGGCGCGCGCGGCCCAGGTGCTGTCGCGCGGGGAAACGCCTGCGCCGCTGCCCGAGCAGGGGCCGCTGGAAATCCGCGACCTCAATGCCTCGTTCAACCGCATGGCGAAAGACTTGCGGCAGGCCGAGGCCGACCGGGAACTGATGCTGGCGGGCATATCACACGACCTGCGCACGCCGCTGGCGCGCATGCGCCTGGAAATCGAGCTGAGCGGCGTGTCCGAAGACGCTCGCCAGGCCATCGACGAAGACCTGGGCCAGATCGACCACAGTATCGGCCAGCTGATGGAATACGCCCGGCCTGCCGGCACCCTGCCCCAGTTGGCCACCGACATCTCGGCGGTGCTGGCCGAGCTGTACGAGCGCGAGCGCAGCCATACCTCGTCGCTGGGCGGCGACCTGGAAGCCACGCTCGAACCCGGCCTGCGCGCCCGCATCACGGCGCTGGATCTCAAGCGCATCGTCAGCAACCTGATCGAAAACGCGCGCCGCTACGGCCGTTCCAGCGACGGGCAGGCCCATTTGGTCATGACACTGCAAGCTGAGGGCGGCATGATCGTCATCGAGGTGTCGGACCGCGGGCCCGGCATCGCCCCCGAAGACGTTGACCGCCTGCTGCGGCCGTTCTCGCGCGGCGAGGCTGCCCGCACCGGCGTCAGTGGCGCAGGCCTGGGCCTGGCGATCGTCGAGCGCCTGCTCAAGCACGTGGGCGGCGCCCTGCGCATGCTGCCCCGCGAGGGTGGCGGCCTGGTTGCCCGGATAGAGTTGCCCAAAGCCAAATTTAGGAATTATCAATTAGACAACGATAATCCATAGCGTAGAATTTATGGTTTGAGGCACAGCCTTAATTCCACCAACAACTACTGGGAGTAAACATGAAAACTGTTGGCGACAAACTCGAGCCCTTCAAGGTTACCGGCGTCAAGCCCGGCTTCAACCAGCACGAAGAAAACGGCGTGTCCGCATTCGAAGACATCACCGAAAGCTCGTTCCCCGGCAAGTGGAAGGTGATCTACTTCTACCCGAAAGACTTCACGTTTGTTTGCCCGACCGAAATCGTCGGCTTCAACAAGCTGGCCAAGGATTTCGAAGACCGCGACGCCGTCCTGCTGGGCGGCTCGAGCGACAACGAATTCGTCAAGCTGGCCTGGCGCCGTGAGCACCCGGACCTGAACAAGCTGGGTCACTATCAGTTCGGCGACACCACCGGCGCCCTGATCGACCAGCTGGGCGTGCGCGAAAAGGGTGCTGGCGTTGCCCTGCGCGCCACCTTCATCGTTGACCCGGACAACACGATCCAGCACGTTTCGGTGAACAACCTGAACGTCGGCCGTAACCCGGAAGAAGTTCTGCGTCTGCTCGACGGTCTGCAAACCGACGAGCTGTGCCCGTGCAACCGTACGGTTGGCGGCGCCACGCTGTAATTTCCAGCCCGGCCGAGGACCTGCTTGCGGGTCCTTCGCTGGGCTTTAACTGCTCTAGATTATAGGTAAAAACTATGGAATTTCTTACGACCATTAAGGAACAGCTGCCGGATTGGGCCAAGGACATCCGCCTGAATCTGGACGCCGTGATCGCCCGCTCGACGCTGGCCCCGGAAGACGCTGTCGGCGCCGCCCTGTCGGCCGCCTATGCCGCGCGCAGCCCGGTGCTGGTCGAGGCCTTCAAGAGCGGCCTGTCCGAAGCCGACGCCAATGCCGCGCTGACTGCTTCCGCGCTCATGGGCATGAACAACACCTGGTATCCGTACGTCGAAATGACCGGCGATGCCCAACTGAAGAGCCTGCCGGCCCAGTTGCGCATGAACGCCTACGCCACCCATGGCGGCGTCGACAAGAAGCGCTTCGAGCTGTTCGCCCTGGTGGCCTCCATCATCGGCAAGTGCCACTTCTGCGTGGCTTCGCACTACGAGAACCTGAAGAAGGACGGCCTGTCGACGGAACAGCTGCGCGACGCCGGCCGCATCGCCTCTGTGGTCAATGCCGCCGCCCTGGCGCTGGCTGCCCAAGGCAAGTAAACCCGCGTTTCGCGGCGATAAAAAAGCCCGCCTGTGCGAACAGGCGGGCTTTTTGCCGGGTGGCGATCGCGTCAACCATCATGCTGACGGCGGCGCGCTCATGCTCAGTTGCCCTGGGCAGCCTTGACCTGCACGGTCGGCAGGCCGTTGGCGACCCAGGCCTCGATGCCGCCACGGTACCAGTAGGCCGGCCAACCCAGCGTCCCGGCGCGCAGCGCGGCGTTATAGGACGAGCGGTCGTTCATGCTGGCGCCGATGAAGACCAGGGGCACGTTGTGCTCTTGCTCGGTGCCGGTCTTTTTGTGCAGCCAGCCGTCGAACGCGTTCTGCATCTGGTCCGCGACGCTGCCATCCTGGCCCGCATCGATCAGCGGATACGCATCCGGCACGGTTTCACGCAGGCCGCTGGTATCGATCATCAAGAGGTTTTTCTCGTTCTTGAGCAGATAGACCAGGTCCTTGGTGGTGATCACCTTGGCGCGAGGGTGGCTGATGGGCGTCGGACCTTTGTACGGCGCCGAGAACAGCAGGTTCGTCGGCGGCACGCCCATGTCCTTCAGCTCATCGAAGCCACCTGACGGCGCGCGCTGGGGCTGGCCGCCAGCGGGTTGCTGCTGGGGCTGCTGCTGCGGCTGCTGTTGCGGTTGCCGGGGCTGCTGCCCAGGTGCGCCACCTTGCTTGATCTCGCCGCCGACCGTGCCCATTTCGATGTCGGAAATCATCACCGCGATGTTCTCGATCAGCTCATAGCACATCGTGATGGTGCCTTCACGCGGGCTGTACCAGGCGTTGAGCTTGCCGCAATCCTTGAAGGTCACGTTCACCGGCCGCGGCAGCACGTAGGTCTTGCCCAGCAGCTTGATGTTGTCGCCAATGGCTTGCGACAGGTTGTTGGCGAACAGGTTGCCGATGCGGCGCGAAGACGGCTCGAAGGTCACGTTGACCGGCGCGCCGGGCGCGTTGGCCGGCTGCTGGCCGTCCGGCGTCCAGGCGCCGACACGGGTGTACGGGGCCAGGATCCGGCGCCAGGCACGGTTCTGCTTGGTGAACTCGTCGCCGCAGCGGGCCTTGGTGCGGTCTTCGAAGCCGACCTGCTCGACCAGCGATTCGAACACGCCCGGGTTACCGCCGTACATGATGCACAGCATGTTGCGAAAGCGCTTGAGGTCGCCCGTGTGCTCATCCTGCCAGGGCGAGTTGCCCGCGCCCTTGGCTTCGGCCAGCTTGCCGCTGTAGTACCACTGCAGCGCCGCGTACTTGGCCGCGCCCTGCACCATGGTGTTGGTGTCCTTGTCGTCGGACGGGTACATGGTCGGTTCGACGATGTGCAGCGCCGAATAGATGTCGACCGCGTCTTCCTCGGCGCCCGTCGACGGCAGTTCGAGTTCGCCGATCAGCGCGTGGCCGAACTCATGCAGGAAAATGCTGCGCATGATGCCGACGTAGACCGCCACGATACGGGTGGAGTCGCCGCCGAAACGGGGATAGGGGCCCGAGCCCGGCAAGCCGCTGTTGTTGCCCGAGGCCGGGGCCTGCTGGGGCGCGGTCTGCTGGGGCGCGCCCTGCTGCCCGCCGCCGCCGCTGCGTGCCGGCAAGCCGCCGGTCTGGGCGTTGCCGCCGCCGGACTTGGCGGGCGCCAGGTTGGAATTGACCGTGAAGTCGGCGATGCCGAACGTGCCGACGTCGTACGCCATGATGCCGACCTCGGAACCCAGCGCGGCGGCGTCCTCGACGTCGCCGACCTTCTGGCCGTTCACGATGAAGCGCGCGGCGCCCGGAACTTCCACCACTTTGATGCGGTCGGAACCATCGAGCTTGACCAGGTTGGGCACCGATGCGATGTCACGGCGGTTCTGCCCGTCCAGGCAGAACAGCTGCGTGTTCTTGTCAGCGGTGATTTCGATCAGGCACAGGCCCTTGCGTGCGCGGTTGGTCAGCGCGACGCCGATGGAGGCCTTGGGCTTCTGCGAATTCAGGACGACGTTGACGTCGATGATGCGGCCCGTTTCCGGCGCCGGGCCGAGATTCAGGTACAGCGTCTGTTCGCTGCCGCTGGTCTCTTTGTTGCGAAGGGTGAACCAGCCATCCTGGACCCCTGCGGTCCAGCCTTGCAGCATTTGCTGCCGTACCGCGCCGGCCAGCGGGCCGAGTTGCTGCTCGAATTCAGCATGTGCTGGCGAACCAAATGCGACGAGGGCCAAAAACAGGGCAACGCCACGTACATGCATCCTAGTGTCCCTAATATTCAGGCGAGAATAGCGGAGAATATTCCAGTTCAAACCGGGTCGCAAGACGAAAACAGGCCGTGATTTCGGCCGTCAGGCCCAAACAGCGCGGCATCTGGGCCAAGCCGCAATAAGGACGCCACTCGCGCCCATATTTTCCGTTTGTTAATTAGTTATATACATGTATCTGCGTATATAAAAAAACAACGGTCAGGCGCGGGCGAGCAGCGCCACCACGGTGGCCGAGATGCCTTCCTTGCGGCCCAGATACCCCAGCCCTTCGTTGGTCTTGGCCTTGATGTTGACCTCGGTTTCGGACAGGCCGGTATCCGCGGCGATGTGCTTGACCATGGCGGGTGCGTGGGGGCCGATCTTGGGCGCCTGCGCATGCACGGTGGCGTCGATGTTGACGGGCACCCAGCCGGCGGCGCGCACGCGTGCCATGGCCTCGCGCAGCAGCACCCGGCTGTCCGCGCCCTTGAAGGCGGGATCGGTGTCCGGGAAGTGGCGGCCGATGTCGCCCAGGCCGGCCGCGCCCAGCAGGGCATCCGTGATGGCGTGCAGCAGCACATCCGCATCGGAATGGCCCAACAGGCCGTGCGTGTGGGGGATGGTCACGCCGCCGATGATCAGCGGGCGGCCCTCGACCAGCGCGTGTACGTCAAAACCTTGTCCGACGCGGAAGGGAATACTCATAGCCATTTTTCCATCAGTTCGAAATCGTCCGGCCAGGTCACTTTGAAATTGCGCATCGCGCCCGGCACCAGCAGGGGCGCATAGCCCGCGGCCTCCAGGGCCGAGGCCTCGTCGGTGACCGCCACGCCGTTCACGGCGGCGGCCGTCAGGGCGTCGCGCAGCGCGCCGGCCCGGAACATCTGCGGGGTCTGTGCCAGCCACAGGCCGTTGCGGTCCAGCGTGCGCTCGACCCGCTCGTGGCCGCCCTTGACCGTGTCGGCCACCGGCAGCGCCAGCAGGCCGCCCACGGGGTCTTGCAGGCAGGCGTCGATCAGGCGGGCCAGCGCGGCGGCGGGCAACCCGGGACGGGCGGCATCGTGCACCAGCACCCAGGTATCGTCTGGTACGCCGCTATCGGCCAAGGCCCCGGCCACGGTATCGGCGCGGGTCGCGCCGCCGCAAGCCCGCCACACGGTGCGCGGCAAGCCGGCCAAGGCCTGGTCGACCCAGCCGTCGCCAGGCGTCACGGCCACCCGCACCTGCGACACGCGGTCGTCGGCCAGCAACGCCAGGACCGCGTGGCGCAGCATGGGCTGTCCAGCCAGCGGACGATACTGTTTGGGCACGGCCTCGGCGCCGGGCCGGCTGGCGCGGGCGCCGACGCCGGCGGCAGGAACGATCGCAATGATTGAGTCAGACATGGTTCGGTGATTTTATAATCTTCCGCTTGATGCCTGCTCCCAGCCTGATGCCCGCCCCCTCCTCCTCCGCCACGGCAGCGCCGCCCGTCCCCGCGACCGCCCCCACTCTTGCCTCGCTGAAAGCCGGCGCGCGCTACGCCCAGCCTCGTCCGCCGGGGTCCGGCGACGCCTGGCTGCTGGCCGATCTGGCCCGGCAGGCGGCCGCGCCGCTGGTGATCCTGACCGCCGAGCCGCTTGAAGCGCAGCGCCTGGCCGAGGAAATCGCTCTGTTCGCCCCCGGGTTGCGGGTGCGCCAGCTGCCCGACTGGGAAACGCTGCCCTACGATGCCTTTTCCCCGCACCAGGACCTGATCTCCGAGCGCCTGCACACCCTGCATTCGCTGATGACGAAGTCGGTGGACGTGCTGACGGTGCCGGTGACCACGGCGCTGTACCGGCTAGCGCCGCCCTCGTTCCTGGCGGCCTACACGTTCTCCTTCAAGCAGAAGGACAAGCTGAATGAAGCCGCATTGCGGGCGCAACTGACGCTGGCCAACTACAACCACGTCACTCAGGTCACCGCGCCCGGCGAATTCTGCCTGCGCGGCGGGCTGATCGACCTGTTCCCGATGGGCTCGGCGCTGCCCTACCGGCTGGACCTGTTCGACGACGAAATCGAGACCATCCGCAGCTTCGACGTGGACACCCAGCGCAGCCTGTACCCCGTGCGCGAGGTGCAATTGCTGCCCGGGCGCGAATTCCCCATGGACGAGGATTCGCGCAACCGCTTTCGCGCGCGTTTCCGCGAGGTCTTCGAAGGCGACCCGTCGCGCGCCCTGCCCTACAAGGACATCGGCAACGGCATCCCGTTCGCCGGGGTCGAGTACTACCTGCCGCTGTTCTTCGAAGAAACCGCCACGCTGTTCGACTACCTGACCGAGGGCACCATCACCATCACCGTCGGCGATATCGACGACGCGATGATGCGCTTCAGCCAGGACACCGGCAGCCGCTACACCTTCCTCAAGAGCGACCGCGAACGCCCGGTGCTGCCGCCATCGTCCCTGTTCCTGGACGAACAGGCGCTGTACGCCCATCTGAAGGCCTTCCGCCGCCTGTCGCTGGCCGCCGGCCAGCCGCACCCCGATTTCCGCCCCGCGCCCGACGTCAGCGTGGCGCGCCGCTCCGACGATCCGATCGCCAAGCTGCGCACCCTGGTCGGCAAGCACCAGGGCCGCGTGCTGCTGTGCGCCGATTCGGCCGGCCGGCGCGAGACGCTGGTGCAGATGCTGAACGAGTTCGGCGTCACGCCGGATGCCCAGCCGGACACGGTCGAGGCCTTCCTGGCGTCCGACGCGCACTTCGGCATCGTCGCCGCGCCGCTGGCCACCGGCTTCGAGCTGCCGCAGGCCAACCTGGCCTTCCTGACCGAGAACGACCTGTATCCGGGGTTGGCCACTACCGGCCGGCGCGGCAAGCGCGACCAGGAACGCGCCAGCAACGTCGAAGCGATGGTGCGCGACCTGTCCGAGCTGCGCGCCGGCGACCCCGTGGTCCATGCGCAGCACGGCATCGGCCGCTACCACGGCCTGGTCAACATGGACATGGGCGAAGGCGAAATGGAATTCCTGCATCTCGAATACGCCAACGGCAGCACGCTGTACGTACCGGTGTCGCAGTTGCATGTGATTGCCCGCTACAGCGGCGCCGATCCCGAAGCCGCACCGCTGCACCAGTTGGGCTCGGGCCAGTGGGACAAGGCCCGCCGCAAGGCGGCCAAGCAGGTGCGCGACACCGCCGCCGAACTGCTGGCGCTGTATGCCCAGCGCGCCGCGCGCGAGGGCTTCGCCTTCAATCTGCCGCTGAACGATTACCAGGCCTTCGCCGAAGGCTTCGGCTTCGAGGAAACCGCCGACCAGGCCGCCGCCATCGAGGCCGTGCTGGCTGACATGACCTCGGGCCGGCCGATGGACCGCCTGGTCTGCGGCGACGTCGGCTTCGGCAAGACCGAAGTCGCGCTGCGTGCAGCGTTCCTGGCGGTGGCCAATGGCAAGCAGGTCGCCCTGCTCTGTCCCACCACCCTGCTGGCCGAACAGCACGCGCAGACTTTTTCCGACCGCTTCGCCGACTGGCCCGTGCGCGTGGTGGAACTGTCGCGCTTCCGGTCGCAGAAGGAAGTGGCGGCCGCCATCGAAGGCATCAACGACGGCCGGGTCGACATCGTCATCGGCACCCACAAGATCCTGTCCAAGGACGTGAAGTTCAAGCGCCTGGGCCTGGTCATCATCGACGAAGAGCACCGTTTCGGCGTGCGCCAGAAAGAAGCGCTGAAGGCGCTGCGCGCCGAGGTCGACGTGCTGACCCTGACCGCCACGCCGATTCCGCGCACGCTGGGCATGTCGCTGGAAGGCATACGCGACTTCTCGGTCATCGCCACCGCGCCGCAAAAGCGCCTGGCCATCAAGACCTTCGTGCGCCGCGAAGACGGCAGCACGCTGCGCGAAGCCCTGCTGCGCGAACTCAAGCGCGGCGGCCAGTGCTACTTCCTGCACAACGAAGTCGAAACCATCCATAACCGCCGCGCCCGCCTGGAAGAGCTGGTGCCCGAGGCCCGCATCGCGGTGGCCCATGGTCAGATGCCCGAGCGCGAACTGGAACAGGTGATGAAGGGCTTCTACCAGCAGCGCTACAACGTGCTGCTGTGCACCACCATCATCGAAACCGGCATCGACGTGCCCAGCGCCAACACCATCGTGATCCACCGCGCCGACCGCTTCGGCCTGGCGCAGCTGCATCAGTTGCGCGGACGCGTCGGCCGTTCGCATCACCAGGCCTACGCCTACCTGCTGACCCCGGGCGAAGACGCCATCACCAGCAATGCCAAGAAGCGGCTGGAAGCCATCCAGGCGATGGAAGAACTGGGCTCGGGTTTCTACCTGGCCATGCACGACCTGGAGATCCGCGGCACCGGTGAAGTACTGGGCGACTCGCAGTCCGGCAACATTCAGGAAGTGGGTTTCTCGATGTACAACGAGATGCTCAACGAGGCCGTGCGCGCCCTGCGGGCCGGCGAAGAGCCCGATCTGGATGCGCCCTTCAACCTGGCTTGCGAGGTCAACCTGCATGCGCCCGCGCTGCTGCCGTCCGACTATTGCGCCGATGTGCATGCGCGCCTGGGCGTCTACAAGCGCCTGGCCCATGCCGCCGACGAAGACGACCTGATCCACATCCAGGAAGAGCTGATCGACCGCTTCGGCAAACTGCCCGAAGCCGCCCAGACGCTCCTCACCACGCACCGCCTGCGCCTGGCCGCACAACCGCTGGGCATCGTCAAGATCGATGCCAGCGAAACCCAGGCGCTGCTGCAGTTCGGCCCCAAGACGAGCGTCGATCCCGCCAAAATCATCGAACTGGTGCAGCGCCAACGCCACATCAAACTCGCCGGACAGGATAAATTGCGGGTTGAGATCAAGGCTGCGCAAATCCCCGCCCGCGCCGACGCGGTGCGCGCCGTGCTGCGCGCCTTGAAGTAACCCGCCCCGACATTCGCATCTTTATGACTATCCACCACCTTGTCGTTCAATCTCCTGGCCTGACGGTCGAACACGCCGAGCAGATCGCCGCGCTGGCCCAGGCCCAGGGCGTGGCGCGCATCAGCGCCACGGCCGCCCGGCTACTGGACGTGCAATACGACGACGCCACCCGTGCGGACGTCACCGGTTGGGCCGAACGCCACGGCATCGACATCGCCTTCCTGCCCGCGGGCCTGAAGCTGTCGCACTGCAAGGTGCTGGCGATGGACATGGATTCGACGCTGATCAACATCGAGTGCATCGACGAGATCGCGGGCGTGGCCGGCGTGAAGGACAAGGTGTCCGAGATCACCGAAGCCGCAATGCGTGGCGAAATCAAGGACTTCTCCGAAAGCCTGCGCCGCCGCGTCGCCCTGCTCAAGGACGTGCCGGCCGAGGCGCTGGAACAGGTCTACACCGAGAAGTTGCGCCTGAACCCCGGCGCCGAACGCCTGATCACCACGGCGCAGGCCGCGGGCATCAAGGTGCTGCTGGTGTCGGGCGGCTTCACCTTCTTCACCGATCGTCTGCGCGAACGCCTGAAACTGGACAGCGCGCATGCCAACACGCTGGAAATCGACAACGGCGTACTGACCGGCCGCGTGCTGGGCGACATCCTGGACGCCGACGCCAAGGCCGTCTACCTGCGCGAATTCGCCCGCACCCATGGCGCCACCAAAGAGCAGATCATCGCCATGGGCGACGGCGCCAACGACCTGAAGATGCTGGGCGCGGCCGGCTTTCCGGTGGCCTATCACGCCAAGCCGCTGGTGCGCCAGCAGACGCGCTACGCGCTGAACGTGTCGGGCCTGGATGGCGTGCTGAACTGGTTCGAAAGCTGATTCCCGCCCGCCGCCAGGCATGAAAAAAAGCCACCTTTCCAGGTGGCTTTCTTTCATGTCTTGCGGCATGCGGATCAGTAGCGCATGTTCACGCTCAGGATGGCCGAGCGTCCCGGTGCGATGTTGGCGTAGTGGGCCGGATAGGCCTTGTCGTAGTACGTCTTGTCGAACAGGTTGAAGACGTTCAGCTGCACGTTCCAGTTCTTGTTGAAACGGTAGCCGGCCATGGCATCGAAGCGCCAGTACGACGGAATGTACGTGGTGTTGGTCGTGTTGCCGTACTGCTTGCCCACGTAGTACGCGCCGCCGCCCACCGTGAAGTCCTGCGTCACGGCGTAGGTCGACCACAGGCTGAAGCTGTTCTCCGGCGTGTTGGGGAAGTCGTTGCCTTCGTCCGCACCCGCACCGTCCTTCAGCTTGCTCTTCATGAAGGTGTAGCCGCCGAAGACCTGCCAGGCCGGCGTGATGGCGCCCGAGAAGCCCAGTTCCAGGCCGTTCACTTCCTTCTTGCCGGCCATGGCGTAGTCGCCCGTCGGCAGCGTGACGCGTGCATTGGTGGTTTCGGTACGGAACAAGGCGGCCGTCAGGGTCATGCGGCGGTCCAGCACGTCCCACTTGGTGCCGACTTCATAGGTCTTGTTCTTTTCCGGCGCCAGGTCGGCGGCGTTCAGCCCCACGCCGCCACGGCCCGGCGTCAATGCCAGGCTTTCGCTGCCTTCGCCCAGCGTGGCGTTGGACGGCGTGGACGACGTGGCGTAGGACACGTAGATGCTGCCATTGTCCGTAGGCTTGAACACCAGGCCCAATTGGTAGTTCAGCAGCGTGTCGTCACGCTTGATGACCTGGAAGTTGTTGGCAGGCGTATTGGTGAACTTGGTTTCGTAGCGATCCAGACGCAGGCCGCCGTTGATCAGCCACTGGGGCGTCAGCTCGACGGTGTCGAAGGCGTAGATCGACTTGGTGATCGTGCGCGACTTGGTCGGCTGGCCGACACGGTCGCCGTCCAGCGTATTGACCCAGGGGTCGTGCGGGTTCGGGTCGTACAGGCTGGTGCAGTTGTAGCCCGAGGCCGCGCCCAGGAAGTTGCACGCGTTGGTCTTGCCGGCCGTGCCTGAACCGCGGTTGACCGCCAGCGAGTCCTTCTTGCCTTCTTCCTTGGACAGTTCGATGCCCACGTTGAAGCTGTGCTTGAGCGAGCCGGTGTCGAACTTGCCCACCAGCTCGGTCTGGTTGGCCAGGCTGTCGACACTGCTGCTGCGGGTGTTGGCACGGCGCCAGACGCGGCCATTGAGCACGTTGCCCTGGCTGTCGTCGGGCTGGGTCCAGACGTAGTCCTGGGTGGAATAGGTGTAGCGCGTCATGTTGCGCAGCGTCAGGCGATCGGAGAAGTCATGCTCGATGCCGATCGTGCCCATGTCGGACGTGGTCTTGCGGTAGTCGCTGGCCAGGCCGTAGAAATTGTTGCGGTTGACGTTGGCGGGACCGGTTTCGGTAACGCCCATGTAGCTGCCGTTGCGCTGCACCTTGGTGCTCGGGTAGGCGTACGGAATGCCGCTGTCCGGCAGGTCATCCGTCTGCATGTGGTAGTAGCTCAGCGTCACGCGGGTCGGCGAATTGACGCCGAAGGTGATGGTGGGCGCCACGCCCCAGCGGCTGTTGTTGACCATGTCGCGGCCGGCCACGTCGGCGTCGTGATACATGGCGTTCAGGCGGAAGGCCGTCTTTTCGCCCAGCAGCCAGTTGCTGTCGATCGTGCCGCGGTAGTAGTTGTCGGTGCCGATGCCCAGGCTGGCCGCGGTGAAGTTCTCGGCCTTGGCCGTCTTGCTGATCAGGTTGATGCTGCCGCCCGCGCCGCCGCGGCCGCCATAGGCGCCATCGGAACCCTTGATGACTTCGATCTGTTCCAGGTTGAAGACTTCACGCGAGGTCGCGCCGATGTCGCGCATGCCGTCGACGTAGGTGCTGGCCTGGGCGTCGTAGCCGCGGATGATCGGGCGGTCGCCCAGCGGGTTGCCGCCTTCACCGGCGCCGAACGTAATGCCCGGCGAATTGCGCAGCGCCTCGGTCAGCGTGGACGCGGCCTGGTTCTGCATCACTTCCTGGGGAATCACCTGCACCGACTTGGGCGTATCCAGCAACGGGGCGGTGAACTTCTTGGAAGCGGAATCCTTGACGTCGTACGGCGTGTACGAATCGCCCTGCACTTGCACGGGCGACAACTGCGTTACGCCCTGGCCGCTCGACTGCGCGTGCGCGGTCGGGGCCAGGAACAGCGCCGGGGTAGCCAGCACCGCGGCCAGCGATCCGCTGAGCGAGGTGACGGCAAAGGAGTCTTCGGATTTCAATGCTTTCTCCAGAATATGAATGACAACGATTCTTGTTTTTTGACAGGTTGCGATTCTGGACCGTGAAGCTGAAAGATTCCTGAAAGACGAATGAAATCAGGCTAAAAGATGAAAAAACAACACGCGTTAAGGAAATTTCCTCAATAAAGTCGAGTTAATAACGCGGGTTTATACCAATTCTTCGTGGGTCATTCGCGCACCGGCTCGCGGGGCATCACCGGGCTCACGCAGCGACCGCCGACCGGCCCCCCTCCCACACCCTGGCACCCCAATGAAAAACGCCCCTGACGGGGCGTTTGGTGCTTCCTGGGCCGATCGAAGACCGGAAGGTCAGGTACGCAGGCGCGGATGGCGCTTGAACAAGTAGCGATACACGAACCCCGGATAAGCCAGCACCAGGTACAGGCTCAGGGTGATGGCGTAGAACTCCCAGGTCTGGGCGAAACGATTGCCCAGCACGGATTCGAAGGTGAAGCCCAACGCGCCCACGATCAGGTAGAACACCAGCACTTCGACCAGGCGCATCCAGAACGGCTTGACGGCTTCGGCGCCGCCCTGCTTCCAGGGCAGCACGGCGAAGACGCGCTCGGTCAGGAAAGGCAGGTTCGCGCTGACGAGCGCCAGCGCGATCAGGAGCCATACCGCCAAAGTCTGGTTCATGGCTCCGTCCGCTTACAGGCTGAGCGAGCTGCGGATGGCCTGCACGCACAGGGCCATCAGGCCGCCGGGCAACAGGCCCAGCACCAGGATCAGCAGGCCGTTGACCGACAGCACGCCGCGCTGGCCGCAGGTGGCCGCCATCGGGGCGGCATCGGCCGCGGGTTCGTCGAAGTACACGACCTTGACCACGCGCAGGTAGTAGAACGCACCGATCAGCGAGAACATAACCGCGATCACGGCCAGCGTGACGTGGCCGGCGCTGATCAGCGCTTGCAGCACGGCCAGCTTGGCGTAGAAGCCCACCAGCGGCGGAATGCCGGCCAGCGAGAACATCAGCAGCAGCACGATGGCGGCATGCCACGGGCTGCGGCGGTTCAGGCCCTTCAGGTCGTCGATGTGCTCGCACTCGAAACCCTGGCGCGACAGCAGCAGCACGATGCCGAAGCTGGCCAGCGTGGTCAGCACGTAGGTCAGCATGTAGAACAGCGACGCGCCGTAGGCGGACGAAGCCAGTTCCGGCTTGCCCACCACCGAGCCCGACATCAGGCCCAGCAGCACGAAGCCCATGTGCGAGATGGTCGAGTAGGCCAGCATGCGCTTGAAGTTGGTCTGCGCGATGGCGGTCAGGTTGCCGATGGCCAGCGACAGCACCGCCAGGATCATCAGCATCGGCTGCCAGTCGGCGGCCAGGCCATGCAGGCCGTCCACGAGCAGGCGCAGCGTGATGGCGAAGGCCGCCAGTTTGGGCGCGCCGCCCAGGATCAGGGTGACCGCGGTGGGCGAACCCTGGTAGACGTCCGGCACCCACATGTGGAACGGCACGGCGCCCAGCTTGAACGCCAGGCCCGACACCAGGAACACGATGCCGAACACCAGGGCCAGCTTCTCGGCCTTGCCGGCGGCGATGACCTTGGAAACTTCAGCCAGGTCCAGGTGACCGGTGGCGCCGTAGACCATCGACATGCCGTACAGCAGGAAGCCCGAGGCCAGCGCGCCCAGCACGAAGTACTTCATGGCGGCTTCGGTGGCCACGACGTTGTCGCGGCGCAGGGCGATCAGCGCGTACAGCGCCAGGGACATCAGTTCCAGGCCCAGGTAGATCGAGATCAGGTTCCCGGAGGAGATCATGACCATCTGTCCCAACAGGGCAAACAGCGTCAGGACGTAGAGTTCACCGCCCTTGAGCATGTCGCGCAACTGGGCATAGACCCGGCCGTAGACCAGCGTGACGGCCACGGCGATGTACGAGGCGATCTTCAGCAGATGCGACAGTTCGTCGGTGACATACAGGCCATTGAAGGTCGAACCGGCAACGCCGTTCTTCCATTGGACGACCGACACGACGGTCAGCACGCCCAAGGCGAGCATGGTCAGCAGGAACGTCGGCTTGCGCTCGGGGTGATTGCTGACCGCGTCGACGAGCAGGATAGCCAGGCCGAAAATCAGCAGAAGGATTTCCGGCGTCGCCAGGGCGAAATCGATTTGGGATTGCATCATTGTCTTGTCTTACAGTTTCGAGACGGCAACGTGTTGCAGCAGGGCCTCGACCGACACGTGCATGACGTCGGTGAAGGGCTTGGGATAGATCCCCATGTACAGCACGGCGATCGCCATCACGCCAAGAATCACGAATTCGCGGCGGTTGATATCGGTCAGCTCACGCACGTGGTCATTGGCGATGTCGCCCAGCACCACGCGCTTGACCATCCACAGCGAATACGAAGCGCCCAGGATCAGCGCGGTGGCCGCCAGGAGGCCGATCCAGAAGTTGTGCTCGACCGCGCCCATGATCACCATGAACTCGCCGACGAAACCGCTGGTGGCCGGCAGGCCGCTGTTGGCCATCGAGAACAGGATGAAGAACGTGGCGAAACGCGGCATCACGTTGACCACGCCGCCGTAGTCGGCGATGCGGCGCGAGTGCATGCGGTCGTAGAGCACGCCGATACACATGAACATGGCGCCCGACACGAAACCGTGCGAGATCATCTGCACGATGGCGCCTTCGACGCCGGCCGTGTTGAAGATGAAGAAGCCGAGCGTCACGAAGCCCATGTGGGCAACGGACGAATAGGCCACCAGTTTCTTCATGTCGTCCTGGACGATCGCGACCAGGCCGATGTAGATGACGGCGATCAGCGACAGCGTGATCATCATGCCGGCCAGGCTGTGCGAAGCGTCAGGAGCGATCGGCAGCGAGAAGCGCAGGAAACCGTAGGCGCCCAGCTTCAGCATGATCGCGGCCAGCACGATGGAGCCGCCCGTGGGGGCCTCGACGTGGGCGTCAGGCAACCACGTGTGCACCGGCCACATCGGCACCTTGACCGCAAAGGCCGCCAGCAGCGCCACGAAGATCAGGATCTGCGGGGTGTAGCCCAGCTTGGTCTGCTGCCAGGTCAGGATGTCGAACGAACCGCCCGAGGCGTGCCACAGGTAGACGAACGCAACCAGGGTCAGCAGCGAGCCCATCAGGGTGTACAGGAAGAACTTGAATGCCGCGTACACACGGTTCGGTCCGCCCCAGACGCCGATGATGATGTACATCGGGATCAGCGTGGCTTCGAAGAACACGTAGAACAGCATGCCGTCCAGCGCGGCAAACACGCCCACCATCAGACCCGACAGGATCAGGAAGGCGGCCATGTATTGCGCCACGCGGCTGGTGATGACTTCCCAGCCGGCCAGCACCACGATGATGGTGATGAAGGCGGTCAGGAGCACGAACCACAGCGAAATGCCGTCGATGCCCAGGTGGTAATTGACGTTGAAGGCTTCGATCCAGGAGGTCTTTTCGACGAACTGCATGGCAGCCGTCTTGGAGTCGAACCCGGTGTACAGCGGAATCGTGACGAGGAAGCCGGCGATCGAGCCGACCAGCGACAGGCCGCGCGTCAGACCGGGACGGTCGTCTCGGCCCACCGCCAGCACCAGCAGGCCGAATACGATCGGGACAAAGATCGCAAGCGTGAGCCAGGGGAAAGTGTTGGATGCCATCTCGCTTGCCATCATTGGGGAATCAGCACAAAGAAAGTCACCAGCGCCATGATGCCGATGATCATTGCGAACGCGTAGTGATAGATGAAGCCGGACTGCAGGTGACGGCTGATCGCAGCCACCCAGCCCACCACGCGGGCGCTACCGTTGATCAGGAAGCCATCGATGATGCCGCGGTCGCCGGTCTGCCACAGGCCACGGCCCAGGCAGCGCAGGCCGCGCGCGATGATCTGCTCGTTGACCCAGTCGACGTAGTACTTGTTTTCAAGCACCTTGTTCACGCCCGACAGGCTCGACTTGATCGCGGCCGGAACCTTCGGGTTGATCAGGTAGCAGTACCAGGCGATGACCGCGCCGGCCACGACCAGCCAGAACGGCAGGGTCTGGAAGGCGTGCAGGCCGAAGGCCACCCAGCCGTGCCATTCTTCGTGCAGCTCGTGCATGGCCGGATGCTGCGGCAGCACCGTGATCACGCCGTTGAAGAACTTGCCGAACAGCATGGGATCGACCGCCCAGGCGCCCACCAGCACCGACGGGATCGCCAGCAGGATGAGCGGCAGGGTCACGACCCAGGGCGACTCATGCGGCTTGCCGCCGTGGTGGCCGTGGTCGTCATGACCGTGGTCGTCGTGGCCGTGGGCATCATGACCGTGGCCATGGCCGTGGTCGCTGGTGTCGAAGCGTTCCTTGCCGTGGAAGACCAGGAAGTACACGCGGAACGAGTACAGCGAGGTCACGAACACGCCGATCAGCGTGGCGTAGTAGGCAAAGCTTGCACCCCACACATGGGCGGCGCCGGCGGCCTCGATGATGTGTTCCTTCGAGTAGAAACCCGAGAAGAACGGCGTGCCGACCAGGGCCAGCGTGCCCAGGAGGAACGTGATCCAGGTGATGGGCATGTACTTGCGCAGGCCGCCCATGTTGCGGATGTCCTGGTCGTGGTGCATGCCGATGATGACCGAACCGGCGCCCAGGAACAGCAGCGCCTTGAAGAACGCGTGCGTCATCAGGTGGAAGATCGCCACCGAGTAGGCCGAAGCGCCCAGCGCGACGGTCATGTAGCCCAGCTGCGACAGCGTGGAATACGCGACCACGCGCTTGATGTCGGTCTGGATGATGCCCAGGATGCCCAGGAACAGCGCGCCGATGGCGCCGATCACGATGATGAACGACAGCGCCACGTCCGACAGTTCGAACAGCGGCGAGAAACGCGCGACCATGAAGATGCCGGCCGTCACCATGGTGGCGGCGTGGATCAGTGCGGAGATCGGGGTCGGGCCTTCCATCGAGTCAGGCAGCCAGGCATGCAGGGGCACCTGCGCCGACTTGCCCATGGCGCCGATGAAGAGGCAAATACACGCCACGGTCAGCAGCATCCAGTCCGAGCCGGGCAGCGTCAGCGTGGCCAGCTTGTCGGCCTGGGCGAAGACTTCGCCGTAGTGCATGGTGCCGGCATAGGCGAACAACAGGCCGATGCCCAGCACGAAGCCGAAGTCGCCGACGCGGTTGATCAGGAATGCCTTCATGTTGGCGAAGATTGCCGTGGGGCGGGTGTACCAGAAGCCGATCAGCAGGTACGAGACCAGGCCCACCGCTTCCCAGCCGAAGAACAGCTGCACCATGTTGTTCGACATCACCAGCATCAGCATGGAGAACGTGAACAGCGAGATGTACGAAAAGAAGCGCTGGTAGCCGGGATCGTCGGCCATGTAGCCGATGGTGTAGATGTGCACCATCAGCGACACCGAGGTCACCACGACCATCATCATGGCCGACAGCGGATCGATCAGGAAGCCGATTTCCAGCTTGGTCTGGCCGATCAGGCTCCAGGTGTAGACCGCGCCGTCAAAGCGCAGGCCGTTGAGCACGTCGCCCAGCACCACCACCGAACCGATGGCGGAGATGAGCACGCCCAGGATGGTGATGACGTGCGAGGCGCGCCGACCGATGGGACGGCCCAGGAAGCCGGTGCCGAAAAGGCCCGCGAGAATTGCTCCGGCCAGCGGCGCCAGCGCGATGAGCAGGTAGAGATTGGGTGAGCTAGACATTTTCTTCCAATACCCCGTCAGCCCTTCAGGCGATCGAGATCGTCAACGTTGATCGTGTTCAGGTTGCGGAATAGCAGCACCAGGATGGCCAGGCCGATCGCCGCTTCAGCGGCGGCCACGGTCAGGATGAAGAACACGAACACCTGGCCGGCGGTGTCGCCGAACCAGCTGGAGAACGCCACGAAGTTCATGTTGACGGCCAGGAGCACCAGCTCGATGGACATCAAGAGAATGATCAGGTTGCGGCGGTTCAGGAAGATACCGAAGATCCCGATGGCGAACAGGATCGCCCCCAGGATCAGATAGTGGGCCAGCGTCAGCGTCATTGTTTTTCTCCTTGGGGCGCGGCGGCGGCAGGCGCCGAGGCGCCATTCTTGGCCTGAGCGCGCTCGCTCTGGGCGGGCATGCTCACCATGCGGAAGCGATCCTTCGAGCGCACGCGGACGGCGGCAACCGGGTCGTTGTACTTGACGTCGCGGCGGCGGCGCAGGGTCAGGGCAATGGCGGCGACCATGCCGACCAGCAGCAGCGCGGCGCCGACTTCGATGGCGTAGATGTACTGCGTGTACATCACTTCACCGAGGGCACGGGCGTTGTTGTAGTCGCCGGCAACCGGGGCTTGCGGGCCCGAGCCGTACCAGGTCGACCCCAGCACGAAGGCCATTTCCACCACCATGACCAGGCCGATGATCAGGCCCAGCGGCAGGTAGGTCTTCATGCCTTGGCGCAGGGCATCCATGCGGATGTCCAGCATCATGACGACGAACAGGAAGAGCACCATCACGGCGCCCACGTACACCAGCACCAGCAGCAGCGCGAGGAACTCGGCGCCCAGCAGCATCCAGAGCATGGCCGCGTTGGTGAAGGCCAGGATCAGGTGCAGGACGGCGGTGACCGGGCTGCGCGCGGTGATCACGCGGAACGCCGCGATCACCAGCACGGCGGCCAGTATGTAAAACAGGACAGTGGTAAAAGTCATGGATCAGGACCCTGGGCTCAACGGTAGGGAGCGTCTTCGGCCCGGCGGCGGGCGATGTCGGCTTCGTAGCGGTCGCCCACGGCGAGCAGCATGTCTTTGGTGAAATACAGGTCGCCGCGCTTTTCACCGTGGTATTCGTGGATATGGGTTTCCACGATCGAGTCCACGGGGCAGCTTTCCTCACAGAAGCCGCAGAAAATGCACTTGGTCAGGTCGATGTCGTAACGCGTGGTGCGGCGGGTGCCGTCATCGCGCTGGTCCGATTCGATGGTGATGGCCAGTGCGGGGCACACGGCTTCACACAGTTTGCACGCGATGCAGCGCTCTTCCCCGTTGGGGTAGCGGCGCAATGCGTGCAGCCCGCGGAAACGCGCCGACGTCGGCGTCTTTTCCTGCGGGTAGCGCAAGGTGACCTTGCGCTTGAAGAAATACTTGCCCGTCAGGCGCATGCCCTTGAGCAGTTCGGCCAGCATCAAGCTGCCGAAGAAATCTTTGATCGCTTCCATATCCTGCCTCTGCCTGGCGGCTTAGCGCCAAATGTTCCAGGGCGTCTGCATCCAGATCGCCACCACGACCAGCCAAACGCCGGTCAGCGGGATGAAGATTTTCCAACCCAAACGCATGATCTGGTCGTAGCGATAGCGCGGGAAAGAAGCGCGGAACCACACGAACAACGAGACCACGAAGAACGTCTTGAGACCCAGCCAGATCCAACCCGGAATCCAGGTCAGCGGCACGATATCGATCGGGGAAGCCCAGCCGCCCAGGAACATGATCGATGCCATGCACGACAGCAGGATCATGTTGGCGTATTCACCCAGGAAGAACAGGGCGAAGGCCATACCCGAGTACTCGACCATGTGACCGGCCACGATTTCGGATTCGCCTTCCACCACGTCGAACGGGTGGCGGTTGGTTTCGGCCACGGCCGAGATCACGTAGATCACGAACAGCGGCAACAGCGGCAGCCAGTTCCAGGACAGGAACGTCAGGCCCTTGTCGGCGAACCAGCCGCGGTTCTGCACATGCACGATTTCCGACATGTTCAGGCTGCCGGACACCAGCAGCACCGTCACCAGCACGAAGCCGATGGCCAGTTCATAGGACAGCATCTGGGCCGAGGCGCGCAGCGCGCCCAGGAACGCGTACTTGGAGTTCGAGGCCCAGCCGGCGACGATCACGCCGTACACGCCGATGGACGTGATGGCCATGATGTACAGCAGGCCGGCGTTGACGTTGGCCAGCACGACGTCGGGGCCGAAAGGCACCACGGCCCAGGCCGCCAGCGCCGGCATCAGCGTGACCACGGGGGCCACGATGAACAGGACCTTGTTGGCCTGGCTGGGGACCACGACTTCCTTGGTCAGCAGCTTGAAGACGTCGGCGAAAGGCTGCAGCAGCCCCTTGAAACCGACGCGGTTCGGACCCATGCGCACGTGCATGGCGCCGATCATCTTGCGTTCCCAGTACGTCAGGTAGGCGACGCACAGGATGATCGGCACGGCGATGATGACAATCTTGATGAGGGTCCAGAGCACCATCCAGACCGTCGGGCCCAGCAGTGCCGTACCCTGGCTTTCAAGAACATTGAGCCATTCCATCAGGCACGCTCCACGCTGAGTTGACCAAATGCGCCACCCAGGGCTGCGGTATTTTCAAAGGCTGCGGAAATGCGCACGGCGCGATCGGCCACGGCATCGTCCTGCACGGTTTCGAGCTCGACAGCGCCCTGCCCGTCCGTCACGCGCACCTTGACGCCGGCGGTCAGGCCGAGGCTGGTGAGCGTGCGGCCGTTCATGCGCGCGGCGGGCTTCTTCGAAGCCGGCGCGGCCTGCAGCGGTTCCGAGCGGCGCACCATGGCGTCGCTGCGGTAGATCGGCACGTCGGCCACGCGTTCCAGGCCGGCCACGGCCTGGCCCAGGCCCAGCGGCGCCTTGATGTCGTTGGACAGGCGGCCTTCGATGCCACCGGCCAACGCGGCGTCGCGAACCGATTCGGAGGTTTCGTCGTCGAAGCCGGCCAGGTGCAGGACGTTGCCCAGCACGCGCAGGACCTTCCAGGCCGGACGGGTCTGGCCGAACGGCGCGACCGTGCCCTTGAAGCTCTGGGCCAGGCCCTGGGCGTTGACGAACGTACCCGAGGTTTCGGTGAACGGCGCCACCGGCAGCATGACGTCAGCCCACTCGGCGGCGGCCGAACGGTAAGGCGTCAGGGCCACGGCGAACTGCGCACCGCGCAGCGCGGCGATTGCCTGCTGGCCGTTATCGGCATCCAGCAGCGGCTCGGCGTGCAGCACGACGTAGGCCTTGAGCGGCTCGGCCAGCATGGCGGCGGCGTTCTTGCCGCCCTTGCCCGGCACGGCACCGGCCAGGTAACCGCCGACGGTGTTGCCGCCGGAGGTCAGGAAGCCGAACTTGCCGCCGGCCAGGTCAGCCACGGCGCGGCCGTTGGCGGCCAGGGTCGAGGCCTGGGCGCTGGCCACGGCCAGGTTGCCCAGCAGCACGGCGGTGTTGGCGCCGGAAGCCAGGCTGGCGGCGATGATCTTGGCGTTTTCGCCCGGCGTGACCGAGGCGAATTCGGCCGGCACCGCGGCGTCCTTGGCTTGGGCCAGGGCGACGGCGACTTCGGCCAGCGCGCGCGGCAGCTCGGACGGGGCCACGGTGAGGCGGCCGGCGACGGGCATCAAGGGATCGTCGGCAGCGCTGTCGACCATCAGGATCTGCGTGCCGCGCTTGGCGGCCTGGCGCAGGCGCTGGGCCATCAGCGGGTGATCCTTGCGCAGGAACGAGCCGACCACCAGGACGCGGTCCAGGTTGTCGAGTTCGGCGATGGGCATGCCCAGCCACGGCGCGCCGGTCAGGGCAGCGTCGAAGGCGGCGTCGGTCTGGCGCAGGCGGAAGTCGATGTTTTCCGAACCCAGCGCGCGCACCAGGCGGCCCAGCAGTGCGTATTCTTCAGTGGTGGCGTATTCGGACGCCAGCGCGCCGATCTGGCCGGCGCCGAAGCTGTCGCGAACCCGCGACAGGCCTTGGGCCACGGCAGCCAGGGCGTCGGCCCACGAGGCTTCCTGCCACTTGCCGTCGGTGCCCTTGATCATCGGAGCGGACAGGCGGTCTTCGCTGTTCAGGCCTTCGTACGAGAAACGGTCGCGGTCGCTGATCCAGCATTCGTTGACGGCGTCGTCTTCGAACGGAACCACGCGCATCACGCGGTCGCCCTTGACCTGGACGACCAGGTTGGCGCCCAGGCTGTCGTGCGGGCTGACCGAACGGCGGCGTGCCAGTTCCCAGGTACGGGCGCTGTAGCGGAAGGGCTTGGAGGTCAGCGCGCCCACCGGACAGATGTCGATCATGTTGCCCGAGAGCTCGGACTCGATCGAGCGGCCCACGAACGACGTGATTTCGGAGTGTTCACCACGGCCCAGCATGCCCAGTTCCATGACGCCGGCGATTTCCTGGCCGAAGCGCACGCAGCGGGTGCAGTGGATGCAGCGGCTCATTTCCTCGGCGGAAACCAGCGGACCGAGGTCCTTGTGGAACACCACGCGCTTTTCTTCCTGGTAGCGCGAGGCGGAGCCGCCATAACCCACGGCCAGATCCTGCAACTGGCATTCGCCGCCCTGATCGCAGATCGGGCAGTCGAGCGGGTGATTGATGAGCAAGAATTCCATCACCGACTTCTGAGCGGCGCGAGCCTTCTCGGAGCAGGTGTGCACGACCATGCCGTTCGTCACGGGGGTGGCGCAGGCGGGCAGCGCCTTGGGCGCTTTTTCCACTTCGACCAGGCACATGCGGCAGTTCGCCGCGATGGACAGTTTCTTGTGGTAGCAGAAATGCGGCACGTAAAGCCCGACTTTCTGGGCCGCATGCATCACCATGCTGCCCTCGGGCACTTCTACCGTATTGCCGTCGACGGTTAGTTCAACCATTGCTGTTCCTGAGACCTACAGATATTGCGGAACCACACAAGACTTGTGCTCGATGTGGTGCGCGAATTCGTCGCGAAAATGCTTGAGGAAGCCACGGACGGGCATGGCGGCGGCGTCACCCAGGGCGCAGATGGTGCGGCCCATGATGTTGCCTGCCACGTTGTCCAGCATGTCCAGATCTTCCGGACGGCCGTGACCGTTTTCGATGCGGTGCACCATGCGGTAGAGCCAGCCGGTGCCTTCGCGGCACGGCGTGCACTGGCCGCAGCTTTCCTCGAAATAGAAATACGACAGGCGCAGCAGCGACTTCACCATGCAGCGCGTTTCGTCCATGACGATGACGGCGCCCGAACCCAGCATGGAACCCGCCTTGGCGATGGCGTCGTAGTCCATCGTGGTTTCCATCATGATGTCGGCCGGCAGCACCGGGGCGCTGGAGCCGCCGGGGATGACCGCCTTGAGCTTCTTGCCGCCGCGCATGCCGCCTGCCAGTTCCAGCAGGGTCGAGAACGGGGTGCCCAGCGGAATCTCGTAGTTGCCGGGACGTTCGACGTCGCCGGTGATCGAGAACAGCTTGGTGCCGCCGTTGTTGGGCTTGCCGACTTCGAGGTAGGCCTGGCCGCTGTTGCGGATGATCCAGGGCACCGCCGCGAAGGTTTCGGTGTTGTTGATGGTGGTGGGCTTGCCGTACAGGCCGAAGCTGGCGGGGAAAGGCGGCTTGAAGCGCGGCTGGCCTTTCTTGCCTTCCAGCGATTCGAGCAGCGCGGTTTCTTCGCCGCAGATGTAGGCGCCGTAGCCGTGGAAGGCGTGCAGCTGGAAGTTGAATTCCGAACCCAGGATCTTGTCGCCCAGGAAGCCGGCGGCGCGCGCCTCTTCGAGGGCCTCTTCGAAGCGCTCGTAGACTTCGAAGATTTCACCGTGGATGTAGTTGTAGCCGACGCTGATACCCATGGCGTAGGCGGCAATGGCCATGCCTTCGATCACGATGTGCGGGTTGAAGCGCAGGATGTCGCGATCCTTGAACGTGCCCGGTTCGCCTTCGTCGGAGTTGCAGACGAGGTACTTCTGGCCCGGGAAGGCGCGCGGCATGAAGCTCCACTTCAGGCCGGTCGGGAAGCCCGCGCCGCCGCGGCCGCGCAGGCCCGAGGCCTTGACTTCGGCGATCACGTCTTCCGGCTTCATGCCGGTGGTGAGGATCTTGCGCAGGGCTTCGTAGCCGCCGCGCTTGACGTAGTCGGCCAGGCGCCAGTTGGCGCCGTCGACGTCGGCCATGATCTGCGGCTTGATGTGCCGGCCGTGCAGGCACATCGAATTGGCCAGGTCGTTCAGCGGGTTGGGCTCGAGCCCTTGCGCGAACTGCTTGTAGATGTCGGGCGCGTTCATGCCGACTCTCCTTGCGCCTTGAGGGTCGCGACCAGCGCGTCCAGCTTCTCTTCGGTCATGCGCACGCACATATGCTTGTTGTTCACGATCAGCACGGGGGAATCGCCGCAAGCGCCCATGCATTCCCCCTCGACCAGGGTGAACTGGCCGTCGGCGGTGGTTTCGCGATAGTCCACGCCCAGCTTGCGCTTGAGGTAGTCGCCGGCGCGTTCGCCGTCGCGCAAGGCACAGGGCAAGTTCGTGCAGACGGCGATCTTGTTCTTGCCGACGGGCTTGACGTCGAACATGTTGTAGAAGGTGGCGACTTCCTGGACCGCGATGGGCGGGACGCCGATGTAGTTGGCCACATCTTCAATAATGTCGGTAGCCAACCAGCCCTTCTCTTCTTGCGCGATCGCAAGAGAGGCCATGATGGCGGACTGCCGCTGGTCGGCCGGGAACTTCGCGAGTTCTCGGTCGATTTTCTGGTAGGCCTGTTCGGAAAGCAGCATAGTTTGAATCCGGGTTATGCGGGCGTGCTCGTGACTGTCTGGGCGGATCAGCGATCGATCTCGCCGAAAACGATGTCTTGCGTACCAATGATGGTGACGGCGTCGGCGATCATGTGACCGCGCGACATTTCATCCAGCGCTTGCAGGTGGACGAAGCCGGGGGCCCGAATCTTCAGGCGGTACGGCTTGTTGGCGCCGTCCGACACCAGATAGATGCCGAACTCGCCCTTCGGGTGTTCCACCGAGGCAAACGCTTCACCGGGGGGCACGTGGAAACCTTCGGTGAAGAGCTTGAAGTGATGGATCAGCTCTTCCATGTTGGTCTTCATGGCGGTGCGCTTGGGCGGGGCGATCTTGTGATTCTCGATCATGACCGGACCCGGGTTGTTGCGCAGCCACTCCACGCACTGGCGGATGATGCGGTTGCTTTCACGCATTTCGGCGATACGGACCAGGTAGCGGTCGTAGCAGTCGCCGTTGACACCCACGGGGATGTCGAAATCGAGCAGGTCGTAGACTTCGTAGGGCTGCATCTTGCGCAGGTCCCAGGCCACGCCGGAACCGCGCAGCATCGGGCCGGTGAAGCCCAGCGCCTTGGCGCGTTCGGGATCGACCACGCCGATGCCCACCAGGCGCTGCTTCCAGATGCGGTTGTCGGTGAGCAGGGTTTCGTACTCGTCGACGCAGGCGGGGAAGCGGTTGGTGAAGTCTTCGATGAAGTCCAGCAGCGAACCGGAACGGGCGTCGTTCATGACGCGCATTTCCTTTTCGCCGCGGTATTTGCTGGTGTCGCCGTATTGCGGCATCGTGTCCGGCAGGTCGCGGTAGACGCCGCCCGGACGGTAGTACGCCGCGTGCATGCGCGCGCCCGAGACCGCTTCGTAGCAGTCCATCAGGTCTTCGCGTTCACGGAAGGCGTACAGGAACACGGCCATGGCGCCCACGTCCAGCGCGTGCGAGCCCAGCGACATCAGGTGGTTCAGGAGACGGGTGATCTCGTCGAACATCACGCGGATGTACTGCGCGCGCAGCGGGGCTTCGACACCCAGCAGCTTTTCGATGGCCATGACATAGGCGTGCTCGTTGCACATCATGGACACGTAGTCCAGGCGGTCCATGTAGGGCAGCGCCTGGATGTAGGTCTTGTGCTCGGCCAGCTTTTCGGTGGCGCGATGCAGCAGGCCGATGTGCGGGTCGGCGCGCTGGATGACTTCGCCGTCCAGCTCGAGCACCAGGCGCAGCACACCGTGCGCAGCCGGGTGCTGCGGGCCGAAGTTAAGCGTGTAGTTCTTGATTTCTGCCATGATTTAACGCCCCAAGCCGTAGGTGTCTTCGCGGACCACGCGCGGCGTGATCTCGCGCGGGTCGATCGTGACGGGCTGGTAAATGACGCGCCGTTGTTCCGGGTCGTAGCGCATTTCGACGGTGCCGGACAGCGGGAAGTCCTTGCGGAACGGGTGGCCGATGAAGCCGTAGTCGGTGAGGATGCGGCGCAGGTCGGGGTGGCCTTCGAAGACGATGCCGTACAGGTCGAAGGCTTCGCGCTCGAACCAGCCCACAGTGGGCCAGCAATCCATCAGCGAGGCAACGATGGGGAATTCGTCGTCGGCGGCCCAGGTACGCACGCGCAGGCGCCAGTTGTTCTCGATGGACAAGAGGTGCACGACGACCGCGAAACGGGCGCGGTGGACCTTGGCGTTGGCTTCCTCGGGCAGCTCGCGCGTGCCGTTGCCCCAGGTCAGGTAGTCGACGCCACAGAGGTCGATACAGGTTTCAAAGCGCAGGCCGGCTTCGGTGCGCAGCTTGTTGCAGACGGAGAACCACTGTTCCGCGGGCACTTCGAGCGTCAGCTCGCCCAACGCCTCGGTCAGCGCGATATCCGCGCCGAGGGTGGTCTGCAAATTGTTTTTCAGGGTTTCGAGCCTGGTCATCATCTTGTACGCTTAGGTGAACCGATACGCTGTTTCGAAGAGGCCTGCGGCGGCGTTGTGGCAGCCGCGGACCGGTACGAAGAATCAGCGCGCAATCGTGTTGGTCAGACGGATCTTGTTCTGCATCTGCAGCAAGCCGTAGACCAGCGCCTCGGCCGTGGGCGGGCAGCCCGGCACGTAGACGTCTACCGGTACGATGCGATCGCAGCCGCGCACCACGGAATACGAGTAGTGGTAGTAACCACCGCCATTGGCACAGGAGCCCATGGACACCACCCAGCGCGGCTCGGGCATCTGGTCATAGACCTTGCGCAGCGCCGGCGCCATCTTGTTGCACAGCGTGCCGGCGACGATCATCAGATCGGACTGGCGGGGGCTGGGACGGAAGATGATGCCGAACTGGTCCAGGTCGTAGCGGGCCGCGCCCGCGTGCATCATCTCGACCGCGCAACAGGCCAGGCCGAAGGTCATGGGCCACATCGAGCCCGTCTTCGCCCAGTTGAGGAACTTGTCGGCGCTGGTAGTGATGAACCCTTGCTTGAGAATGCCGTCTATAGCCATATTCGTCTCTGATAGCGTGCAGTGAAATGCAGTGAACAACCCGGCAGCGGGTTATTCCCAGTCCAGCGCGCCCTTTTTCCATTCGTAGATGAAGCCGACGGTCAACACGGCGAGGAAAACCATGACCGTCCAGAAGCCGACGAGCCCGACCGTACCTTGGGCGATGGCCCAGGGGAACAGGAACGCGATTTCCAGGTCGAAAAGAATGAACAGAATCGCCACGAGGTAGTAGCGCACGTCAAACTTCATGCGAGCGTCTTCGAAGGCTTCGAAGCCGCACTCATAGGGTGATAGCTTCTCGGCGTAAGGACGCCGCGGGCCAAGGAGGGAGCCGGCCGTCAGAAGCGCGAACCCGATAAGGGTGGCCACTACGATAAACAGCAGGACGGGGAAATACTGTTGCAGGTTCATTCAGGCGTCCGTCAAATGCGCAAACCTTAGGATTGTAGCATTCGCGCGGTTACTTCTGGCTGAACTCTGTAGCGGGAACAGCGGGTGAAAGACTGCATTCCTCTGATGGAACAATGGCAGTTTTCGGCGGAGGAAAACAAGCTTAACGCAAGCCACGCCCATACTGTCCGCACGCGCCGCAAAACGCCCGCACAGTGGCCGCAAAATCCCATTTGAAAATAAAAAAAGCCACCTCGAAAGGTGGCTTCATATGAGCGGGCCGAAGCCCGCTCATGCACTGCGAATCGAGGCAGGACTTGCGCCCTGCTTTCGATTAGAAGCGGTGACGGATGCCGACGCCGACAGCGGTCGACTTCAGGCCGTCGATGAAGGCGTAGTTCTTGGCATACGAACCGTACGTGTACAGGTTGGTACGCTTGGACAGGTCGTACGTGTAGCCCAGGTTGAACACGTTCATCGTAGCGTCGTCGCCGGTCAGCTGCGTGCCGCTGGCCGAAACGCGCTGCCACGAACCGAACAGGCTCGAAGCGCCGCCGATCGGGGCCGACAGGCCGACCAGGTACGAGTTGGCCTTGAAGCCATCAGCGAAGGCGTTGGTGCCGAAGCCGACGGTGCCGGCCGAGGTCTTGACGTCTTGGCTACCGAACCAGCCGTCGGTCGTGCGAGCGTAGGCCAGAGCCAGCTTCACAACTTCGAAGTCGTACGAACCGCCGATGGTGTATTGACGCGGGGTGGCGTCAACTTGACCTTGGGTCAGCTTGTTCGAGGCGTTCAGTTGGTCGAACGACAGAGCGACGTTCAGCGGGCCGTTGACGTAACGCAGGCCGGTCGTGATGGCGCGGGTGTTGTCGGCGGTCTTGAAGCCGGTTTGAGCGGTGTTGGTGTCGTTGGCGTTGAACGAGTAACCGATACCGAACTGGAAGCCGCTGAACGACGGGGTTTGGTACAGGACCATGTTGTCGTAGCGGACGGTGTTCGTGGCGCTCAGGCCCATACCGATGTTAGCTTGGCCGAAACCAGCGCCGAACGGGTCGATCGAGCCGAAGTACTTCGACGCGATGTTGGTTTGGCGACCGAAGTCCAGTTGACCCCAGCTGTCGCTGGCCAGACCGACGGTGGCTTGACGACCGAACAGACGGCCGCTTTGGGCCGACGTGCCGTTACCCGAATCAAAGCCCGATTCCAGTTGGAAAACAGCGCGCAGGCCGTCACCCAGATCTTCCGAACCACGCAGACCCCAGCGCGAACCGTTCTGGACGCCGTTGATCATGCCGAACTTGCTACCGTTCTGAGCGTCGGTACCACCGCTGATCTTGTTGTAGCCGAGGCCCGTGTCGATGATGCCGTACAGGGTGACAGACGTTTCTGCCTGGGCGACACCGGCGAAACCGGCGAGCAGGGCGGCAGCGAGCAGAGTCTTTTTCATTTAAGAAATCTCCGTTGATTTGAGTGACAAGAGCAGCAATCCAGCAAACCAGCCTGCCGCCCCCCTAACTCCGCGAAGGGAAGTTGACGCTATTGCATCAAAAATCAGGGGGGCTGGCTATGGTCCGGGTCAGAAAAGTGCAGGTTTGCGACAGCCCTGTTGGGATATTGCAACATCGCGCCAATGGCACTAGGGCTAACCCGGCGTTTTGCAAACGACCACGTATCCATGCGACTTTCAGCCCTGGCCCTAATAAATGAGCCGCATCGAGGGCGTTTCTTTCAGGCGCCTTTCCCATCCCGCAAGACCCGTCGACCTGCGTTTGCCCGAGCCGCCCTCGAGGATTGGGTCCGATCTTTCGCGTCAGTTTCAATAACGTTGTTATATAAATAAATCATCGATATTATTTGAGAACACCGAGATACCCCAATGGCCCACCGCGGCTCCCTGGAAACATGCCCACCCCGACTCAACGCGCCGACCGCAATGAACGCCTGAGCGCCCTGCGCCGCCAGATGATCCTGGACGCCGCGCAACGCGTGTTCGAGCGCGACGGCCTGGAAAAGACCACGCTGCGCGCGATCGCCAAGGAGGCGGGGTGCACCACAGGCGCGATCTACCCCTGGTTCGGCGGCAAGGAGATCCTGTACGGCGCCCTGCTCGACGAATCCCTGCAGCGGCTGCACGCGCACCTGGCGGCGGCGACTGCGGGCGGCGAGGCGGCCATGGCCGCGCGCCGGGCGATCCAGGCCTTCTTTGGCTACTACGCCGAACGCCGCACCGATTTCTCCCTGGGCCTGTACCTGTTCCAGGGACTGGGGCCGCGCGGCCTGGGCCGCGACATGGACGAACAGCTCAACGGCCGGTTGCGCCAATGCGTGGACCTGGTGGGTGTCGCCCTGGGGCGGACCAAGGCCTGGCCCCCGGAAACCGTGCTGGCCGAGCAGATGAATGTCTTCACCTATCTCATCGGCCTGTTGCTGCTGCTGCACACCCATCGCCTGAAATCCCTGGGCCAGCGGGCCGACGTCCTCCTGGATCACTACTGCAACGCGCTGGAACAACGATGACCGCCACCACCCTGCCCTGCGCCGATGCCGAGGCGCCGCTGATCAGCCTGGCCGACTTTCGCCTGCTGCTGGCCGAACAACACCCTTTTTCACTGCTGCTGGGCATCGAGGTGCAGCAGATCGGCCGCGGCACCGCGCTGGCGGTGCTGCCTGCCCGCGACAGCCACCAGCGGCTGGGCGGCATCGTGGCCGGGCCCATGCTGATGGGGCTGGCGGACCTGGCCATGTACGCGGCGGTGGTCGGCGCCACCGGGCAGGCCCACGCCGTGACGGCTAGCCTGACAATCAATTTCCTGCGCAAGAGCCCGGCCGGGGCGATTCATGCCGATGCGCGGCTGCTGAAGGTGGGCCGGTTGTCGGCGGGCGAGGTCATCCTGACCGCCGCCGGGTCGGACGAGCCGCTGGCGCATATCGTCAGCACCTGGTCGGTGCCCAAGCCATGAGCCCGCGGATCAGCATCGTGGGCATGGGCCGCACCGGCACGCTGGCGGCACGGCGGCTGCTGGCGGCCGAGCCCGACATCGCCCTGACGGTCTATGACATCGATCCGGACCGCTGCGAAGACTTTCGGGGCAGCGCCACCTTGGCGACCTCGGCGCGCGAGGCGCTGGCCGAATCGGACACCATCGTGCTGGCGCTGCCGCGCGAACGCGAGATCGACCGCACGCTGGAACGCTTCAGCGACGGCGAGGTGACGGCGCAGGTGGCGGGCAAGCTGATCGTGGACCTGGAACCGCCGCCCCCGGAGCGGGCGCGCCGGCTGGACCAGGCGATTGCCACGGCCGGCGGGCGCTATGCCTGCGCACCGCTGCGCCCGGCCTCTGCCGGCGAGCCGCAGGCGCGGTTACTGAATGCCCTGATCCTGCCGCGATGAGCGGCCCAGGCGCTCGGCCGCGGCCGCGCAGAGCGCCAGCCAGGCGAAACTGATGGCAAAGCCGGCGGCGACGTCGCTGGCGAAATGCACCTGCAGCAGGATGCGGCTGAGCCCGATCGCCATGACCAGCGCGGCGGCCAGGGCCACCCCGGGCAGGCGCCACGGCCGGGGCGCCAGGCGCCAGGCCAGATAGCAGGCCGCGCCGTACACCGCCATGGCGGCCGAGGCGTGGCCGCTGGGAAAGCTCCACCCCACCGCGGTGGCGAACCCGTGGTCGTGCTCGGGCCGGACGCGTTCAAAGCCATGCTTGAGCAACCAGTTGAGCGCGCCGCCCCCGCCGGTGGCGGCCGCGCAGAAGGCGGCCAGCAGCCATTGCCGCCGCAGCAGCAGCGTGGCGGTCATGGCCGCGGCGATGACGGTCAGGAAATCGCGATCGCCCAGGGTGGTGAACCACGACAGCAGCCACAACAGCGAATCGGACAGCGACATGCTGAGCGCAGACGCCAGGGCGCTGTCGAACTCGACCACGCCGCCCGGCCGGGTGACCGCGGCGGCCAGGGACAGGAAGGCTGCACAAGCCAGCCCCACGACACCGGCAAAGCCGGCCAGGCGGGCGGATGGACTGGCCAGCACATAAGCGCGGGCCAGCGCCACTGCCAAGGCCGCCGACACCAGCGGCAACAGGATCAAGAGGAGCAGCGCGTGAGAGGCGACCCACTCGGCATAGGCGGCGGTCATCGTACCCCCGCTATCCCGACACCAGGGTCTTGTCGACCGCGGCGAAGGCGTGGGTGGCGGCGGCGTAGTCCCAGCGCTCGACGTGGCAGACCTGCCCCTCGCCAGAGGGTTCGCGCGTGATGAGGTTGACCGAATTGGGGATGCTGCCGCGCACCCGGCGCGAGCAGGTGGTGCCGGCCTGCACCACCCAGCCGGCCGCGAGCGCCGGGTCTGCACTGGCCGGCAGCACGTAAGGCAGGTGGATGTGGCCGCCCAGGATCAGGTCGATGCCGGCCTGGGCCCAGGCCGCGAGCGCGCGTTCGCGGCCGAACAGCAGATTGTGGCGGTCGGACTCGACCTTGGCGCGCACCGGGTGGTGCGCCACCACGACCCGCAACTGGCCCGGCCTGGCCTGGCGCAGGCGCTGCGCCACCCGGGCGATCTGCGTATCGGAGATCTCGCCATCCTTGTGGCGCCGCGGCCGGGTCGTGTTGACGCCGATGGCCAGCAAGCCGGCGTTCTCGAAGACGGGTTCGAGCACGGCGCCCAGCGCCCGCTTGTAGTTGCCGTAGGGATTGAGCGCCCGGGCAAAGACGTTGTAGAGCGGAATGTCGTGGTTGCCCGGCACGGCCAGCACCGGCAGCGACAGGCGCTCGATGAACTTGCGGGCGGCGGCGAACTGGCCGCGGCGGGCGCGCTGGGTGATGTCGCCGCTGATGACGACCAGGTCCGGGGCCAGCGACCGGGCCAGGTCCAGCGCGGCCTCGACCACCGGTTTGCGCTCGGTGCCGAAGTGGGTGTCGGAGAACTGCAGGATGCGCGTCATGAGCGCGCTCCGGCGTCCGCGTCCGCCGGCACCACCAGCGGCAAGGGATGCTCGGACACCTTGAATTCGAGCGGGGTGTCCATCCAGGAAATCTCACCGTCCATCGCGACCTTGACCCGATGGCGTCCGCGGATGGCCACGGTGAGACGGTCGAAGGCGAAGCTGATGACGTGTTCGGCGTCACCCAGGCGGCTGAAGAGGCCACGCAGCAGCAGGCCGTACAGCGCCAGCGTGCCCACCGGCCGCGCAGCCATGGCGACCAGGCGGTTGCGGTCGAGCTCGGAGGGGTCGATGCCGATGTGTTCGAGTTGCAGGCGGTTGTTGCCCACCACCAGCGTCGGCGAGCGCAGGTCGCGCGCGCGGCCTTCGTATTCGAGCCGCAGGCTGAGCTGGCGCGGGGCGCGCAGCAGGGTCACCAGGCCGGACCACAGGGCCACCAGGCGGCTGCGGCCAAAGCGCTGCTTGTAGGCCTCGCGGTCTTCGAGCAATTGCGGATACAGGCCCAGGCTGGCGTTGACCAGGAAGAGGCGGCCATTGAGCATGCCCACCTGCACTGGCCGCAGCTCGCCGGCCAAGAGACTGCGCAGCGCGGGCTCAGTGTCTTGCGAGATGCCGTAGCGGCGGCCGAAGTAGTTGAAGGTGCCCTGCGGCAGGATGCCGAACGGCACGCCCTGCCCCACCACCCGGCTGGCGACCGCATTGAGCGTGCCGTCGCCGCCGGCGGCCACCACGATGCCTTGCGACTCGCGGGCGTTGGCCACGGCCGCCTGCGCGGTCTCGGTCAGCCGCGACGGGTCGTCGACGGGCATCAGCTGGTAGGGGCGGCCGGCCTCGTCGAGCACGCGGCGGATGGTGTCCTGCAACACTTGCGCGTCGCCGCGCCCGGAGCCGGTATTCAGGACGATGAAGAGAGGTTCTTGTCCCGTCAGGGGACGAGCCCCTGTCACCGGGTTCTGCTGGTTTGGCGTCATGGGCAAAAGATAGCCCATGGCGGCAAATCGCCGCAACCGCGGCGGCTCGCGCGGCAGCGCAAGCCGCCGCGCGGCACGATAGCCTGAAGGCCTAGCGGCCGACGGCGTAGGCCTGCATCAGGCGCGGCGTGGCCGCGGCGTGCAGCAGGCCGTCGGCGTCGCGCGAGGCGGCGGTCAGGCGGCCGACCGACCATTGCGGCACTTCCTCGATCTGGTGCCCGCGCGCACGCAGGGCCTCGATGGTGTCGACGCCGAAACCGCTTTCGACGGCCAGGTGGCCCGGCTTGCGGTCGCGCGGATAGAACGACGACGGGAAGTGCATGGTGTGCGACATGGGCAGGTCGATGGCTTCCTGCAGGTTCAAGCCATGGTGCACGTGGCGCAGGAAGAACAGCAGTTGCCATTGTTCCTGCTGGTCGCCGCCCGGGGTGCCGAAGGCCAGGTAGGGCCGGCCGTCGCGCAAGGCCAGGGACGGGGTGAGCGTGGTGCGCGGGCGCTTGCCGGGCGCCAGCGTGCCGGGCAGGCCTTCTTCCAGCCAGAACATCTGGGCGCGGGTGTTCAGGCCGAAGCCCAGTTCCGGAATGACCGGCGAAGACTGGAACCAGCCGCCCGACGGCGTGGCCGAGATCATGTTGCCCCAGCGGTCGATGACGTCCACGTGGGTGGTGTCGCCGCGCTTGACCGAGGCGCGCATGTCGGCCAGGGTCGGCTCGTTGGTGACGCTGCCGGGCGCCGAGACCTTGGACAGGCGTTGCAGGGTGTCCATGACGCGGGCGACCTGGGCCTCGAAGCCGGGAATCAGGCCGGGCTGCAGTTCGTGCGAGGCCTGCTCGCCGATCAGGGCGCGGCGCGCGGCGTTGTAGTCGTCGGACAGCAACTGGTCCAGCGGCACGTCGACGAAGGCGGGATCGCCGTAGTAGGCCTCGCGGTCGGCGAAGGCCAGCTTCATGGCCTCGGTGACCCGGTGCACGAATTCGGCGCTGTTCGGCCCGACGCCGGCCAGGTCCATTTCTTTGAGCAGCGCCAGCGTTTGCAGGAACACCGGCCCCTGGCTCCAGGCGCCGGCCTTGGCGACGGTGTAGCCGTGGTAATCGTAGGTGGCGGGCTTGTCGTAGCTGGCCGACCAGCCGGCCAGGTCGTCGGCGGTGATGACGCCGCGATGGCGTTCGCCGCTTTCGTCCATGACCTCGTTGCCGCGGGCGAACCGGTCGATGGCCTCGGCCACGAAGCCGCGGTAGAACGCGTCGCGGGCAGCCTCGATCTGGCGCTCGCGGTCGCCGCCGGCCTGTTCGGCGGCGTGCAGCACGCGGGTCCAGGTGCGGGCCAGCGCAGGGTTGCGGAACAGCTTGCGGGCCTCGGGCACGTTGCCGCCGGGCACGTAGATCTCGGCGGTGGTGGGCCAGTGGGTCTGGAAGAAGTCCTTCAGGCCGGCGATGGTGTTGGAGATGCGCGGCATCAGCGCATGGCCGTGCTCGGCGTAATAGATGGCGGGTTCGAGCACGTCGCGCACCCGCATGGTGCCGTGGTCGCGCAACAGCTGCATCCAGGCGTCGAACGCGCCGGGAATGACGGTGGCCAGGAGGCCGTTGCCGGGGATGAGTTTCAGACCTTCGGCGCGGTAGCGGTCCAGCGTGGCGCCGGCCGGCGTGGTGCCCTGGCCGCACAGCACTTCCAGCTTCTGCGTGCGGGCGGAATAGAACACCGCGGGCACTTCGCCGGCCGGGCCGACCAGGTGGGGTTCCACCACTTGCAGCACGAAGGCCGAGGCGACACAGGCATCGAAGGCGTTGCCGCCGCGTTCCAGCAGCGACATGCCGGCCGAGCTGGCCAGCCAGTGGGTAGAGGTCACGACACCGAAGGTGCCGAGGATTTCCGGGCGAGTCGTAAACATGGTGCGATCCTGTTGCGGACGGCGGGAAGCCGGTGGCCGCAGCAATAAGTAAAAACGGGACCCGTTTGCCGGGTCCCGCGATCAGGGCTTATTTCTTGGCGAGGCTGACGCCCTTCAGGCGGATCAGGCCATCGGGGTACGGCACGAAGCCGTCCAGCTTCTTCTGCGCGCCGAAGGTCCAGGGCAGGTAGAACAGGTAGACGATCGGACGCTGGTCCTGCATGACCGACAGCACCTTGTCGTACATGGCGCGGCGCTTGGCCGTGTCGGGTTCGGCGCGGGCATCATTGAGCAGCTTGTCGGTTTCCGCGTCGCAGAACTTGCCGTCGTTCAGGTTGCCCTTGCAGCTGAGGTACTGGTGGATGTTGCCGCTGGGGTCGACCCGGCCGGACCAGCCGCTCTGGCCCACTTCGAAGTCGCCGCGGGCCAGCGACGATTGCAGCGAAGCGAATTCGACCGGACGCAGGGTGATGTCGAAGCCGGCTTCGGCGCCCATGGCCTGCACCAGTTCGAACACCTGCTGCATGGTGGTGTTGTTGCCGAAGGTGATCTCGAACTTGACGCGGTCAAAGCCCGCTTCCTTCAAGAGCGCCTGGGCCTTCTTGGGATCGCGGCCGCTGTGCTCGAACGACTTGTTGTAGGCAAAGCTGGCCGGCGGGAACGGCTGGTAGGCCGGCTGGTACTGGCCTTCGCCGATGACCTGGTTGAGCACGTCGCGGTCGATGGCCAGGTCCAGCGCCTGGCGCACGCGCTTGTCTTTGGCCAGCGGGTTGTTGGCGCGCGCGCCGTTGCCCAGGTTGACGGAAATCGACTGGAAGCCCAGGCCCGTGACCGGCGCCAGGCGCAGGTTGGGGTCGTCCTTGACGGCCTTGGCGTCGCTGGGGGCCACGCGCTCGATGATGTCCAGGTCGCCGGCGCGCAGGTTGTTCAGGCGCACGGTGTTGTCGGGAATCGGCGTGAAGACGACGCGGTCAAAGTGATAGTTGCCGGCGTCCCAGTACTTGGGGAATTTCTCGAGCACGATGCGGTCGTTCTGGACCCGTTCCTTGAACTGGTAGGGGCCCGAGCACACCGGCTTGCCGCCGGGGTCTTTGTCGAACGAGGCCGGCGAGATCATCATGCCGGCGCGGTCCGACAGCTGCGACAGCAGCGAGGCGTCGGGTTCGGCCAGGTGCAGCACCACGGTCTCGGCGTCCGGTGCATCGACGCTGGCCACGGTGGCCAGTTCGCTCTTGCGGTTGCTGTCGGGCAGCGTGCGGGCGCGATCCAGGTTGGCCTTGACCGCGGCGGCGTTGACCGGGGTGCCGTCATGGAACACGGCGTCGGTGCGCAGCTTGAAGGTCAGCGTCTTGTTGTCGGGGCTGGTGGACCAGGACTGCGCCAGCTGCGGCACGAACTTCAGGTCCGGGGTGATGTCGACCAGCTTGTCGCACAGCGAGGCGAACACGATACGGCCCACGAAAGTGCGGGCGCGCACCGGGTCGAGCACGTCCGGATCGTCTTGCAGGCCGATACGCAGGGTGGACTGGGCGTGCGCCAATCCGCTGGCCAGCATTCCCGCCATGGCCATGGCGAGGCAAAGTTTACGCATGAATGATCTCCGTCGATTCAGGGGGTCGGCTTCCCTGCCCGCCAGCGGCGCGCCGCCCGGCAATGAGGGAACAGACCCTGAGCCGTGCTGCATCGCCGGGCCCATCCCCCCGTTGCGCACGTTCTTGTTGGATTCTGCGCCAGGCGCGCGGCGATTGTATAGAGCGGCGGCTGTCGAAGGCCTAAATGGCCTGCCCGGCGACCGCCTTGCGGACGCCCCCGCCTGCGAAACGCCCCGCTCCGAAGGCGGGCGCCGTCACGGCAGCCGGCAAGGCGCCGAGAAATCCACGGCCGCCAGCACCGATTCCCGCAGCCGGGCGACCAGCGGGCGGGTATCGTCGCGCCGGTTCTGGAAGGAATACGGCAGCGCGGCCGGTTCCGGGTCGCCTTGCAGCACGGTGAGGCTGCCTTCGGCCTGCAGCGCCTGGGCCCAATGACTGGGCAGCAGCCCGACGCCGGTGCCCTCGATCAAGAGACCCGCGATGGCGCCCCAGTTGTTGCACGAGAGCCGCTGGCCGGCGATGTCGCGCCCGGCCAGCCAGTCGTCGATGATGCGGGTGGTGCCCGCGCCTTCGGGCAGGGTCACCAGCGGCAGGCGTGCCAGCAGCGCGGGCGACATGCAGGTTTCGCCGTCCAGCACCGCCGGGGCGGCGGCCCACGAGAACGCGGCCTGGCCGATGGGCGACGAGGCGATGTTGGCCCGCGACGAGCGCCCGGCGATGACCGCGAAATCCAGTTCGCCGTCGGCGACCCGCTGCTCCAGCACCTGGCCGATGTCCACGTAGGGTTCCAGCACCAGGTCGGGGTAGGCGGCGCGCACCACGCCGATCAGGCGCGGCAGCCAGGTCAGCGCGGTCAATTCGCCGACGCCGAAGCGGCAACGGCCGCGCAGGCCGGGCGTTTCGGCCAGGGATGCGCGGATCTGGTCGGCCGCGGCCAGCAGTTCGCGCGCCTGCGGCACCAGCCGCTGGCCCGCATCGGTGAGCACGGCCTTGTGGCCGCTGCGGTCGAACAGCGGTTGACCCAGCGCTTCTTCAAGCTCGGTGATGCGCTTGGACAGCGACGACACCGACAGGTGCAGGCGCTCGGCCGCCACGGCGAAACTGGCGCAGGTGGCGGCCCAATAGAAGGCTTCGAGTTGCTTGAGGGTCATGCCCGGATTGTAGGGGCGCGGCCCGGCGCCGGGCGATCCCGACGCGGCCGGTGGCCTGGGGCGCTCAGGCGCCTTGCGGCAGCCGCAGTTGCGGCGACAGGCGCAGGGTGTCGATGGCGGCGCGGAGCATGCGCTCGACGCGCGGCCAGATATCGCCCTTGAGACGGTCGGACCAACAGATGGTGCCGAACACGCCTTCGATCAGGGAGTGCAGATAGACATTGGACAGGCGCACGTCCAGGGCGCGCGGCAGGTCGTCGCGGCTGACGGCGGCGCGCAGCAGTTTTTCGGACGTGCGCAGGGCGTGGCGTTCCCACAGGTCGCGCCGGCGCAGGAGCGGCGCGTTCTCGTCGCTGCGTTCGCACTTGAGGTACAGGATTTCCAGCACGCGCTGCACCGAGCCTTCCTCGGCGTAGATCTGCACGTACTGGCGCATGGAGGTATAGAGCGATTCGAGCGCCTCGCCCTCGGTCGACACCCGGGTCATGGGTGCGGCTTCGCCCAGCGCGCGGTCGCACATGGCGATGCAGACATCGATCTTGTTCTTGTAATGGCCGTAGACGGCGCCCCGGGACACGCCCGCGAAATCAGCGATATCGCTCATGGTGGTGCTGGCCACCCCCTTGGACAGGAACACGTGTTCGGCAGCGTCCAGGATGCGGTCACGGGTGCGTTGGGATTCTTCTTTCGTCTTGCGGGCCATACAAAGATCTCCTTGAAAAGGGTTGACGGGAACGGGACAAGAAAACGGCGGCCCGACTTGCGACGGCCGCCGATGGCGCACTGTAAATATGTGTGCAGGCGCCAGCATACTTTTGAACAAAACAATTAATCAAGCATGACGGATTAAATGATAGACTGCGTGCCCCACAGGGAAAACCCGCGCACTTCCCTCTCTCGCCCTCCCCGGGCGCACCACAATAATTTTTAGAAAATGACGCACCCAGTCCCCCTGAGAGCGCTCGCTCTCGCAACCGTAGTGGTTCTTGTTTCTGCCTGCTCGCCCAAGGACGCTTCTGAAGCCGCCAAGGCGCCCGCCGACGTCGGCGTCATCGTGGCCCGGCCCACGCCCACGGCCGTGGCCAGCGAACTGCCCGGCCGCCTGGAACCCTATCGCGAGGCCGAGGTCCGCGCTCGGGTGGCCGGCATCGTGATCCGCCGCCTGTATGAAGAAGGCCAGGAAGTCACGCGCGGCGCGCCGCTGTTCCAGATCGACCCGGCGCCGCTGCAGGCCGCCTACGATTCCGAGGCCGCGTCGCTGGCGCGCGCCCAGGCCAATCTGTCGGCCGCGGCCGACAAGCTGCGCCGCTACGCCGACCTGGTGTCGGACCGCGCCATCAGCGAACGCGACCACGCCGAAAGCGTGGCCCAGGAACGCCAGGCCCGCGCCGAAGTGGCGCTGGCCCGCGCCAACCTGCAAAGCGCCAAGCTGAAACTGGACTACGCCCGCGTGACCTCGCCGATCGACGGCCGCGCCCGCCGGGCGCTGGTGACCGAGGGCGCGCTGGTGGGCGAAGGCCAGGCCACGCCGCTGACGGTCGTGCAGCAGCTAGACCCGATCTACGTCAACTTCTCGCAACCGGCGGCCGAGGTCATGCAGTTGCAGAAGCAGATTCGCGCGGGCGCCGTGCAGGGCGTCGCGCCCGACCAGGTGCGGGTGCGGCTGGTGCTGCCCGACGGGTCGGAATACGGGCGCGGCGGCACGCTGTCGTTCTCGGACCTGGCGGTCGACCCCGGCACCGACAACATCACCCTGCGCGCCGTGTTCGACAACCCCGAACGCGAACTGCTGCCCGGCATGTACGTGCGGGTGCGGCTGGCGCAGGCCGTCAACCGCGACACCTACCTGGTGCCGCGCAACGCGCTGCTGCGCGGCGCCGATGGCGCGCACCTGCTGGTAGCGGGCGACGACGGCGCGTTGCGCAGCATTGCCGTGACGGCGCATCGCCTGCTGGGGCCGAACTGGGTCATCACGCAGGGGCTGTCGGGCGGTGAACGCGTGGTCGTCGAGAACGTCACGCAGCTGGCCCCCGGCCAGACGATCAAACCGGTCGAGCGCGCTGCGCCCACGGCGCCCGCCCCGGCCGCAGGAAACCAGGAAAAAAGGTAACCGCCATGGCGCGTTTCTTTATCGATCGCCCCGTTTTCGCGTGGGTGATCTCGCTGCTGATCGCGTTGGTCGGCCTGTTGTCGATCCGCGCGCTGCCGGTGGCGCAGTATCCGGACATCGCTCCGCCCGTCGTGAACATCGGCGCCAGCTACCCGGGCGCCTCGGCCAAAGTGGTCGAAGAGGCCGTCACCGCCATCATCGAACGCGAGATGAACGGCGCCCCGGGCCTGATGTACACCTCGTCCAGCAGCGATTCGACCGGCTGGGCCAGCATCAACCTGACCTTCAAGCAGGGCACCAACCCGGACATCGCGGCCGTGGAAGTGCAGAACCGGCTGAAGGCGGTCGAGCCGCGCCTGCCCGAATCCGTGCGCCGCGACGGCGTGCGGGTGGAAAAGGCCGCCGACAACATCCAGCTGGTGGTGTCGCTGAAGTCGGACGGCAGCCTGGACGACATGCAGCTGGGCGAACTGGCGGCGTCCAACGTTCTGCAGGCGCTGCGGCGCGTGGAAGGCGTGGGCAAGGTGCAGTCGTTCGGCGCCGAAGCGGCGATGCGCATCTGGCCCGACCCGGCCAAGCTGACCGCGCTGTCGCTGACGCCCGGCGACATCGTGACGGCGCTGCGCAGCCAAAACGCACGCGTCACCATCGGCGAACTGGGTAACCAGGCCGTGCCGAAAGACGCGCCGCTGAACGCCAGCATCGTGGCCGGCGAATCGCTGCACACACCCGAACAGTTCGGCAACATCCCGCTGCGCGCGCAGCCGGGCGGCGCCACCCTGCGCCTGAAGGACGTGGCGCGGGTGGAACTGGGCGGCACTGACTATATGTATCTGTCGCGGGTGAACGGCCTGACCGGCACCGGCCTGGGCATCAAGCTGGCGCCGGGGTCGAACGCGGTCGAGACCACCCGCCGCATCCGCGACACGATGCGCGAGCTGGCGCAGTACTTCCCGCCCGGCGTCACCTGGGACATTCCGTACGAGACCTCGACCTTCGTCGAGATCTCGATCCAGAAGGTGCTGATGACGCTGCTTGAGGCCGTGGCGCTGGTGTTCTGCGTGATGTACCTGTTCATGCAGAACCTGCGCGCCACGCTGATTCCGACGCTGGTGGTGCCGGTGGCGCTGCTGGGCACGCTGGGGGTGATGCTGGCGCTGGGCTATTCGATCAACGTGCTGACCATGTTCGGCATGGTGCTGGCCATCGGCATCCTGGTGGACGACGCCATCGTGGTGGTCGAGAACGTCGAGCGCATCATGGCCGAGGAAGGCCTGTCGCCGCATGACGCCACGGTCAAGGCCATGGGCCAGATCAGCGGCGCCATCGTCGGCATCACGGTGGTGCTGGTGTCGGTGTTCGTGCCGATGGCGTTCTTTGACGGCGCCGTGGGCAACATCTACCGCCAGTTCGCCGTGACGCTCGCCGTGTCGATCGCCTTTTCGGCCTTCCTGGCGCTGTCGCTGACGCCGGCGCTGTGCGCCAGCCTGCTCAAGCCGATTCCCGCCGGCCACCACGAAAAGCGCGGCTTCTTCGGCTGGTTCAACCGCGCCTTCGCGCGCCTGACGGTGCGCTACACGGCGCGCGTGTCGGGCGTACTGGCACGGCCGGTGCGCTTCGGCCTGGCCTACCTGCTGGTGATCGGCGTGGCCGCGCTGCTGTTCGCGCGGCTGCCGTCGTCGTTCCTGCCGGACGAGGACCAGGGCAGCTTCATGGCCATGGTGATCCTGCCGCAGGGCTCGCCCCAGGCCGAGACCATGGCCGTGGTGAAGGACGTGGAACGCTACATGATGGAGCACGAGCCGGTGCAGTACGTGTATTCGGTCAACGGTTTCAGCCAGTACGGCAGCGGCCCGAATTCGGCCATGTTCTTCGTGACGCTGAAAGACTGGAAAGAACGCCGCGCGGCGTCGCTGCACGTGGACGCGGTGGTCAAGCGCATCAACGCCGCCTTCGCCGACCGCAAGAACCTGATGGTGTTCGCGCTGAACTCGCCGCCGCTGCCGGACCTGGGCTCGACGTCGGGCTTTGACTTCCGGCTGCAGGACCGCGGCGGCCTGGGCTACCAGGCCCTGACCGAGGCGCGCCAGAAATTGCTGGCGGCCGCTGCCAAGCATCCGGCGCTGACCGAAGTGGTGTTCGCCGGCCAGGAAGAAGCGCCGCAGCTGCAATTGCGCGTGGACCGCGACAAGGCGCAGGCCATGGGCGTGCCGATCGACGAGATCAACACCGCGCTGGCGGTGATGTATGGGTCGGACTATATCGGCGACTTCATGCTGAACGGCCAGGTGCGGCGCGTGATGGTGCAGGCCGATGGCAAGCGCCGCATCGACGTCGACGACATTTCGCGGCTGCACGTGCGCAACCTGCAAGGCCAGATGGTGCCGCTGTCGGCCTTCGCCACGCTGAAGTGGGACATGGGCCCGCCGCAGCTGAACCGCTACAACGGCTTTCCGTCGTTCACGCTGAACGGATCGGCCGCGCCGGGGCACAGCAGCGGCGAGGCCATGCGTGCGATGGAATCGCTGGCGGCCGAACTGCCGCGCGGCATCGGCTTTGACTGGTCGGGGCAGTCGTACGAAGAACGGCTGTCCGGCAACCAGGCGCCGGTGCTGTTCGCGCTGTCGGTGCTGATCGTGTTCCTGGCCCTGGCCGCGCTGTACGAAAGCTGGTCCATCCCGCTGGCCGTGATTCTGGTGGTGCCGCTGGGCGTCATCGGCGCGCTCTTGGGCGTGACGGTGCGCGGCATGCCCAACGACATCTATTTCAAGGTCGGGCTGATCGCCACCATCGGCCTGTCGGCCAAGAACGCGATTCTGATCGTGGAAGTGGCCAAGGACCTGGTGCGCGATGGCCAGGGCATTCTGTCGGCCACGCTGGAAGCGGCGCGGTTGCGGCTGCGCCCCATCGTAATGACCTCGCTGGCATTCGGCGTGGGCGTGCTGCCGCTGGCGCTGGCCACCGGCGCCGCGTCTGGCGCGCAGGCGGCCATCGGCACCGGCGTGCTGGGCGGGATCATCACGGCCACCGTGCTGGCGGTGTTCCTGGTGCCGCTGTTCTTTCTTATCGTGGGGCGCATGGTTGGCATGCGCGCCCGCCCCGCGCGGCCCCCGGCCCGCGAATCGCTGGAGACCACGCCATGAAGTCCATGGCCATGACCCTGCTGGCGCTGGCCTTGTCCGGCTGCTCGCTGGCGCCGACTTATGAGCGCCCCGCGGCGCCCGTGCCGGCGCAGTACGACACGCCGGCCCAGGCCGGCCAAGCCGCGCCGCCGCAAGACTGGCGCGCCTATTTCAACGACCCTGCGCTGCAAGCCTGGATCGAAGCCGCGCTGGCCAACAACCGCGACCTGCGCGTGGCAGCGCTGCGCATCGAAGAGGCGCGCGCGCTGTACGGCGTGCAGCAGTCGGAACGCCTGCCCGCTATCGACGGCAGCGGCGAATTCAGCCGCGGCCGCGCCGTGGAACCCGGCCAGCCGCGCATGCCGGTCGCCAACCGCTATCGCGCCGCCGTCGGCATCACCGCGTTCGAGCTGGATTTCTTTGGCCGCGTGAAAAGCCTGTCCGACGCGGCGCTGTCGCGCTACCTGGCCAGCGCCGAGGCGCACCGCGCCGCCACGCTGGCGCTGGTGGCCGAAACCGCCACGGCCTACTTCAACCAGCGCTCGCTGGCCGAGCAACTGCGCCTGACGGACCGCACGCTGGCGCTGCGCGAGACGACGCTGCAACTGACCCGGCGCCGCTTCGATGCCGGGCTGGAAACCGCCATCGGCCTGCGCACCGCCGAGATGCTGGTGGAAACCTCGCGCGCCACCCGCGCCGACCTGATCCGCGAGGCCAGCCTGGCGCGGCATGCGCTGGGCCTGTTGGCGGGGGATTTCTCGCTGGCGGCGGGCATCGACCCGGCGCCGCTGGAAAGCCAGAGCCTGACGCCGCTGGCCGCCGGCCTGCCGTCGGACCTGCTGATGCGCCGCCCCGACCTGCGCCAGGCCGAGAATGTGCTGCGGGCCGCCAACGCCGACATCGGCGCGGCGCGCGCGGCCTTCTTCCCGTCGGTGCAACTGACCACCGATATCGGCACCACCGCCGGCAGCTTTTCGGACCTGTTCAGCGCCGGCACCGGCAACTGGACCTTCGCGCCGCGGCTGACGCTGCCGATCTTCAACGCCGGCCGCAACCGCGCCAACCTGTCGCTGGCCGAAACCCGCCGCCACATCGCGGTGGCGCAGTACGAAGGCAGCGTGCAGGCCGCGTTCCGCGACGTGGCCGACGCCCTGTCGGCGCGCGATGCGCTGCGTGACCAGATCGAGGCGCAGCGCTTGGTGCGCGACGCCGACCGCGAACGCCAGCGGCTGGCCGAGCGCCGCTATGCGCGCGGCGTGGCCGACTACCTGGAGATGCTGGAAGCCCAGCGCAGCCTGTTCGAATCCGAACAGCAATACATCCGGCTGCAGCAGCGCCGGCTGGTGAATGCGGTGGACTTGTACAAGGCCCTGGGCGGCTGGGACGACGGCCGCGATCCGGCCTCGTAGCGCCCCCGGCCGTCAGGGGCGCGCGCTGACGCGGTAGGCACAGCGGCGCGCGCCCAGCAGGATGTGTTCTTCGCGCTCGATGCGCACGCCCTCGCCCAGCGCCTGGCGGAACAGTTCCAGTTCGCTGCGGCAAAAACCCATACAGGCCTGGGCCGCCGCACAGATGGGACAGTGGTTTTCGATGAACAGGAAATCGTCGCCGTCGCGGCGCATTTCGGCCATGTAGCCTTCGGCCGAGCGCTGCTGCACCAACCGCTGCAACTGTTCTTCGAGCGTGGCGGCGCCCGCCAGCGCCTGCCGGTAGCCGGTCAGCATGGCGGTTTCACGCACCGAAATCAGCTTGTCCACGCCGTCTTCGCCGAACACCTGGCGCACGGCGTTGATCATCTGCACCGTCATGTCGGCATGAGTATCCGGAAAGCGGCGGTGGCCGGCGTCGGTCAGGAACCAGATCTGGGTGGGCCGCCCGCGCCCGGCGCTGCGGCTTTCCGAGTCGACCAGGCTTTCAGCGTGCAGCCGCGTCATCTGCTGGCGTACCGCTTCAGCCGTGACCTCCAGCTGGCGTGCGATGGCCGCCACGGACTGCGGGCCGCGCGTCTTCAGGGTCATGAGCACGCGGTCCGCAGGCTGGTGCGGCTGCCAGGTAACGGGTTTGGACAGGTTGTCGGACATGGAATCAGGGTTGGGCGCCAAGCCCCTATGGTGCCACGAACCGCGCCCCCAGGGTCAGCCGGCGGGGGCCGGCGCGGCAGCCGCCGACGGGGCATTGCCGGCCTCGACGGGCGCCTCCCAGCCGCCGCCCAGCGCCTTGTACAGCGCCACAAGACTGGTGTAGGACTCGGTTTCGGCCACCGCCACGGCGTCCTGGGCGCGCAGCAAGGTGCGCTGCGCGTCCAGCACCGTCAGGTAGGGCGTGCTGCCTTCGCGGTAGCGCAGCCTTGCCAGGTCGGCCGCGCGGCGGCTGTGCGCGGCGGCCTCGGCCAGGTTGCCCAGGCGCTGCTGGGTCTGGCCGTATTGCGTCAGCGCCCCTTCCATTTCCTCGACCGCCTGCAACACCGTCTGCTCGTAGCGCGCCGCCTCGCCCTGCGAACGCGCCTGCGCCGCGCGCTTGCGCGCCAGGGCCGTGGGCAGGTTGAACGCCGGCCAGTTCACGCCCGGCGTCACGCTGAAGGCGCGGCTGGCCGCCGAGCCGAAATCGCCACCGCGCAAGGCCACGAAGCCCAGGAAGCCGCCCAGGTCGATGCGTGGATACAGCTCGGCGGTGGCCACGCCCACGTCGGCATTGGCCGCGGCGCGGTTGCGCTCGGCGGCGGCCACGTCGGGCCGGCGAGCCAGCAAGGCGCCGACATCGCCAATGGGCAGGCGCGCGGCCAGCGGCGCCTGCGGCGTGGCCGTGTCCAGCTCGCCCAGTTCCACCGGCCGCAGGCCCGCCAGCACCGCCAGGCGGTAACGCGCCAGGCGCCGGGCGGTTTCCTGCAAGGGCACGCTGGCCTGCACGGTTTCCAGTTCGGCGCGAGCGCTGGCCAGATCCCCTTCGTCGCCCCGGCCGGCCGACACCATCGCCTGGATCACGCGCAGGCTGTCGCGCTGGCTGTCCAGATTGGCGCGCGCCACTGCCAGGCGCTGTTCGGCGCCGCGCAGCTCGAAGTAATTGCGCGCCACTTCGGCCGCCACCACGATGCGCGCCTGCGCCAGGTCGGCGGCCTGCGCTTCGCTGCGCGCCGCGGCGCCTTCGGCCGCCCGCCGCAGGCGGCCGAACAGGTCGATTTCCCAGGTGGCATCGAAGCCGGCGCGGTAGCTCTCGGCCAGGCTGCGCTGGCCCGGCACGCCCGAATTCAGCTGCGACAGGCTGCGTTCGAAATTTCCGCCCAGCGTCACCGTGGGCAACTGGTCCAGTTGCTTCTCGTCGAGCACGGCGCGCGATTCGGCCAGACGGGCCTGGGCGATACGGATGTCGTGATTGCGTTGCAGCGCCAGGGCGATCAGGCGGTCCAGTTGCGGGTCTTGCAACTGCTTCCACCAGTCCGCCTGCACGCGGTCGGTGGAAAACAGCGCCTGTTCCGGGCTGGCCAAGGTCACTGGTGCGTCTTGCGGCTTCTGGTACTCGGGGCCGACGGCGCAGCCGGCGGCGGCCAGCGCGGCCAGCAGCGTCACGACGCCGCGGCGCAAGCGCAGGATTAAATCGGGATGTTTCATGGTCGTTTCCTCTATGCCTCAGTGCGACGGCGCCGGTTGCGCGTCTTCGGCCTGCGCCTGGGCCAGTTCACGGGCGCGCGGCGTATCGTTGGCGGCGCGGTGGTCGCGGGCCAGCACGGTGTAGACGGTGGGCAGCACGAACAGCGTGAACAACGTGCCCACCAGCATGCCCACCACGATGACCAGGCCCAGGCTGTAGCGGCTGTGGGCGCCGGCGCCGCTGGCGAACAGCAGCGGGATCAGGCCCACCACCATGGCAGCGGTGGTCATCAGGATGGGGCGCAGGCGGATGCGGGCGGCCTGCTCCATGGCGCTGCGGCGGTCCAGCCCGTGGCTGACCTGCATCTCGTTGGCGAACTCCACCATCAGGATGCCGTGCTTGCTGATCAGCCCGATCAGCGTCACCAGCCCGATCTGCGTGTAGATGTTGATGGTGGCCATGCCCAGCGCCAGCGGAATCAGCGCGCCGCAGATCGACAGCGGCACGCTCACCAGGATGATGAACGGGTCGCGCAGGCTTTCGTACTGCGCCGCCAGCACCAGGTAGATGACGATGATGGCGAACATGAAGGTGATCATCAGCGCCGAGCCTTCCTGGCTGAACTGGCGCGCGTCCGACTGCCAGTCGTAGCTGAAGCCGGCCGGCAGCGCCTGGGCCTGGCGCGTCAGGAACTGCACCGCGTCGCCCATGGTCACGCCCGGCATCGGGATGGCCTGGAAGGTGGCGGCGTTGAGCTGGTTGAACTGGGTCAGCTTGTTGGGTTCGACCCCCATCGACACCGACACGATATTGGACAGCGGCACCTGCGCGCCGCTGGCGCTCTTGACGTAGTACTGAGCCAGCGATTCCGGCGAGATGCGCTGCTGGCGCAGGCTTTGCGGAATCACGTCGTACGAGCGGCCGTCCATGCCGAAGCGGTTGACGTAGTTTTCGCCCACCAGTATGGCCAGCGTATCGCCCACGGCCTTCATGGTGACGCCCAGGCTGTTGGCCTTGGCGCGGTCCACCTTCAGCTGCACCACGGGGTTGTTGTAGTCCAGGTCGCTGTCGACCACCATGAACAGGCCGCTTTCACGGGCCGCCTTCTTCAGGGTTTCCATGGCTTCATAGACGACGGGGTAGTCGGCCGCGCTCATGATGACCATCTGCACGGGCAGCCCCCCGGTGGAACCCGGCAGCGGCGGCAGCTGGAAGGCGAAGATGTTGCTGCCTTCGATCTGGTTCACCCTGGACTGCATGTCGGCCTGGATCTGGTCGGCCGAGCGCTTGCGGTCCTGCCAGTCGACGAAGTCGACGCCGCCGATGCTGTTGGCCACGCCGTCCGAGCCATTGATCAGCCAGCGGCCCTTCTGTTCGGGCAACGTAGCCATGACGTCGTCCCACTTCTTGCCGAATTTCTCGACGTAGTCGATGTTGGCCTGCTGCGGCGACTTGATGGCCGTGAGCACGGTGGACTGGTCTTCGACCGGCGCCAGTTCGCGCTGGGCGGCGTTGTACAGGAACGGCAGGCTGGCCAACACCGCCGCGGCCACCAGGCCGGTCACCCAGCGGTGGTGCAGCGACACGTCCAGCAGGCGGCCGTAGGCATCGCCCAGCCGGTTGAAGAAGCGCTCGGCGCGGCGCGCCATCCAGCCTTCGGACACGTGGCTGTTGAGCATGAACGAACTCATCACGGGCGACAGCGTCAGCGCAATGACGCCCGACACCACCACCGCCCCCGCCAGCGTGAAGGCGAATTCCTTGAACAGCGACCCCGTCAGCCCGCCCATCAGGCCGATGGGCGCGTACACCGCCGCCAGCGTGATGGTCATGGCGATCACCGGGCCGGCCACTTCGCGCGCCCCGATCAGGGCGGCGCGCACCGGCGACTTGCCTTCTTCGATGTGGCGGTGCACGTTCTCGACCACCACGATGGCGTCGTCCACCACCAGGCCGATGGCCAGCACCATGGCCAGCAGCGTCAACAGGTTCACGCTGAAGCCGAACAGCGCCATGATGGCGGCGCCGCCCAGCATCGACAGCGGAATCGTCACCACCGGGATCAACACCGCGCGCAGCGACCCCAGGCACAGGAAGATCACCGCCACCACGATGATGATGGCTTCCATCAGCGTATGCACCACGCCGTCGATCGATGCGCTGATGAAGCGCGCCAGCTCGAACGGCACCTGCACGCTGGTGCCCGGCGGCAGGTTCTGCTTGATGTTGGGCAGCAGCTCGTTGAGCCGCTTGACGATCACCAGCGGGTTGCCCACCGGCGTGGCATTCAGGCCGAAGTACACCGCGGGTTCGCCGTCCATCAGGCCGCTGGAATCGGTCGAGGCCGCGCCCAGTTCCACGGTCGCCACATCGCCCAGGCGCACAATGGCGTCGCCGTCGCGCTTGATGACCATGTCGCGGAATTCCGCCACGTTCACCAGGTCGGTGTTGACCTTGATGTTGGACGCCACGTACAGGCCCTTGACCTGGCCGGGCGCGGCCTGCACGTTGTTCTGGCGCAGGGCATCGTCCAGCTCGCTGGCCGAGATGCCGCGGGCCGCCAGGCGGTTGGGGTCCAGCCATATCCGCATCGCCAGCTTCTGGCCGCCGTAGAGTTCCACGCTGGCCACCCCTTCGATGGACGACAGCTGCGGCTGCACCACCCGCGACAGATAGTCGGTCAGGGCCGGCAGCGCCATCGTGGTGCTGGAAAAGCCCACGTAGGCCACCGCCGTGGCCTCGCCGGCCGACTTCACCAGCACGGGGTCGTAGGCGTCCTGCGGCAAGCGGTATTTGACTTCGTTGACCTTGGCCATGACCTCGGTCATGGCCTTGTTGGAATCGGCATTGAGCTTCATGCGCACGGTGATCACGCTGCGCCCCTGGGTCGATGACGACGACAGGTAGTCGATGCCTTCGACCGTGGCGACAGACTGCGCGATGGGCTGCGTGACGAAGCCCTGCATCAGGTCGGGCGAGGCGCCCGGGTATTGCGTGGTGATGGTGATGGTGGTGCTTTCGGTCAGCGGGTACTGGCGGATGGGCAGGCCGCTCAGGGCGCGCAACCCCATCAGCAGGAGCAGCGTGCTGACCACCAGCGCCAGCACGGGCCGGCGTACGAACAGATCGGTGAATTTCATGTCAGGCTCCGCGCGCTCACCGGGCTTGCGCCACGGATTGGGTGCCGGCATCCAGCGCCACGGTGTCCTGGGCGCTGATCTCGACGGACGCGCCGTTGTGCAGGCGCAGTTGGCCCGAGGTCACGACCCGGTCGCCCGGCTTCAGACCCTTGGTCACCACGACCCGGCCGAGGGTGCGTTCGGCCGTCTGCACATAGGCCTGGGCCACGGTCGGCGGGGCCGAGGCGTCGCCCGCCTTGGGCGGCACCACCACATAGACCGAATCGCCGTAAGCGCTGTAGCTGACGGCGGTTTCCGGTACGGTGATCACGCCCTGGCGCGGCGGCAGCACGACCTTGCCGTGGGCGAACATGCCAGCGGCCAGCGCGCCGTCGGCATTGGTCAGCGTGGCCTGCACCCGCACCGTGCGCGTGCCGGGATCGACCTGCGGCTCGATGGTGGTGACGGTCCCCTCGAATACCCGGTCGGCATGGGCGTCGACCGTCACGGCCACCGGCTGGCCGGCCCGCAGCGCGCCCAGGGCCTGCTCGGGCAAGGTGATGTTGGCGTAGACGCTGGCCGCGTCGGTCAGCGATACCAGCGGGTCGCCGGCGCGGGCGAACTGGCCCAGGTTCACGCGGCGCACCCCCAGCACGCCGTCGAACGGCGCCTTGATGCGTTTTTGCTCGATCAGCGCCTGGATGCGCTTGATGTCCCCGGCGGCCTGGTCGTAGTCGGCCTGCGCCTGGTCCAGCTGTTCCCGGGTGGCGGCCTGCAGCGGCACCAGGCGGCGGGTGCGGTCCAGCAAGGTCCGCGCGTTCTTGGCCTGGGCCTGCAGCCGGGCCAGTTCGCCCTGTTCGGGCGCGTCGTTCAGTTGCACCAGCAGTTGGCCGGCGCGGACTCGGTCGCCCGCGGTGAACAGGATCTGCGCCACCCGGCCGTCCACTTCGGCGGGCACCAGCACCTGGCGGGTGGCCTCCAGCGACGCGATGCCCGACAGCGCCACGGGGAAATCCGCCTGCGCCGCAGGGGCCACCGCGACCTTGGCCGGCGCCATGGCCCAGCCGCCCTTGTGCGACGACCCGCCGAACTTCCAATACAGGCCGCCGCCCGCCACCACCGCCACGACCAGGATGCCGGCCGCCCATGCGCCAGATGTTGCCTTCATGATTCGCTCGCTATTTATCAAAGGAATGGCTTGGATAATCCGCGAAATCCCGAAGGAAGTCAAAATACCTAAAGTAATGTTGAGGATTGATAAATCCTATCGGCGAAAAAAAGCCGCCGGCACGGGGCCGGCGGCAGGGCGATGCGGGGAAAGACAACCGGGCCGGTACGGGACCGGCCGGGCGCCTAGGTGCGCACCATATGCAGGTAATGGCGGTGGCGTTCGTACTGGTCCAGGATGTCGCCGATGACGGCGTCGCGGCTCCAGCCCATGATGTCGTAGTCCTGCCCGCCTTCGCGCAGATGCACTTCGGCGCGGAAATACTTGCGTTCTTCTTCGTCGGCCGCCTCTTCGGGCGTCAGGCTGGGGCGCACGAAGGCCCGCGGCTGCACGGAATAGAAGAAGTCCAGGTGCTCGCCGTGGTTCACTTCCAGCACGGCGCTGCCCTCGTCGGCGTCTTCCTTGACCACGACGTCGTAGCCCTGCTTGCGCAATTCGTCGGCCACGTCTTCCAGCGCGGGCGTGACCACGTCGGACACGAAGCGCACCACGTGGGCCCGGCGCGGCATCATCACCATGTTGCGCAGCCGGCGCTCCCACGACTGGCCGCCGCGTGTCGGCCGCGACAGGGTCAGCGACTGGTAGCGGATGCCGCGCTTGGTGGCGTCCAGCTTCAGCGCCTTGAACAGGCCCCACAGCGACAGCAGCAGGATGATCGAGAACGGCAGCGCACTGGCGATGGTGGCCGTCTGCAATGCCGTCAGGCCGTCGGCCAGCAGCAGCGCGATGGCCACCGCCCCCATCGACAGCGACCAGAAGATGCGTTGCCACACCGGGGTGCGGTCGGCGCCGCCGGAGGCCAGCAGGTCCACCACCAGCGCCCCGGAGTCGGCCGAGGTGACGAAGAACACCGCCACCATCGCGATCGCGAAGATCGACATCACGCTGCTCCAGGGCAGCAGTTCAAAAAACGCGAACAGAGCCAGCGCGTTGTCGTTCTTGACCGTTTCGGCAAAGCCCTTGACCCCGTCGACCAGGATGAAGTGGATGGCGGTGTCGCCGAACACCGTCATCCAGAACAAGGTGAACCCGGCCGGCACCAGCAGCACGCCGCTGACGAATTCGCGGATGGTGCGGCCGCGCGAGATGCGGGCGATGAACAGGCCCACGAACGGCGACCACGCGATCCACCAGCCCCAATAGAACAGCGTCCAGCCGCCGATCCAGTCGGACGGCTCGTAGGCATACAGGTTGAAGGTCTTGTTGACGATGTCGGACAGGTAGGCGCCAGTATTCTGCACGAAGGTCTGCAGCAGGAACACGGTAGGGCCGGCCACCAGCACGAACAGCAGCAGGATCACCGCCAGCACCATATTGGCTTCGGACAGGATGCGGATGCCCTTGTCCAGGCCGCTGGCCACGGACAGCGTCGCCAGGCCGCAGGTGATGACGATCAGGATGATCTGCGGAATCACGCCCACCGGAATGCCGAACAGGTGGTTCAGGCCGCTGTTCATCTGGGCCACGCCCAGCCCCAGCGACGTTGCCACGCCCAGCACGGTGCCGATGATGGCGAAGACGTCGACCGCGTGGCCGATGGGGCCGTGGATGCGGTTGCCGATCAGCGGGTACAGCGCCGAACGCAGGGTCAGCGGCAGGCCGTGGCGAAAGCTGAAGAACGCCAGCGTCAGCGCCACCACCGCGTAGATGGCCCAGGCGTGCAGGCCCCAGTGGAAGAACGTGATCTTCATGGCTTCGCGCGCCGCGGCGGCGGTGGCGCCCTCGCCCACCGGCGGCGACATGAAGTGCATGACCGGTTCGGCCACGCCGAAGAACATCAGCCCGATGCCCATGCCGGCCGAGAACAGCATGGCGAACCAGGTGAAATTGCGATAGTCGGGCTCGCTGTGGTCGGGCCCCAGCTTGATGTCGCCATAGCGGCTGATGGCCAGGAAGGCCACCGACAGCAGGATGATGGCGACCACCAGGATGTAGAACCAGCTGGCGTTGCCCAGGATCCAGCGCTGGATCGATTCGAACAGGTTCTGCGCGGTCTTGGGCGCCGTGATGGCAAAGCCCACCAGCAGCAGGGTGAACAACGCAGCCGAAAAGAATACGGGTCGGTTGATCGTGGATGGTCGGGTTTCTGAAGACATGCTGCGGCTCCTTTCGCCCGAGGGATGCGGGGCTGCGGCGCTGGCCCCCTCAGTCCAGCCGGCGCGCCGCCGTTATTACTATCATGCCGCGCGCCCGCCTGACAAACCGGCGGGCGTCCTGTCCTTAATCCGGGCCGTGCTCGCCGAACACGACGCGGCGAAAGAATCCGGCCAGCACCGATTCGGTGGTCTCGGCCGTGACGCCCTGCGGGTCGAAGGCGAAGCTGAAGTGCATGCCGTCGGACAGCGCCAGCAGGCCGATGGCCAGTTCGCGTGCGGGCATGGGCAACGGCGTGCCGACCCGCTCGGAAAACTGGCTGACGTATTCGGTGGTGGCTTGGCGCAATTCACGCAGACAGGCGGTGAAGCCGACCCGGAATTCCGGGTCGCGGGCGGCCTGCAGCTTGCCTTCCATCCAGAGCAGGAAGCATTCGTTGTCGCGGAAATGGGTGCTGTAGTAGTGCAGCACGCTGGCTTCCATCTGCTCGCGGGTTTCGCCGGCATCGAAGATGGCGCGCATGTCGGCCATGACGTTGTCGTGGTCGCGCTTGAGCAGTTGCAGGAACAGGTCGGATTTGCTTGCGAAATTGGAATAGAACGCGCCGCGCGTGTAACCGGCGAGCTCGGCGATGTCTTCGACGCTGGCGGCGACGAAACCCTTGGACAGGAAGATCGATTGCGCGGCATCGAACAGGCGCTGGCGCGTCTGGTCGCGGCTTTGCTCTCGGGTAAGGCGGACTTTTGACATGGGGCGATTCTAGCACCGCCACGCATTTCAGATTCACCCTTGTATTTGAATACATTGCTGCATTAGAATCCATGCCGTATCGGATTGCCAGCGCGTCTCGACCGCCTGTAAAGGCCGCCTCGCACCCGTCTCTCTTACTGCCCGCGTCGCGAGGTGTTTCGTGAATTTCCCTGTTCCTGGCGCGCTAGCCGCGCTGACTCTGGCACTGGCCCTGGCCGGCTGCGGCAGCAAAGAACCCGAGGCGCCCGCACCGCGCCCGGTCGTGGCCATGCCCGCCAAGGCCGACGCCGCCCTGCCCGCCTGGACCCTGCCCGGCGAAGTGCAGGCGCGCTACAGCACGCCGCTGTCGTTCCGCGTGGGCGGCAAGATCGTCGAGCGCCTGGTGCGCCTGGGCGACACGGTCAAGCCCGGCCAGGTGGTGGCCAAGCTGGACCCGGCCGACGCCACCAAGAATGCCGCCAGCGCCCGCGCCCAGCTGTCGGCCGCCCAGCACCAGCTGGACTACGCCAAGCAGCAGCTGGACCGCGACCGCGCCCAGGCCAAGGAAAACCTGATCGCCGCCAACCAGCTGGAACAGACCCGCAACGCCTACGCCTCGGCGCTGGCGCAGCGCGACCAGGCCGCGCAGCAGGCCGCCCTGTCGGCCGACCAGCTCAAATACACCACGCTGGCCGCCGACCATGCCGGCGTCATCACCGCCGAACAGGCCGACACCGGCCAGAACGTCTCCGCCGGCCAGGCGGTCTACAACCTGGCCTGGTCCGGCGATGTCGATGCCCTGTGCGACGTGCCCGAAAGCGTGCTGGCGGGCCTGGCCATCGGCCAGCGCGCCACCGTCACGCTGGCGCCGCTGCCCGGCAAGACCTTCACTGCCGTGCTGCGCGAGATCGCGCCGGCGGCCGACCCGCAAAGCCGCACCTACCGCGCCAAGCTGACCCTGGAATCGCCCCCGCCCGAAGTGCGGCTGGGCATGACGGCCAACATCAGCTTCGACAACCGCCAGGCCAACGGCGCCGTCACCTACACCGTGCCGGCTACCGCGTTGTTCCATGACGGCACCGAACCCGCCGTGTGGGTGGTCAAGCCGCAGGAAGACACGCTGGAACTGCGCCGCGTGCAGGTGCTGCGCTACGACGCGCGCACCGTCACGCTGTCGCAGGGCGTGCAGGCCGGTGAACGGGTGGTCTGGCAAGGCGTGCACGCCGTGTCGGCCGGCGAGAAGGTCCGCGCGGTGCCGCCGCTGCACCCCGAGGACTTCGCATCATGAGCGCGCCGGTTCCCGAACATCCCGACGCGCACCGCCACGAAGAAGGCAAATTCAACCTGTCGGCCTGGGCCCTGCGGCACCAGCCGCTGGTGATCTTCATCATCACGCTGGTGACGCTGTTCGGCGTGCTGTCGTATTCGCGGCTGGCGCAATCCGAAGACCCGCCCTTCACGTTCCGCGTGATGGTCATCAAGACCCTGTGGCCCGGCGCCACCGCGCAGCAGGTGCAGGAACAGGTCACCGACCGCATCGCCAAGAAGCTGCAGGAAACGCCTTCCACGGACTTCATGCGCAGCTACTCGCGCCCGGGCGAATCGCTGATCTTCTTCACCATGAAGGACTCGGCGCCGGCCAGCGAGGTGGCCAACGAGTGGTACCAGGTGCGCAAGAAGGTCGGCGACATCGGCGCGACCCTGCCGCAAGGCGTGCAGGGGCCGTTCTTCAATGATGAATTCGGCGACGTCTACACCAACATCTACACCCTGGCGGGCGACGGCTTTTCGCCGGCCCAACTGCGCGACTACGCCGACAACCTGCGCACGGTACTGCTGCGCGTGCCCGGCGTGGCCAAGGTGGATTACTTCGGCGACCAGCCCGAACACGTCTATATAGAAATCAGCAATACCCAACTGACGCGCCTGGGCGTGTCGCCGCAGCAGATCGCCGAGGCCATCAACAACCAGAACGCGGTGGCCAGCGCCGGCACGCTCACGACTGCCGACGACCGCATCTTCGTGCGGCCCAGCGGCCAGTTCAGCGACACCCGCGCCCTGGCCGAAACGCTGATCCGCGTGAATGGCAAGTCGATCCGGCTGGGCGACATCGCCACCATCCACCGCGGCTATGACGACCCGCCGGCCGAGCAGATGCGCACCGGCGGCCAGCCGGTGCTGGGCATCGGCATCACGATGCAGCCGGGCCAGGACGTGGTGCACCTGGGCCGCGCACTGGACGCCAAGTTCAGCGAACTCAAGGCGCGGCTGCCCGCTGGCCTGACGCTGACCGAAGTGTCGAGCATGCCCAAGGCGGTGTCGTTCTCGGTGGACGAATTCCTGCGTTCGGTGGCCGAGGCCGTGGCCATCGTGCTGATCGTCAGCCTGGTGTCGCTGGGCCTGCGCACCGGCATGGTGGTGGTGATCTCCATCCCCGTGGTGCTGGCCATCACGGCGCTGTTCATGGACATGTTCGGCATCGGCCTGCACAAGGTGTCGCTGGGCACGCTGGTGCTGGCGCTGGGCCTGCTGGTGGACGACGCCATCATCGCGGTCGAGATGATGGCGGTGAAGCTGGAACAGGGCTGGAGCCGCGCACGCGCGGCCGCCTATGCCTACACCAGCACCGCCTTCCCGATGCTGACCGGCACGCTGGTGACGGTGGCGGGCTTTCTGCCGATCGCGCTGGCCAAGTCCAGCACCGGCGAATACACCCGGTCCATCTTCCAGGTGTCGGCGATTGCGCTGATCACGTCCTGGTTCGCCGCCGTGGTGCTGATTCCGCTGCTGGGCTACCGCATGCTGCCCGAACGCAAGCGCGAGGCCCATCTGCCCGATGACCACGAGCACGACATCTACAACACCCGCTTCTACCAGCGCCTGCGCGGCTGGGTGGCGTGGTGCGTGGACCGACGCTGGCGCGTGCTGCTGGCCACCATCGTGATCTTCGTCGTGTCGATGGCCGGCTTCAGCCTGGTGCCGCAGCAGTTCTTTCCCAGTTCGGACCGCACCGAGCTGCTGGTGGACGTGCGGCTGCAGGAAGGCGCGTCGTTCGCCGCCACGCTGCGCCAGGTGGAACGGCTGGAAAAGGCGCTGGAAGGCCGCCCCGAGATCGCCCATTCGGTCAGTTTCGTGGGCACCGGCGCGCCGCGCTTCTACCTGCCGCTGGACCAGCAGCTGGCCACGCCCAATTTCGCCCAGGTCGTCATCACCGCGAACTCGGTGGAGGACCGCGAAAAGCTGGCCCGCTGGCTGGAACCCATGCTGCATGAACAGTTCCCGGCAATCCGCAGCCGCCTGTCGCGACTGGAAAACGGCCCGCCCGTGGGCTTTCAGGTGCAGTTCCGCGTCAGCGGCGACAAGATTGCCGACGTGCGCCAGGTGGCGGAGAAAGTGGCCGCCGAGGTCCGCGCCGACAGCCGCTCGGTCAACACGCAGTTCGACTGGGACGAGCCGTCGGAACGCTCGGTGCGCTTTGACATCGACCAGCAGAAGGCGCGCGAGGTCGGCGTCACGTCCAACGACATTTCCAGCTTCCTGGCCATGACGCTGTCGGGCTACACCGTGACGCAATACCGCGAACGCGACAAGCTCATCAACGTGAGCCTGCGCGCCCCCAACGACGAACGCATCGACCCCGCCCGCCTGGCCACCCTGGCCATGCCCACGCCCAATGGCCCGGTGCCGCTGGGCAGCCTGGGCCACGTGCGCTACGGCCTGGAATACGGCGTGATCTGGGAACGTGACCGCCAGCCCACCATCACCGTGCAGGCCGACGTCAAGAGCGGCGCCCAGGGCATCGACGTGACCCACGCCATCGACAAGAAGCTGAACGCGTTGCGGGCCGAGCTGCCCGTGGGCTATCGCATCGAGGTCGGCGGCCCGGTCGAGGAAAGCGGCAAGGGCCAGTCGTCCATCAATGCGCAGATGCCGATCATGGTCGTGGCGGTGCTGACCCTGCTGATGGTGCAGCTGCAAAGCTTCGCCCGGGTACTGATGGTGGTGCTGACCGCGCCGCTGGGCCTGATCGGCGTCGTGGCTGCGCTGCTGCTGTTCGGCAAGCCCTTCGGCTTCGTGGCGATGCTGGGGGTGATCGCAATGTTCGGCATCATCATGCGCAACTCGGTGATCCTGGTGGACCAGATCGAGCAGGACATCCGCGCCGGCCACAAGCGGGTGGACGCGATCGTCGGGGCCACGGTGCGGCGTTTCCGCCCCATCACCCTGACCGCCGCGGCCGCCGTGCTGGCGCTGATTCCGCTGTTGCGCAGCAACTTCTTCGGCCCCATGGCCACCGCGCTGATGGGCGGCATCACCAGCGCCACCGTGCTGACGCTGTTCTTCCTGCCCGCCCTGTACGCGGCCTGGTTCCGCGTGCGCCACGACGAGCGCGAAGAACCCGAAGGCGTGCCGCCCGGCGCCAATGCCGGCGACACGGCCGTACGAGGAGCCTGACGATGCAACCCCGTCACCCCGCCCCCGCCTGGCGCCTGGCCGCGCTGCCCCTCGTGCTGGCGCTGGGCGCCTGCGCCTTCGCGCCCGACAGCAAGCCGCCAGCGCTGGCCGCGCCCACGCACTATGGCGTGGAAGCCCTGCCCGCCGCCGGCGCCCCCGCCCAGGGCGTGGCGCAGCGCTACGAGCAAGGCGCGCGCCCGGTGCCCGAATGGTGGAAACGCTATGGCTCGGACGCGCTGAACGCCATGGTCGAGGAAGGCCTGGCCAACAGCCCCGACCTGGCTGCCGCCGAACGCAACCTGGCCGGCGCCCGCGAACAACTGCGCGGACAGGTCAATTCGTCGCTGCTGCCGTCCATCGACGCGGGCACCGACGTCACGCGCAAGCGTGCGCTGACCATGCCCAACCTGCCCGAGCCCACCGCGCTCTACAACGTCTTCACCGGCCAGATCCAGGCCAAGTACGACCTGGACCTGTTCGGCGCGGCGCGCTTTGAAAACGCATCGCGCGCGGCCAAGGTCGAGCAGCAGGCATTCCAGCTGGAATCGGCGCGCCGTTCGCTGGCCGGCAACATCGTCACCGGCGCCATCACGTCGGCATCGCTGGCCGAACGCGTGGCGCTGACCGAGCAACAGGTGGTGCTGTCGCGCCAGGTGGCGCGCGACACGCAGCGCCGCTTTGAGCTGGGGTCCGCCTCGCAGAACGACGCCTTGCAGGCCGACCAGGACGCCGCCACGCTGGAAGCGTCGCTGCCCGGCCTGCGGGCGCAGTGGCAGACCACGCGCCACGCGCTGGCCGTGCTGATGGGCCGCAGCCCCGACCAGGCGCCGCCCGACCTGGCTTTCGGCATACTGGCCGTGCCGCCGGAGGTGCCGGTGCTGGTGCCGTCCGAATTGTTGGCCGCGCGGCCCGACATCCATATTGCCGAAGCCGTGCTGCAAGCGGCCGCCGCCGACGTCGGCGTGGCCACCGCGCAACTGTTCCCCAGCCTGTCGCTGTCGGCATCCATGGGCAAGGGCGGCTTCAGCTGGCCCACGGCGCTGTCCGGCGCGGGGTCAATCTGGGCGGTGGGCGCGTCGCTGACGCAGCCGATCTTCCATGGCGGCGCGCTGCTGGCCGAACGCAGCGCGGCCAAGGACCGCTATGAAGCCTCGGTGCTGCAATACAAGCAGACGGTGCTGACGGCATTCCGCGACGTGGCCGACACGCTGGCGCGGCTGGACGCCGACGGGCAGGCGCTGGCCTCGGCCGAAGCCTCGCGCCGGGCGGCCGAGCAGTCGCATCGCAACACCGCCAGCCAGGTGCGCCTGGGCGCGCTGGCGCCGTACACGGCATACGCCAGCGAGCAGCATTACGTTGCCGCCCGGGTGCGCGAAGTGGAATACGCCAGTGCCCGGCTAACGGAGACGGCGGCGCTGTTCCAGGCCATGGGGTCGCCGCTGCGGGCGCCGCAAGCGACAGCCCAGGCTGGCGCGGCGCCGGCGGACGCCGCGTCCGACCCGGCCGCAACCGTGCCGCAATCACGGCAGCAGCAGCAGCAGCAGCAGCAGCAGCAGCAGCAGCAGAAGTAAAGCAACCGCCCACCCAGACAGGCAGCCCCCGAGGCCGCCCCGCACAGGCCCCCGACGCTTACGGCGCGGGGGCCTGTTCCTTGATGCGGGACGCCAGCGCCAGCGACTCGATCCGCCGCGCCGCCGCTTGCAGCAGCGCCGTGGTCTTGTCCTGCGCGATGGTGTTCAGCCGGGTCGCCAGGAACGTGACCGTCAGCGCACCGAAGATGCGGCGGTCTTCCTGGAACACCGGCACGGCGATGCCTGCACGCTCGGGCGACATCTCGCCCACGCCCAGGTACGAACCGCGCACGCGGATCTCGTCCAGCCGGCGGGTGAATTCGGCCTGCGTCTGCCCCAGGCCCGCGGCCTCGACGTCGGCGGGATGCGCCTCGTAGAGCTTGCGCTGGTCCTTGCGCGGCAGGAACGCGATGATGGTCTTGGCCGTGGCGCCGCGAAACAGCGGGTGCGCGCGGCCGCGGCCGTGGGCGATGCCCAGGTCTTCCGGGCCGCGCTCGTGGTGGATGTTCAGAATGCGCAGGCCGTGGATCACGCTGAGCAGCACGTCACCGCCCACCTGGTCCACCACCTCGCGCATGATCGGCCGGGCGGCGCCCAGCACGGGATCGCCGTCGATGATCAGGTGGTCCAGCTCGATGATGCGCGGCCCCAGCTTGTAGCCCCCGCCCGTCATGCGCAGCAGGTAGCCCAGGTCCGACAGGTCGCGGATGTACCGGTAGCCGGTGGGCGCCGAATAGGACAGCTTCGAGATGATCTCTTCCGCGGTCAGCACCGGCGTGGCCAGGCTGAAGAGGTCAAGAATCGCTAGGGCTCGCTTCAGGGTGGACATGGGCAGGGCAGCAAAGAGGCAACGCGGAATCGGCGCAGCGTATCACAGGGGCGCAGCCTGGGGCGGCGGGCCATAAAGCGCCGCTATCGAGATCGTCGACGACCATCCCATTCATCTATCGTTTTTCTTATTTTTATCATTTATAGATAAAAACTAATTGGTGAAGATTGTTTTTTATCGAATAATGATACTCAAGCAGCCGACCAGCAGGCACCCACAAGCGTGCGGCCGGCGATGCCTGGCATGCACATCCAAGGGGAAATCGCATGAAGCAACGCAGCAGCGCAACGGGCGGCATCAGCCGCCGGCAATTCATGGCGGCGTCGGCCGCCACCCTGGCGGGCGCCGCCTTGACGCGACCGGGCCTGGCCCGCGCGGCCGGCTACCCCACCGAGCACCCGATCCAGTTCATCGTGCCGTTTCCCGCGGGCGGCGGCACCGACCTGGTCGCCCGGCCGCTGGCCCAGGGCATCGGCGAAGCGCTCAAGCAAAGCGTGGTGGTCATCAACAAGGGCGGCGCGGCCGGCATCATCGGCACGCAGCAGGCGGCCCGTTCGGCGCCCGACGGCTATACCGTCGCGCTCGGCTCCACCGGCACCCACACGGTGAACCAGAGCCTGTACGAGAACATCGCGTACGACCCGATCAAGGACTTCGAACCCGTGTCGATGGTCTGCTACTACAACAACGTGCTGGTGGTGCACCCGTCGTTTCCGGCCAAGACCCTGCAGGAATTCGTGGCCCTCATCAAGGCCAACCCCGGCAAGTATTTCTACGGCATCACCCAGAACGGCAGTTCCGCCCACCTGGCCATGGAATTGCTCAAGGCCACCGCCGGCCTGGACCTGCCTGGCGTGCCGTACAAGGGCGCGGCCGCCGCCGTCAATGATTTCCTGGGCGGCCAGTTCCCGGTGCTGATGGACGTGGTGATCAACCAGCAGCAATTCATCCAGGGCGGCAAATCGCGCCCCCTGGCCGTCACGTCCGCATCGCGGGCGCCGGCCCTGCCGGACGTGCCCACCGTGGCCGAATCCGGCTTTCCCGGCTACCAGGCCATCGGCTGGAACGGCGTGTTCGTGCCCGCCGGCACGCCGCCCGCCATCGTGCAGACGCTCAATGCCGCCGTGCAAAGCGCGCTCAAGCAGCCCGCCCTGGCCCAACTGACCCAGAACGGGCTGGAACTGCACGGCGGCACCCCTGAAGAACTGCGCCGCTTCGTCGCCACCGAAAGCGAGAAGTGGCGCACCCTGATCAAGAACGCCAACATCAAGGCCACCTGATGCAAGCCATCCCCTATGGCGTCCCGCTGGACGCCGCCGCCAACCCCTGGCTGACGCTGGACCGCGAACTGCGCGACCAGGGCCTGCGCGCCCCTGACGCGCCGCCCGTGCGCGCCGTGGTCTGCGTGACCGTGCACGTAGACGGCCCCGCCGTCGAGGTGGGCCGCAAGCAGTTTCCCGCCGGCCTGCATACCGCCGGCCGCTACGCCATCCGCCGCGGCGTGCCGCGGCACCTGGAGATCCTGGCGCGCCACGCCATGCCCGCCACCTTCTTTGCCTGCGGCTACGACGTGGAGCATTACCCGGAAACCTTCCGCGCCATCCTGGCCGCCGGCCACGAGATCGCCGCCCACGGTTACCTGCACGAAGCCTGGGACCTGGGCGAGGACGAGTCCGCCCTGCTCGAAAAGACCCACACCCTGATCCAGCAGCAACTGGGCGTGACGCCGGTGGGCTGGTGTTCGCCGTCGGGCCGTAAAAGCCACCGCACCCTGCCCGCGCTGCGCCGGCTGGGCTACTGCTACGACGCCAGCGAGAAAGACCGCGACCGCCCCTACCTGCCCGCGGATGCCGCCGACGACGGCTTCGTCATGCTGCCCAACAACACCGTGTCACTGGACGACTACCCGTTCTACTTCACCGGCCACAGCCTGGCCGCGGAAGCCTGCGACAACTGGATCGAGGAATTCGAGGCCCTGCGCCAGGCCGAGGGCTACATCCACCTGACCGTGCACCCCAAGGCCGCCGGCGGGTCCGGCACCCCCGCCCGCGCCGCCGCCATGGACCGCTTCCTGGCGCATGTGGCCGCGCAGGCGGACGTGCACTGCATGACCCTGGAAGCGCTGGCCCGCCACTGCCTGGCCCACCCCGATGCCTGGAGAACCGAATGAGCGCCGCTCTCGCCAACGCAACCTCAAACGCGACCACCCAGACGATCGCCTCCGCGAAGTCCGCTGCCAAGACGGTGCTGGTCACCATCAACGTGCAAGGCATCGGCCCCGAGGCCGCCACCCGCCCCGAGCACGAACTGCACGGCCGCGACGGCCATGGCCGCTACACCTATGGCGGCGGCCTGTCGCGCCTGCTGGACATGCTGCGGCGCCAGGACATCCGCGCCACCTTCTTCTGGCCGGCCTTCGAAGCCGAGCGCTGCCGCGACCTGCTCGAACAGAGCCTGCGCGACGGCCACGAAGCCGCCTCGCAAGGCAACGCCTTCGAAGACCTGGCTACGCTGGGCGAGCGCGAAGCCGAGGTGCTGCAACGCGGCCGCGACCGCCTGGCCGCCCTGACCGGCCAGGCCCCCGAAGGTTTCCGCTGGACCGGCGGCGGCTTTACCCCCCGCACCCTGCCGCTCTTGCGCGAACTGGGCTACCGCTACGACAGCAGCGCCCTGGACGACGATGCGCCCTACGCGCTGGACGCCGACGGCGCCCCCGGCATGGTCGAGCTGCCCTGGAGCGAAGGCCTGTGCGACGCCACCCACTTCAGCCGCCGCGTCACCCAGGACCGCGCCTACGCCCACCTGGCCGAACAGGGCGACGCCCTGCTCGCCGCCGACGGCTACGCCTGCCTGACCCTGCACCCGCGCGCCGACCACGGCGTAGGCCGCGCAGCGCGGTTGCAGATGATCGAGCGGTTGCTGCAGCGGCTGCGTGACGCCGGGGCTGGCTTTGCGCGCTGCGACGACCTGGCGCGGCAATGTGTGGAGAAGCGCGTCGGCTAGGCGCCCCCGGCTAGGCGCCCCCGGGCAAACCCTCGGTATTTTTGGCGCCAAAATAAGATAATATTTTTGCAACATCCCGTCTCACCACTCCCGACCCCACGGCGCCCCCGCGCCGCTATCCGTCCATGACCCAGATCACCCAATTTCCCTTCGTATCGGTTTCCGGTACCCCCGAGGCCCGCGGCCGCGCCTATGGCCAGCAGGCCGCCGACCGCGTGCGCAAAAGCGCCGCCATGTACGGCCAGACCCTGGTCGACCTGGGCTATGACGCCATGGCGCGCACCCAGCTGATCACCAGCTTTGCCCGCGAAATCGAGAACTTCGCGCCGCACTACCTCGAAGAAATGCGCGGCATCGCCGCCGGCGCCAACGTGCCGTTCGAAGACATCGTGATGGTCAACGCCCGCACCGAAGTCATCGCCAAGGCCCGCGCCGAAAAGAAAAAGGCCGCCGAACTCGAACCCGGCGACGGCTGCACCGGCGCCCTGATCCTGCCGACCCGCTCGGTCAACGGCCGCCTCATCCACGGCCAGAACTGGGACTGGCGCGCCGAATGCGCCGAAACGGCCATCGTGCTGCGCGTGCGCAACGACAACGGCCCCGACATCCTGACCTTCGTCGAAGCCGGCGGCCTGGCCCGCAGCGGCCTGAACAGCGCCGGCGTGTCCATCACCGCCAACTACCTGGAATCCGACCGCGACTTCCGCCAGCTCGGCGTGCCGCTGTCGCTGATCCGCCGCAAAGTGCTCGAACAGGAACACTTCGCCCTGGCCATCAAGGCCGTCAGCACCACGCCCAAGTCCTGCTCGAACAACATCATGATCGGCATGGCCGCCGGCTTCGGCGTCGACTACGAATGCACCACCGATGAGGCCTTCCCCATCTACCCCGGCAGCGACGACCTGATCGTGCACGCCAACCACTGGGTCAGCGAAGTCGCCCTGGGCAAGCTGCGCGACACCGGCCGCGCCAGCACCCCCGAAAGCGCCTACCGCGACTGGCGCGTGCGCCGCCTCTTGAACGAAAAAGACCAGCTCACCCGCGAAGACCTCAAGCGCGCCCTGTTCGACGACTTCGGCACCCCGTACTCGGTCTGCCGCCCGCCGCGCCCCGGCAGCCACGACAACCTGTCGGCCACCGTCGCCATGGTCATCATGGAACCGGCCGCCGGCCTGATGGAAGTGGCCCCGCTGCCCGCGCTGAACCGCACGTTCACCCGCTACAGCCTGGACGCCGAACCCGAACTGCTGGCCGCCGCCTGATCCCAGGCCGCCCGCGCAACCCTGGAACTCAATCAATGAAAACAAAACTCTTGAACACCGCGGTTGCGCTGGCGCTGGCTGCGCTGGCCGGATCGGCCTGGGCCCAGGCCCAGCCGCCGCTGCGCATCTCGTTCACCGCCGACATCCGCTCGACCGAGCCCGGCGTGAACCGCGACAGCAACAGCGACGCCGTCGTGCTGCACATCGTCGAAGGCCTGGTGGCCTACGGCGAGGACGCCGAAGTGCGCCCCCTGCTGGCCGAATCCATCGACATCAGCCCCGACGGCAAGATCTACACCTTCAAGCTGCGCCAGGGCGTCAAATTCCATAACGGCGCCCCCCTCACCTCCGCCGACGTCCTCTGGACCTGGCAGCACTACACCGCCGCCAATTCCGGCTGGCGCTGTTCCAGCGAATTCGATGGCCGCGGCACCGTCAAGGTCACCGGCGTCGAAGCCCCCGACGCCCAGACCGTCGTCTACCACCTGGAAAAACCCAGCAGCCTGTTCCTGGCCTCGCTCGCGCGCGCCGACTGCGGCGGCACCGGCATCCTGCAAAAGGCCTCCGTCAAGGCCGACGGCACCTGGGACAAGCCCATCGGCACCGGCCCCTTCGAATTCGCCGAATGGAAGCGCGGCGAATACATCCGCCTGACCAAATTCGCCGACTACGCCAACCGCGGCGGCAAGCTCGACGGCTACACCGGTTCCAAGCGCCCCCTGGTCGACGAAGTGCGCTTCATGATCGTGCCCGACGACTCCACCGCCAAGGCCGCCCTGCAACGCGGCAACATCGACATCATCGAAGACGTCTCCAACAACGACGTCCCCGTCCTGCAGGCCACGCCCAACGTCAAGGTCGCCTACGCGCCCGTCATGAGCATGACCGCGCTGCTGCTGCAAACCAAGGACCCGCTGCTGTCCAACCCCAAGATGCGCCAGGCCCTGGCCCACGCCATCGACTACGAACAACTGGCCGCCGCCGTCACCGAAGGCCTGGCCAAGCCCAACAACTCCATCGTCCCCCTGGTCTCGCCCTACCACGACGCCGCCCAGAAAGAAGGCTGGAAGTACGACGTCGCCCTGTCCCAGAAGCTGCTGAAAGAAGCCGGCTACAAGGGCCAGGAAATCGAACTGATGACCACCAAGCGCTACCCCCAGTCCTACAACTCCGCCGTCATCATCCAGGCCATGCTCCAGGCCGCCGGCATCAACGCCAAGCTGTCAGTCGCCGAATGGGCCACGCAGCTCGACCGCTACAACGCCGGCACCTACCAGATGATGACCTTCCCCTACTCCGCCCGCCTGGACGCCGCCCTGAACTACGAAATGGTCACCGGCGAAAAATCCAAGCAACCGCGCAAGGTCTGGGACAACCCCGAAGCCCAAAAACTCCTGGACGCCGCCTCGGTCGACACCGACCACGCCAAGCGCCAGACGTCGTTCGACCAACTGCACAAGCTATTCCTGGCCGACGTCCCCAGCATCCCCCTCTACAACGGCCTGGACATCGGCGCCTACCGCAGCGACGTCAAAGGCTACACCCCCTGGGCCGTGAAAAAGCCCCGCGCCTGGGAAGTAGAACGCGTGGCAAAGTAAAGCCGCACAAGCCAAATGCAAAGAGGCCGCGAAAGCGGCCTCTTTGCATTACAGAACAACACCCCCAAAGCCCGCCAAGGTACAGACAGTAGAGCCTGACGCGTCGGTGGCCTGCGGTGTGCGGGGCGTGTAGATGCGCCCGAGGGAATCTGAAGGAACCGCCGAAGGCGGTGACGAAGATGACGAAGGGGAAGTCCGGAGCGAAGGCTCCGGACCGCAATCGTAGCCCCGCACACCGCAGGCCACCGACGCGTCAGGCGGCCCCAGCAGCACAATCACCACCAGCAACCACCCCAAAAACCCAACCTACTTACTTACCCACAATCTTAGTCTCCCAAGCCCGAGGCTTCCCTTCCCAAACTGAAAACCCCTCAACCCGCTTATTAGTAGCCCAAGCATCCGCCCCGTTATAAAGCACCAACAACGGCGTCTGCTCCAACATCAACGTATGCAACTGGTCAAACAGCTTCTGCCGCTTGGCCGGATCAGATTCAAGAAAGCTCTCGTCAATCAGCTTCTGCGCCGCAGGATCATCCCAGACCTTGCGCGGCTGCTTCGACTTGTCCCCCGCGAACTGCTCAAAGCTCAACGAAGGATCGATCCGCGACGAGAACGTGAACGAACTGATCTGGTACTTGCCCGTGTTGTAGCGATCCAGCTGCGTCGCCCACTCCAGCACCTCGATCTGCGCATTGATCCCCACCGACTGCATCATCGCCTGCGCGATCACCGCCACCTGGTAGCTCGGCACGTGCGCCCGCTTGTTCGCATAGATGACGATCGGCTCGCCCTTGTAGCCCGCTTCCTTCAGCAGCTGCTGCGCTCGCGCCGGATCGTACTTGTACGTGCGCTTCTCCGTTTCCTGGTAATAGGCCGACCCCGCATACACCGCCGAATTGTTCAGCTGGCCCAGCCCTTCGGAAGCCGCCGCCACCACCTGCGGAATATCCAGCGCCGCCGCAATCGCCTGGCGCAGCTTCACATTCTTGAGCACCGGGTCCTGCGTCTGGAACAACAGCGTGTGCTTGGTCGCGTCGTGCGGGCTCATCACCGACACCGTCGGGCTCTTCTTCAGTTCAGCCACGTCCGTGATCGTGATCTGGCTCGCATCGATCGCGCCCGACACCAGGCCCGCCTTCGCGGTGGACGGGTCCGGCACCACCAGGAACTTCACCTCGTCGGCCAGCGGACGCTTCGCGCCCACATAGCCGTCCGGCTTGTCCCCCGCCGATGGCGACACGTAGTCCTTGAACGCCGACAACAGCACGTATTCGCCGCGCTTCCATTCCTTGAACTGGTACGGGCCCGTGCCCACCGGCTTGTTCCACGAACCGTCGGCGTTGACCGAATCCTTGCTGAGAATCGCCGTCATGCCGCAATCGGTGCGGGCCAGCGAATCCAGGAACACCGCCGACTTGCGGTCGATCTTCATGATGACCGTCTGCGCGTCCGGCGCCGACACTTCCGTCACCTTCAGGCCGTTGCGGCCGTCGAAATCGCTGCGGCAGCGCCAGTCGGTCTTGGCGTCCATGTAGCGTTCCCAGCTCCAGATGACGTCAGCCGACGTCAACGTGGCGCCGTTGTGGAACTTCACGCCGTCGCGCAGCTTGAAAGTGTAGGTCAGGCCGTCTTCCGACAGATCGACCGATTTCGCCAGCAACGGCGCCACCGTGCCGTTCTCCCGGTAGCCGACCAGGCCTTCCACCACGTTCAGCACCACGCCGTCGGTGGTGTTGTCGCGGTTGACGCCCGGATTGGTCGAGCGGATGTCGGCCGGCTGGGCGATCGTCAGGGTAGCGGCGTGGGCCGTGCCTGCGGCGGCCAGCGCCAAGCTGAGCGCAAGCGCTCGGGAAACAGATTGGTGGTGCATTGCGGAAACTCCCCCGGGGGCATACGACGCCTGATTCATGACTATATTGGCGCCAAAAATAGCAGCCTATTATGAACGCTCAAACCCGGACTGGCATCGGGGGTATCCCTGTGAATCTCATCAATCGGACACCCGGAAACGACTTGCGGCGGCCCCTTTTCAGGATGGCCGCCGCAAAAGTCAGGCAAATCGTCCGGAATCGGTCAGGAAATGTCCTGCCCCACGTGCTGGGCAATGATTTTCTGCAGCCGCTTGACGTCGCGCGCCTCCAGCGCCTCGACCATGTCGAAGTGCTCGCGGGCCGAGATTTCGATGCGCGAACGCGTCACCCATTCCTTGGCCGGCGCCGCCGGGCCGCGGGCCCGGGTTTCCTGGATCAGGGAAGCCAGCTCGCGGTTGGAGCACATGTCGTACATCCCGGCGTGAAACGCCAGGTTGACCTCGTACTGCTCCAGCAGCGTGCCGTCGTGCAGCAGCTTGGCGAAACGTTCGGCCAGCGTGCGCAGGGCGCGCACCTTGGCCGCCGTGACGTTGGGCATCAGGTCGGCCGCGGCGCCGGTTTCCAGCAGCACGCGAATATCGCGGATCTGCACGTGCTGGTCCGGGTCCATCGCGTAGACGTGGTAGCCCCGGTTCGGGATGTGCGAAATCAGCCGCTTGGCGGCCAATTGGTCAAGCGCCCGCCGAACGTCCAGACGCTTGGCGTCGTAGCGTTCCTGCAGGTCGATCTGTTTCAGCCACGCGCCGGGACCAAAGATGCCCGACTGAATATCATGGGCAATACGGTCAACCAGGCCCGGCTGTGTCGCCGCCGCTTTCGGCATGGACCACTCCCGTGAATCAAATCCAAACCGCGTATTTTATGCATAAGTCCGCGCCGGGCCGCCAGCCCCGGCGGCCGGCGCGGATCCGTCCCTTCAAGCCGTGGCCCGAGACGGCTCCTGCCCGTCCAGGCGCCAGCGCAGACGCACGCCGCCCGTATCGGTGGATTCCAGCGCCGGAATGGCCGACAGCAGGCTGCGGGTGTATTCCTCGCGCGGATGGTCGAAGACCTCGTCGCGGGTGCCCTGCTCGACAATGCCGCCGTCGCGCATGACCACCACCCGGTCGGCCACCTGCTCGACCACGCCCAGGTCGTGGCTGATGAACAGGCACGAAAAGCCATGGCGTTCCTGCAGGTCGGCGAACAGGTCCAGCACCTGGGCGCGCACCGTCACGTCCAGCGCGGACACCGGCTCGTCGGCAATCACGAAGGCCGGCCGGCGCACGATCGCCCGGGCGATCGCCACGCGCTGGCGCTGGCCGCCCGACAGTTCGTGCGGAAAGCGCTTGGCATACTCGGACCCCAGGCCCACTTCGGCCAGCACTTCATCCACGCGGCGGCGTTTTTCGGCCGACGCCATGTCGGTCAGCATGCGCAGGCCTTCGCCCACCAGCTGGCCGATGGTCATGCGCGGGTCCAGCGACGAATACGGGTCCTGGAACACCATCTGGCAGTTCAGGCGGTAGTCGCGCCAGGCGGCCGAGCGGCGGCTGACCGCCTGGTTGCGGAACAGGATCTGGCCGGACGTGGGCGACAGCAGGCCCGCGATGGCGCGGCCCAGCGTGGTCTTGCCCGAACCCGACCCGCCCACCACCGCCACCACTTCGCGCGGCTTCACGTGCAGGTCGATGCCGCCCAGCGCGCGCTTGGCGCCGGTGCGCGAGAACAGCCGCTGGTGGCCGGCGTAATCCACCACCAGGTTCTTGACCTCGACGATGGGCGCCTCCTGCGTCACGGGCCGGGCCGGCAGGCGGCGCGGCATCGCGTCCAGCAGCTTGCGGGTGTAGGGATGCTGCGGGCGTTCGAGGATGCCGGCGGTGGTGCCGGTTTCCAGGACCTTGCCGTGCTGCATCACGACCATGCGCTCGGTGTAGCGCGCCACCATCGGCAGGTCGTGGCTGATCATCAGCACGGCCGTGTTGTGCTCGCGCGTCAGGTCCACCATCAGTTCCAGCACGTCGCGCTGCACCACCGCGTCCAGCGCGGTGGTGGGTTCGTCGGCGATCAACAGCGCCGGCTCCAGCAGCATCACCGAGGCCAGCATCATGCGCTGGCGCATGCCGCCCGAAAACTCGTGCGGCCAGGCTTCCATGGCGGCCTTGGGGTCGCGGATGCCCACGCGCCGCAGCATCTCGAGGATGCGTTCACGGCGCTGTGCGGTCGACTGATCGCGCCGGTGCAGCTTCAGGCCTTCGTCCAGCTGGCGCCCGATGGGCATGGACGGGTTGAGCGAGGTCATGGGTTCCTGGAACACCATGCCGATGCGCGCGCCGCGCAGCTTGCGCAGCTGGGCCGCGCTGGCCTGGGTCACTTCCACACCTTCGAAGCGGATCGAGCCGCCGGCCACCACCAGCGGCGGCGGGGTCAGGCCCATGATGGCGCGGGCGGCCTGGGTCTTGCCGCTGCCGGATTCGCCGACGATGCCGACCATTTCGCCCGGCGCCACCTCGAAGGACACGCCGCCGACGATTTCACGGCCGCCGCGGCCGACGGTCAGGGACAGATTCGATACGGTTACCAGTGCGCTCATTGCACGCCCCTCATGCGGGGATCGAAACGGTCTCGCACCGCGTCGCCCAGCAGGTTGATCCCCAGCAGCGCGAGGGCGATGGCCAAGCCGGGAAGAATGGAAAGATAGGACGCCTGCGCCATGAACGGCCGGGCGGCGGCCAGCATGTTGCCCCAGGTGGGCGCGGGCGGCGGAACCCCCAGGCCCAGGAACGACAGCGCGCTTTCGGCCAGGATGACCCAGCCGAACATCGAGGTGGCCAGCACCGTCAGCGGCGCCACGCAATTGGGCAGCACGTGGCGGAACATGGTGTAGAGCTCGGAATTGCCCAGCACGCGGGACGATTCGATGAACTCTTTTTCACGCAGCGACAGCACGGTGCCGCGCACGATGCGCGTGACCGACGGCGTGTAGGCCAGGCCCAGCGCCAGGATGATGCCGTACTTGTTGGCGCCCACCACGGCCAACAGGCCCAGCGCCAGCAACAGGCCCGGGAAGGCCAGCAAGGCGTTGTTGAAGGCCATGATGATGCGGTCGGTCCAGCCGCGCACGAAACCGGTCAGGGTGCCGATGGCGGTGCCCGCCACGATGGCGAAGCTGACGGTCAGGAAGCTGATCCAGACGCTGCTGGACGCCCCGGCCAACAGGCGCGACAGTTCGTCGCGGCCGAATTCGTCGGTGCCCAGCAGGAAATCGCCGCCGGGCGGCTTGAGCCGGGCCACGAAGTTGATCTTCAGCGGATCATGCGGCGTCCAGAAGGCGCCCATGATCGCCGCGACGATCATCGCTGCCACGATCACGCCGCCTATCAGCGCGTTAGCTGCAATTCGCTTTTTCATTCGGCGGTCACTCTCGGGTCGAAGATGGGATAGCAAAGGTCGATCAGCAGGTTCACGATCACGTAGACCACGCCGACGAACAGCAGGCAGCCCTGGATGACGGGGTAGTCGCGGGCAAAGATCGAATCCACCAGCAGCCGGCCCAGGCCGGGAATGGTGAACACGGTTTCGACCACGGCAATGCCGCCCAGCAGGTTGCCCAGCACCAGGCCGATCAGCGTCCAGGTCGGGCCGAAGGCGTTGCGAAAGGCATGGCGCATCAGCACGGCCGATTCGGACAGGCCCTTGGCGCGTGCGTGGGTGATGTAGTCCAGCCGCAGCACTTCCAGGGTGCTGGCGCGCGCCATGCGCATCAGCACGCCGATTTCGTGCAGGAACAGCGTCAGGATGGGCATGGCCAGGTACAGCAGGCCGGCCTTCCAGTCTTCGCCGATGGACACGTAGCCCACCACGGGCAGCCATTGCAGCTTCAGGCCGAAGAAGATCAGCAGCAGCAGGCCCAGCCAGAAGGTGGGAATGGACACCAGCAGCGTGGCGGTGCCGACCAGGATCAGGTCGGGCGCCTTGTTCTGCTTCCAGGCGGCGATCATGCCCGCGGGCACGGCCACCATGGCGGCGAACAGCACGGCCACCAGCACCACGCGGCCGCTGATCAGGAAGCGGTCCCACACCAGCGGCAGCACGGGCTGGCCGGTGTTGATGGACGAGCCCAGGTCACCATGCAGCATGTTGCCGAACCAGATGCCGAACTGGGTGGTCCAGCTCTGGTCCAGGCCCAGGCGGGCGCGCAGGTCGGCCAGAGCGGCCGGGGTGGCCAGGTCGCCCAGCAGCAGTTGCGCCGGATCGCCTGGAATCAGGCGGATCATGACGAATACGGCCACCGCCACGATCAGCAGCGTGGGGATGGCCATGACGATACGGGATAGCGCGAAACGCAGCATGCCCCTCTCCTATCGCGGCTGACGGGCGCAGATGCGCCCGCCGCACTTCTTGTTTTCGGTGTTATTCATTTCGCAGCTTGCGCAGCTCGGCGGCCAGGAAGTCCTGCACCTGGCCGACGCACTTCAGGCCGTCGTGCGGCACGTTGTCGACGACGTCCAGCACGGCCTTGACGCCGGCCGCTTCGAACGAGCGGCGCAGGGATTCCAGGCGCTCGGGGCGGGTGGAGCCGGCGGAGTTGGCGCCGGGCATGAAGAACTTGCCGCCTTCGCGGTGGGTGATTTCCCAGGTTTCGAGGTCTGCCTTGCCGACGATCATGTGGACGGCAACCTGGCGCAGGGCGTCGACGTCGACAGCCTTGCCGAAGCGGGCTTCGGCGTCGCGCACGCCGACCCACCAGTCCTGGCTGGGGTCGAGCAGGGTGACCGAGCCGGGCGCGCCGATGGAAACGGCCCACAGGGTTTCGGGGTGCAGCAAGGCGTAGCGGTTGACGAACTGGCCGCCGCCGGAATAGCCGAACAGGGCGAAGCGCGAGAAGTCGCAGCCGAATTTTTCGCCGACTTCGGCGACCATGTCCTGCAGGACGTGGTCGTAGCGGATGTTGCCTTCGTGCAGTTGCTTGAAGCCGTCGCGGTTGCCGTCGCCCAGGGGGCTGACGGGAAAGAGCGGGCACAGGACGATGCAGTCGTTCCAGCGGGCGAATTCGGCGAAGGCGTCGCGGTATTCGACGAAGGCGCGGCCGGTGCCGTGCATGATCACCACCAGTTGCATGGGGTGCTTGGCCTGGTCGATGTGCGGGGGGACGTACATGCAGTACGAGAAGCGCGGGTCGACGCGGGCGGAGAAGACGGTGCTGTGGCCGAGGTCGTAGATGGCGCGGGCGCGGGCGGCTTCGGGGGTGAGGGTGGGTGCTGCGGAGGGCATTGCTTGATCCTTGAATCCTGGCGGCTTGGAGGCCTGGGGGGGCTGGCTGGCTGTGTTTGTTTGCATAAATTGGCGCCAATTTTAGGGTTCGGGGTGTGGGGGGGCAACCGGGGGGAATCCCTAACGGGGTGGGGGTTCGCCTTTGCGGCGGGGTTTGTTCCTGGTTTTTTGCTGGTGCAGGTTCGTGTTCTTCTGCCGCGTGGCGGGCAGGCGCACAGGGAGGGCGGGGCTACGATTGCGGTCCGGAGCCTTCGCTCCGGACTGCCCCTTCCTCATCGTCGTTGTCGCCTTCGGCGACTGCCTTCCGATTCCGTCGGGCGCATCTACACGCCCCGCCCTCCCTGTGCGCCTGCCCGCCACGCTGTGGTGATGCGGGTTTGGGGCGGTGTTGGGGTGGGGGGTGTGCTTGACGTTCTGGTGGGGAACGGGGGTGGGGTGGAGGGTCTTGCGGGGTCGCCCAAACGGCCGCGCGGGCGGCCTTTTTGGGCGTTGGGGGGGTGGTGCGTCGAGGGGATTTGGGCCGGTTTTTTGGGGAGGACGGGGGGGTGGTCTGCCGTCAGGAGGGCTGTGTTGGGGGCTGTTGTGTTGATTGAGGGGTGCACCCTGCCCTGTTTTTTTAGTCCAGCTTGTAGCTCTTCAGGTGGATGCTGGTTTCCGTGGCGGAGATGGCCTTGATCAGGCGGACGCGGTCCAGGACGCGGGACATTTCTTCGATGTTGGCCACGCGTAGTTCGGCCAGCAGGTCCCAGCGGCCGTTGGTGTCGTGCAGGGCGACGACGGCAGGGTCGCCTAGCAGGATGCTGACGACGCGGCGGGTTTCGTTGCCGTCTACGGCGATGTTCATCCAGGCGCCGATCTGGTCGGGCTCGGATTCGGGGCGCAGGCGCACGGTGTAGCCGACGATGATGCCGTCGTCTTCCATGCGGGCGATGCGGTTGTTGATGGTGCCCCGTGATACGTCGAGCTTTTTGGCCAGGGTTGCCACGGTTGCGCGCGCGTCGGCGCGCAACAGTCCCAGCAATTGCTGATCTAGTGTGTCCATGATGGTTCCCGCGTCAAAAAATTGGCGCCAATTTCACATCTTATACGGATTCGGCTGGGCGCAGGCGCGCGGGTGCGGTTGGCCAGCCGGAGGGTCGTGGGGTGTTTTTGCCACGGCCCCAATTTACCGCGTTTGGATTGGCGCCAATTTTTGCTATATTTTCGGCGGCTTGTGCAGGGGCTGCCGGCTGCCTCTTGCCGAGCTTGTGTGCGCAGTCCGCCCCGGCCTAGAAAAGATTCTCAATTTGATTGTCGCTCTCATTATTTGAGAGCCATTCCTGGAACCTCCATGCTGATCCCCTTCCCCCCGCGACGCCTTGCGCTCGCGCTGGCCTTGCTGACCGTGGCCGCCAACGGCTACGCCCAAACCGCCGTGAAAGGTGCGCCGACATCTGGCGCGGCGCCGGCTTCCGCGTCTTCGGCGGGCGCTGCCGCCGCGACGCCGGCCGCTTCGACATCCGGTGCTGCGGCCGGCGATGGCAGCACGCTGGGCGCGATCAGTGTGGTGGGCGATTGGCTGGAGAATCCCAGCGACGAGAAGGTGCTGGAGCACGGCGGCGCGCGCACGATCATTGATCGGGCGGCGTTCCAGGATACGGGCGCGACGAATGTGCGCGATGTGCTGCGCCGGATTCCGGGCGTGCAGGTGCAGGAAAGCAATGGCACGGGCGGCAGCGATGTGTCGTTGAACGTGGGGGTGCGCGGGTTGACGTCGCGGCTGTCGCCGCGGTCGACGATTCTGATGGACGGCATTCCGTTGGCGGTGGCGCCTTATGGGCAGCCGCAGCTGTCGATGGCGCCGGTGGCGCTGGGCAATCTGTCGGCGGTGGACGTGGTGCGCGGCGCGGGATCGGTGCGCTATGGCCCGCAGAACGTGGGCGGGATCATCAATTTCGTGACGCGCGCGATTCCGCAGGACTTCACGGCGGATGCGTCGGTCGAGACCGACATGTACAGCCACGGCGGCGTGAAGACGACGCCGAGCGCGTTCATCGGCGGCACCAACGACCGCGGCCTGGGCGGCGCCCTGCTCTATTCGGGTACGCACGGCAACGGCTTTCGCGACAGCAACGATCGGGTCGATATCGATGACGTGATGCTCAAGGGCACGTACCGCATCGGCGCGGACGACAGCATTTCGGCCGCGCTGCACCACTACGAAGGCCGCGCGGGCATGCCCGGTGGCCTGACGACCAAGCAGTATTCCGAAGACCCGTTTCAGTCGACGCGGCCATACGACAGTTTCACGGGCCGGCGCACCGATGCGTCGTTCCGCTACAACCACGACGACGGCGTGAACAAGTTTGAGTTGCTGACCTACTACACGGACAGCTTCCGGGGCAGCAGCATCGAAACCGAAGGCACCGGGGCCAACGCCGGCCAGCGCCGCCTGACGTTCAATCCGCGCAATTACCATACGTTTGCGATCGAGCCGCGCTATTCGCGCCTGTTCCGCGGGTCCGACATCACGCAGGAAGTCAGCGTGGGCTACCGCTACCTGAAGGAAGCCAGCGACGAACGCGCGTCGCGCACGGCGTTCTACGTACCGGACGGCCCCTTCGATCCGCTGAACGCGCCGAACCCGCAGTATCAATTCCGCACCGGCGGCACGACCGCGCACGCGGTCTATATCGACGACACCATCAATGTCGGCAACTGGACCATCACGCCAGGCGTGCGCTACGAGTTCATCGATTCGTTCCTGAACGACAAGTCCAACCCGGCCGCGACGAAGTCCACGAGCATCAAGTCGGAAGAGCCCCTGCCCTCGCTGTCGCTCGTGTATCACGTCAGCGAGCAATGGAGCGTATTCGCCAACGCCGGCCAGTCGTTCGGCCCGCTGCAGTACTTCCAGATTGCGTCGACCACCAACGGCCTGCATCCGGAAAAGGCCACCACGTATGAAGTGGGCACGCATTTCAATGGCGGCGGCTGGAAGGGCGAACTGACGCTGTTCAACATCAACTTCGACGACGAACTGCAGCTGCGCGGCGGCACCAATGGCGGTTCGGACGCCTGGACCAACCTGGGCGCGACCCGCCACCGCGGCCTGGAAACAGGCCTGTCGTACGACCTGGGCGAACTCACCGCCGCGCTGTCGGGCATGTCGGTGTACGGCACCTATACCTACACGCAGGCCACCTACAAGGCCGGCGTGTTCGAGGGCCGCGACCTGCCGTTCTATTCGCGCAACGTGGCGTCGCTGGGCGCGCGCTACACGCGCAACCAGTGGACCTACAACGTGGATACGTTCCTGCAGTCCAAGCAGCGCTCGCCCGGTTCGCCCGACCCCGGCGCCACGTACCAGACGGCCGAAAGCGCCAACGGCGCCTATGGCGACATCCCCGGTTACGGCACGGTGCATGTGCGCGCCGCCTACGATTTCGGCAAGCAGATGCACAACCTGAACATCGCGCTGGGCGTGAAGAACCTGTTCGACAAGCGCTACTTCACCCGTTCCACCGACAACAACGCGGGCAAGTACGTGGGCATGCCGCGCACGGTGTACCTGCAAGCCTCGCTGGCGTATTGATGATCGGTTGACATACCGGCGCCGCGCGGCCGGCAAAGCCGCTGGCTTTGACGAGGTGTGCGCCCTAGCGGTATCGCGGGTCCCGGGCCCGCCCAGGCCGGGCGCCCTATTTCCGCAACAGGCGCTTGGCCAGGCTGACGCCGCCCAGCACCACGGCCCCGGCGACGATGCCGAACAGGGCGCTGAGCAACGTCGACACCAACAGCGGCACCAGGCCGCTGCCGGTGGCTGCCGCGACGTGCTCGATGGCAGCGCCCAGCGGGGCGATACCATGGGTAAGGATGCCGCCGCCAACCATGAACATGGCGGCGGTGCCCACCACGGAAAGCGTCTTCATCAAGTAGGGCGCGGCCGCCACGATGCGCTTGCCCAGCCAGGCGACCGCCTGCGAGCGCTTGGTGCTGAGATACAGCCCCAGGTCGTCCAGCTTGACGATGCCCGCCACCAGGCCATAGACCCCGACCGTCATGACCAGGGCGATGCCGGCCAGCACGATGGTCTGGCGCACCATGTCGGCGCCGGCCACGGCGCCCAACGTGATGGCGATGATTTCGGCCGACAGGATGAAGTCGGTGCGCACCGCGCCCTTGATCTTGTCGCGCTCGAACGCCACCATGTCCACCGAGGCGTCCTGCAGGGCTTCGGCCCGCGCAGCATGATTGCCGTCGGCGGTATCGCCGTGCGGCAGGAATTTATGGGCCAGCTTTTCCACGCCCTCGAAGCACAGGAAGGCGCCGCCCACCATCAGCAGCGGTGTCACCGCCCAGGGCGCGAAGGCGCTGATGACCAGGGCCGATGGCACCAGGATCAGCTTGTTGATGAACGAGCCCTTGGCCACCGCCCACACCACAGGCAGTTCGCGGTTGACCGGCACGCCGGAAACCTGCTGCGCGTTCAGCGCCAGGTCGTCGCCCAGCACGCCGGCGGTTTTCTTGGCTGCCACCTTGGTCATGACGGACACGTCGTCCAGGATGGTGGCGATGTCGTCGAACAGGGCAAAGAAGCTGCTGCCGGCCATGTCAGGCCCCCGAAGTCGAGATGTCCGAGTGTACAGGCGCCGAACCGCCGGAAACCGCCGCGGCGCAGCGCGCCCGGATTCAGGCCTTGATGTACACCCAGGCGTGCACACCGGATTTCAGCAGCACCGACACGCGCTTGTAGTCGGACACTTCGTAGCGGTCGGCGGCTTCGAGTTCCTGCTGGGTGATCTCGAACACCATGCCGGCCACTTCGTCTTTCGGGTCGTAGCTGGCGTAGACGATGGGGTGCTGGGCCAGGCCGCTGGTCTTGATGACGTCGGGGTCGGTGATTTCGACCCAGCGCTGCACGTAGCCGGTCATGGCGTCGGGCTTGCCGGTAAGTTCGCGGCCGAAGTTGGCGCGCTGCACGGCCTTGTCCTGCAGGGTTCCGTACGAAAACAGCAGAACCGCGGTTTGGTTCGATTCAGGCACCTTCGTGTCCTTTAGGAAATGGTGTACACGCGACTTTACACCAGCCGCTCCGTGTCATCGCCATGCAACCAAAGGGTCACATTCGGGCCCTACCATGTCGGCTTCCCCACCGCCTCGCGGCGGTCAGCGTCCGACTTCCCGCGCGTATGCCTTCCTTCGCCATCCCCGACAACCTGCGTTGCCAGCCGCCGATGTGCGCACCGGCTTGAAACGCCTGCAGGCGATGATGACAGTGATGGCCGCCGGCGCTGCCCTGGCCGCGTCGGCCGCGGCGGCCGAGGGCGCGCGTGAATACCCCTTCGACTGGCCGCGCCAGCCCCTGCACAACGCCTTGCAGCAATACAGCCAACTTACGGGCGACTCGGTGCTCTACGACAGCGCGCAAACCGCGGACCAGACCGCCCCTGCCATCACCGGCCGCTACACCGCGCGCGACGCGCTGGCCCGGCTGTTGGCCGAAACCGACCTGCAGGCCCGCTACACCGCGCCGCGGGCGCTGATGCTGATGCCACGCGTGCGCACCCCGCCGGCCCCGGCGTCGCAAGCCTCGCAGGCCGCCCGCCAGCAGTATTACGGCCGGCTACAGGCCCGGGTGCTGGCCGCCCTGTGCGCCCGGCCCGAGCTGCATGTCGGCGAATACCGCGTGGCGCTGCGCGTGCCGCTGGACCCCGCCCACGCCATACGCGGCGCCCAGGCCTACGCCACCGGCCGGCCCGACATGGGGCCGCGATTGCAGGAGGCCCTGGAAGGCCTGCCGATCGGCGCGCCGCCCGCCGGCTTCGGCCTGCCGGCCACCCTGCTGATCACCCCCGAGGCGGCGCGCCGCTATGGCGGCTGCCGGCGATGAGCGGCGCCGGCCTGGCCAATCTGCGCCGCCTGGTGGCCGAGCGCTATGAAGCGCTGCGGCGCCAGGTGGCGCGCCGCCTGGGCGGCGCATCGGACCTGGCCGGCGATGCGCTGCACGATGCCTACCTGCGCCTGTCGGCGCGCGACGACCTGGACGATGTGCGGCATCCGCAGACCTATCTGGTCAATACGGCCGTGCACGTCGCCATCGACCGCATCCGCCAGGACGTGCGGCTGCTGAGCGAAAGCGAGGTCAGCGAGTTCTTCGACGTGCAGGACGATGCCCCCGGGCCCGGCGGCATCGCCGAGTCGCGCTCGGACATGGACCATATGTTCAAGGCGCTGGACGCCCTGACGCCGCGCCAGCGCGACATCCTGATCGCGGCGCGGGTCGAGGGCCTGTCGCGGCCCGATCTGGCCAAGCGCTGGGGCATCTCGGTGCGGCTGGTGGGCCGCGAATTGCAGACGGCGCACGAGCATTGCGTCCGGGCGATGGCGCGGGGGCAATGAAAAATGAAAGAAAGTGTATTTTTTTCGCGAATCCGGTTCCGTTTGCCCCGCGCCGGATCGTCTAAGTATGAAAGCGGCGGATAACGCCGCCCGCAGCCAGCGATACCCATGAGCCCGACATCGTCCCCCGGCCCCCTGCCCGATTCCGCCCTTGAGCGCGAGGCCCATGCCTGGGCGCGCGCCTTGGCCACCGGCGCGCCCACCACCGAGGACGGCGCGGCGTTCAAGGCCTGGCGTGCGCAAAGCCCGGCGCACGCGCGCGCCTGGACCGAAGCCGCCCGCGCCTGGCGCGAGCTGGGCCGGGTGACGCAAGCCTATGCGGCGACCCACCCCGCGGCGCGCCGCCCCCAAGCGCCCAACCCGCGTCGGCGCTGGCTGCTGGCCGGCGGCGCCAGCGCCTTCGCCAGCCTGGCGGTGGCTAGCGTGCTGCGGCCGCCCTTGGGGCTGTGGCCATCGTGGTCCGAATTCAATTCCGACTACCGCACCGCCACGGGCGAACAGCGCAGCTTCGCGCTGGACGGCCAGCAGGTCACCCTGGCGCTGAACACCCAGACCAGCGTCAATGTCTCTACCCGCGGCGGCCTGCCGGAAATCGAATTGGTGTCGGGCGAAGCCGCCATCCACGCGGCGCGCAGCCAGCCATGCGCGGTGCTGGCCGGCGCCGCCCGCATGACCCTGGCCAGCGGCGACATCGAAGTGCGGCGCCTGGCCCAGGGCGAGGTGCAGTTGCGCTGCAATGCCGGCCAGGTCGACGTGCAACACCGGGATGCCAACCTGGTGGTGCGCGCCGGCCAGCAGTTGCGCTACACGGCGGACGCCATGCAGCCCCCGATGGCCATCGCCCAGGACGCCTCGGACTGGCGCGCGGGCATCGTCAGCTTCCACGACCTGCCGCTGAACCAGGCGATCGACGAGATCAACCGCTACCGCCCGGGGCGCGTGGTGCTGATGAACGATGCGCTGGCCCGCCACCGCCTGAGCGCGCGCTACGAGGTCAAGGACCTGGACCAGGCCATCACCCAGATCCAGCAGCTGTACGGCGCCAGCGTGCGCCGCGTGGGCGACGTGGTGTTCTTGAGCTGACCGCAGCCGCCGTCCCGGAAACCGCCATGACGCGTTTGTCATAAAAAATTCACGCGGTTTCCTATGCCGACTGCGCGGGCGTCATTCGACTAGATGAGTAAGCGGGCACGGTGGCGATGCCACTGGCGCCCTTCATCGACATTCCTGAATCACGCCATGTCCTCGTCTACGTCCGCCCAGCCTGCCGCCCGCTCCGCCTCCAACGTCCGTTCGTCCGCCCCTGCCGTTCCTCCCCGCCGCAGCGTACGCCGCCGCGCCGGCTGGCGCCTGCGGCCGCTGTCCCAGGCCATGGCGATTCTGGCGCTGGCGGGCGGCTGGAGCGGCGCGTCCCAGGCGCAGACGCGCGCCTTCAGCCCCGGCTGGTTCGCCGACAAGAACGCGGTGCAGTCGACCGCGCAGCGCACCGGCCGCATGCCCGACGGCAGCTTGGCCGGCATCGGCACCAGCGCCCGCCAGCAGGCCGAGGCGCGCCAGCAATTGCAGAAGTCGCTGGACAACCTGAATCGCACCGCGGCCGCCGTGGCGGCGCAGCAGGCCGCCCAAGCCGCGGCCCGCGCCGCGGCCGCTGCCAATGGCGCAAACGTGCCCGACGGCCTGGTCGAGGGCGGCCTGTGGGAAGCCCGCGGCGCCCTGGCCAAATGGGAGGGCGCCAAGGCCGCCCGCGCCAGCACCGAAGGCGGCCGCCAGGTCGTCACCATCGAACAGACGCAGTCGCGCGCCATCCTGAACTGGGACACCTTCAACGTCGGGCGCAACACCACCGTGCAGTTCAAGCAGAACGCCAGCGACGCGGTGTTGAACCGCGTCGTAGGCGCCTCTGCCAGGCCCAGCGAGATCCAGGGCGCGATCAAGGCGGACGGCAGCGTGCTGGTGGTGAACCAGAACGGCGTCATCTTCACCGGCACCAGCCAGGTCAACGTGCGCAACCTGGTCGCGGCGGCCGCCACCATCACCGACACGCAATTCCGCGACCAGGGCATCTATACCGACACCGACGGCACCCTGCCCGCCTTCAAGGATGCGATCGGCCAGGTGCAGGTGCTGGCCGGCGCGCGGATCGACACCGCGGTCTCCAACACTGCCACGCGCGGCGGCGGCTACGTACTGCTGCTGGGCAGCGACGTGCGCAACGGCGGCGCGATCACCACTCCGGGCGGGCAGGTGACGCTGGCTGCGGGCGACGACTTCTATATCCGCAAGGGCTACGGCACCGACGGCAATCTCAAGTCCACCACCACCGGCAACGAAGTCAGCGCCACGTTCAAACCCGGCAGCGCCGCCGGGCGGGTCACCAACACGGGGCTCGTCAGCGCCCCCACCGGCGACATCACCCTGACTGGCCGCCAGGTGCGCCAGGATGGCGTGCTGGTCGCCACCACCGACATCGGCACGCGCGGCGCCATTCACCTGTTGAACCGCGCGGGCGATGCCACCGGCAGCGTCACGCTGGGCGCGGACAGTGTCACCGCGGTGCTGCTGGAAGCCTCTGCCGTCACCGGCCTGGACAGCCAGCGCGCCGCCGCGATCAAGACGCTGGACGGCAAGCCCGACAACAAGACGGGTGGCGCCTTCGACAACCTGAGCACGATCGCCGACCGCCGCGACTTGTCGCGCATCGAAGTGGTGACGGGCAATCTCGCCACCTTCGAGAGCGGATCGACCACGGTGGCCACCGGTGGCCAGATCGCCGTGTCGGCCAGAAAGCAGACGCTGCTCGACAGCGGCGCCCAGGTCGACGTGGCCGGCGCCATCGGCGTGCACGTGTCGATGGAATCGAACAACCTGCAGATCAACGTGCAGGGCAACGAGCAGCGCGATGCGCCGGTCAACCGCGACAGCAAGCGGCTCAACAGCAACGACGTCTGGGTCGACCGGCGCACGCTGGTCAAGGTGGCCAGCGGCACCAATGGCTATGCCGGCGACCGCTGGTACACCAGCGGCGGCCTGCTCGAAGTGGGCGGCTACCTGGCCACCAGCGGCCACACCGCCGCCGAATGGCTGGCGCAGGGCGGCACCGCCACCTTCACCGGCGGCGAACTGGTGACGCGCGCCGGCTCGAACATCAACCTGTCCGGCGGCACGCTGGACGTGCAGGACGGCATCATCCGCCAAAGCTGGCTGCGTGGATCGGACGGCCGCCTGTACGAGGTATCGCGCGCCCCGGGCGACCTGCTCTACACCGGCCTGTACAAGGGCTTTGAGCAGGAGCATGCACGCTGGGGCGAAAAGGCCACGCGCGTCTTCTACAACCCGCTCATCGCGCCGCGCGAGCGTTTTGAAAACGGCTACACCGTGGGCCGCGACGCGGGCAGCCTGGTCGTGGCCACCACCAAGGCCCAGCTCGCCGGCGACGTCACGGGCGAGGTCTACCAGGGCGCGCGCCAGATCGACGCGCCGCAATGGGACCTGGAGGGCTACTACCAGTCGCAAAGCGCCCTGGCGCGCCGCGCGCAACTGGTCGTGGGCAACTACACCCCCCTGTACGATGCCGCCTCCGGCCTGCTGAACTGGGGCCTGACGGGCCTGGCCCAGCAGGTGGTGGTGGGTGCCGGGCCAGCCGGCATCGACGAAATCCGGCTGGATGCGGCCTGGCTGAACGCCATCGGCCTGGGCTACGTGCGCCTGGCGGGCAAAGCGCGCGTTGCGGTGGAACAAGCCGTGGCGCTGGCGCCGGGCGCGGGCCTGGTGCTCTATGCCCCGCAGGTCGACATCAACGCCAGCATCTCGGCCCCCGCCGGGCGGATCCAGGCCGGCAACATGCTGCGACAGCTCAGCGACAACGGCCGGGTCGAGGATACCCCCGTCAAAGCCGCGGCCGGCAAACCCACCGGCGTCACGCTTGCCCAGGGCGCCGTGCTGGACGTTGCCGGGCTGTGGAGCAATCTCAGCCTGAACCCCGCGGCCTCGCCCGGCATCGCCTACCGCAACGGCGGCTCGGTCGCGGTGCGCAGCACCGGCGATGTGTCGTTGGCGCCGGGCAGCGCGGTCGACGCCAGCGGCGGCGCGGCCATGCTGGCCACTGGCAAGACGCGCAACGGCCGCGGTGGCGACATCCTGCTGGAAGCAGGCTCGGGCGGCGCCACGGGCGCACTGTCGCAACACGCCGCGCTATCGGGCTACGGCGTGGACGGCGGCGGCAAACTGACGCTGCAGGCCTACCAGGTGCGCATCGTGCGCGCCGACGCGTTGAACGATCCGGCGCCGGCCGGCGTCTCGGTGCTGGCTGACAGCGCCTTCGCGCAAGGCTTCTCGCAATACGACGTGATCGGCACCCATGGCCTGGAGGTCGCGCCGGGCGCGCAACTGGTGGTACAGATGCCGGTGCAGCGATATGCCTCCGGCGCCCGCGCGGCGCAGGACAAGGCCCAGGCCTTGCAAGTGTGGACGCCCGCGTTGTATCAGGAAGACCCGCTCAAGAGCGTGCTGACGCAACGCCGCGGCGCCAGTGTGCTGCTGCAGACCGGCACCCTGCTGAGCTCGCCGAACGATGTGGCCGGCTCGTCGCTGGTGGTGGCCGACGGCGCGCGCGTCGAGGTCGACCCCGGACAGCGCATCGCCCTGGCCGGCATCGGCCAGATCACGCTGAACGGCGTGTTCAACGCCTGGAGCGGACGCATCACGGTGTCGATGGTCGGCGACACGCAGATGGAAGACCTGACGGCGCAAGGCTCCGGCCGTTCCATCTGGGTCGGCGAACACGCCAGGCTGGATGTAGCGGCGCGCGCCGCGACCGCCGTCAACCGCGACGGGCAGACCTACGGCAAAGTGCTGGACGGCGGCGTCATCACGCTGGGCAGCGCGGTGGACCTGGCCAAGGGCAACGTCATTGCGCCCAATGCCTTTGTGGTGTTGCGCCCCGGCAGCGTGCTCGATGCGTCGGGCAGCGCCGCCACCCTGCTCGTCAATGGCGTGCCCACCGAGGTGGCCAGCGCGGGCGGCACCATCGCAATCAGCTCGGGCAACGGCCTGTACCTGGATGGCCGCATGGTGGCGCGCGCCGGCGGCGCCGGCGCAGCGGGCGGTTCGCTCACCCTGGGCCTGGACGGCCCCGCCTACAAGAGCAGCCCCATCCAGAACCGCGTCAAGGGCGCACGCAACTTCGTCCTGTCGCAAGACGCCGCCGCCGATGCGCTGGCCGGCTACGGCGACGCCGCCGCAGCGGCGGACCATCTGGTCTATGGCCGCGCGGCGCTGGGCGCATCGCAGGTGGAACAAGGCGGCTTCGACACGCTCAACCTGCTGGTGAACGGTCAGCTAGGCTTTTCCGACGATGTCACCCTGCGCCTGAACAACAGCCTGCGGTTGATGTCAGGGTCCCTGGGCATGACTGCCGATGCGCGGCCCACGGCCAACGTGTTGCTGGCCGCGCCTTACGTGCTGCTGGGCGGCGCCACCGACACCAATGCCAAGGAAGGCTACGAACGCCCCTCTGGCTCGCTGCCGCCTGCACTGCGGACCAGTGAATCGGTGCTGCGGGTCAACGCCGGCCTGATCGATATCCGCGACAACGTGAAACTGGATGCGCTGACGACCAACCGGTCGCCGTCGGGCCAGGTGGTCAGCTACACCGGCACGGGCTTTCCCATGGCCGAGCTGTACAGCCACGGCGATATCCGCATCCTGGGCGGCCTGGGCACGCTGGACCGGTCCAACCTGGTCTACACCACCCAGCTGAGCACACCGGGCAGCCTGACGCTGACTGCCGCGCAGATCTACCCGGAAACCGGCGCCATCGTCCGCGTCATCGCAGGCATCGGTGGCAAGCGCAACGGCCAGTCCGGCTACGAAGAAGGCAGCCGCCTCATCATCGGACGCAGTACCCAGGACGTGCCGGACATGCCCTACAGCGCCTTCGGCTCGCTGATAATGGCGGCCGACATCATCGAACAGGGCGGCGTGCTGCGCGTGCCCATGGGCCTGTTGGAAATCGGCAAGGCCGACGACCGTGCCGGCGTGACGTCACGCGTGACCCTGCTGCCCGGCAGCGTCACCTCCGTCAGCAGCCGCGGCCTGGTCATGCCCTATGGCGGCACGGTGGATGGCGTCAGCTACAAATACATCGGGCAAGACGTCCTGCTGACCGGCCAGGGCGCCGGTACGCTGGACGGGCAGCTCACCCGCGGCATCGCGCTGGGGAGCGAAAACGTGCGTATCCAGGAAGGGGCGCTGGTGGACGTGTCCGGCGGCGGCCAGTTGCTGGGAGCCGGCTTTGTCTCCGGCCGCGGCGGCTCCACCGATGCCCGCTTCAGTCCGCTGGTGCAGTTCAATGGCCAAGGCGGCGGCTTCACGCTGCCGGGCCTGGCCACCAATCCTGTCTATGCGTTGGTGCCGGGCGCACAGCCCCGGGTCGCGCCCACTGCGCCGGATGCCGGCCAGAGCCAGCCGCAGATCGGCCAGCAGGTGACCATCGGTGCAGGCGTACCCGGCCTGCCCGCCGGCACGTACACGCTGATGCCCGCCACCTACGCACTGATGCCCGGCGCCTTCCGGGTGGAAATCAACGGGGCGGCCCAGGGCCAGGCCAGCGCGGGCGCACAAGCCCTGCGCAATGGCTCCTGGTCGATCGCGGGCCGCCTGGGCAACAGCGCCGCGGGCACCGCCGACGCCACCGCCAAGCAATTGCTGGTCACCTCCGGCCAGGTGCTGCGGCAGTACTCGCAGTACAACGAAATGGACTACGCCACGTTCGTGGCCGCCGAAGCCACCCGCCGCGGCATTCCCCGCGCCATCCTGCCCGCCGACGCCCTGACGCTGAAGATCGGCCTGGCCAGCGCCACTCCCGGGCAAGAGTTCTACTTTGCCGGCAAAGCCGACTTCTCGGCCGGCGCCGGCGGCTATGGCGGCACCTTCGCCGTGATCTCCAAGAACAGCACGCGCGACAGGACCGAAGTGACCGCCCCCGGCGCCGGCCGCACCCCCGGATTCGTCGGCATCTCGCTGGATGCCGGACAGTTGAACGCCGTTGCCGCCCCCCGCATGATCCTCGGTGCCGTCCCAAGCGTGGACTACGCCAACAACAGCAACCTGGTCCACATGGGCTATGGCGGCAGCCACTTCGGCGGTCTGACGCTGCGCAGCGGCGCCATGCTGCGGGCCGAGGAAGTGATGCTGATCACCAGCGCCCCGGAGGCTGGCATCCTCATCGAGCGTGGCGCCGGCATCAACACCATCGGTCGTGGCCGCACGCTCTTCGATTCCACCAACGGCTATTCCTACGCCCCCAGCACCAGCAGCATGCTGGCCGTGTCCAACGGCTGGCTCAACGTGCTGCCCCCGGCCGAAGACCTGCTCCCGGCCGGCTCCGGCCCCATCCGCATCGGCGTCTGCAGCACGCCCGGCTGCACGGGCGAAGCGCAGCTCTACACCGAAGGCACCCTGGCCGCCGCCACCAACAAGGCGTTCGAGCTGGACAGCTCGGCTAGCTACGGTGCGCGCTACCTGACTTTGGCGGTGGGCGCCGTCAATGCGGGCAGCGAACAGGCGCTGGCGGCAGCCGCCGCCCGCGGCGGCATGACCAGCGGCCTGACCCTGAACCAGTCGCTGCTGAACCGCCTGATGGCCGGCGACACCCGTTACGGCGCCCCCGCGCTGGAGATGTTGACGCTGGCGGTGGCCGACTCGTTCAACTTCTTCGATGGCGTCACGCTCGATACCACCGACCCCGTGACGGGCAAGTCGCGCCTGCAGACGCTGGCGCTGACCACCCCGGCCATCTATGGCTACGGCCAGGCGGGCGATGTGGCCACGATCCGCGCAGGCAACCTGATCTGGAACGGCTCCGTCATGGCCCCGGCGGCGGTCATTCCCAACGGCGCCGGCACCGGTAGCGGCCGCCTGCGGATCGAGGCCGAACGTATCGAGCTGGGCTACGGCCCCTACACGCAACCGCTCGGCACGCTGGACAACGCACGCCTGACATTGGGCTTCGCTGACGTCACCTTGCGCGCCACCGACCGCATCACCGCCAACCACCAGGGCAGCCTGAAGGTCTACCAAACTCGCGGCGCCTACGACACGGCCACCGGCTGGCAGTACAGCGGCGGCTCGCTCACCCTGGAAACGCCGCTGCTGACCGGCGAGGCCGGCTCGGTCAACCGCATCCAGGCCGGCAACGCCATCACGCTGAACCCGCTGGCCGGCACGACCAGCGCACCTGTGCCGCGTGGCCTGGGCGCCGACCTGACGCTGGACGCAGGTGCAGTCACCCTCAACGGCCGCATTGCGCTGCCCACCGGCAAACTCACCGTGCGCGCCGACAATGCCCTGACCCTGAACCCGGGCGCCGACCTGGACCTGGCGGGCCGTCCCGTGCTGTTTGACGACGTGGTCAAGTACAGCTGGGGCGGTGACGTCACGCTGGAAAGCCGCCACGGCGACATCGTCCAGGCTGCAGGCAGCCGCATCGACCTGTCGGCCCGCTACAACCGCGCCGGCCGTCTGACGGCCATCGCGCTGGATCCCAATGCCGGCCGCGTGGATTTGCAGGGCAGCATCCTGGGGTCCGCCTCGGGCGATTATGAAGCGGGTGGCACGCGGGTGCCCTATGCCTACGGCGGCGCCGACATCCGCGCCCAGCAAGTGGATTTTGCGGCGTTGAACCAGCGCCTGAACGACGGCCAGGTCTACGGATCGCGCAGCTTGCAGCTCAAGCGCGGCAACCTGGTCATCGGCGACGAGGTCCGAGCCCGCGAGGTCAATATTTCCGTCGATGCGGGCAGTCTCACGGTTGCCGGACGCATCGACGCCAGCGGCGCGGGCGTGGGCAGCATCCGGCTGTCGGCGCGCGACGGCCTGCGCCTGGCCGGCAACGCCGTGCTGGATGCGCACGGCACCGATCTGCGCGTGGACAGCTACGGCAAGATCATCGACTCGCCCAACCGCGCCATCGTCGAACTCAATGCCGGCAAAGGCAAGCTGCAACTGGACAGCGGCGCCCGCATCGACCTGCGCGCCGGCACCGATTCTGCCCGCAACGATGGCCTGCCGCGCGGCACGCTGGAACTGAATGCGCCGCGCCTGGGCGGCATCACGGGCGGCGACATCGACATCGATGCGCGGGGTCCGCTGGACATTCGCGGCGCGCGCAGCATCGCCGTGAACGGCGTGTGGGTCTACACCGATGCGCCCGCCGGCACCGAGAACAATGCGGGCGGCAAACCCTACCAGGTCATCGACCAGGCCTACCTGAACCAGCTGAACAGCGACAGCCGCGACTTCATCGACAATGCGCTGGCCAATCGCAACCTGGTGGACAACAAGCTGGCCGGACTGCGCCCCTACGCCGACGCGCTGCACCTGCGTCCCGGCGTGGAAATCCGCAGCGCCACGCCCGATGGCGATCTGGTGGTGCAAGGCGACCTGGACCTGTCGGGCATGCGCTACGCCAGCCTCAATCCGCACACGCCGCTCAACCCGGCCATCTATGGCTCGGGCGAGGTCGGCAACCTGGTCATCCGCGCCGGTGGCGACCTGCAGATCCATGGCAGCATCAACGACGGCTTCGCGCCGCCGCCCGACGTCAAGCAGGATGCCGACGGCTGGCGCCTGCTGCCGGGCTTCGACTTTCTGGGCGGCGACCTGGTCACGCCGCATGCCGGCGTGACGCTGGCAGCCGGCACCCAATTCCCCGGCGGCGTGGTGTTGAACTACGCCGTGCCGTTGCAAGGCGCCACCTACCTCCCTGGCACCGTGCTGCCCGTGACCGCGCCGCTGGCCCGGCCGCTGACGCTGGCGGCGGGCACGGTCCTGTCTTCCGCCATTCTGAATCCGAACGGCAGCGTGGCGTACGCCGCGGGCACCGTACTGCCCCAGGCGCTGACCCTGCCCGAGAACATGCAGCTGTCGGCCGGCTGGCGCGTCATGGTCAACACCTTCCTGGGCCCCGTCACCTGGCCCGCGGGCATTGCCCTGCCCAACCTGCCGGATGCCACTTTCCAGGCCAATGCCGTGAAACTGGCCAGCGCCATCACGCTGCCGCGCGGTGGCCTGATCCCGTCCGGCACCAAAGTGCAACTGCTGGCCGGTGTGGACTACGTGGACCTGCGTCCCGCCGTCAACGGCGTACAGGGCCAGGCCTGGGCCATCGCGCCCATGCTGCCCGAAGGCACGCAATCGTGGTCCATGCGCCTGGCCGGCGGCGCCGACCTGAGCGGCGCCGACACGCGCACCACCCAGTACGGCACCGCCCGCGGCAACCTGGTGCTGGCCGACAGCCACTACGGCATGTATGGCATCGACGCGCCGGGCAACTACAAATGGAGCCAGCAGGCCGCCGATGACCTGGGCATGCCGGAGCTGTTCGACACCGTCATCGACGACCAGTTCATCAAGGAAATTGCCGGCATCGATACCGCATCGGAATTCTGCCGGTACAGTCCCGAATACTGCATCCCCAACGATCCCCGGAACTATATCGGCAAGCCCGCCACCGCCCGCTTCAGCGTGCTGCGCACCGGCACCGGCGACCTGGACCTGGTGGCCGGCGGCGATGTGCGCATGCAGTCGCTGTACGGCGTCTACACCGCGGGCACGTCCACCCAGGCGACACGCGCCAACGACCCCTACAACCAGCCGCGCCACGCCGGCCCCGGCGGCCGGGTGCTGGCTGACGCCAACCAGGCCTTCGACGCCTTCGTCGACGGTGGCCCCCAAAGCGTCTACCGCGCCTGGTATCCCGACGGCGGCGGCAATCTCACCATCCGCGCCGGCGCCAACCTGATCGGCGACACCATCGCCCGCCCCCAAGGCTCCTACGGGCGGCCAGTAGACACCTCAGTCGCCTACAACGGCGCCGACGTGGGCAACTGGCTCTGGCGTCAGGGCTCCGGCGATGCCCCCATCGGGCAGAAGCAACCCACTGCCTGGTGGATCAACTTCGGCACCTATGCTTCCCTCAACGATGGCCAGCAAGGCGATGAGCTGATCGGCTTCACCGGCTTCGGCACTCTGGGCGGCGGCAACCTCAGCGTGGACGTCGGCGGCAACGCCGGCTTGCAGCTGTCGCATGCCCTGGCATTCACCGAACGCCACATCAATGGCCGCAGCCAGTCGCTGGTGCTGGCAGTGGGCAGCACGGGCCGCGTGCTGGCCGACGGCAGCCTGGCGCTGACCGGCGGCGGCGACATCGACCTGCGCGTCGGCGGCCAACTGAATCCAGCGCTGCCCATCATGTTCGAGTCCGCTGGCGCGGTCACCAACCTGCGTGGCCAGACCTTGCTGCGCGCTGCGTCGCTGGGCCGCCTGGATCCGCTCTACAACGTTCTGGCCGCGCGCGACGTGCGTGGCCTGGACCGCTTCCAGGCCGCCGACGCCACGCCGTCCGGCGCCCCGGTCCTGAATGTGGGAGACAGCGCATTCCGCATCGACAGCCTGCGCGACCTGGCCATCGGCGCCGCGGACGACCCTGGCCGCGTCCTCGTGCCCGTGTCCATGCCCTACCTTCAGGCCGACGGCACGCCGGGCATCCATGGCTCGCAATCCTGGTTCTCGCTCTGGACCGCCAACAGCGCGGTGGACGTGTTCTCGGCGGGCGGCAACGTGGCGCCGGTTGCTCCACGCACGCCCGGCTACGACACCGTCATCACCTACCCGTCGCAACTGTCGGCAGTCGCGGCAAACGGCAGCATCTACTACAAGACAGCCTTCACACTGGCGCCGGGCCCCGCGGCGCGCCTGGATCTGCTGGCAGGTCAATCCATCTACGGTGGCGACGCGCCGGTGGGACGCAGCAGCGCCTCGCCGGACTCCGTGGCCTCGGTCTTCAAACCTGCGTTCGTAGGCAAGGTGCCTTCCCCCACCAGCAGCGCCATTCTCTGGGGGCCCACCACGCTGTCGCGGGACGGCGCCTACGGCGACCTTGTCCTGTTCGCCTTCGGACCGGGTTCCGCGGCCACCACCGGTCAGGTCGAACCGTCGCGCTTCTATGCGATGGACGGCGACCTGGTCGGCGTCACCAGCGGCCGCCTCATCCGCTTCGGCAGCCCCAGCACCCTCACCGGCAAGCAGTGGTATTCCGGCGGCGGCCCGGTACGCATGCTCGCCGGACGCGATATCGTCGGCAGCGGCAGCCCGGTAGGATCCATGGACTGGACGATGTACCCCATCACCTTCACCTACAACAACAACCTGTTCGTCCACGGCGATCCGCGCGACATCTCGCTGGTACGCGCCGGCCGCGACATCATCGAAAGCAATTTCACCGTCGCCGGCCCCGGCACGCTGGAAATCAGCGCCGGCCGCAACATCCTGATGGCGGACAAGGCTGCCGCCACCAGCCTGGGTCCCGTCGTCCCGGGCGACTTGCGCCCCGGCGCCAGCATCGCTGTGCAAGCCGGCCTGGGCGCCCAGGGCGCCGACTACGCCGGCTTCCTGCGCCGCTATCTGGACACCGACCACGTAGCCGATCCGGCCCGTCCGCTGACGGACCAAGGCGTGCCCTTCAAGACCTACGAAAACGAACTGCTGCTGTGGCTGACGCAGACCTACGGCTTTGCCGGCAGCACGGCCGACGCACGCGCCTTCTTCGACGCCCTGCCCCCCGAACACCAACGCATCTTCGCGCGCCAAGTCTATTTCGCCGAACTGCGCGCGGGCGGCCGTGAATACAACGACAAGGCCAGCCCGCGCCTGGGCAGCTACCTGCGCGGCCGCCAGGCCATTGCGGCGCTGTTCCCGCACCAGGACAGCTACGACGGCAGCATCACCATGTACGGCGGCGCAGGCGTGCAGACCCGCAACGGCGGCGACATCCAGGTGCTCACGCCCGGCGGCGCGCAGGTCTATGGCATCGAGGGTGCGGCGCCGCCGTCCACGGCTGGCGTGGTCACGCAGGGTCGCGGCGGTATCGACTTCTACGCCCGCGACAGCATCCTGCTGGGCCAGAGCCGCGTCATGACGACCTTCGGAGGCAGCATCCTGGCCTGGTCGGCGCAAGGCGACATCAACGCCGGCCGCGGCTCGAAGACCACCGTGGTCTACACCCCGCCGTTCCGGCGCTACGACGGCGTGGGCAACATCAGCCTGTCGCCCGCGGCCCCCGCCACCGGCGCCGGCATCGCCACGCTGGCGCCGCTGGCCGAAGTGCCCGCCGGCGACGTCGACCTGTATGCGCCGCTGGGCACCATCGATGCAGGCGAGGCTGGCATTCGCGTGTCGGGCAACGTCAACATCGCCGCGCAGACGGTACTGAACGCCGCCAACATCAAGGCCAAGGGTGAAAGCACCGGCATCCCCGTCACCGCTGCCGTGAACACGGGCGCGCTCACCTCGGCCAGCAGCGCCGCGACCTCTGCCGTCAACGCGGCGCAGGATTCGGCCCAGCGCAGCCAGAACCAGGCACGCCAGAATCAGCCGTCCATCATCAACGTGCAGATCCTGGGCTACGGCGCGGAACCGGTTGCCGGCAGCACGCCGCAGGCACCGGCAGGCGCTGCGCAAGAGGTGTCGTCCTACCGCCCCAACAACATGGTGCAGGTGGTGGGCGACGGTGCGCTGACTCCTGCCCAGCTGGCCAAACTGAGCAACGAGGAAAGGCAGGCGTTCGGCCTGTAGGCCAGGGGCCGCACCCGGCCTGAAAAACAAGAAGGCCGCCCGGTTGCCCTGGGCGGCCATGTTGATTGGGTTACCTCAATGCGCATGCGCCGGGGTGGCGCAGCGCCCGCGCTAGCGTTCATGCCGGTCTGGCATGCGCGTCGACCACGGTGCGGCCATGATTGATCGCGGCGTCCACCGCCATGCCCGGGCTGGACACGAAGCCGCCCGATGCGAACAGCGGCACGACATAGGGTTCGCCAAGACGATCCTGATCACCCGCGAGTTCCACGGCCACGGTGGCAGTGAAAGCAGGCCGGCTCGAACCGCCTACCGAAATGCGCGACACCGCGGCAGTCAGGCGGTAGCCCTTGTAAACCATGTTGTTGTGAAGCATAAGCCTCCCGTCATTGATCAAAAGGCCCCATGGGGCCTTCATTCACAAGGTGCGGATTTGCGTGGCGTGGGGGCCTTTGGCGCCCTGGGCCGTAACGTAGCTGACGCGCTGGTTTTCAAGCAGCACCTTGTGGCCGTCGCTCACGATTTCCGAAAAGTGGGCAAACAAATCCTTGCCGCCGTTCTCGGGCATGATGAAGCCAAAGCCCTTGGCATCGTTGAACCATTTGACGATTCCGGTTTCCATAATCCCTTCCTTTAAATAGCGGGCAGCGCCCGCGAATTGAGCCTGTCAAGGAAAGGACTGCGAACAATGAAGCGCCCCGCAGTGGGGGAGCAAGACCGGACGAAAATCACGATGCTCGAAAAGCTTCAAGTCCACTATGGGTGCAGGGGCAACTTATGTCAATCGGCGTTTCCAATTACCACCCTTATTGGATCTGGTCGCATCTATTGCCTGCTTTTCGCGCAAAAGCGGCCTTATATCCCGAAGAAATCACGTTATTCATGCGTTAAAGCGTCTTTATGCGTTACACCCGGGGCTTTTTCATACGGCCCCGCGGCAAAGCGCGTATCCTGCAAGGATGGTGCTTGAACGCGCGTCCCTCGCCGCATCGCCATGCCCAGGAGCACGGCCATGAACAAGCAGCCGCAGCAGCACTCGCACGATTCGCAGTTTTCGACGCCCTCTTATTACGACTTCCCTCTTTACGACTTCCCTCGCCCCGTCCGCGCGCTACCGGCAGCGCTCACGTGAGCGCGTTCAGGCGTTCTGTCGCGCGCTTCGCCAACGCTTGCGTCAAACTGCTGCCCAGCGCCTCGAGCCCGCCGCCGGGCGGAACGCCACGCAACGCATCACACGCGGATGCCCGGCCCAGCCACGCTGCGATCTCATCGCCCTGGCGCATCTACCGCATCTACGCGCGCCCCGACCATCTGCTGATCCGCAATGAACATGGGCAGATTCTCGACCTGGGCATCATGAAGGGCAGCGAGCCCAACCTGGCGTACCGCTTGAATGCCCGGAACCTGCAGGGCCAGGGCTTCGCCACGCGCACCCTGCTGCTGGACGACATCGCGCGTCGCATCGAAGCCGGTGAAATCGGCCGCGAACTGCTCACGCTGCCCGAATGCAGCATGCCGCTGGGCGCCGACCTCGATCGTGGCACCCATACCGACGTTTCCATGAAACTGGCGCGCTAGCCAGTCTGCGACGCGAGCGCGTCAGAACGTCGGCAGCCGCTTCAGGCAGACATCGGCCACCGCTACCACCGCCTTTTCCAGCCGCTCGCGCTCGGCGGCGGGGCCGGCGCTGATCAGCAGCTGTTCGTAGCGCTGGAAATCCTGCAACGGCACCTTGGCCTGCAGGCCGTCCAGCACGCATTGGCAATAGCCCTTGGCCTTCGCATCGACATTGCCCAGGTCCGCGGGCGCCTTGGCCTTGAAGGCTTGCACGCAGGACCCATAGGTGGCGCGCTGCACCTCGGCCGGATATTCCACTTTCTTGCTGCAGGCGGCAAGCAGCGACAGCGCCATCACGCATGCGCCCAAGGCGCGGCACGACCCGATCGGCATGGCATTTTCCTGGTCCTGGACACGAAGACCCGATTTTGGCACGAGCGGCTGGGGCTGTCCTCTTGCGACGGTCCTGTCGCAGCTGCCCGCTTGCGACCGCCCTATCGCGGCGGTCCCGCAGTTGCCGCCGCCTTGGCGCGCGTGCTACAAGACGGCCCGTTGCCCCTTCCCCTATCGCCCCATGTTTTCAGTCTCGGCACTCAGCCTTTTCGTGGCCGGCATCGCTCTGGTGCTGGCCATGCCCGGCCCCACCAATACCCTGTTGGCCGCGGCCGGCCTGCGTCAAGGCTTTGCCCGCTCGGCGCGGCTGACGGGTGCCGAATTGGCCGGCTATCTGGTGTCGATCACGGTCTGGGGACGTTTTCTGGGCCAGGCCGCGCAGATCGTGCCGTGGCTGCCGACGGCAGTGCGCATCGCCAGCAGCGTGTACATCGCCTGGCTGGCCTGGCGCATGTGGCATGCGGCGCGTGCCGTGCCATCGGCCGCGCAACAGGTCATCGGCCTGCGCACCCTGTTCACGGCCACCTTGCTCAATCCCAAGGGCATCCTGTTCGCCAGCACGATCTTTCCCGCGGCGGCGTTCACCAGCTTGAGCGGCTATGCCATCTGCATGGCCGTGTTCTCCATGCTGCTGGTCCCCATCGGCCTGGGCTGGGTGCTGTTCGGCGCCATGCTGGGCGGCGAGCGGCTCAAGGGAATCGACCCGGCCCGGATGCAGCGTGCGGCCTCGATCGTGCTGGGCGCGTTTTCGGTCACGGTGGCCTGGTCGGTCTTCAAGTAGGCGCAAGAAGTAGGCGCAAGACCCCGGGCGCAAGAACGGGCCGCGAAAGCGCCAGCAAGCGCAAGAACCGGATAGCCCGCGCGCGCGGCGATGCCTATCGTTCCAGGGTCAACCTCCCTCAAGGATCGATCATGCATCAATTGGCTGGCAAAGTTGCCATCATCACGGGCGCCAGTTCCGGAATCGGCTATGAAACGGCAAAGCTGTTTGCGCGCGAAGGCGCGCGGCTCGTGCTGGTGGCGCGGCGGCAAGCCGAACTGGACAAGCTGGTGGCCGACATCGAAGCCATGGGCACGCATGCCGCGGCGCTGGCCGGCGACGTGCGCGACGATGCGCTGGCACAAGCCGCGGTAGCCACCGCCCTGGACCGCTTCGGCGGGCTGGATATCGCCTTCAACAATGCCGGCATGACCGGCGACGCGACACCCGTGCACGAGGTCTCGCCCGAGGCCTGGCGCGAGATCCTGGACACCAACCTCACCAGCGCCTTTCTCGGCGCGCGCCACCAGATTCCCGCCTTGCTCGGCCGTGGCGGCGGCTCGTTGATCTTCACGTCCACGTTCGTCGGCCACACGGCCGGCTTTCCCGGCATGGGGGCCTATGCGGCCAGCAAGGCCGGCCTGATCGGACTGACGCAGGTCATTGCGGCGGAATATGGCGCGCAGGGCATCCGCGCCAATGCCCTGCTGCCCGGCGGCACCGATACGCCCATGGGCCGCGCCTCGATGAATACGCCCGAAGCGCGCCACTACGTCGAAAGCCTGCACGCGCTCAAACGGCTGGCCACGCCCGCCGAAATCGCGCGGTCAGCGCTGTACCTGGCCTCGGACGCGTCCAGCTTCACGACAGGTACGGCGTTGCTGGTGGATGGCGGGGTGTCGATCAACCGCGGCTGACAGCCACCGCCCGCCGCTCCGCCACGGGCGGGTGCGGCGGGTCTGTGCCCTATCAGGCCGCCAGGCGCAGGTCGTCGAACTGCACCTTGCCGCCCTGCACCACCAGCGGAATCCGTTCGCCCTGGCCCAACAGGCACGACACGTCGCGCAGCGGGTCACCATCGACCACCAGCAGGTCGGCCATGGCCCCCGGCGCGATGCAGCCCAGCTTGCCCTGCATGCCCAGCACCTCGGCGCCCACCTGCGTCGCGCTGGCGATCACGGCCTGCGCCCCCAACACCTCGGCGCGCAGGCGGAATTCGTCGCTCTGCAAGCGCTGCGACGGCCCCAGCAGGTCGCTGCCGTAACCCATCTTCACGCCCGCATCGCGGTAGATCTCCAGCGAGCGCAGCCCCGCATCGCGCACCTGCGAAATCTTGGCCACGCTTTCCGGCGGCAGGCCGAAGTCGCCGCCCTCGCTGGCCAGCGCTTCGTAGGTCACCAGCGTCGGCACCGCGTAAGCCTGGCTTTGTGCCATCAATCGTGCCGTTTCGGCATCGACCAGGTTGCCGTGCTCGATGGTGCGCACGCCGCAACGCACCGCGCGGGCGATGGCTTCGGCGGTGTAGGCATGGGCCAGCACATAGGTCTGGCGACCGCGCGCCTCGGCCACGATGGCGCGGATCTCGTCTTCGGAATAGCCCCACGCGCCCACCGGGTCGGTCGGCGAGGCCACGCCGCCCGACGCCATGATCTTGATCTGGTCCGCGCCCATCTGCAGTTCCTGGCGGACGGCGCGGCGCACCGCGTCCACCCCGTCCGCCACCCGCGCCAACGCCCCGACCCGCACGCAGCACGGACACGGTGAATCGTCGTTCAGGAAATCGCTGCGGGCCCGCATGTCGCCATGGCCGCCGGTCTGACTGAGCGCACGGCCGGACACGAACAGCCGCGGCCCCTGCACCAGCCCCAGCTCGACCGCCTGCTTGAACGCGTGACCCGCGCCACCGGCATCGCGCACCGTCGTGAAGCCGCGCCGCAGCATGCCGCGCAGGATCGGCGCCGACCGGAACGTGACCAGCACGTTGGGCATGTACACCTGCTGCGCCAGGTTCAGTTCCACCGCGATCACATGCACGTGCAGGTCGATCAGGCCGGGCATCAGGGTCTTGCCCTTCAGGTCGATCACCCGCGCCGAGGCGGCCTGCAAGGGTCGGTCGGACACTTCCTTGATGAGGCCGTCTTCCACCAGCACGTCGTGATCGCCCTGCAATTCTGCCCGGGCCGGGTCCAGCAATGCGGCGTTCTTGAACAATAGGGTTTGCATGAGGTTCCCGCGATCAAAGGGTGAGTAATGCCGGCAGCACCGCCGGCAGCGCCAGTTGCGCATACGGGCGACACGCGGCAGCGTCGGCGGGGCCGTACCAATGGGCTGCGTGCAGCAGGTTCAGCGACCCGAGCGTGCGGCCGCGCCAGCGGATCGGCATGTTCAGCACGCTCTGGCAGCCCAGGGAATCGATCAGCGCGTGGTCCGAAAACACCTGCCGCAGGTCGTCCAGCGTGTGCCCGATATAGGCTTCGCCACGATCCAGCACCGCTTCGGTCCACGGCCCCTGCGCCACGGTCTTGCTGCCGCCGGCCGGGTAGGCATCGGGCAGGTTGGAATACAGGCGCGTCGCCAGCGCCGTGTCGGGGTCGTAGGCCAGGATGGTGAACAGCCGGTGGCCGATCTGCGCGGCCAGCGCGCGATCGACGGCGGCGAATACCGCCTGCGGCTGATCGGTGGCGGCATGGGCGCTTGCCACGGCGTCCAGTTCGGGCGCCACCGGTGCCGGCGGGCTTGTGCGGGTCATCTTCATTGTGCTTCTCCAGCGGCGATTTCCTCGAGCGAGCGGCCTCGGGTCGGCACGCCCATCAACACGACCACGGCGGCACCCAGCAGCAGCACGATGGTCGTGATGCCGAATACCCCCATGAAACCGAAATTCGGATACAGATAGCCCACCAGGATCGGCGACACGATTGCGCCGACCCGCCCGATGGCCGACGCCAGGCCTGCACCGGTGGTCCGCACGGCCGTCGGGAAGACCTCGGCGGTGTAGGCGTAAACGCCGGCATAGGTGCCGTTCATGAAGAACGACATGCAGATGCCGGCCAGCATGATCTGCTCGTTGCTGCTGGAAAACGCCAGGCCCAGCGCACTGGCCCCGCCCAGCAGCATGTAGGTGGCGATCGTGGCCTGGCGCCCGATCTTCTCGTTGAACCAGGCGGCGCTGAAGTAACCCGGCACCTGCGCGCAATAGATCGCCAGCGAATACGAGAAGCTCTTGGTGATGCTCATGCCGGTCTCGACCAGCAGGCCCGGAATCCACACGAAGAACGAGTAGTAGCTGAACGTGATCGACAGCCACATGATCCACGTCATGATGGTGATGCGGGCCTGGCGTCCGGCCAGCAGCAGCATGAAGTTCTCGCGCAGCGTGCCGCTCTTGCCGGTCGCCCCGGCCGGTTCGGGTTGCGGTGCGGCCAGCGTATGGCCCCGCCGTGCGAAATCGGCTTCGATTTTTTCCAGGATGCGCGAGGCCTCGTCCGTGCGCCCCCGGCTTTCCAGCCAGCGCGGCGACTCGGGCAGCGCCCGACGCCACCACAGCAGCATCACCACCGGCAGCGCCGTGATCACCAGCACCATGCGCCAGCCCTCATCGTGCGCCGGCACGATGAAATACCCCAGCAACGCCGCCGCCACGAACCCGAACGAGAAAAAGCCCGCCAGCGATCCCGTGAAACTGCCGCGAAACCGCCGGGCCACGAATTCGGCCAGGTACGGCGCGATGATGGCGCTTTCGGCGCCGGTGCCGATGCCCGCCACGATGCGCGCGGCAAAGAACGGCGGCCAGCTGTTCACGAAGGCGCTGACCAGCGAGGCGACGCAGTACAGCGCCAGCGCCCAGATCATCACGGTCCGACGTCCGATCAGGTCGCCCAAGGTGCCGGCCAGCAAGGCGCCAAAGAAGAAGCCGATATAGGTACTGCTGCCCAGCAGGCCGATCTGCACGCTGGACAGTTCCCAGGTCTTGCGCAGCACCGGCAGGATGAACGCCAGCACCGCGGCGTCCATGGCATCGAACATGTAGCCCAACCCGCCCATCAGCAGCAGGTGTCTATGGAAATGCGCGAACGGCAGACGCTCGATGCGTCCCGAAATCATGGACATGCGGTTCCCCTTGGTCGACGGCTTGGGCCGTACTGGATGAGAGAACGCATGATAGGCACGCGTGGTTTTATCGCACCAATTTATAGTTATGATGCCCTGCATCACCAATGTGAATGACCTGCCATGACCTTCCGTACACTCGACCTGAACCTGCTCAAGGTGTTCGAAGCCCTGATGACGGAAGGCAGCGTCACGCGCGCCGCCAATGCGTTGTTCATGACCCAGCCGGCCGTCAGCAACGCGCTGGCCCGCTTGCGCGACGGGCTGCAAGACCCGCTGTTCGTGCGGTCCGGCAACGGCGTCATGCCGACCCAGCGCGCCGCCGTGCTGTGGGCCGAGCTGGGCGAAGCCCTGGGCCGTATGCGCGGCGCCCTGGACGCGCAAGCCTTCGACCCGGCCCTGGCTTCGGTGGAATTCAGCCTGTCGATGTCCGACTACACCGCCGGCGTCGTCATGCCGCGCCTGTGCAACCATCTGGCGCAAGTGGCCCCGCTGGCGCGCGTGCGCACGATGCCCAATACCGTCCTGAACATCGCCGACCAGCTCGAAGACAACCGCGTCGACTGCGTGCTGAGCGTCTACGTGAACGAAGCCCAGCACGCCAACCACATCCGCTCGCGCTCGTTGTGGCGGGTGGACTATGCCTGCTTCATGCGCGCCGGCCATCCGCTGGCCGCCATGAAGCGCCTGAGCACCCGCGCCTTCCTGGCGGCGCGCCACGTCGACGTCAGCCTGGCCGGCACCGCCTTGCCGTCCTACGACATCTACCTGGCCGCACGCGGCCTGTCACGCAACGTGGTGGCCACCGTCAACCACTATGGCGTCGCCTACGAGATGGTGCGCCATTCCGACATGCTGGCCGTGCTGCCGCGCAACCTGGGCGCGCAATCGCCGCATGCGCCCTACCTGCACACCATGCCGCTGCCCCTGCACGCCCCGCCGCGGATCCTGAGCCTGTTCTGGCATCAACGCAACGACACCGTGCCGGCGCAGCGCTGGCTGAGACAGACGCTGGTGGACATGTTTGCGAGCGGGGAGAATGCGACGTAAATACACCGGACATCGTCCTGTAAGACTTGCGCCGCCTTGCGCCTGCCGGTAGGTCCACGTAAATATGAAGCCAGGCTTCTACCGGAACGTGATGGCATGCGAAAGAACTCTCCGACTATTCCTGTGGGACACATTCCCGCCGACGGTACGATTCCGCACGAAGTCGTCATGCTGATGAGTGGCAACGGCTGGAGCATCGCACGTGCCTGGCGCGAATACCTGGGAGTGACCCAAACCGACATGGCGATTCGTCTGGGCATAAGACAACCCAGCTACGCCGCGATGGAAGCACCGGGTGCCAACCCCAGACGAAGCACGCGCGAGCGGATCGCTGCTGCGCTGGGTATCCAATTCGATCAAATCGACGTGTAAAACAGACAAATGCACGGCTCGGTAACGAGGCAACGCTGAAGCGCCGATTACACTCGTCATCCCGCGATCTCTACCCCCAGCCCCACCATGACGTCCCAGCCCGCCTATCCCGCCGCCATCGACCCCGACCTGGTCGGCGAATACCCCGCCCTGACCCATTCGGGCGGCGGCTATTTCTATGACGACGTGCTGGAATACCGGGTGTGGGTGCATCCCCATGCCGGCGGTGAAGACCTGCACGAGGGCGATGATTATTACTACGCCTTTGCCACCTTCGAAGACGCCGCCGAATGCGCGGATGAAACGCCGGGCGCCGAGCATCCGCTGGTGCTGGTGCGGCAACGGGAATGCATCGGCGAGCCGACGCCGGGTGTGTTCGAGCATGTCACCGTCGAACGCATCACCGAGTGGCGCGTGGAATGGCTGGCGGACTGCAAGCGTACCGCCAACTCGATCCCCGACTTCCTGCGTAGCCGGGGCCAATAGAGCCTGCGGGCGCAGGCCCCGAGCCCTAGCTCATGTACACGCCGTCATTGATGGCGTAGTTGGCGCCGGTCACGAACGCCGCCTCGTCCGAGGCCAGCCAGGCGCACAGCCCGGCCAGGTCTTTGGCTGTGCCCAGCCGGCCCACCGGCACGCTTTCGATGATGCGGTCCAGCAGCGCGGGCGGAAACGCCTTGACGGTATCGTCGGCGATGAAGCCGGGCGACACCAGGTTGACGGTCACACCGCGCGCGGCCACTTCCTGCGCCAGCGACCGGGTGAAGCCGATGACGGCACCCTTGGCCGTGGCGTAGTTGATCTGGCCGATCTGGCCCTTCTCGGCGGCCACCGAACCGATGTTGATGATGCGGCCCCAGCCGCGGTCGGCCATGCTGTCGACCACTTGCTTGGTGCTGTTGAACAGCGTGTCCAGGTTGCTGCGCAGCACCGCCGACCAGTCGGCATGGCTCATCTGGCGAAAGCGCATGTCCAGCATCGCGCCGGCGTTGTTGACCAGCACGTCGATGTCGCCGACCTCGCGGCGCACCTTGGCAAAGGCGGCCTCGGTCGAGACCCAGTCGGTGGCGTCGCCTTCGGACGCGATGAAGTCGTAGCCCAGCGACTTCTGTTCCTTCAGCCAATGATCCTTGCGTGACGAGCGCGGTCCGCAGCCGGCGACGACGCGGTGCCCCGCGTGGTGCAGCGCCTGGCAGATCGCGGTGCCCGTGTGGCCCATTCCGCTGGTGACGTAAGCAATGCGCAAAGCCATGAACGACCTCCTTTGAAGAAACAGGTCAGGCGACGGCGCCGACCAGGGGGAACAGACCGAATGCCAGGGCGGCCGCCAGCATCACCAGGCAGACCAGCGTGGCCCACTTGAGCGAATAGCGCTGGTGGTCGCCGAATTCCACGCCGGCCAGGCCCACCAGCAGGTAGGTGGACGGCACCAGCGGACTGAGCAAGTGCACGGGCTGGCCAATCAGGGACGCGCGCGCCATTTCCACGGGGGTGATGCCGTAGCCCTGGGCGGCTTCGCTCAGGATGGGCAGCACGCCGAAGTAGAAGGCGTCGTTGGACATGAAGAAGGTGAACGGCAGGCTGACCAGCGCGGTGATGCCGGCCAGGTAGGGGCCGAGCGCGTCGGGAATCACGGCCAGCAGGCTGCGCGACATGGCTTCGACCATGCCGGTGCCGGACAGGATGCCGGTGAAGATGCCCGCCGCGAAAATCAGCGACACCACCGACAGCACGTTACCGGCGTGTTGCGCCACGCGGCGGCGCTGTTCGGCCAGGTTCGGGTAGTTGATGATCAGCGCAATGGCGAAGGCGATCATGAACAGCACGGGCAGCGGCAGCACGCCCAGCACCAGGCTGACCATCAGGGCCAGGGTCAGGCCGGCGTTGACCCACAACAGCTTGGGGCGGCGCAGGTCATGGTCGACTTCGATCTCGGGCAAATTCTTGGGGCCGTCTTCGTCGTAGCCGGCATGCAGCGAGGCGCCTTCCGGCAGGGCCAGCACGCCCAGGCGGCGGCGCTCGCGCAGGCCCAGGAAGAAGGCCAGGATCAGAATGGCAACAATGGCCACGCCCATGACGGGTACGAGCGGCACGAAGATGTCGCCGGCATCCACGTGCAGGGCGCTGGCGGCGCGCGCGGTGGGGCCGCCCCACGGCGTCAGGTTCATGACGCCGCTGGCAAGCATGGCCAGGCAGGTCATGGACAGGGCGTTCATCTTCAGGCGCCGGTACAGCGGCAGCATGGAGGCGACGACGATCATGTAGGTGGTCGAACCATCGCCGTCCAGCGAGATGACGAGCGCCAAAACGGTGGTGCCGACGACGATCTTCAGGGGGTCGCCTTTGACGGCGCGCAGGATGCGGCCGACGATGGGGTCGAACAGGCCGGCGTCGATCATGACGCCGAAGTAGAGAATGGCGAACATCAGCATGACGCCGGTGGGCGCGATCTTGCGGATGCCGTCGAGCATCATTTTGTCGATGCCGGCGCCGAAGCCGCCGAGCAGGGCAAAGATGATGGGCACGAGAATCAGGGCAACCAGGGGCGACAGGCGCTTGGTCATGATCAGCGTCATGAACGTGATCACCATGCCGAAGCCGAGCAGGGTCAGAAGCATGAGGGGGGTATCTCCGACTAGTCGTTGTTATGTGCGGCCTTGGCTTGCAAGGCGCTGGGGCGCAAGACTAGGAAGAAAAGCTGTCTGGAACCTGTCGGAAATATTGGGGTCGGGGCGGGTTGGGGATTGTTGCTGGTGGGAGTGGTAGGTATGTAGGCCGTCCGGGGTGGTCGCTGCGCGCTTGCGGGGGTCGTGTGGTGCTCGGTGCTGGGGGTGTGAGTTTGGGGATTTTTGTGACAGATTGAACGTTGGCTGGTGGCTGGTCGGGCGGGGGTCGGCGGTGGGGGGCATGCGACAATTTGGGGATGCGGATACTCGTTATTGAAGATGATGAAGATTTGGCCGACGCGCTCGTGCGACGATTGCGGCGGCTCGGGCATGCCGTGGATTTTCAGGGTGATGGGCTCAGTGCGGATGGTGTGTTGCAGTACGAGACCTTTGATCTGGTGATTCTGGATATCGGGTTGCCGCGGATGTCGGGGTTTGATGTGTTGCATCGGTTGCGGGACCGGGGCAGCAAGACGCCGGTGTTGGCGTTGACGGCGCGGATCGATATTGAGGATCGGGTACACGCGCTGGATACAGGGGCCGATGATTACCTGGCCAAGCCGTTTGATTTTCGTGAGCTGGAAGCGCGGTGCCGGGCGTTGTTGCGGCGGCCCAGTGCGCAGGCGGCGGGGGTGTTGCGGTTTGGGGAACTGGTGATCGATAGCGCAGCGCGGCATGTCAGCCTGGCGGGGCAGCGGATTGAATTGCCCAAGCGTGAATACAGCCTGCTTGAGATTTTGCTGGCGGGCATGAACCGGGCGGTGAGCAAGTCCGAGATCGCGAACAAGCTGTTTGCGTTCGATGACGACGCGGCGCCGAATGCGATCGAGGTCTATATCGCGCGGCTGCGCAAGAAGCTGGAAGGGTCGCCATTGCGGATCGAGACGCAGCGGGGCACGGGGTATCTGCTGACGGCGGTGGACGGGGCTGGAGCGGTCCCCGCCGACACGGCCCCCTTGCGCAACACCGACTCGGCGTCACCGGGTGCGGCGACGGCATCGGCGCCCTTGCCCGAGCCTTCGCGAGACTGATTCGTGCAACCCCGGCGCATCTCCGTTCGCCGTCGCTTGCTGGCGATGCTGCTGGCGCTGTTCGTGGCGGGGCTGGGTGCGCTGTATCTGCTGGTGCGCGGCTATGCGCAGCAGACGGCCGACACGACCTATGACCAGTTGCTGCGCGCGTCGGTGCTGTCGATGGCCGACAGCCTGCAACTGGTGCAGGGCGACTGGCAGATGGACATGCCATATGCGGCGCTGGCGCTGCTGGAACAGGCGCCGCGCGACCGGGTGTTCTACCGGGTGGCGGCGGCCGATGGCGGCTTGATTTCCGGGTATGCCGATTTGCCGGCGCCGCCTGCGCGCGGTGCGGACACGGCCGATACGCCGCAGTTGTATGCGGCCAGCTACCAGGGCCAGCCGGTGCGGGTGGCCTGGATGGAGCGCAAGGTGGCCGGCCCGCGCGCGACCGAAGCCGCACGCATCCAGGTGGCGCAGACGCGCGAGGCGCGCGATGCGCTGGCCGACAGCATTCTGTGGCAAGGCACGCTGGCGTTGATCGGTTTTACGGCCGCGGCCTTGGCGCTGGCCTATTGGGGCCTGCACCGTTCGCTGTCGCCCATCCAGCGCATCGAACGCGAACTGGCCGGGCGCAGCGCGTCGGACCTGCATCCGATTGCGGCGCCGGTGCCCGAAGAACTCGACACGCTGGTGCATTCGCTGGATGGCTTCATGGCGCGCCTGTCGGAAAACCTGGATACGCTGCGCCTGTTCATCGCCGAGGCGGCGCACCAGTTGCGCACGCCGCTGGCGGCGCTGCATGCGCAGATGGAAGTGGCGCTGGACGAGGAAGACCCGGCCGAACAGCGCCGCAGCCTGCTGGCCGTGCTGCGCAATGCCGAAAAGCTGTCGCGGCTGGTCAACCAGCTGCTCAGCGACGCCAGTGTCATTCACCGCAGCAACCTGCGCAGGTTCGAACCCGTGGACCTGGCCGAGCTGCTCAGCCAGGCGGTGTACGACACCGTGCCGCAGGCGGATCCGCAGCCCGATGTGCGGCTGCACCTGCCGGACGCGAACACCCCGCCCGCCCGCGTGCCCGGCGACAGCCTGATGCTGCGCGAGGCCTTCAAGAACCTGGTCGACAACGCCCTGCGTCACGGCGCATCGACGGACGGACACATCGACATCCGGCTGGAACCTGACGACGGGCACTGGCGCATCACCGTCTCCGACTGCGGGCCCGGCATCGCGCCCGCATTGGCGCACAGCGCCTTTGAACGTTTTTCGCGTGGGCCCAATCCGCGCACGCCAGGCGCGGGCCTGGGGCTGTCGATCGTCAAGCGCGTGGTCGACATTCACCAGGGCCGGCTCAGCCTGAGCAACCGGCCCGAGGGCGGCTTGCAAGCCCAGGTCATTCTGCCGGTCAAACGCCATGACGCTTAGACGCTCTACCCTGGCCCGCCTGGCCGCCGCCTGCGCCGCCCTGCTGCTGGGCACGGCCAGCCAGGCCGTCGAAACCAGCGGCGACGGGCTGACGCTGGGCCCCGCCGCGAGCAAGCAGGTGCTGGTGGTGCACGCGTCCAACAGCGTGCAGGTGTTTCGCGGCGTGCTGGAAGACTTCAGCCGGCTCAATCCCGGCGTGCGGCTGGAATACACGGAACTGTCGACCCAGGCGCTGTACAGCGACACCGTGGCGCGGGCGTCCCAGGCGCCCGCTGCCAAAGCCGGCCCGGACCTCATCATCAGCAGCGCCATGGACTTGCAGACCAAGCTGGTCAACGATGGCCATGCCCAGCCCCATGTATCGCCCGAGACGCGCGCCCTGCCCGCCTGGGCCAACTGGCGCGATGAGGTCTTCAGCATCGGCACCGATCCCATCGTGATGGTCTACGACACCCGCAAGCTGGACGCCGCCCGCGCGCCGCGCACCCGCCGCGACCTGCTGGCGCTGCTGCAAGCGCCCGACCAGCCGCTGGCCGGCCGGATCTCGACCTACGACGTGGAAGGCAGCGGCATCGGTTACCTGGCCGCCACGCAGGACGCGCGCCTGGACAGCCTGGCCGGCGCCCTGCTGGCCGCCTTCGGCCGCAACCGCGTCGCCGTGCACGAATCGACCGAAGACGCCCTGGACAAGCTGCAACGCGGCGAGATCACCCTGGCCTACAACCTGCTGGAATCCTATACCCGCCACCGCATCGCCCAAGGCGCGCCGCTGGCCGTGATCTATCCGCAGGACTACACCCTGATGCTGTCGCGCTCGGCCATCATTCCGCGGCAGGCGCCGCGCGCGGACCTGGGCGCCCGATTCCTGGACTACCTGCTGTCGCCGCGCGGGCAAGAAATGGTCGCGCGGCAATCCGGCATGCGGCCGGTGGGCGCGTCCGTGATTCCGGCGGCGGGGGTGCGGCCGGTGGGGCTGGGCGTGGGCTTGCTGGTCTACCTGGACCCGCTGAAAAAACGCCACTTCCTGGATGTGTGGCGAGCCGCCGCACAGCCTCGGTAGCGGCCCGCTCAGCCGCCCAACTGCCCCCCCAGCTGACCGCCCGCCCGCACCAGGTCGGCCAGGGTTCGCACCTGCATCTTGCGCATCACCCGCCCGCGCCGCACCTTGACGGTGATCTCGCTGACATTCAATTCAGCGGCGATCTGCTTGTTCAGCATGCCGCGCACCACCCGTTCCATCACGGCCTTTTCGCCATCGGTCAGCGTGTCCCAGCGCGCCCGCACCTCTTGCGACCCCGTCAAGGTGGCCAATTGCGCGCGGTCTTGCTCGATCGCTGCGTGGATCGTATCCAGCAAGTCCTGATCACGAAACGGCTTGGTCAGGAAGTCCACGGCGCCCAGCTTCATGGCCGCCACCGACATCGGGATGTCGCCATGGCCGGTGATCATCACCACCGGCAGGCGCCGCTGCGCCTGTTGCATGCGGCGCAGCAGGTCCATGCCGCTCTGGCCCGGCAGGCGTACGTCCAGCACCAGGCAGCCGGGGCCGGCATCCGCACCGCTATCCAGGAATTCCTGCACCGAACCGTAGCCGCGCACCGGCAGGCCGACCGAATGCATCAGGTCTTCCAGCGACTCGCGCAGCGAGGCGTCGTCATCGACGATATGGACGGTAGCGGGTTCAAGGCGCGCGGATGCATTCATGGTGATTCTTCCTCGGGGGCAGCCGGCAGCGTGAAACAGAACACCGCGCCGCCGCGCCCGGCGGGCTCGGCCCACAAGCGGCCGCCATGGCCTTCGATGATGCCGCGGCTGATGGTCAGGCCCAGGCCGGTGCCGTCCGGCTTGGTGGTCCAGAAGGTGTCGAACAGGCGCTCGCGCGCCTGCGGGCTCAGGCCCGGCCCGCTGTCGGTCAGCGAAAACTGCACCAGCCCGGGTTCCTGCAAGGCCAGGCGCAGGATCAGGTGGCGCGCGCCCACCGGGGTGTCCTGCATGGCTTCGATGGCGTTCAGCACCAGGTTCACCACCACCTGCCCCAGCTGCACGCGGTCCCCCAGCACGGCGGGCACGCGTTCCTGGATACGGGTGGACAACGACACCTCGTGGCTGCCCAACTCGCCGCCGGCCAGTTCCAGCACGTCGCCGATCACGTCGGCCAGGTCCAGCCGCACACGCTGCGGCGTGGCGTTGCGGGCATCGCGGCGAATGCGCGCAACCACCTCGCTGGCGCGCGTCACGTCATCGGTCATGCGCTGCAAGGCGCGCAGGGCGCGTTCGATGTTCGGGGGGTCATGTTCCAGCCAGCGCTGGCAGGCGCTGCCGCTGGTGGCGATGGCCGCCAGCGGCTGGTTGATCTCGTGGGCAATCGACGCGGTCAATTCCCCCAGGCTGTGGATGCGGGCCATGCGGGCCAGTTGCGAGCGGGCCTCGAAGGCGGCGTCTTCCGCCGCTGCGCGCTTCAAGGCCAGGTACGCGGTGACGCCGATGGCCGCGATACTGATCAATGCGTTGATCACCCCTAGTTCGCGCAGCGCACCGCCGTTGGACGTCAGGTACAGGCTGAGCAGGGTCAGCACCGCGCACGCCACCGCCACCACGGTCACCCCGCGCCGGGGCAGGAAGCTGAACGCGGCCAGGATCACGGCCACGTAGAACACCGCCACCGCGATTTCCAGCCGGGTAAAGGTATCGGCCAGGAACACCGCCGCCATCAGGACGACAAGCAGCGCAATACCCGCGCCCGGGCGCTGTTTCAAATACCTGGCCGGCTGCTGGAACATGGCGCGACAACCCTGTTGGTAGGAAAGCGACGCCCGCGCATAGCCGCCGCGCGCCGCGACACGCCATTGTAGAGATAGGCAAGGCCCCGGCCTACCTCGGGAAAGCGGGCGTATACCAATGTATACGCCGGCCACCCCATTCCCGCCTCGCGCCGCGCCGGGCCGGTTTCTATAATTTTCCAACCCCCCGGGCGGCGCGGCCGTGCTGCCCTTCCTTCACCGCTCATCGGCAGCCTCCCATGAAACTTTCCATCAAGACGCTCTGGATCGCACGCGGTGCCGTGCTGGTCGGCATCTGGATCGCGCTGGGCGTGATCCGGATGCTGCACGGCGGCGCCTGATCGGCACGGCCTATCCTCCCCGACGCCACCACCGTTCATCCGCTCCAACGAAAAGGGCAAGACCGACATACCGGTCTTGCCCTTTTCAATGCCTCACCGTATCAGGGCAGCAGGCACAGGATGCCGCCCACGCCCAACGTCCAGACCAGCAGCATCGGCACCAGCAGCCGCAGCGGAATCAGCGGGCCGTCCGGGATATCGGGCAGATCGCCCCCGCGGCGCGCCATGCGTTCGGATTCGTACTCATGCATGTCGCGCGAGAACTTGCGCATTTCCTCGAATGCCTTTTCCATGAGGATTCTCCCGGCATGTCAGTACCACCGACCGTAGCGGCGGATGTAGAACGTCTTGACCTGCTGCGTCAGCGCGATGTAGCCCAGGATCGTCAGCGCCAGCCAGCCGAAATACACGGGCGGCAGGGCCACGAACCCGATCGACTCGGCAATCGGCGAAAACGGCAGCCAGCACGCCAGCCCGATGGCCGCCGTGGTGGACAGCAGCACCGGCAGCGACGCCGTGCTTTGCAGGAACGGAATCTTGCGGGTGCGCAGCATGTGCACCACAAAGGTCTGCGACACCAGGCCTTCGATGAACCAACCGGAATTCATGATGGTCTGGCCGCCGTCGCCGCCGTGCAGCGCGTAGGCCGCCCCGGCGCCGAACACCGTCCACATCAGGAAGTACGTGGTGATATCGAACACCGACGACGTCGGGCCCAGCCACAGCATGAAGCGCTGGATGTTGCCCGCTTCCCACTTGCGCGGCTTCTTCAGGAACTCTTCGTCCATTCGATCCCACGGCAGCGTCAGTTGCGAGATGTCGTAGACCAGGTTCTGGATCAGCAGCTGCAGCGACAGCATCGGTTCCCACGGCAGCCAGGCCGACGCCACCAGCACCGAGAACACGTTGCCGAAGTTCGAGCTGGCCGTCATGTTCAGGTACTTGAGGATGTTGCCGAAGGTCTCGCGGCCCTTGATGACGCCCTGCTCCAGCACCATCAGGTCCTTTTCCAGCAGCACGATGTCGGCCGTTTCCTTGGCGATGTCGGCGCCACTGTCCACCGAAATGCCCACATCGGCGTCGCGCAGGGCCGGCGCGTCGTTGATGCCGTCGCCCAGAAAGCCCACGGTATGGCCGTTGGCTTGCAGGGCCTTGACCACCCGCGACTTCTGCAGCGGCGTCAGCTTCGCGAACAGCACCGCCTTCTCGACCCGGCGGCACAGCGCCACGTCGTCCATCTGCTCGATATCGCTGCCCAGCACCACGCGGCCATCGCGCTCGGTGCCCAGGTCCAGGCCGACATCGCGGCAGACCTTGGCGGCCACGATGGGGTTGTCGCCCGTCAGCACCTTCACCGCCACGCCGTAATCGTTCAGCGCACGAATCGCGGCCTGCGCCGAATCCTTGGGCGGGTCCAGGAACGTCAGGAAGCCACGCACCACCAGCCCGCTTTCATCGGCGGTCTGGAACTGCGTGCGGCCCGTGTCTTCCAGGCGGCGCGAGGCCACCACCAGCACCCGGAAGCCGTCACGGTTGTAGGCCTCGGCGCTGCGCAGCAGGCGCTTGCGCATGGCGGCATCCAGCGGCTGCTCGCGGCCATTGCAGACCACGCCGGTGCTCACCGCCAGCATTTCCTCGACCGCGCCCTTGGTGATCATCTCCAGGCTGCCGTCGGCGCCACGCACCACCACCGACAGGCGCCGCCGCACGAAATCGAACGGAATCTCGTCGACCTTGCCGTAGGCGTCGCTGCGATCCCAGCCGCGCAGGTCCAGCGCGCGGGCCAGGATGGCGCGGTCCATCAGGTTGCGCTGGCCGCTCTGGTTGACGCTGTTCAGCCACCCCAGGCGCAGCACCTCGTCGTCGATCTCGCCGTCGACGTTGAAATGGTGTTCAAGAATGATGCGGTCCTGCGTCAGCGTGCCGGTCTTGTCCGTGCACAGCACGTCCATCGCGCCGAAGTTCTGCACCGAGTTCAGGCGCTTGACCACGACCTTGCGCCGCGCCATCGCCACCGCCCCCTTGGCCAGGTTGGCCGAGACGATCATGGGCAGCATTTCGGGGGTCAGCCCCACCGCCACCGCCAGCGCGAACGTCAGCGCGGTGACCCAGTCGCCCTTGGTAACGCCGTTGATGACGAACACGATCGGCACCATCACCAGCATGAACTTGATCAGCAGCCACGACACGCTGTTCACGCCGCGGTCAAAGCTGGTCTCGACCCGCTTGGTCGACACCACGTTCTTGGCCAGCGAGCCAAAGTACGTGTTGGCGCCCGTGCCCACCACCACCGCCGTGGCGGTGCCGCTGACCACATTGGTGCCCATGAAGCAGATGTTGGCCAGGTCCAGCAATTCGGCGTTTTCGCCGGCCTGCGCGTCGGCACGCTTGGCGCTGACGCTGCCCAGGGTGTCGTACTTTTCCACCGGCAGCGCCTCGCCGGTCAGGATGGCCTGGCTGATGAACAGGTCGCGCGATTGCAGCAACCGGATGTCCGCCGGAATCATGTCGCCCGCTTGCAGCTCGACGATGTCGCCCGGCACCAGCTCGTTCATCGGCACCTCGCGCCGCGCCGGCTCGCTGGCCTGGCTGTCGCGGCGCAGCACCGTGGCGGTGCTGCGCACCATGGACTTGAGCTTTTCCGCGGCGCGGCCCGAGCGGTATTCCTGGATGAAACGCAGCAGGCCGCTGATCGTCACCATCGTCAACATGATGATGATGCCGGTCCAGTCACGGTCCGCCGGGTTGGCAAACTGGATGTCGGTCAGGTACGACACCGCCGCCAGGCCCAGCAGCACCAGCACGAACGGGTTGCGGAACGCGCGCAACAACTGCAGCCAGGCGGGCGCCGGCTTGTCATGGGCCACTTCATTCAGGCCGTCGACCGCGCGCCGCACCACCACGTCGGCCTCGGCCAGGCCGGACCGCTGCGTCTGCAACGCCTGCAGGCTGTCGTGCACCGACAGCCCGGCGTGGCGCGCCACCGGCATGGTTCGGCGCTTGTCCGCCGCCGCATCCGGCGTGCGGTTCTTTTCGCTGCGCGGCCCGCCCGGGGCCGGCAGCGTCGCTTCTTGGACTTGTTTCATGTTCGCTGCTCCCACCCGCGTTCGCCGTCGGCCGGGGTGCGCCAACGCGCGAGCGCAGGCGTCCCCGGTCCATGGCGAGCGCGGGCTCGATGGATATGGAAAATCGAAAAAGGTTGGATCAGAGGTGCGTCGGCGCCACCACCGGCGCGGGCTGCGCACGGGCCGCTGGCGACACGCCCACGCGCAGCGTCTGCACGCCCATGTCGCGGCACAGATCGCTGAGCCAGGTGATCAAAGGCCAGGGGTTGCCCGTATCGCTACGCAAGCTGATGGCCGTGCAGGCCTGGTCGCCGTCGGCCGAATAGCGAACGTCGGCCACGCTTTCGTCGCGTTGGCGCAGTTCTTCGTACAGCCGCTTGCGGATCGAGGCCAGCACGGTGGGGCTGCCGTAGAACGTCAGGGTGATGAAGGCCGGCGCGGTCGGCGCCCGGCGCACGGAGGTCGGGGATTGGGTCGAGAAATGCATGCGCGTCTCCTGAAAACAGGGAGATCCGCCCGAAGGCGTTCAGGTGGCGCATGCGTGGCGCGGCTCCGTTATCAGGATGCGCGCGGCGGCTGGCAATACGTGTCGTGCAGACCTGTCATGCCCGGCATGCGCCGTCGGTTCGGGTACTTCCGTCGTCTTCCACGGCGGGCTCCTTTAGGTTTGCGACAAGCGGCAGTGTAGGGGCGGCCCCGCGTTCCAAACAGGCCGGTGGGCATATACCTTGGTATCGATCGTGCGCGGCATGCAGTCTCCGGCCACTGGGGAAGACCCTGAATTCAGTATCAGACGAGTCCTAGTCAACCACCGACGCCATGAACGGTAGTGTCTTGCCTTGCGAATCACAAAGGCCTCTCGCCATGGTTTCGAACACGCTCACGCCCGCTCTGCCCTGCCCCTCGGCAGCCGATGAATCCCCAGCATCGCCGGACACCGCCTTGCATCCGATCAGCCCGCGGCTGCACAACGCCGACCTGGCGCCGTCCCGGGTCGAGGGCCGGCGCTGGGGCGCCTACAGCCTCTTCGCGCTCTGGACCAACGACGTCCACAACATCGCCAACTACACCTTTGCCATCGGCCTTTTCGCCATGGGCATGTCGGCGGGCCAGATCCTGGCGGCCATGGCGCTGGGCGCCGCCCTCGTGTACCTGCTGATGAACCTGTCGGGCTACATGGGCCAGCGCACCGGCGTGCCGTTTCCCGTCATCAGCCGCTTGAGCTTCGGCATTCGCGGGGCGCAGTTACCCGCCCTCATCCGGGCGGTCATCGCCATTGCCTGGTTCGGCATCCAGACCTACCTGGCCTCGGTTGTGCTGCATGTGCTGCTGGCGGCGGTCGCGCCCGACCTGACCCGCTACGACCACGGCAGCCTGCTCGGGCTGTCGGGGCTGGGCTGGGCCTGCTTCCTGGCCGTCTGGCTGGCGCAACTGGCCATTCTGGCCTACGGCATGGAAATGGTGCGCAAATTCGAAGGCTGCGCCGGCCCCATCATCCTCATCACGATGCTGGCCCTGGCGGTCTGGATGGTGTCGCGGGTCGACGGCCGCATTGCCTGGTCCACCAGTGCCGCCCCCACCGGGTGGGCCGCCTGGAACAGCGTGTTCTCGGCAACGGCCCTGTGGCTGTCCATCTATGGCACGCTGCTACTCAATTTCTGCGACTTCGCCCGCTCGGCCCCCAGCGAACGCAGCATCCGGCGCGGCAACTTCTGGGGGCTGCCGATCAACATCCTGGTGTTCGCGGGCATCAGCGCCGTGCTGGCCGGCGCCCAGTTCAGCATCGACGGACGCGTCATCACCAGCCCCGCCGACATCGTCGCAGCCATTCCCGACAAGCTGTTCCTGGTGCTGGGCTGCCTGGCGCTTCTGATCGTGACGCTGGCCGTGAACCTCATGGCCAACTTCGTCGCCCCCGCCTTCGTGCTCACCAACCTGGCGCCGCGCTACCTGACCTTTCACCGCGCCGGCCTCATCAGCGCCACGCTGGCGGTATTGATCCTGCCCTGGAAGATCTACGGCAACCCCGTGGTCATCGTGTATTTCCTGTCAGGGTTGGGCGCGCTGCTGGGGCCGCTGTACGGCATCATCATGGCAGACTACTGGCTGATCCGAAAAACCCGCGTGCACGTCCCCGACCTGTACACCGAGGCCAGCGCCGGCACCTATTTCTATGCTCGCGGCGTCAATCCGCGCGCCCTGATCGCCCTGGCCCCATCGGCCACGCTGGCCATCGTCATCGCCCTGGCGCCGGGGCTGGAAGCCCTGGCACCCTATTCATGGTTCCTGGGTGCCGCCGTCAGCGGCGGGCTGTACTGGCTGATTTCCGACCGCCGGCGCATGCATGTGCATGACGCGGGCGAACACCTGGCGGTGGCCAGCGGCAGGCATTGAGGCGCCTGGCCTTGTCAGGATGCTCCGATCCGACCTCAGGCCACGTACATGGCCACTTCGTCCGGCGTCAAATACCGCGTGAACGTCATCAATGGCTGCTGCGCGTCGTGAATCGCGCCATTGAAGCCCGACCAATTGCGCTTGATGCCTTCGTCCGTTTCCAGTGCAATCAGCACCCGCTTGTCGGCCTTGGCGGCGTTGTCGCGCAGCGCCGCCTCGCCCCAGGCCAGGCGCATGATGTTCTGCAGCGCGCCGTCGGCGTAGGCGTCCACCTGCAACCACTGGAAATCCGCCGTGTCGCCGTCCGCATCCGGCTCGCGCGGCGCGATCTCGCGCTGCACGCCCAGCGCCTGGGCATGCTCGCCGATCAAGATCTGCAATAACGTAAAGGCATGGAAATTGTTGTTGATGCCGTGCGCCCGGGCCACGAAGCCCGTTCCCGACGCCGGCAACAGCACCACCAGCTCGTCCTCATAGCTGATGCGCGAGGCCAGCCAAAGAAAATGCAGTTGCTCGAACGGCAGGCTGTCGTTCATGGTGGTCATGGCATACAGGCGCTGCAACAAGACATCGTCGTCGATCAGCGCCTGATGATTGCGCCGATCGCGCATCACCATCGCCATCATCGGCAGCACCAGCGTGTCCACGGCTTCAACCCGCGCATCGACCTGCCAGCGCTGGTCGTCCGGCAACGCTTCAAGGCGGGCCTGCGCGTCGTGCCAGGCCTGGCGATCCGCTTCCTCGACTTCGTCGTCATCTTCTTCGACTTCCTGCGCGCAATACGGCTGCAAGGTCTCCAGCCACGGGCGCAGCAGCGCCTGCAGCGTCGGAAACAGCAACGCCGGATCGGCGCCGTCTTCCACCAACGACCCGCACATCAACGCCAGGGCCGAGGCGCGGCTGGGATGCAGGGTCGGCAGCAGGTCGGCGCAGAATCGCAAGGCGGCGTCGGCCTGCTCCGGCTCCTGGATGTCGCCGTAGAACGCGCTGACTTCCGGACGCTTGAAGAACGTCTCCAGGGAATCCAGGTCAGCGGGGGTGCAGACCGGGGTCTGCAGGGCGGCGGCGAGAGCGGTGTGGGAGGCGGGCATGGAAAAGTGGTCCAGGCGGATCGGGATGGTTGGGCGGCTGCCAGTTTACAGAAGCGCTCCCTGCCCTCTCGCCATCGCAACGCGGCGGATGCATTGCCTGCGACGCGGCTATGTCATAAAATGCGAAACAATCTTATTTGCATTTAGGCTGCCCTCATCAGCCCCTCGGGAGACGCCCATGGAAGCTGACCACTGCGATCCGCGGCAGCAAGTCCATACCCTGTACCGTGACCATCATGCCTGGCTGCAGCACTGGCTGCGCCGCCGCCTGGGCAACGTCAGCGATGCCGCGGACCTGGCGCACGACACCTTTGCCCGCATCCTCGATTCGCGCCTGCCGGCGGTACTGCACGAACCACGCGCCTACCTCACTACCGTCGCGCGCGGCATCCTGGTCAACTGGTATCAGCGCCGGGCACTGGAACAGGCCTACCTGGACGCCCTGGCGCGCGTGCCCGAAGACCAGACGCCGTCGCCCGAGCACCAGCTTGTCATTCTGCAGACCCTGCACGAAATAGACGCCATGCTCGACGCGCTGCCGGCGCCGGTCCGGCGCGCTTTCCTGCTATCGCAGATCGAAGGCCTGACCTACGAGGCCATCGCCCAGGAGATCGGCGTATCGCTCATCACCATCAAGCGCTACATGGCGCGCGCCTTCCGCCAATGCCTGGCCTGCATGGCCTGATGCCTGTCTGCCGCCAAGGACACCGCGCATGAATGCCGCCGACAGCACCATCCTCGACGAAGCCGCCGACTGGCTGGTCGTGATGCATGCCGGCGCGGTGTCCGCGCAAGACCGCCAGGCCTGGCAGGCCTGGCGCGCACGCAGCCCTGCCCACGAACAAGCCTGGCAACGCGCCGAACGACTGATGGGGACGCTCAGCGGCATGCCCGCCGCGCTGGCCATGCCCGCGCTGGATCGTCCGCGCACTCGCCGCGCCGCCTTGGGCAAGCTGGCCGCGCTGCTGGTTGTGGCCCCCGCCGCCTGGGGCGTCTGGCGGCTATCCGAAAACGAAGGGTGGACGGCCGACTACCGCAGCGCCACCGGTGAACGCCGCGAGATCCGTCTGGCCGACGGCACCCGCCTGACGCTGAATACCGCGTCGGCCGTGGATGTGCGCTACGACGCCGGGCAGCGCACCGTCGTGCTGCGCAGCGGTGAAATTCACATCGACACTGCAAGCGATCCGCGCCCCTTTGAAGTCCGCACCCGCGACGGCACGCTGCGCGCCCTGGGTACCCGCTTCACGGTCAGGCAAGACGACGAAGAGACCCACCTGGCCGTCATGCAGGGCGCCGTGCGCATCACCGTCGGGCAAGATCAACGTACCCTCCAGGCAGGCGAACAAGCCGCCTTCTCTGTACAGCGCATCGACGCCACCGAGCCAACCACCCCCGCGACAGCCGCCTGGACCCAGGGCATGCTGCTGGCCGATGGCATGCCGTTGGGCGTCCTTGCCGCCGAACTCGCACGCTACCGCAAGGGCGTACTGCGCTGCGACCCGGCCGTGACCAACCTGCGGGTTTCAGGCACGTTCCCGCTGGCCGACACCGACCGTTCATTGGCCATGCTGGCCGCGACCTATCCGGTGGTGGTCGCATCCCGGCTCGGCGGCTACTGGGTCACGCTGGGACCCGCCTGACCCCGGCGTCACCACTTGTAGGTCACGTTCGCCACCACGCTACGCCCGGCACCCAAGAGGCATGCATTGTTCAGGAAGCAACCCGCCACGTAGTACTTGTCCGTCAGATTGCGCACATTCACGGCCGCGCTCAAACCTTTCAGCGACGCATTCGCGCGGCCGAAGTCGTAGCCGATCATCGCATCCACCAAGGTATAGGCCGGCACCTTGAACGTGTTCTGCGCATCGCCATACGACGTCCCCGTGTAGCGCACGCCGCCCCCGACTGTCAGGCCGTCGAACATGCCCGTCGACAAGGTGTAGTCCGCCCATACCGACAGAAGATGCCTGGGCACCCGCGCCGGCGCCTTGCCCTTGTTGCTGATGCCGGCAAGATTGGGATTGTCCTTGCTGACCTCGACATCGTTATAGGTATACGACGCGATCAGGTTCAGGCCGCGCGCTGGCCGCAACACCCCTTCCAGCTCGATTCCGCGCGAGGTGACCTCGCCTTCCTGCACACTGAACGAGGTATTCACCGGATTCGCCGTCAGTACATTCTGGCGCCGCAGGTCGAACGCCGCCAGCGTCACGTAGCTGTCTGAACCCGGTGCCTGGTATTTCACACCGACCTCGTACTGCCTGGCCGTTTCCGGCTTGAACTGTGCGCCAGTAATATCCGTGCCCGTCAACGGCGAGAACGACTCGCTGTAGCTCACATACGGGAAGAACCCGCTGTCGAATGAATACCCCAGTCCGGCACGGCCCGTAAAGTCTTCCGCCGCCGTATCCGTACGCGTTTCCAGCAAGCGGTTGCGCGTGCGCTGGTTGACCCAGTCATAGCGCCCGGCCAGTGTCGCCACCCACCGGTCCAGCTTGACCTGATCCTGCAGGTACACGCCCAGTTGGCGGCTGCTTTCATCCGTGCTCAAAAGCGACGTATAGCGCGATGTATCGATCCGCACCCGCGTCGGGTGGTAGATATTGATCGACGGCGCATTGCCCGTCTGCGTGAACGCGGTGCGCTTGCTGTATTGGTAATCCAGTCCCGCCAGCACGGTGTGATCCAGTGCTCCGGTCGCGAACTTTCCCACCAGCCGGTTATCCACGGAATAGGTATCGCTGTCGTAATCGCGCAACTGGTAATAGCGCGCAATCGTCGTGTCATTGATTACCCCGCTGTTGCGGAACAACTGGTCTTCGTAGCCCTTGAAATGCCCGTAGCGGAAATTCTGCTGGAACGTCCACGTATCCGAAAACGCGTGGCTCAACTCGTAGCCGATGTTGGTCAGTTCCCCCTGTTCCTTGTCAAACCCCGGCTCGTTCAACGAACGATGGCGCGGTACCCGCCCGTTGGGATTGGACCCGTCCAACACCGAATACGGCAGGTTGCTGGTAAACAGATTGCGGTTCTTCTGGTACGACGCCAACAGCGTCACCGACGTGCGCGCGCTGGGCGCCCACGTCAGGCTGGGCGCCACATAGATCCGGTCATCGGCAATGCCATCGATATTGCTGTCGGCATTGCGGCCCAGCGCCACCAGCCGATAGGCCAGCGTGCTTTGCGCATCGACTACGTCGCCGATATCCATCGACGCCTGCAGCCGATTGTTGCTGCCCGTCGACAGGCCCACTTCGCGATGCGACTCGAACAACGGCCGCTTCGACACGAAATTGATGATGCCGCCCGGAGAACCTTGCCCGTACATCACGGAAGACGGCCCCTTCAGCACCTCGATCCGATCCATGCCGTAGGGCTCTGGCGCGTAATAGCCGGTGTTGCTGTTGCGCAACCCGTCCGTGTAAGCGTTCGTCGTGAGTTGCTGAAAGCCCCGCACCATCACGGTATTGTCGGTGGGGTTGTCACCCGCCACGTTCGCGTACACACCGGCCGTGTAGCTCAGCGCATCGCTGACCGTCTGCACCCCTTGTATGGCCATGCGTTCCTGCGGCACCACCGACACGGACTGCGTCGTCTCCATCAACGATGTTGCAGTCTTGGTCGCCGTCGTCGCGCTGCCCACCAGATAGGGGTTGGCCCCCGAATATCCGGCCGTGCCCGTCACCGTGATCGCCGGCAAGGTCGACGCATCCGACACCGAGCGGCGCAGGGTGTAGCTGCCGTCCGCCCGGGCAGCCATCTCCAGCCCGCTGCCCGCCAGCAACCGCCGCGCCGCCTCGGCCCGGCTGAACTCCCCGGACACGCCCGGGCTTTGCAGGCCGTCGGTCCACGAGGGCTCGAACGCCAGCGATATGCCCGACGCCAACGCAAAACTGGCAATGGTCTTGCCCAACGGCCCCGCAGGAATCGCGTAGGTCTGGCGGGCCTGGATATCGACCGGCGCGGTCGACGGAACGGTGTGGGTCTGGGCCTGGACGGCGCCCGTGCCCAGGCTGCCGGCCAGCAGGGCCAGGGACAGCGCGCGACGGCGCCTGGCGGAAGGGGAACGCATGGAATTTGCCTCTCGGACTGGGGTAGATGATGGCTATGCCAGTTGAGACGGCGAAAGGTATCACCCCCATCGAAAATAAATTATTAGATTTATCTAATGTTCGGCCCGCTTTCCGGTGACTACGATCCGTCGCAGATTCAATCGTCTACGGAAACCATGCCATGTCCCAACAAGACACCTCCACCGGGGCTGCCGCCAGCGGTCTCCCGAGCGCCAGCGCCCCACAGCCGATCCCGGACCTGCAACGACTGCCCGTGCGATTCAACGGCAGCGCGCGCGACTATTTCGGCGTCTGGATCGTCAATCTGATGCTGAACATCGTCACCCTGGGCATCTGGTCCGCCTGGGCCAAGGTGCGTACCTTGCGATGGTTCTACGGCCATACCACGCTGAATGGCCACGGTTTCGACTACCACGCCACAGGCGGCCAGATATTCAAAGGCCGCCTGATCGCGTTTGCAGTGATTGCCGCCATGATGGTCTTCACTCATCTCTGGCCTCTAAGCACGTTGATCTGGTACCTGTTCCTGCTGATCGTCCTGCCTTGGGCCATCAATGCCGGTTTGCGCTTCAATGCCTACATGACTTCCTGGAGCAACGTCCGTTTCGGCTTTGTTCCAAGCTACGGTCGGGCATTCGTCGCATTCCTGCTGCTGCCGCTTGCCAGCGTGTTCACCCTGGGGCTTTTGATTCCTCTGGCCACGCGATATCAAGCAAAGTACGTGACCAGTGCTTATCTTTACGGCTCGCTCCCTTTTTCCGGAGCGCCAAGGCTCGGCGCACTGTATGCCGCCCTGGTCCGCAGCATATCGATTTTCATCGGCATCGGTTTGCTCGTCACGCTGATTGTCTACCTGAAAGGCGAAGCGACCGGCAGCCATTTTTCATTGACCGCATTGCTGCAGGTCTTCGGCATCTTGCACCTGCCCGCGGGCCAGGCCCCCGACGGCGACGCCGTGGCCTCTTTGGAAATGCTGAACTTCATTTTCCTGGGCTTCTACGTAGCGATCTTTCTCAGCGGCCTGTACTACCACACCTGCGCCCGCAAGGAGATCCTCAATCAATGCGTGGTCAAGGGTGGTCACCGCCTGCAATGCCATCTGTCGCCGCTGCGCTACGTCTGGCTGGTGGTTTCCGGCCTCGTCGTCAGCCTCTTTACCCTGACTTTCGCCTACCCGTGGGCCCACGTGCGGCAATACCGCTACCTGATGCAGAGCATCACCTTGCTTGCCGCGCCAGGGCTGGATCAGGTCATGACGCAACAATCCAGTGCGCCCGGCACATTCGGCGGCGAATTCAGCCAGCTTGAAGGCTTTGCCAGTGCCGGTGTCGTCTGACCCTGCGCAGCCAGGCAAGCCAGCCCAGCCCGAGGCGGCCGCGGCGCATCGCCCGGCCGCCTCGGGCGGCGGTGACATCCCGGGCAGACTCTTCGCGCCCGGCTCGGCCGCCCATCGCGCCGCGACCCTGGAATGGCAGTCGGACGGCAGCCTCTGGCTGGATGACGCCACCACGCGGCAGCTCCTGGCACCGCGCGCCGTGCGCTGGTCCAGCCGCATCGGCAACGCCGCCCGTCGCACGACGCTGCCAGATGGCGCCGTCTTTGAAACGGGCGACAACGACCAGGTCGACCTGTTGGAAAAAACCCTGGGACGCCGACGCAGCGCCCTGGTTCATCGCCTGGAATACCTGCGTGCACCCGGCCTGCTGGTGGCCGTCGCCATCACGGTGATATTCCTGGTCAGCCTGCGCTGGGCCATCCCCTGGGCGGGTGACGCAGCTGCGCAGCTCGTCCCGCGTTCAGCAGAAGCCCATATCGGTGTCAGCGTCATGGATTCGCTGGACAACCTGGGGCTGGGCCCGACGCAATTGCCCGTCGCGACCCGCCAGGCCATCCAGGCTGTCTTCGAGGACCTGGCCGCCCAGGCGGACGTTCCAGGCGGTAGCCTGCGGCTGGCCTTCCGCCGCGGCGGCAGAACCATCGGGGCCAATGCCCTGGCCTTGCCCGGCGGCCAGGTCATCGTGACCGACGAACTGGTCGCCCTGGCAAAGGCCCCCGACGACCTCGCTGGCGTCCTGGCCCACGAGATCGGCCACGTCCAACACCGCCACGGCCTTCGCCGCCTGGGTCGCCTGGCCGGCCTGTCCGCCGTCGCGGTGCTCGTCACGGGCGATATCTCCAGCTTGAGCCACGACATCGGCCTGCTCGGCGTCGGCTTGCTGGACCTGTCCTATTCGCGGGATTTCGAACGCGAAGCCGACGCCAGCGCCGTCGCCCTGATGCGCAAGACCCATCGCGATCCGGCACAGCTGGCCGTCATGCTGGAACGCTTGAGCCAAAGCACGGACAAGGCTGGCTCATCGCATGGCTGGCTGTCCAGCCACCCATCCACCGAGGAGCGAATTCGGCTGATCCGCGAAGGGCCGTGACCGGCGGTGAATTGGGGCAGCGGCGCCGCTATGCGGCCAACGCGCCGACACTACAATGTCCCCTCGCCAGACCGCCCCTCGGAGCCCGCATGCCCATCCCCGACATCGCCACCGCCCTGGATGCCCCCGCCGACGTCCTGGACGCCGACGAACAGCGCTTCGTCAACCAGATCCGCGAACACGGCTGGTTTCGCACCGAGATCTTTGCCGAAGGCGACCAGCCCGGCTTCTCGTTCACCTGCGGCTTCTGGGTCGGTCACGGCTTTCCCGAGGTCATCGTCTTTTCCCTGCCTCGCGAAGTCACCCACGACGTGCTGTGGAACCTGTACCGCATGATCGAGGCCGGCAACGCGCCGCCCATCGGCGTTCCTGTCGATACCCTGTTCCGCGGCTTCAACGCCCTGCTCGTGCCCGTCGACAAATCCCACTACCCCGATCACCTGGGCTGGAACCGCTGGTTCCATGGCGGCGACGATTTCCCCTGCGTGCAATTGTTCTGGCCCGACAAGGCCGGCGTGTTTCCCGGGCAAGCCGGTGCAACGGACGCGTTCAAGGCGTTGCAGCCGGACCTGTCGGAAACCGGCTGGGTCTGGCCTGCCGCCCCCTCGAAACCGTCCCAAGGATGACTCCCGCATGGCTACGATCAATCACGCCCAGGCCCTGAAGAAGCTGGCCGCAGACACCCTGGTACAAACGCTGGAAGAAGACCTGGCCCGGCTCATGACACGCCTGATGGCCTATGCCCGGCACGATGAGGCCTTGGCTGCCAACCTTGGCGCCCGCGCGCTGCCACAGGTGCTGCGCCGCTGGAACTGTGTGCTGCTGGCGAGCGACGACGCGGTATCGGCCCTGTACCGCCAAAAGACCGCTGTCGCGCTGGTCATCCTGTTGCACAAATACGGCATCGCCGACGTCACCCTCTCTGCGCAGGCCGATGCGGCCATCGACGCCCTGAATGACGCGGTTGCGCTCAGCGACGACTTCCACCGCAAGACGCCGGATATCAAGCAGGCGTTCCTGCATACGCCGCCCACCCCGCTCAAGCGCGCCCCCGGACAACCCGACAGCCTGACCTTCTACCGGGCCGGCGATGTCGTGTCCTACCAACTGGACGGCCGCTACCACGCCGCCTACGTCCATCGCTGCGCCAGCACCAACAGCAGTCCGATCATCGAGTTCTACGACGCGGTCTTCGACCACGTGCCATCGATGGATGAACTGAACGGCATCCCCGCCAGGGGCCGCCGCTACAACGATGGCACCGTGCGCATCGAACGCCTGTCGGTGTCCGGCATGAAATTCATGCCCGACCCGGCGGGACAGTTCGTGTTGGTCAAGGCTTGCGTGGAAACACCGCCGGATAACAGCCACCTGCAAAAGAGCGTCGGGCTGTATGGGGTGTCGGATGTGTTTGAGATGCAGGAGCAGGTGGCGGGGATGTTCGGCGGATAATTCCGCTGAGAAATCCACGGTCAAAGCAATCTGGTGCTTTGCCCTAAGTGCCCGAGCCTATGGATCAAACCGTGGTCTTAGTCAGACTCACATACGAAGGCTGGCAACAGGCTAGCTCTTGCTCAAACGCATCACGTACAGACTTCAGTCGGCTTTCAAGCGAGATCCGTTGGATGACCGCAGTAGCAGGAATGCCGTCCAACATCTGCTCCAGCTCCCGAATTTCTGAAGCAAGCACATCACGGCGCTGAATCAAGGCAAGACTCCCTGCTCTACACGGCTTTGAATAAAAGCCTGCACAGCCGAAGCATCCTTGATACTGTTCCAAGCTGGAATCATGCACTTCTCTCTGAAATCGCGTCGATGTGGTGGCGCTGTGCGCCTGAACTCAAGCCACGATCATAGAGAATCACGCAGACACTTACAGCAGGATCTAGTCTGCTAATGCACGAAGATTCGACCCTGCTCATCACTCCCCCCGAATCCCCGCCCCCGCTATCACCGCGCTCCACCCGCCGCCTTCCCGCAGCACCCAGTCTTTGGCCCTCTCCGTTCCCGCGAACGGCCCCCGCACGCCCAGGCCCGCCATGGTCTGCTGAAATTCGGGCAAGGCGTATACCCTGGCCAGCACCTCCTCCCATACCTTCACGACTTCTTGCGGCGTGTCCTTGGGCGCCATCACCAGGTACCCGAACGTGGCGTCGTAGCCTTCCAGCGCCTTCACGCCTGATTGGCCTACGGTGGGAACGTCGGGCAGATCCGGATCCCGCGTGTTGCCGGCCACCGCCAATGCTCTCAATTTCCCCGCCTTTATCTGGGCCAGCACGCCAGGGGTGGCCAGGAAGCCGACCTGGATCTGATCGCCCAGCAACGCGTTGACGGCGGGGGCATTGCCGCGATAAGGAATGTGCGCCGCTTGCACCCCCACCGCCAACCGCAGCTTCTCGAAGGCCAGGTTGCCCGGGCTGCCGGATCCCGCCGAGGCGTAGGTGATGGGATGGGTCTTGGCATACTGCAGAAATTCCCCCAGGGTCGTGACACCCAGGTCCGGCCGCGCCACCAGCGTCATGCCAAACGTGCCCGCCAGGCTCACGGGCGTCAATCGACCCGTCACATCACGGTCCAATCCTTTGAAGATGTGGGGATTGACGGTCATGACCGTATCCAGCGTCATCAGCAGCGTATAGCCGTCAGGCGCGGCCTGCGCCACAGCTTGGGCGCCAATGTTGCCCGATGCGCCCGAACGATTTTCCACCACGATCGTCTGGCCCAGCAGTTGGCCGGCATGCTGCGCAATCGCCCGCGCTTCGATATCCAGAGGCCCTGCCGCAGGAAAGTTGACGATCAGCCGGATGGGACGCGCCGGGTAATCCGCCGCCGCCACGGGCGGCGCCACCCACAACAACGGAATGCAGAACAGGAACGACTTCAACATGGGAATCTCCTGCAGGGCGGCGGCACAGCGGCCAGCGCCGGAATGAGAAGGTGTCAGGCAATGGCCGACGGATGCGGGCTGGTCTCGGCGTGCCGGATCATGCTGCGGGACAGTTCGAACAGCAGCTCGGCGCGCAGCACGGCGCAAGCCGGTTCGTCCCACAGATTGCGCAGCTCGTGGGGGTCGTGCTGCAAGTCGTAGAGTTCGCCCCAGGTCGCGTCGGCGTAGACGCTCAGGCGATGACGCGCGGTTTGCAGGGTGCGCATGCGGGTGCGGCCGGCAAAGCCGAACATGGTGCGCTGGCCCTCTTCTTCGATCAGCACCGCATCGCGCAACGCGTCCACCGCGCCGGACATCAACGGCAACATCGAGGCGCCTTGCATGCCGTTGTAGGCGGGCAGTCCAGCGCGGTCCAGCACGGTAGCGGCGATGTCGGCGGTGGAACACAGCGCCTGGCTGCGGGCAGCGGCGGGTCGGGCTTGGGGATCGTGCCATATGAAGGGGGTGCGTATCAGGCTTTGAAAGTGGACAGGCCCCTTGAGCAGCAGTTGATGGTCGCCAAAGTAATCGCCGTGGTCGCTGGTGAAGATGACGACGGTGTTCTCATCCAGCCCCGTCTGGCGCAGGGTTTGCAGGACGCGCCCGATGGTGGCGTCGATATGGCTGATCGAGCCGTAGTTCAAGGCAATGGCCTCGCGCGCCTCGCGTTCCGTGCAAGCGAAGATGGCGGGCGTGTGCTTGACGGCCTTGCGCTGATCCCGCTGCCAGTACAGCCAGGCAACATGCGGGGCTGGCCGATGATTCGGCGCGGCGCTGGCATGAAACGAATGCGGCAACGCGACGTCCTCGGGGCGATACATGCTCCAGTATTTGCCGTGCGGCGTGAACGGATGGTGCGGGTCGGGAAACGAACACTGGATGAAGAACGGCTGTTTACCCGCCGCATGTTCACGTAGCTGGAAAATGGTCTGATCGCCAAGATAGGCGGTGGTGGAGCATTCTTCCGGCACGCGGGTGCGCCATGCCTGATGGTGTTCGGCCAGCACGAACCCGGGCGCGGGCAGCGCATGTTCGGGGCCCCATTGGCGTCGCACTTCCGGGTGCGTCCTGGCCAGCCAGCGTTCGTAGTGCCCCCAGACCTGATCGCCATGATCGACGGCCAGGTCCACCCGCTGAAAACCGTAGAACGGGGTCTGCAGGTCATGAGTGGGATCGTTGCGCCAAAGTGGCCCCCACTCCTGATCGTAATTGCCCGGCTCGGCGGTCCAGGCCTCGCCTAGCGACGGATCGCTGCCCGCTGGCGGCCACACCGGGCCCTTGCCGGTCATGTTCTGCAGATGGCCCTTGCCGATCAACGCCGTGGCATAGCCCGCCAGCCGCAGGCGGTCGACAAACGTCGTGGCGCGTTGCGACAGAGGAATTCCGTTATGGCGCACGCCGTGTACGGAAGGCATCCGGCCGGTCATCAGCGTCGCCCGGTTCGGCATGCAGATGGGCGAGGCAACGTAGAAACGGTCGGCGGACCACCCTCGCCGCGCCAGCGCATCCAGTTCGGGGGTGTGCACGATCGGGTTGCCGTAGCTTCCCAGGTGATCGGCGCGCTGCTGGTCCGTGATGAACAAAAGGAAGTTCGGCTGCATCCTGTCTCCTTGGCGCCGGTTGAATACCGGGTTGAATACCGGTTTGGCGCTGTTGTGAGCCCATTATGTGGAGCCAGGATATAAATGGATAATGAATTAATCCACCTCAGTCATAACCGCGTATTTATGTCTCGACCCAGGGAATCTCTCGCATGGACTGGACTCACCGCATCCGCTTGCGCCATCTGGCTATCCTGGTGCGCCTGTGCGAAACCCGGAACCTGAGCCAGGTAGCGGCCGAACTCAATATCACGCAACCGGCGCTGTCGAAGTGGCTGAAAGACCTGGAACAGGATATTGGCCTGCCGCTGTTTGACCGGCACGCACGCGGCATCGAACCCACGCTTCACGCGCTGGAACTGCGCACGCATGCGCGGGAAATTCTGGGCAAGCTCGGACGTGCGCAGGATGCCATGACGCAGCTGGCACGCGGCGCTACCGGCACGCTGGCGGTGGGCGTCACCCCCAACATCGCGCCCGTGCTGCTGCCGCCCGGCATCCAGCGTTTTCGTGAGCGCTATCCCAAGGTATTGCTGCGCATCGCGGAAAACACCCTGGATTATTTATTGCCGCTGATGCAGGAAGGCACGTTCGACATCGTCGTCGGACGGCTTGAACAGAAATCCTTGCCGCGCAACCTGCATTATGAAGAGCTGTACGACGAACCCATCTGCCTGGTCGTCGGCATCACCCATCCGCTGGCGAAAAAACGCAAGGTCACCTGGCAGGACGTGCAGCGCTATCCGTGGATATCGCCCGGCCCCGCCACGCCGATGCGGATGCGGCTGGAATACGAACTGGCGCTAGCCGACCAGCCCGCACCCTGGCACCAGGTGGAATCGTCTTCGGTGTTGGTCAACCTGGCGCTGCTGGCCGATTCCGACCTGGTGATGCCGATTTCTCAGGGATTGGCCCTGCACTTTTCCAGACAAAACATGCTGAAAGTGCTGCCATTGGCAATGCGCAGCCGCGGCGTGACGGGCATGGTCTGGAGGGAAGCCGCGCAGTCGTCGGACCACGCGGTGTATTTCATGGAGAGTTTGCGATTGGCGCGTTGATGGCGCGCTCATCAATACCGGTAATTCACCCCCAGCATCGCGCTGAATGGCGCCCCGTAGTAATTGCTGTAGACGTTGGTGCTGGCGTAATACTTCTTGTCCAGCACATTGTTCAGGTTCAGCGTGGCGGACCATTGGCGGTTGAACTGATATCGCGCCATCAAGTCCAGCAAGGCATAGGCGCCTTGTGACGCCTCGGCCTGACGGCCGCCGGGCCCGCGGCTGGAATAGCCGCTCTGGCTTTCCCAGCGCACGCCGCCGCCTACCGTCAGGGCGCTCCAATCGCCAGGCAGGCGATAGGTGGTGTAGAGCTTGGCGATGTGGCGCGGCAGGCCGACCTGGGTCGTAAAGCCCTGGGGCAGCCTGCGGTCCACATAGGCGTACGACAGCTGCATCTGCCAGCCCGGCGTGAGCTCGCCGCTCACTTCCGCTTCCACGCCGCGCATCACCGCGCCGTCGGCGGCAACGAACGCGCTGTCGCCGTTGGGCGCCAGGCGGTCGCCGTCCAGCATCGCGTAGTTGTCTTGCCGCGTGCGGAACAGGGCCACCGATCCGTTCAGGCGGCCGTCCAGCAACGTCGTTTTCAGGCCCACTTCATACGTGTTGCCCTTGATGGGCGCCAGCACGCTGCCCGACACGCTCTGCGCCTGTTGTGGCAGGAAGATGCTGGTGTAGCTGGCGTAGGCCGACAGGTTGCTTGTCAGGTCGTAGACCACCCCGGCATAGGGCGTGTAGACGCCTTGCTCGCGCATGTCGTCCGGGTAGGAAGAACCATCGTTATAGGTATAGGACGCCTGCTGGTCCCACCACGTCACGCGCGATCCCAGCACCAGCGACAAGGCCTCGGTGGGACGCAGACGCACTGCCCCGTAGATCGACGCTTGCTTCTCGGTGTAATAGCGCTTGCCGGTCGACTGCCAATCCGGCTCGGGCATGTCGCCGTTCCACGCGCGGATGTCCGGAATCTTGGGGTCATAGCCGGGCGCCAGCCACAGCGGATAGGTGTCGTAGTCCGCCTTGGTGCGCGACGCGTTGACGCCCAGCACCAGGTCGTGCTGGCGGCCAAGCGCGTTGAAGGCGCCGGAAAGGCTGGCATCCACGGCGTTCTGGGTCTTGGGGATAGGCCATTTCGCGACCCAGACCGAGGCGCCCTGCCCCGTCTGCGGATTGGCCCAACCGTTGCTGCTGAACCAGCCGTAGGTGCGGTCGTTGTCGTCGCCGGTGCGCGACAGGGTGACGGACCCTTTCCACAAGGGCGCAAATTCGTGGTCCAACGTGGCAAAGACGTTGTAGCGCGTGCGTTCCTGGCGGCTCCAGTTGGTCGCCGAGTTGAAGCGCTGGGGGAAGTCCGTCTCGGAACCGTCCGCATACACGGCGGGGAAACCGAAGTACGAGCACGCCGTGCATTTCTTGCGCTGGTATTCCGCGCCCAGCGTCAACAAGGTGCGCTCGGCCAGATCGGCCTCGACCACGCCGTAAAGCAGTTGCGAGTCCTGCTTGACGCGGTCGATGAACGAGCCGCCTTCCTGCCATGCGCCGACCAGCCGTCCGCGCAATTTGCCGGACTCGTCCAGCGGGCTGCCCAGGTCGAACTCGGTGCGCTTGTAGTCCCAGGACCCCACGGTGACACCGGCGCCGGCCTCGAATTCCCGCGTGGGTCGTTTGCGCACAAGGTTGATGGATGCCGCAGGGTTGCCTGCACCGCTCAGCAGGCCGGTGGATCCCCGCACGACTTCGATGCGGTCGTACAGCGCGGTGTCCAGGCCCAAGGCGTTGAAATCCTTGTGCGTCGGCACGCCGTCCACCTGCATGTTGGTGATTTCCATGCCGCGCGCGTACAGGCCTTTTTCATTGTCATCGGCCGACCCCTTCTTCTTGAAGGTCAAGCCGGGCGTGTTGGCAATGGCGTCTTCCAGGGTGTTCAGGCCCTGGTCCGTCAGGCGTTGACGCGTCATGACCGACACGGACTGCGGCGTTTCGCGTAGGGTCATCGGCAGCCGGGTGGCGGTGGTGGACAAGCCGACGGTGTACGAATCCGTTCCCTCGCTGGGCACCGGCTCGCGCGAGCCCAGGACTTCCACCGGCGCCAGTGTCTGCGTGCCGGCGATGCGCAAACCGTAATTGTTGGCGCCCTGGTTGATGGCCTCCAGGCCGGTACCGGCCAGCATGGTGGCCAGGCCCGCGGCAACGCCATAGCCGCCTTGCAGCCCGGCGCTTTGCTTGCCCTGGGTCAGTTGCGCGTCGAATGACAGCACCACGCCCGCCTGGGCAGCGAACCGGCTCAACGCCAGGCCCAGCGGCCCCGCAGGAATGTCATAGTGGCGGGCGGTCTCGACATTGGGCGCGGCTTGCGCCTGCGCCGCAGGCGCGGCGCCGATCGCCATCGAGGCAGCCAGGACGGCCAGCGCCAACGGCGCGAATGCAAAGAAAGGGCGGCAGGAAGCAGTAGTAGAGGACATGAACAAAGGTTTTCCGTGACTTGAATCCAACGTGATCCCTGCTAAGTCGGACGAGCACGAAAAAAGGACAATGCCTCTGGAAAATAAATCAGCCGCGCGCCACCACGCGGACGTAGTAGCGGGTGAAACGCGATATCCGGACCGGTAGCGCGCGCTCGACGGCGGCCAGCGCCCGGTCGGTGTCGTCGATGGGGAATGCGCCGGATACGCGCAAGGAAGCCACGGCGTCGTCGCACCGCAGCCGGCCGGGACGGTAGCGGTCCAGCTGGTCGATCAGGTCGCCCAGGCGCCAGTTGTCCACGATCAGCAAGCCCCGCGTCCAGGCGTCGGGTTCACCGGTGATGGCCCCGGCGTGACGGGCGCCCGAGGCATCCAGGGTGCCCTGCTCGCCGGCCTGCAGGATCACCTCGTCGCCGCCCGCCGCCGCTTGCACCGCCACGGCATGGCGCAGCACGGCCACCTGCGTCCGGCCTTCCTGGCGATTGACGATGAAGCGCGTGCCCAGCGGGCGCACGGTGCCGTGCACGGTGGCAACGCGCAGCGGCGGCAGGCCCCGCGCCGCGTGTTCCGTGTCGATCAGGATTTCGCCCGAATGCACGGTGATCTGGCGACCCTGCGCATCGATCTTGACGTCCACCGCACTGGCGCTGTCCAGCCACAGCAGGGTGCCGTCCGCCAACCGCAGTTCGCGGCGCTCGCCCGTGCCGGTGCGATAGTCGGCCAGCAGATCATCCACGGGCAAGACGCGCCAGGCCAGCAGGCTTCCCGCGCCCAGCAACGCCACGGCGCCCAGGCCATTGCGCAGCACCGCACGGCGACGGGCAAAGTGGTGGTCGACCCGGTTCAGGGTGTCGGCCGCCAGCCGGGCGGGCGCGGCACCCAGGGTGCCGCGCAGGCGTTCGACCTGGCGCCAGATGCGCGCATGCTCCGGGTCTTGCGCCAACCAGCGGCCATGCGCGGCCAGGTCAGCGGGGGTGACGTCGTCCGCACATAACCGCGCATACCATTGCGCCGCGGTCGCGATTGTCTTGTCCGCCATGGCCGCCTACTGCCGGGCCAGCGCGTACACGAGGCAATGCTCGGTGGCGCGGGCCATGTATTTCTTGACGGAACTGACCGTGACGCCCAGGGTCGATGCGATCTCGGCATAGCTGGCGCCCTCCAGCTGCGACATCAGGAAGGCCCGCCGCACCTTGTCGCCCAGGCCACTCAGCATGGCGTCGATCTCGCGGATGGTTTCCAGCAGGATGGCCTGGGTCTCGGGAGAAATGGCGCTGGCTTCGGGCTGCTGCGCCAGCGTTTCCAGCCAGGCGCGTTCCAGCACCTGGCGGCGGATATGGTCGACCAAGGTGCGCTGGGCCACCGTGGCCAGGAAACTGCGCGGCTGGCGGATGCCCTGCAATTGCGCCATGGACGCGGGCGAAGCCAACAGGCGCAGGAAGGTGTCCTGCGCCAGGTCGGCCGCCTCGGCCGGCACGCTCAGGCGCCGCAGCAGCCAGCCGCGCAGCCAGCCATGATGATCGCGATAGAGCCTGCCGAGCTCGCGGTGCTCCAGGGATTCCGTGGACGACATGGCCGTGGGGTGACTGCTTTCAGATTTTCGGGAATGGGAATTGTAATCATTATTGATGGAAGCGAACAATCCGTCCGCCTCCGCTCCCCGTCATCCGGCCCCGGCGCGGTCGGCTAGAACTTGTAGCTGACCTTCATCCACACATTCCGGGGCGTCCCGTAGTTGTAGCCGTTGTATCCGCCCAGCCCGCTGTAGTACCGCTTGTCGGTCAAGTTATCGATGTTGATCGACGCGGCAACCTGCCGGCTGAATTCATAGCGGGCCATCAGCCCCAACAACGTCACCCCGCCCTGCGTCGCGCGGCCCAGGCCGCTGGATTCGTCGTAGTAGATCCCGCTCTGGTAGTTCACGCTGGCGCCGACCGTGAGTTTGTTCCATGCCCCGGGCAGGCGATAGCTGGCCGCCACCCGGAACAGACGCTCGGGGTAGTTCGGCAACAGCAAAACGCCTTCGTTGTCGCGCTTGGCGAAGTAGGTATATCCGCCCATCAGCTGCAAGCCACGCGCGACTTCGCCGGCCACCGTCACCTCGAAACCCTTGCTGCGCGCCCCCGCCACGGACCGGTACGGCGTGCTGCCGTCCGGCAAAGGCGTGCCGCTGGGGTCTTCGACCGGCACATTGGCTTCCTGGGTGCGAAAGACGGCAAAGCTGGTGTTGAGCTTGCCGTCCAGGTGCTCGCCCTTGAGGCCCAGTTCGTAGTTCTTGCCGGTTTGCGGCGGCAGCAGCGCATTGGTGGCATCGCGTTCGGTGCGGGGAATGAAGATCCGCGTATAGCTGGCGTAGGCCGAAAACGTGTCGTTCAGGTCCAGCACCGTACCGGCATAGGGCGTGAATTCGCCGTTCGCCTTGGCGGTGGGATTGGTGGTCCAGAGATTGGCGGGGCCGTTGTAGGACTTGGATTTTTCTTCGTACCAGGTGGCGCGGCCGCCCAGCACGAACGACAGGGGTTCGGCGATTTTCAGGCGGGCAGAACCGTAGACGGCGGTTTCCTTGGCGTCCAGGAAGGTGTTGTAGAAGGTGTAGAACTGGCTGGGCTTGGGGAAATTCTGCAGCTGGTAGAAATTGAGCGGCCGGCGGTCCCAGCCGTTGGGGTTGGCCGAATCCAGGTTCAGCTCGCTGGTGTAGTCGTTGACGCTCATGCCCAACGACGCCTGATGCTCCCTGCCGAATGCCTGGAAGGGGCCGGTGGCGTACAGGTCAAAGGACTTGTTGGTGGAGTTGGCCGGATTCTTGCGAATCTCGATGGTGGAATCGCCGTTCTGCTCGACGGGGGAGTATTCGAAGAGGTAGCCCCAGACCGCGCGGCGTTCGTTCTTCAGGCGGCTGGCGTCCATCTTGATGCGCCAGCCGTTATCGAAGCGATGGTCCAGCGTGACGAAAATCTTGTCGCTGTACATGTCCCACTGGCTCCATGGGGTGCCGGGGTTGAACGAGCGCGGAAAGTCCGTACGCGTACCGTCGCTGTAGAACAGGGGCGCCTGGCCGAAGTTGGCGCCGTCGATGGCGGTCTTCTGATGTTCGAAGCCCACGCTCAACAGCGTGTTGGGCGTGATATCCGCTTCAAGGATGCCGTAGAAAACATCGTCGGACCGCTTGCGCCTGTCGATGAAGCTGTCGCCCGCAGTGCGCGAAGCGATGGCCCGGCCCCGCACGGAGCCAGAGCTGTTCAGCGGCCCGCCCAGGTCCATCTCCAGGTTGTAGTTGTTCCAGCGGCCCGCGCCGGCAGTGACGTGGCCGGCGAATTCGCTGGTGGGCCGCTTGCGGATCAGGTTGATCGAACCGCCCGGCTCCCCCACCCCATTGAGCAGGCCGGCTGCGCCGCGCACGACTTCAATGCGGTCGTAGATGACAGTGTTGATCATGCCGACCTCGGCCGCGGGCGTCTTGAACGCAAACGTGGGCACGCCATCGATCATGGTGTTCATGGCGAAGCCGCGCGACGTGATGGTGACGCGCTCGTCCTGCTTGTCCGCCACGACGCCCGGGGTCTGGCGCAGCACGTCGTCCAGGGTCGTCAGATTCTGGTCATCCATCTGCTGCCGGGTGACGACGCTGACCGACTGGGGCGTCTCGCGCAGGGACAAGTCCATGCGGGTCGCCGACGAGGCCGCCCGCGTCGTGTACGAACCGGTGCCTTCGCTGACCGCGTCGCCGTCGCGGCTGCCCGTCACGGTGACGGCGGGCAGCGCGGTCACGTCCGCCTGGGGCTGGCGGCGCAGCGTGTAGCCGCCGTCGGTCCGCCGCAAGGGTTCCAGCCCGCTGCCGTCCAACAGCTTGCGCAAGCCCTCTTCGAAGCCATAGCTGCCTTGGAGCCCCGCCGTGCGCAGGTCCCGCGTCAGCGCCGGATCGAACGACAGCAGCACGCCGGCGCGCGCGGCGTAGGCCGACAATGCGGCGCTGAGCGGGCCGGGTTCGATCGCCACCGCGACCGGCGCGGCGGACGTCTGCGCCTGGACGGGCGCGGCCAGGGCAGCCAGTGGCAGCGCGAACGCGCGGGCGCCGCACAGGGCGCGACGGGACGCGCTGGCGCGCAGACGGGGATAACGCGGGGGCATGACGGGGCACTCCAACAGTTGGTCTTACCCTCGTAGCCAGATGAGACGCGAAAAGTGCTAATCGCGTTACAAATTAGTTTTTCCACCCCGCGGCAGCACGGACACCCAATAGCGGGTGCGGTAACGCAGTTGCAACGGCAAGGTGTCGGCGACGGTGGCCAGCACCCGGTCGATATCCCCCAGCGGGAAGGCGCCCGAGATCGGCAGATGGGCCACTTCCGGCGCGCATTCGATCCAGCCGCTGCGGTAGCGTTGCAGCTCGGCCAGGAATTGCCTGAGCGGCATGCCGTCCACCTGCAGCATGCCATGCTGCCAGGCCGACGGATCGCCCGCGATGGGTTCGGGGCGGTCGGCCAGGCCGTCGCCAAAGCGCAAGCCCATGCCGGCCGGCACCACCACAGCGCCATCGGCAGCCACCCCGCGCGGCGCCACGCGCACGGCGCCTTCCAACACCTGCACGGCCGATACGCCGTCGTCGCGCCGCACCACGAAACGGGTGCCCAGCGCGGTGATGCTGCCTTCGCGGGTCCGCACGATGAACGGCCGGGCGATGCGTTCGGGATCGGGCGCTGTCTCGACCAGGATTTCGCCGGCATGCAGCGCGATCAGCCTTTGCTGGGCGTCGAACAGCACATCCATCGCCGTGGACGTGTTCAAGACGACGCGGCTATGGTCGGCCAGCATCACCTCGCGCCGCGCCCCTGTCGGCGTGCGGTATTCGGCGACCCAGTTGCGCCAGGCGTCGTCGCGGTACGCCAGCCAGGCGGCACCGCCGGCGCTGGCCAACAACGCCAGCTTGCCCAGCACGCGCCGGCGCCCCGCCGAACGCGGACGGCCCAATACCGGCAGCACGCCCTTGGGCAGCACTTCGAACCGGCGCGTCAGGGCTTCGGTGCGTTGCCAGGCCCGTTCATGTTCTGGATCGGCCCGGCGCCAGGCCTGCCAGGCCGCGTGGTCGGCGTCGCTGGCGGTGCCGGACGTCAACCGTAGAAACCATTCCACCGCGCCGTCCAGCGCGCGCGGGTCGATGCCCCCGCCGCTCACGGCGCCAGTTCCAGGCATTGGCGCAAGGCGCGGGCGATGTACAGGCGCACCGACCCCACCGACACGCGCAGCGTCTTGGCGATCTCGGCATGGGTCATGCCTTCCATCTGGCACAGCAGGAACGCACGCCGGGCCGCGACGGGCAGGCCGTCGAGCATGGCGTCGATCTCGCAAAGCGCTTCCAGGGCCAGCGCGCGGGATTCCGGCGAGGGAGCCTGGGGCTCGGGCAGATGCGCCAGCGTTTCCAGATAGGCGCGTTCCAGGTCGCGGCGCCGCAGGTGGTTCACCATCAAACCGTGAGCGATGGTGGCCAGGTACGAACGCGGCTCACGGATATCGCCGGGCTCGCGGCGGCTCAAGACCCGCAGATAGGTGTCGTGCACCAGGTCGGCCGCATCGAATGCGCACCCCAGCTTTTTACGTAACCAGCCCTGCAGCCAACCTTGATGGTCCTGGTAGAGCGTGTGAAGCGTGTGCTGCGGGGTGGGGTCGGTGGCAGCCATGGAAGACGCGCGGGCATAGATGAGAATAACTATAATTTACAATATTGAGATCAAGCGAGGGCAAAAGGCCGCAAAAAAAATCATCTCACCATCACCGGCCTCTGTCCGACCGATCAATTCACAGGCGCCTGGATCCATCCCGAAATGCCTTGCAGTGTTCGCATAAAACCGCGCGGCACGCCTTTCTAAAAAATACTCCAAATTAGGTTTTGCAATAATTTTGTGTCATTATGTTGCTAAAAACTTTATAAGCGCGCCGGCCCAAGGAGCCGCGCTAGGAGAAGCGCGTGAATGCCTATGCCGTGGAGGTACTGCCCTATCAAACTAGGGCGATCGACAATGATTGGCTTGCAGTCAGCTCGGCTGGCGACCATGTTTTTCTGACTGCCGATCAGGCTCGGTCATTAGCACAAGGCCGTGTGACCGAATTACCGCTGTCGTTACAAGCAGATCTGAAAGCCGGCCACTTTGTGGCCAACCTTGATCGATCGGGTAGCCGTCGGCTGCTGGCTTCGCGTAAGGCGGCCAGACGCGAAACCATCGCGGGCGGCGTCAGTTTGCACATCATTGTTCCCACCCTACAGTGCGCGCATTCCTGTCAATACTGCCAGGTCAGCCGGTCTTTGACAGACACGGGTCACACGTTATCGCACGCAGATCTTTTGGCGGCTTGTGACAGCGTGTTTGAAAGCGACGCCCCGGCTTTGACTATCGAATTCCAGGGCGGCGATCCCCTGCTGCGGTTCGACATGGTGCAAATCGCGATCACTCGAATCCATGAACGTAACCGCTCGGAAGGTCGTCAATTGCGCTTCGTAATCGCCTCCACGCTTCACCAACTGGATCGTGAAATGTGCCGTTTTCTGGCAAGGCACGGCGTATTTCTGTCGACTAGTATCGACGGCCCCGCAGCGCTACATAATCGCAACCGTCCGACTCCTGGACGCAATGCTTACGAGCGCACTCTCGCCGGAATTGAATTGGCGCGCAGCGAACTCGGACACGACGCAGTGTCGGCGTTGATGACGACCACGAAAGCTTCCTTGACGCATCCGGAAGAGATCGTCGACGAATACGTCAAACTTGGCTTCAATGACATATTCATTCGACCACTCAGCAGTTATGGCTTTGCCAAGCGCAATCAGCGTCTACTAGGCTATAGGCCAGAGCAATTCTACGATTTCTATCGAAGGGCGCTCGATCGAATACTACATTGGAATCGACAAGGCGTTGAACTACGAGAGGTCTACGCATCCATCATCCTGAATAAGATCCTCTCGCCATTCGATGCGGGCTATGTCGACCTTCAAAGTCCGACGGGTGCAGGCCAGAGCGTATTGGTCTACAACTACGATGGTTATGTGTATCCCAGCGACGAGGCCCGCATGCTGGCGGAGAACGGCGACGTATCGCTGCGTCTGGGAAAAATCGGCAATCCCTTGGCTGAGCTGCGGCAATCTCCGGTGCAACAGCGTCTGATCGCATCCAGCCGAGTGGAGAAAATGGAAGGGTGCCGCAACTGTGCATACCAAACATTCTGCGCCCCAAACCCGGTAGATGCACAAGCCCAGTTCGCAAACATGGAAACCCCAGCGCTGCAGACCGAACATTGCCAACGACATCTATGGCTATTTGATTATTTTTTCAGCGCCCTCAAACATGCTGATGAGCAACGCATGGATCTGTTCCATGCCTGGGCACGCCCCAGCCCTCCAAAGGAGGCAATACAATGCGGCGCTTAAAAGCCAATTTCGGCCAAACTGTGCAAAATGGCTATCGCGTCTGGCGTGTGATCGATGCCGACTTGCTAGCGGTGCAGTGGCAAGCTGACCTGCAATTCTTGGTGCAAGCCCCCACTGCAACACAACGGAGTTTGGTTGCACAATATCAGGCTTCAGGCTTGTCCAATGTCGATTGGGTTGCTGCTACTGGCCTGGAGCCCGGCGATATTGTCTCGGCTGATCCCGAACGATCAGAAGTTACGGTGCTGTACCGCGAATCAGACGTACACCACAGCCTGCAGTTGACCAACCGCTGCAACAGCTACTGTCTGATGTGCTCGCAGCCCCCGACACTTCAGGACGACGCGTGGATGGTCGAGGAGACTCTTGACGCGATCCGCCACCTAACTGTCTCGCCGCAAGTGCTGGGGTTGAGCGGCGGAGAACCGCTGCTACTGGGCCCCCACCTCAGGACAGTACTGGACTCGGTGGGCTTCCAGCATCCGGGCACGCGTGTGGAACTACTGACCAACGGTCGCCTGCTGGCTGACTTAGACCAGAGCCACGCATTGCTAAATGGCCTGTCCACACCCGTCACCTGGCTCGTTCCTCTGTACGGTCATGCCGATTTTCTGCATGATTTCGTGGTTCAAACGCCTGGGGCCTTCGAACAGACCCTCTCAGGATTATTGAATCTTCAACGCTATAGCCAGCCAATCCAATTGCGAATCGTGTTGATACGCCCCGTATTGGAAACCCTGCCGGCTCTATGCACCTTCATTGGCCGCAACCTTCCGTTCGTCAAAGAGGTTGCGCTAATGGCCTGTGAGCCTATCGGCTTTGCTCTGGCCAATCGCGAACTATGCGAAGTCGATCTGCTGGAATGGCAAGAATCGCTCCAACAAGCCTCGCACCAATTGGCGCGCCATTCGGTGCCTTTTTTGTTTATGAATGCACCACTTTGCGCACTGCCCCGTGCGCTGCACGCGTACGCGCATCGCAGCATTTCGGATTGGAAAAAAGTCTATGCACCCGCCTGCGATGCATGCCAGATGAAATCAAATTGCTCAGGATTTTTTTCTTGGTATGAACGCGGTTGGAAACCAGCCAAAGTCATACAGATCATGAATGAGGAATATGTGGCATGAGTCGCTTCATAAAGAGCATCAGCATGTTCATTGCGGGCTTAACCGCATTTGGCAGTAAACCTGCCGACGCAACGTCCTCTGTGGAAAAGCTCGCATTAGATGCGCTTAACGAGCCTAAGGCCGTGCCATTGCGTCCGCTGAACTTCGGCTACGACAACCTATTCGCCGGACATCGATCGCATTCCAGCCATCGCTCACATTCCAGCCATAGTTCGCACTACTCCGGTTCCAGCGGCCGTGGTTCGACTTATTCTGCCCCCGCTCCGACCCTCACACCTGCTGCCAAAACACCGACACCTCTATACGCGCCGCCTTCCGGATCGTCTTCAGTGTCCCCATCAGGAAAGAGCGATGCGTCAGGCGCCACGGGGCGCCCCGTGGTACCACCTTCAAGCACCAAACCTGCGGCGTCAGGAACGCCGCCTAAAGGAGGAGGCGCCACATCGGACAATGTGGAGTTGAATCGTGCAGAAAAACTCAAACTCCAAATCGTGCGAGTGCAGATCAAACTCACGTCGCTTCAACTCTATGACGGCCCAATCAACGGCGTAATGGGGCCAGGAACAACGGCTGCAATCAAACATTTTCAGACTGTCAAGTCTTTGCCGATCACCGGTCTGATGACAACGGAAACGATGAACGCGTTGGGGATCGTTGTCGCACGCTAGATTTGAATCTATCGGACTTGTAGGTCGAGTTCACCCCACGCAGCCAATCCCCAGAAATCACGGATGGCAACCCTGTAAAAAAAGAAAAATAGGACCTGCGCTTCTTTATATTGCGTCCCACTTAAGTCGACGATTGGGCCAGTATCCAGAATCCAAAGGTATTCACGCCGTCCTCGCTGCGCACGAAGACATCGCCCTGGTGAATCACCGCGATGGCCTTGACGATGGACAGGCCCAGGCCGTGATGCCGGTCGCTCTGGCTGCGCGACGACTCGGCCCGGAAAAAGCGCTCGAACAGCCGTGGCAGGTGCTGCGGGTCTATCGGCTGGCCGACGTTGGAGACGGACAGGTACGCCTTGCCGTCACGGCTTTCCATGTCGATCGTGACCTCGCTGCGGACGTCGGCGTGGCAAGCGGCATTTTCGAGCAGGTTGGCCAGCGCGCGATGGAACAGCCGGCGGTCCGCGAGTGCACGGGCATCGCCTTGCAACGTAATCGTGAGGTCTTTTTCGACAAACAGGGGCTCGACGTATTCCGTGGTTTTCTGCGCTTCCTCGCGCAGGGAAATCTCGCTCAGATCCATCGCCATCCGGCCGACCTGCGCATGCGACAGGAACAGCATGTCGTTGACGATGGACGTCATGCGTTCCAGCTCTTCCATATTGGACTGCAGCAGCTCCTTGAATTCCTGCACGTCCTGCCCCACCGCCAAGCCCATCTGGGTCTGGCCCATCAGGTTGGTCAAGGGCGTGCGCAGCTCGTGCGCCACGTCGGCGTTGAAGCTTTCCAACTGACGCCAGGCCACCTCCTGCCGTGCCAGCACGCCGTTGAACGAGACCGCCAGATCGCGGATTTCCGGCGGCAGGCGCGCCGTATCCAGGCGCTGGCCGGTGTCCCCCGGAGCCAGGCCGTGCGCTTGCGAGCTCAGGCGCCTGACGGGCCAAAGCCCCAGGCGGGCGATGCCATAGCCCAGCAGCGCAACCAGCAGCGTGCCAGCGATGGAGATCGCGGTCAGGTTGTGAGTGAAGTCGCCCAGGGTCTTCATGTAGGGCGTCGAATCCAGCGCCACGACAAAGCGCAGCGCCGGGCGCGAGCCGGCGGGAGGAATGGTGGTGATCAGCACATTCAAGGGGCAACAGCCCTTTTGCGGCGGCAAGATCGAGAACCCGTCCGGCACGCGGTTCCAATCCACGCCAAAGGGCGCGGGGCCGCCATAGCTGTAGAAAGGATCGTCGCTGATCACCCAATGCAGCGCATCGGGTCCGTCGTCCGGCGCCATGGCGCTGAGCTTGTCGACGACCTTCAACCAGGACCCGCGGGACTCGCGCGACATCAGCAGCGGATCCAGCAGCGAATGGCGCAGTTCAAGCTCGTTGTGCATCTGCTGTTGCAGGGAGTCCTTCAATGAGCCTTGCAGCACGACGGCGCAGACCGAAACGATCAGGGCCACCGACAGGCCGAACATCAGGGCCAGCCGCGTCGAAATGGAAGACATCATGGCGCCTCGGCTTCTGGCCCGGGCTCGTCGCGGCTTTCCAGCAGGTAGCCCATGCCCCGCACCGTGTGCAGCAGCTTCTTCGGATAGGGAGCATCGACCTTGACGCGCAGGCGCCGCATGGCGACTTCGACGACATTGGCGTCGCTGTCGAAATTCATGTCCCAGACCTGTTCGGCGATCATCAGCTTGGACAGGATTTCGCCCTGGTGCCGGGCCAACAGACTGAGCAGGGCGAATTCCTTGGCGGTCAGGTCCAGGCGCTGCCCGGCGCGCGTCACGCGGCGCGCCATCATGTCCACCTGCAGGTCGTCGACCACCAGCAGGGTGGATTCAACGCCCGCACCCGAGCCGCGCCGCAGCAAGGCCTGGATGCGCGCCACCAGTTCGGTGAAGGAAAACGGTTTGGGCAGGTAGTCGTCGGCCCCCTTGCGCAGGCCCTTCACGCGTTCGTCGACGGATCCGCGCGCCGACAGCATCAGCACCGGCGTCTGCTTGCGCGCCCGCAACAGTTCCAGCACCGTGTACCCGTCCTTGCCGGGCAGCATGACATCCAGGATGATGCCATCGTAGTCCTGCTCCAACGCCAGGAACAGACCCTCGGTGCCGTCTGGCGCCAGGTCCACGGTATAGCCCAGGCCCGTCAACCCGCGCTTGATGTACGACGCCGTCTTGGGCTCGTCTTCCAGTAGCAATAAACGCATTTTTACCTGCCCCTCCTGGTCGGTCTTGGTCAATGCGAATTCCGTCTCCCGAAGACCCGGGTCCACAGGAAATCTGCCGACGCGCCCTATCAATGTAGACCCACGCCGCCGTCCGCAGCGTGACCCCAAGCTGACAGAAATGTCAGCTTGGCTACGCGTCAGCTTGCCGACGCGTAGCCGTCAGGTCGAGGTCACGCTGGGGTCAGTCGCGCCTGAATAGAGTACCCGCAACGCCTCGCGGCAACCATCCGCGTAGAGGCTTACCGGCGCGGCCACTCATGAAAATTCTCTATACCAATTTCCACAAGGGCGATGGCGGCGGCCACACCACCTACATCAACACGCTGATCCGCCACCTGGGCCACGACCACGGCCTGACGGTGGCAGTGCCCGAAACCAGCCGCCTGTATGCCTGCGCGGCCCAGACCGGCCTGACGGAGAACGTGGCGGTCGAGTTCTCGAGCCGCCTCTGGAACACGCCGGCATGCATCGCGCGGCTGGCAGACATCATGGCCATCGGAAGATTTGACATCGTTCACGTCAATGGTTCCCTGGACCACCGTAGCGTGATGCTGGCCAGGATGAAGCTCACCGGCCGGCGTCCGGGCATTGTCTACACCAAGCACGACAACCATACGGTAAAGGGCATGGGACCCTATCTGCGGGCCAGGCTGGCCACCGACCACGTCATCGCCGTCTGCGAAGACTCGCGTAACACCTTGAGCGCGTCGGCCTATGCGCGCTGCCCCATCACCACGGTGAAGAACGGCGTGGACACGGACTATTTCCGGCCCGAGCCGCAATCCGACCGCGCAGACCCGCGCCGCGGCTGGCCGTTGGAGGCCACGAACCGCTACGTCATCGGCAGCAACGCCGGCACGGCGGGCTACAAGCACTGGCTGGACATGGTGCACGCCGTGACCCTGCTGCCGCCCGCGCTGCGGGACCAGGTGCTCGTGGCGGTGGCGGGCGCCCCGCTCACCCGCGAGCAGGAAGTCCGCATCCGCGAACTGGGCATGGAGCGCCAGGTCTACTACGCCGGCCTGCTTGCCGACGTGCGTCCGTTCGTGGCCGCCTTTGACATCGGCTTTGTCCTGTCCACCCGCATCGAGACGATTTCATTCGCCTGCCGGGAAATGATGGCGATGGGCAAGCCCGTCATGGTCAGCCGCTACGCCGGCTTGCCGGAAAACGTGGACCACGGCGTCGACGGCTGGGTCGTGGATCCAGCGTCGCCCGCCAGCATCGCTCGCTGCCTGGAACAGATCATTGCCCAACGCGGCCTGCTGCCGGCGATGGGCCGTGCGGCGCGAGCCAAGAGTCTGGCGGAATTCGGCGTAGACCGCTTCGTGTCCCAGACGCTGGCGGTCTACGAAGGCGTGCTCGGGGGCAACTCGCTGGCCACGCCCAGGGTCTGATAGATCTCGACCCAGCGCAGCGCCACGTCGATCGTGGCGCTCGAGAGCGAGCGCTGGATGTCATAGGCGCTGCGCTGCGCATCCAGCACTTCCAGCAGCGACACCATGCCGGCCTCGTACTGGCTGCGGGCCAATTGCGCGGCATTGTCCGCCGCAGCCGCTGCGGCATCCAGGCGCGACTGCCGGCGCATCGCCTGACCGTAGCCGTGGATGCTGGTCTGGCTCTGGCGCAGCGCCAGCCGTAATGCGGATTCATAGGCCAGCCGGCTCTGCGCCAGGCGAGCGTCGGCGCCTTCGATACGCGACTCGATTCTGCCGAAGTCAAACAGCGGCTGCAGCAACTGCAGGCCCAGCGACCACGCCGGATCGCTCGTGCCGCGCTCGAAGCCGCCCATGAGGCCCAGCGTCAGTTGCGGATAGCGGGCCGCCCTTTCCGCCCGCAGCATGTCTCCGGCAGCGGCCATGCGCCGCTGCGCCGCCTGCACATCCGGGCGCCAGCGCAGCGTGTCCGCGGGCATCGCCAGCAGTGCGTCCAACGCCTCCTGGCGCGGCACCTGCGGCTGCTCGGGGCCTAGGTCGAGCATCTGGTCGATCACGTTCACCTCGGTCGCCAGCAGATAGGCCAGCGCATGGCGCGAACTGATGACCTGCTGCTGCGCCACCGGCACCTCGGCATAGGTCGCTTCGTATTCGGCGACCATGCGTTCCGAATCCAGGCGGCTGGCCATGCCCATGCGGCGCCGCGCATCCACCAGGTCGCTGGTGCGTCTCAGCACCTCCCCCGTGCTCTCGGCCAACCGGGCCTGGCGCTGCGCCAGCCGTAGTTGCAGGTACGCCACCGCCACTTCCGCCATCAAGCTCAGGCGCAAGGCCTCGTAGTCATGAATGGTGGCCTGGGTCTCGGCCGTGGCGGCGTCGCGCTGCGCGCCCAGCCTGCCGAACAGGTCGATCTCCCAGGCCAGGTCCAGGCCGTACCACGAGGCAGGCTCCACCCGTGAGGCGCGCTGCGCGCTGGCCCCGGCATTCAACGTCGGGAACAGCGCGGCCGACGCCTGGCGGCGCAGCGCGCGTTGCTCGCGGATGCGTTCGGCGGCGGACGCCAGGTCCAGGTTCGACACCAGCGCATGCCCCAGCAGACGATCCAGCGCCGGGTCCTGGAAACTCTCCCACCAGCGCACGGGCAGGCCGGCCTGGGCCAGCGCCGCCTCGGCGGTGTCATCGGCCCCCGGCGCGGGCAGATTCGCGGGCGTGGTAGAACATGCCGCCAGCAGCGCCAGCGCGCTCAACCCCGACAGTCGTTGCAATCGATTCATCTGGCCTTTCCAGTTGGCTTGAGATCAGGCGCGCCGGGCGTTTGCGCCCGCCGCGCCAGGAACAGGCGGTGCAGCGCCAGGAACACCACGGGCGTGGTCAACAGCGTCAGCACCTGGCTGATGGCCAGCCCGCCCACGATGGCCACGCCCAGCGGTTCGCGAAGCTCGGCGCCGGTGCCGAACGCCAGCATCAGCGGCACCGCGCCCAGCCCCGCCGCCAGGGTCGTCATCATGATCGGCCGGAACCGCGTCAGGCACGCTTCGCGGATGGCCTCTTGCGCCGACAGGCCGCGTTCGCGCTGCGCCTGCAAGGCAAAGTCCACCAGCAGGATGCCGTTCTTCTTGACGATGCCGATCAGCAGGATCAGGCCGATCAACGCCATGACCGAGAAGTCCAGCCGCCACAGCCACAGGAACAGAATGGCGCCCAGGCCGGCGGACGGCAATGTGGACAGGATGGTCAGCGGGTGCACGAAGCTCTCGTAGAGCACGCCCAGGATGATGTACACCGCCAGCAGCGCCGCCAGGATCAACCAGGGCTGGCTCGCCAGCGAGTCCTGGAACGCCTGGGCGGAACCCTGGAACGAACCCGTGACGCTGGCGGGCATGCCCAGCCCTTCCCGTATCTGCTCCAGGCGCTGCACCGCGTCTCCCAACGGCGCGCCGGGCGCCAGGTTGAAGGACAGGTTGACCGCCGGCAGCAGCGAATCGTGCACGATCACCGCCGGCCCGCGCTGCGGCGGCTCGACTCGCGCGAAGCTCAACAAGGGCACCATCTCGCCGGTCAACGGCGAGCGCAGCTGGAAGTAGGCCAAGCTTTCCGCCGTGCCGCGCTGGTGGTGGTCGATTTCGAGCACCACGTAGTACTGGTTGGCCTCGGTCTGCATCTGGTTGATCTGCCGCTGGCCGAACGCGTCGTACAAGGCATTGTCCAGGTCGCTGGCCGTGAAGCCGTAGCGCGCCGCCACGGCTCGGTCCAGCGTCAGGCGGGTGATCTGCGCATCCCATTGCAGGTCATGCGACACATCCCGGAACAGCGGCTCCCGCGCCAGGCTGTCGCTCAGCTTTTCGGCCCACTCGGCCAATTGCGCGCTGTCCTGCGCCCGCATCACGTACAGGTATTGGGCGCGCGGCTGCCCGGCGCCGATGACGATGTCCTGCGCCGAGCGCAGAAACACCTGTATTCCCGGGATCTGCGCGAACTTCGGACGCAGGCGGTCGATGATTTCGCTGGCGCTGGCATCCCGGTCGCCGGGATCGCTCAGCACCAGCCAGATCCGGCCATTGCCCAATGTGGCCGAGCCGCCCACCGCATGGTTGACGCCGACGACGCCGGGCTCGGCCTGCACGATGGCCTCGATCTGCTTGTGCTTGGCGACCATGTCGTCATAGGAGATATCGGAAGCCGCCCGCGTCACCCCCACGATGAACCCCGTATCCTGCAAGGGGAAAAAGCCCTTGGGAATCGACACGAAGCTGGCGACGCTGGCTGCGACCGTCAGCAGGAACACCACCAGGGTCGTGCGCTGGTGCGCCAGCACCCAGTCGAGCGCCCGGACGTAAAGTCCCGCCAGGCGGCCGGACTGGCCCGACGGCACGCCCCCCGGCGGATGCGCCTGGGCTTTCATGAACAGGCTGGCCAGCGTGGGCGCCAGCGTCAGGCAAACGATCATCGACACCATGATCGCGGCCGTGGCGGTCAGGGCGAATTCGCTGAACAGACGGCCCACGATACCGTCCATGAACAGCAGCGGCGTGAACGCCGCCACCAGCGACACGCTGATCGACACGACCGTGAAGCCGATCTCGCGCGTCCCGTTCAACGCCGCCTCGCGCATGCTCGCGCCCGCCTCCAGGTGGCGGTGTATGTTCTCGATCACCACGATGGCGTCATCCACGATGAAGCCCACCGCCACGACGATCGCGACCAGCGTCAGGTTGTTCAGGCTGAACCCGGCCAGCGCCATCACCGCGAACGTCGCCACCAACGACACCGCCAGCACGGCCGACACGATCAGCGTGGCCGATGTCTGCCTCAGGAACACCGCCATCACCCCGATCACCAGGACGATGGCCACGGCCAGCGTCAGCTGGACCTCGTGCAACGACGAGCGGATGGTGCGGGTACGGTCGTTGTAGACCTCCACGGCCACGTCCGCCGGCAGCGCCGCCTGCAAGGCTGGCAGCGCCTGTGCGATCCGGTCCGCCGTCGCCACGATGTTGGCGCCCGGCTGGCGCCGGATGATCAGGGCGACGCCCGGCTGCCCATCGGGCCAGGCGCCCATGTAGTCGTCCTCCGCGCCCAGTTCCACGGTGGCCACGTCCTTGAGCAGGACCGGTTCGCCTTCGCGATAGCCGATCACCAGCGCGCCGTAGTCCGCGGGGTCGAACAGCTGATCGTTGACCTCCAGCGTCGCCACCCGGTCGGCGCTGAACAGCGCGCCCTTGGGCAGGTTGACGCTACCGCGCTGGATCGCCTCACGCACGTCGGCCAGCGTGCTGCGCGTGGCGGCCAGCGTTTCGGGATTGGCGCGGATGCGAATGGCCGGCCGACGCTGCCCGGTCAGCGAAATCTGCCCCACGCCTTCGACCTGGCTCAATTGCCGCGCCAGCACCGTCTCGGCCAGGTCGCTCAGTTCGGTCAACGGCAACGTCTTGGACGTGACGCTCAGAATCAGCACCGGGCCATCGGCGGGGTTCACCTTGCGCCAGGTCGGCAGGTTGGGCAGATCGGCCGGCAGGCGCCCCGCGGCAGTGTTGATGGCCGCCTGGATCTCCTGGGCCGCAACGTCGATGTCCTTGTCCAGCGAGAACTGCAGCGTCAGCGTGGTGACGCCGATGGAGCTGGACGAGGTCATTTCGGAGACGCCGGGGATGGCGCTGAACTGCACTTCCAGCGGCGTCGCCACGGAAGACGCCATGGTCTGGGCGCTGGCGCCCGGCAGGCGCGCCTCGACCTGTATGGTGGGGAAATCGACTTCCGGCAGCGGCGCCACGGGCAGGCGCAGGTAGGCCAGCACCCCCAGCAGCACCACGGCGATCGTCATCAGTACCGTGCCGATCGGGTGCGCGATGCACCAGGCATAAAGGCTAGCGCGCTGCATCGGCGCCTGCCTTGCCGGTTGCCGCCAGCCGCGCGGCCGACGGCTCGCCAGCGGCCTCGGCGCGTACGCTAGCGCCCGGATACAGGCGCGAGGCGCCGTCCACCACCACCGACACGCCCTCTTCCAGCCCGGACACCGCCGCCAGCGTATCCGTGGCATGCAGCACGGTCACGTCCGTGGCCCGCGCCTTGCCGTCATCGACACGCCAGACGAACATGCGCCCGTCGCCGCGTTGCAGGGCCCTGGCGGGCACCACCAGCACATCATTCATCACCTGCAACCGCAAGGCCGCCACCACCGACTGCCCCGGCCAGAGCCGCCCCTGCGGGTTATCGAACAACGCCTTCAGGCGGATCGTGCCGCTGGCCGTCGACACCTGGTTGTCCAGCAGCGCCAGACGGCCCTCGGCCAGCAACGCGCCGCCGTCGCTGACATAGGCCTGCACCGGCACCTTCGCCCCGTCGGACAGCGCTTCCTGGATACGGGGCAGCAAGGCTTGCGGCACCGACATCTCGACCGTGATCGGGTCCATCTGCACCACGGTGAACATCACCTGGGACTCGGCGGTGCGCAGCACATTGCCCGCGTGCAGCCGGATCAGTCCCACCCGGCCATCGAGCGGCGAACGGATGTCGGTGTACGACAGCAATACCTCCTGGGCCTGCATCGCCGCCTCCAGATTGCGTACCGAGGCCTGCAGTTCTTCCACCCGCGCCGCCTGCTGTTCCACCACCTGCAGCGAGACGGCTTCCTCCTTGCGCAGGCTGCGGTAGCGGGCCAGGTCCAGCCGCGCCACCTTCAATTGCGCGGCCACCATGGCATGCTGCGCCTTGGCTTGCGCCAGCGCCGACACGATGACGCGGTCATCGATGCGGGCCAGCGTGTCTCCGGCGCGCACCATCTCGCCTTCGCGCGCGGTGATTTCGTTGAGCACGCCGTCGACCTGCGTGCGCACGTCCACGCTGCGCACCGGACGGACGTCTCCGGAAGACCGCAGCATCAATGGCAACTCGTCCTGCCGCTCCACCGGCGCCGTCCGCACCGGCACGGCGGGCCGCTCGCCGGCGACGGTCGCGCCCGCGTCGCCCGATCGCGCCAGGTAACCGGCCAGCACCGCCCCCAGGACCAGCAAGGGCACCCATATGATCAGCCGTGGCCGCGTGAATAACTGCGTTGATGACAACATGACAGCGCCGTCCCGGTAGAGGTGGAAGCTGTACTCTACGGGGCCGCCACTGTCCTGGTGCTTACGCTTTGCTGTCGCCCAGATAACATTGCCGGGCCCGTGTCCGGCGCAAATGAGTGGGCCGCCCGAAGGCGGCCCGACCCTTTCAAGACACGCCCGCCAGACGCCCGACTTTCGCGGAGTCAGCCGTCACTCTCGCAGCGGAGACTTGCGTGAGTTTCAGCCTGGGCGCTGACGCGGCGCGCTTAAAACCGGTGTCGCAAGCCCACTGCCGCGGCCTGGTTGCTGGCGTCGCGGTTGAAGGCGTAGTTGTCCCCATAGGACACATAGGCATAGAGATTGGTGCGCTTGGACAGGTCGTAGGTATAGCCCACGCTATAGACGTTCATGGTGCTGTCATCACCCGTCAGGCTGGTGTTGTTCGGATCAGCGCGCTGCCAGGACGCGAAGACCTTGCTTGCGCCCAAGGGCAGCGTCGCGCCCAGCAGGTACGAATTCGCGCGGAAACCGTCGCGCAGCTTGTAGGTGCCCATGTTCTCGAAGCCGCCCTCGTTCGGCGTCACCCCCATGGTCTGCCCCTGGAACCAGCCGTCGTAGGTCTGGCCGAAGATCGCGTGCACCTTCAATATTTCAAAATCGTAGCTGCCGGCGATCATGTACTGCTGGATGCGGGCGGGCGATTGCCCGCCCACAGCGCCATTGGTGGGGTTGAGCCGGTCGTAGGACAGGGCGGCGTACACCGGCCCATTGCTGTAGCGCAGGCCCGCGGTCAGCAAACGGTTGTTGTTGCCCGTCGCAAAGTCAGTCGTGCCCGGTGCATTGTCGGCTCGCGTGCTGTCCACGTTGAACGAGTACCCCAGCCCGGCCTGCCACCCGCCGAAGGTAGGCGTCTGATACAGCACCAGGTTGTCGACCCGCATCGTGTTCGCCGCGCTGAAGGCAGACCCAAGGTTGGCGGTCCGGAAGGAGGTGCCGAACGGATCCACGATATTGCCGATCCAGTCCGAGGCCAGGTTGATCCGCCGGCCGAATTCCAGCGTGCCCCAATCGTCGCTGGCCAGTCCGACGGTGGCGCGCCGGCCGAACAGCCGGTTGCTCTGGCCCGACATGCCGGTGTTGGCGCTGAATCCGCTTTCCACGTTGAAGATGGCGCGCAGGCCGTCTCCCAGATCCTCCTGCCCGCGCAGGCCCCAGCGGGAGCCGCTGTTGACGCCGTCCACCGACCCGACGCGGCTCTGCGAAAAACCGTTCGGTCCCTTCACGCGTTCGTAACCCACGCCTGCGTCCACAACGCCGTAGAGCGTGACGGACGTCTGCGCGACAGCCGTGAGCGGCATCGCGATGATGCCGCCTGCCAGCGCCAGAATGTTCAGCCTCGTTCTCTTCATGATTGACACCCCCGATTGATCATGCCGGATTGGCTCGATATCCCCGGCGCCGTCAGTGGCATGCCGGAATGCAGGCGAGTATGGGCGAGCGCGGGCCGCGGCGTAATAGCGAAAACGGCACGGCCCGCGCCATGAATGGCATGGCGGTGACGCCAGAGATACGATGTCATCCCGCTGATACCCTGCGGTCAGGATCGCGTCACGCGCCCGTCAGGCTACCCCCGATACAGTGGCAAGCATTCGGTAAGGAAACAGGGCGCCGCCCGGTGGTGACGCATGCCTAATCTCAACGACATCGCGATCTTCGTGGAGGTCGCAAAGCTGCTGCACCTGGGGCGTAGCGCGGACAAGCTCGACATGCCAGCGTCCACCATTTCCCGGCGCTTGCGCTGCCTGGAGCGGGAGCTGGGCATCGCCCTGCTGATACGCACCACTCGCGGCATGTTGCTAACCGACGCCGGCACCCTGTATTTCGACACCTGCCGCGAGCTGATCGAACAAGCCGCCGACGCACACCATGCGCTGCGCCAGCTGGGGCTGGAGCCCACCGGCACCTTGCGGATCAGCTTGCCCGACACACTGGCGCCGTTCGCATTCGTGGGCGTCGTGCGCGAATTCTGCGCGGCCTGGCCAGGCATCGACGTCCTGCTGGACTACTCCGCCTTCAAGGACAACTGCGCGACACCAGCGGACTTCGATATCGCGCTCCGATGGGGCGTCCAGCCCGACTCCGATCTGGTGTCGCGGCATCTTGCGTCGGTTCCCTATCGCCTCTACGCCTGTGCCAGCTACCTGGACGCCCATCCCGCACCGGCGTCGCCCCCGGAGCTGCGTCGTCACCAATGCCTGGGCACGGAGATCTGCAGTGAACTGTCGCAGTGGACGTTGCGCACCGATGGCGAGACGGTGCATATCGCCGCGCGTGCGAAGGTGCGTGCCAACAATCTTGATGCATTGGCGGACCTGGTACGCGGCGGCGCCGGCATTGCGGCGCTGCCCGCCGTGGCGCTGGGGCATGGCCTGGTTCCCGTCCTGCCGGATTGGAGCGTTGCGCCGATACCGCTGTACGCATTGCAGACCACGCGTCATCCGCCTGCGCGAGCCCGCGCGTTCCTGCACTTGCTGCAAGCCAGGCTGCAGCAAACGTTGACGTCCACGCCGGCCGCGTTGCGCGTGCAAGCGCTTGCCGCGCCCATTCTGTAAGGCATGCGAGAGCCGTCGTCGAAGTCTGACAAACATGTTATGTGCGGGTCACGGTAGGGTAAGCCACGGTTGTTCAGAATGGCATCACAGCTTTCGCTTTCGGCAATTTCCGCCGGGCAAGCCCAAACTGAACAGGAGATATCCCTCATGCGCATCAAACTCTTTCCTGCCTGCGCCGCCCTCGCACTCAGCGTTCTCGGCAGCAACGCCTACGCTTTGGAAGAAACCCAGGTTCCGCCGCCCAAACCCAGCAGCCTGACCCGCGCCGATATCACCGCCGATCAGGATGCCTGGCGCAAGTCGGGGCTGGCCGAACTGTGGCGCCAGGAGCAGACGCCTGACATTCACAGCAGGGAGTACCGCCAGCGCCACGCGATGTATCTGAGCCTGATCGGGCACAGCCCCGAACGCCGCGCGGCCAACAACGCTGCGGCCAACTGACGCTTCGCCCTTTGCGTCCCACCCCGTACAACGGGCCGGCGCATCCAATGAAAAGGGGCAGCCCGGCGAGGCTGCCCCTGGTCATGCCGCGGCGCGCCGCGGACCTGTCATCGTGATGCTTACTTCTTCCTACCCGACGCGTCCTGCTCGACCACCATGTCCAGCACATACACCTTCGACGGCGCATCGGCGGGCGGGTTCTTCCAGTCGTAGCGCTTGACGCGCAGCACGGTGCGCACGCCGTCGCGGTGGTCGTAGCCTTCGACCGACTGGTACAGCGGGTGCCATTCTTCCTGCGGCGGCAATTGCACGCCCGCGTCGTTATAGCGGCGTTCGCGCACCATCAGGCACTGGTAGTTCGGAATCATCGGATGGCTGCATTGGGTGCGCTTGGCGGCCACTTCCAGGAAGAGGGTTTCGCCGGCGCTGCCGTACAGGGTTTCCGGGGTGGGTTCGCCCACGAATTTGAGCACGCTGCCGTCCTGGGCCACCAGCGTCAGGCTGGGTTCCGATGCATCGCCGGCCAGCGTGGCGCGCAGGTCGCCCTTCAAGCGACGGCCGATTTCGGCGTCCAGCTGCATCAGGCTTTGCTCGCAGGCCTTCATGGTGGACGCCAGGTTGGCCACGTGCAGCACGCCGGCTTTATAGGTGTAGCCGCCGAACTGGCCGTTGCAGCCCCCGCGGATGTTCATGGCATCGGCCGAGAACGACAGGCGCAGCGGCTGTTCGATGCCCTTTTGCAGCGCGGCGATGGGCGTGCCCGATGCGTCGGTCGCGGCCGCCAGGCGCCAGTAGTACGCCGGCAGGCTCAACGAGGTCGCGGACGAGGTAGCGGCGGTGGTGGGCATATTGGACGATCCTTGGCCAGGGTTGGAAACCGGTGCGCAGGCCTGAAGCAGCGCGGCGCAAGCAGACGCCAGGAGGATTATTTTTTTCATGGGTCGTTCCTTTCAGCCAGATGGCACTGAAGAAAAGCGGGATTCTACGTCCGCAGTATGGACGAAAAAGCCGAACCCAGCCTTGGCAAGTATCAAAATTTTGCAGGAAAACTGAATGGCGGCTGACAGAAACCGATGGTCAGGTGGCCCCCTCGCCCTGCGCAAATCCCGGATGTGACGAGGGCTGCCAACACATTGGCAGCCCCGGATTCGCAATTACAGTCTGACACGCACACGTCGGATTTCCGTACGACTGCGTCGCAACGATCCGCCCGATTGTGCAAAGGATTGCGGCATCAAACCACTCGCAGGATCCCCGCCGCATCGCCGATGCGCCCTTGCGCGGCCAACATCGACACGGCCAGGCCGATGCGGGTTTCCGCATCCGCCAGGGTCCTCGACAGCCCCAGCAGCCGGCACACCGACTTGATGACGTCCGCCTTGGGGGCATTGCCGGTCATGGCCATCACCCGCAACACGCCATTGGCCAATTCCTGCAGGCACACGTCATCGATGAGGCGACGCGTGGCCTCGTCGTCGCCCGCGCCGCGAAAGCCCGTCCAGGCATCCGGCTGCACGCCGGTGGGCCAGTAATAGGTCACCTCGCCTTCGCGGGTTTCGGCGACGTCGGCCGGCGTCAGGGTGCGCAGGCGCTCCACAATGCGCACGCCCGTGCGTTCCAGGCCCCAGGCGCGGGCCACTCGCCGATGCAGCACGGTTTCAGGGATAGGGCCTTCGGTATCGATGACCTGGCGCAGCGCCTCGGCCAGCCTGGCATTGTTGGCCCGGGTGTAGAACGCGTCGCCTTCGCCGGTCGGCACATCGGCCACCTGGTAAGGCGTGATATCACCCATGCGATCGATCAACGGTGCCGCCCCGGCCGCCGCGCTGGACGGCGTCGTGGACGTTGCCGCCCCCGACCATCCCGCCACGCCCTCTTCGGTCGTGATCACGAATTCCCCGCCATCGGCAGCCGTGTCGTCTTCCGCCGGCACGTCTTCTTCGGCCGGCTCGTCCTCGCCCCGTTCCAGTTCCGCCGCCAGGCGCGCCAGCAGCTTTTCCACTTCGCGCTCGGGGTTGATCCACCAATCCGTGGACCAGACCCGGTGCAAGCGCCACCCCAGCCCTTCCAGCACCACCTGCCGCAGGCGGTCACGGTCGCGTGCGGTCGCTCCGGAATGGTAGGCGCGGCCATCGCATTCGATACCCAGCAAGTAGCGGCCGGGTGCGCGCGGATCGACCACGCCCATGTCGATGCGATAGCCGGAGCAGCCAACCTGCGGATGCACCACCCAGCCGCGTTCGCGCAGCACCTTGATGACCTGCGTCTCGAACGGGCTGTCGGGCTCGCGGCCGGTGGGCAGCGATTGCTCGACCAGCGCGCGCGGACCCTTCAACGCGAATTCCAGGTAGTGCTTCAAATCGCGCACGCCGGCCGCGCGCACGCGCGACAGGTCGATCTGCTCGGGCAGCAGCGTGCTGTAGATCACCACGCCTTCGCGGGCCCGCGAGATCGCGACGTTCAGGCGGCGATGGCCGCCTTCGCCGTTGAGCGGTCCGAAATTCATCGTCATCTTGCCGGATGCATCGGGACCGTACGTGATCGAGAAATAGATCACGTCACGCTCGTCGCCCTGCACGTTCTCCAGGTTCTTGATGAAGAGCGGTTCGCGCGACTGCGCCGAGATGGCCTTGTCCAATTCCGCGTTGGCGCGGCGGCGGGCATCCAGCAACGTTTCGATCAATGATTGCTGCGGCTGGTTGAAGGTGACCACCCCCAGCGTCTGGCGGCGGCGCGCCTTGTCCAGGTAATGCTGTTCGATGCCCCGGACGATGGCTTCGGCCTCGGCCCGGTTGGTGCGGCTGCCGCCGCGGTCGTAGACCCCGGACACGCGTTCCAGCCGCACGGCCACGTCATCGGTGACAGGCGACGGAAATGTGATCAGTTGCGAGTCGTAGTAGGTGACGTTGCTGAAGGTGATCAGGCTTTCGTGCTTGCTGCGATAGTGCCATTGCAGCCGCAGGCGGTTCATGTCGGCGCCCAGGCATTCGTCCAGGATGCTTTCCAGGTCTTCCACCTGGCCGTCGTCGACAGCGCCTTCTTCCTCGTTGGTGGACTTGCTGAAGAAGCTGGTGGGCGGCAACTGCTTGGTATCGCCCACCACCACCAGTTGCTGGCCGCGGGCAATGGCGCCCACCGAATCCCAGACGGGAATCTGCGAGGCCTCGTCGAATACCACCACGTCGAACTGCGAATGGCCGGCATCCAGATACTGCGCCACCGACAGCGGCGACATGAGCAGGCAGGGTTTCAGCTTGGGCAGCAGCGACGGCAGGCGCTGCATCAATTGGCGCACCGGCACGTGGCGGGTTTTCTTCTGCAACTCGCGACGCAGCAGGCCCAGTTCGCTGTCGGGGCTGACCAGGATGCCATTGCCGGCCGGCACTTTGCCCGCGAGCCGCGCGCCGATATAGGCCGACGTCAGTTGCTGGAAGCGGTCATCGGCCTGGCGGAATTCGCGGATCTTGCGTTCGTGGTCGGCGCTGGAAAAAGACCGCAGCACCGGCGAACGGTCGATGGTCTTCTTGACCCACCAATTGCGATAGCTGAATTCGAAATGGGCTTCGACCTGGGCCAACGGCACGCGCCCCTGTTCCAGCGAGGCCACCAGGCCCTGCAATTGCAGAGCGATCGCTTGCCCGCGAGCCTGACGCCACACGCACCAGGGCATCAGGGTCTGCTTGTGGTGGCGCCAACCGGCCAGCACGGCCTGGATGCGTTCCAGCGCGCCGCTGTCTTCGCCGTCGCCTTGCAGCGGCTCAACCGGTTGGGCCTGTGCCTGGACCTCGGCCAGCCGGTCCTGCAGCACCCGCCAAGCATTGCGGGCGTCAAGCAGGCGCTTGCCCAGCGCGGCGCCGGGTTGCAGAAAGGCGTGATTCTCGCCCACCAACGGTTGCAACCGCGTTCGCAGGTCGGTCGCTGCCGCCGGATCGCCCGCCATCAGCGTGACCGCTTCGGCAAATCGCTCGGCCCATTGCTCATGCCGCGCCACCTGCTCCCAATCCGTGGCCAGGCCGGCGTAGTCGTCCTGCAGCAGGCGCTGCGCGTCGGCCTGCAAGGCGGCCAGCGCCTGGTCTTCGGCATTGACCAGCGCCAACGGCGCCAGCACGGCGTGGATGGCGCTGTCGTCCGGGCGTTGGCCGTCAGTGCGCAGCAAGGCCAGGCGCTTGCGGATGCCGCGCTTGGCAAACGCCGACTTGGGCCACCAGGTGGCGCACGCGGCCTGCCATTCGGCCTTCAGCGTCTTGGCGTCCACGTCCGCCAACGATGCATGCCATGTCGTGCCCACCTGTGCCCAGTGCGCATTGCGCGCCAATCCATGGCGAGCCAAGGCCTGCACCCGCTGCCGCGCGGCGGGGTCATGCGCCTGGGCAGCCAGGCCTGCCGGCACCTGCGGCGCGGCCAGCAGTACGTCGATCAAGCCGTCCAGCCGGGCATAGGTGTCCAGGCTCAGACCTGCGGCCGGCAGGCCCAGGCCATCGCCCGCGGCGCCGATGCAGGACTTGAAGGCGTCCACCGCCTCGTCCAGCGCCTGGGCCGACGCCAGCAGCGCGTCTTGCCAGCTGGGGCTCCAGTCGGCCATGCCGATGTGGGCCAGGGGGTGGCCGTGCAACGCGCCCAGCTCGCCGGACAAGGTCGCCATGCGCCGCGCGGCCTCGCGCAGCTGCGCCAGGTCGTCGTAGCCATGAGCCTGGGCGTCGGGCCAGTACATGGGCGATGGCTCCTGCCCGGCATGCTGGATGCTGGTGCCGATGGCGTCGTAGACCGTCAAGCCGTTGGGATGCAGGAAATGCAGCGCATCCACCAGGCCGTTCAGATCCTGGCGCAGCACCGCCAGGCGCTCGGCCTCGCGCTGCCAATCTTCGCTGGTGCGCTGGCCGCCGTGCTCCAGCGCCTTGCCCAATTGCTGCAGCACTTCGGATTTACGCGCCTTGGACGAATGCAGTTCCAGGCAGAACGGCCCCAGGCCGATGGCGGCCAGGCGGCGGTGCACCACTTCCAGCGCCGCCATCTTTTCCGAGACGAACAGCACGGTCTTGCCGCTGGCGAGCAGGTGCGCGATCAGGTTGGTGATGGTCTGGCTCTTGCCGGTGCCCGGCGGGCCTTCCAGCACCAGGTCGCGGCCGGCATCGACCGCGCAGATCGCTTTCAGCTGCGACGAATCCGACAGCAGCGGCGTCATCAGGTCCTGCGGACGGTAGCTTTCGTCCAGCCGGTCGAAACGCGCGTCCCACGGCGTCTGCGCGAAGGCCTGGCCGGGATGGTCGATCAGGTGCTGCACCACGCGATTGGCCTTGAGCTGCGCGCTGCGGTCCTGCAGGTCCTTCCACATCAGGTACTTGGTGAACGAGAAGATGCCCAGGTGCACTTGCTCCAGCACCTCCCACCCGGCAATCTCGCGCACCGCCAGGCGAAACGCCTGCAGCACGCGGGCCACGTCCACGCCCTTGTCGTCGGCCGGCAGTGTATCCAGGCCGGGAATGCGCAATTCGTAATTGTTGCGCAGCATCTGCAGCAACGTGGGGTTGATGATCGTCTCGTCATCGTGGCGCACCAGCCGGAAGCCGCTGCGCACGGATTGACGCTGCAGCGACACCGGCACCAGGATCAGCGGCGCCAGGTGCGCGCTTTCCGCGGCCGGGTCTTCGGTCCAGCGCAGCATGCCCATGGCCAGGTACAGCGTGTTGGCGCCGCCCTCTTCCAGGCCCGTGCGCGCCGCGCCGAAAATGGTCAGCAGGTTGGCGTCCAGCGCCTCTTGCGGCACCCGCGCGATCAATTCCTGGTTGCCCAGCGCTTCCAGCGCCATGTCGTCCAGCGGCGCACGGCCGCCGCGATCCACGTGCACCTGCGCCACGCGCGGGTCGCTGCCTTCCATCAGCGCCGTCGGCAGCGGCCGGATGCGGAACTCGCTGCCGTCGGCAATCGCGTCTTCCAGGCGCGCCAGGTCCGGCGCCACCAGCGGCAGCGTGGACTTGGTGTTCTTGAAATTCAAGAGCCGGTTGCGCAACGTCAGGTCCAGCAGGCGCGACTTCCACTTGGCCAGGCGCCCTTCGGGCGTGTCGTCGGCCGGCTCGAGATTGATGACGAATTCGGGGTCCAGCGGCGGTAGGTCAGGTGTGGGTTCGATGGCGGCGGGCGGCTCGGCGGCCTCGGCCTCGCCCGGCACGGCGCCAACGCCCCGCGACGGCAGCGGCTTGATCTGCAGTTCGCGCGCACGGTGCACGTCGATGGCGTAGCGGAAGGTGTCCTCTTCGCGCAGATGCGCCGCGCCCTGTTCCAACGCCCGCCGCAGCGACGGCCGGAAATTCGGGTGCTGGGCGATACCGGTCGTCTCGAAGACCAGGAATTCACCGCTGTCCACGCGCTTGCGCACCGCCTGCACGTCGTCGGTCAAGGGGTCCGCGAAGCAGGCCGGGTGCAGCCATACGCCGACCCAGGCGTGCCCTTCCTTCATCAGGATCACCGGACGCAGGCCCGCCTGCTCCAGGCAGGAAGAGAACAGCATCGCCAGGTCCAGGCAGGTCGCCACGCGACCTTCCAGGATGCGGTCCGGGGTACGGATCTTCTGGCCGTCCACGCCGAATGATGCCGGCGGCTCGGCGTAATGCAGGCTTTCAGCGGCCAGCGTGCTGTAGATGGCCGACACCTGCTTCCAGACCACGTCGCGGCTCTTGGACTGGTAGCCGTTCAGGGTCAGCTCGGCGTGCTGGCTGCGCAGCAGCCGCGCGGCCTTGCCGATCAGCACGTCCACGGCGGGATTGTTCGGCATCGAGAACGCGGCCAGCAATTCCGGCAGGGCGCGCATGCCGGCCCATTGGTCATAGGCCAGCACGGCAACGGGCTGCGAAGCGCGGCCCAACTCCTGCGTGCGGGTCGATTGCAAGCCGCTTTCCTGCCCACCGGCCTGCACCACCACGTCGATGCTGGCGCGCTGCGATTCCTGCAGATCGGCCAGGTAGGCATGGTCCGGCGTCAGGTCGAGCGGCGAGATACGACGGATTTCGCCGGGCACCAGCACGTCAAAGCGCAGCCGCACGGGCTGCGCAAAGGCCGGATTGCAGCGGACATGCACCTCAAGATTTTCGAAGGTGTCCTGCGAACGGTTGGTCAAACGCAAGGACCGCACGATCGGCACGGCGTTCTGGATCGAGGCATAGCCCAGGGTAGGATCAGCCTCGATATCGACGGCGATCGCGTCGCGGGCAAGCGGTTCCGGACCAGGCTGCGACACGGCATGCGCCGCGCCTTCCTGGACGGCCGGGGGTTCCAGGTCTTGTCGCTTATCCATCGCTATCTCTTGGTTTGGTTCAGCCCCGGAAATATAGACCGAAATACCAGGCTGGCCGGGCTTGTGTCCGATTTTTTTAGGGGCAGAACCCAGGCTTTTGCAAGAGATCATGTCGCACTTGGAATCAATCTGCGAAAGCAGCACGCATCACGCATGGAATATTCGGGCGTGCGGCAACGTCCATACCGCTGAAGGACCCCGCGCCGCACCGGCGCCCTGTCCATTCCCCCACCCGCCGGCCGCGCGCAGTCCGGGCGCAGGCCGGCATCGCCGGAGCCTTCCCGATATGAAGTCGAACAAGCTGCTGGCCAGCGCCGTCATGGCGCTGGCATCCCTGGCCGCCCCCCCTGCCTGGGCCGCGCAAGACCTGAATGTCTACGGTCCCGGCGGCCCCGCCCCTGCCATGAAAGAAGCCGCCCAGGCCTTCGGCAAACAGCATGGCATCCAGGTAAACGTCACTGCGGGCCCCACCCCGGCCTGGGCCGAACAGGCCAGGCAGAACGCCGACGTGCTGTTCAGCGGCGCCGAGAACATGATGAGCGGCTTCGCCACCGCCCTGCCCGGCGTGTTCGACCTGCGCGACGCACGCACGCTGTACCTGCGGCCGTCGGCGATCCTGGTGCGTCCGGGCAACCCCAAGGGCATCCAGGGCTTCAAAGACCTGCTCAAGCCCGGCATCAAGGTCATGGCGGTTTCCGGCGCGGGCCAGACCGGCCTGTGGGAAGACGTGGCGGGCCGCCTGGGCGATATCGATACCGTGCGCGCCTTCCGCGCCAACCTGGTCCTGCCCGAGGCCGGCAACAGCGCCCAGGCCCGCAACCAATGGACCGACGACAAGAGCATCGACGCCTGGCTGATCTGGAACATTTGGCAGGTCTCGAACCCCACGTTGGCCGACGTGGTGCCGGTAGAAGAACCCTATCGCATCTACCGCGATGCCGGCGCCGTCGTCACCCGCCACGGCAAGGCCAATCCGCAGGCCCAGGCCTTCTTGGACTTCCTCGCTTCGGCCGAGGGCCGCGCCATCTTCAAGAAGTGGGGCTGGAAAACGGACTGACCATGCGTGGGCACGAGGCGGAAATCGCAAGCATCGGCGCGGCTTTTCTGACAGTTTGCTGAGCGAATCTGCCGCTGGCCAGCCGCCGCCGTTCAGCGATAATCAGGCAACTCAACCACCGCCTGGTTTCATCGATGCGCCCGCGTTCCGCCTTGCTGCTCTGCCCGTTGATCTACGCCCTGCACGCGCCCATGGCGCTGGCGGACACCCGGGTGCAATCCCTGGACCAGGTGCCCGGCGCCATCAAGACCCAGGACGCACGCAAACTGTACGACGCCCAGATGAGCGGCGCGCCCCAGCCCGACGGCCTGGGCGCGCAACTGCCGGCGGGGTTCACCGAAGCGTTCCTGTTGCAGCAGTTGGCGCCCAACCAGAATCCCAAGCGGCTGCTGGTGGCCGGCGCCAAGGCCTGGCCGCAGCGGTCCGGCTCGTTCGTCGCCCTGGTCTGCCTGGCCGCCACGGCCGAACGCGCCGACCGGCTCAAGAAATTCGGCGGCGGCGGTTGCGACAATCTGTCTCGCGATGAAGACAAGAACGAGGTCTGGCTCGGCGTGTTCGAATCGGTCGCGGGCGGCGCGCCCAAGCTGATCGCGCGCACTGACGGCCCCGTCACCACGCAGACCGACTGGCGCGACACCGACATCGACCTGCCCATCGACCTGGACATGGCCGACGCCGGCACCCCGCGACTGTCGCCGCCGCAAAGCTGGAAACGTTTTGACCTGGCGCCCTACAGGATCGCCGCAGACACCGTGGCCTTCGGCCTGCGCGCCGGCTGGAACGAAGGCTATTCCGGCGGCGGCGCCGACTTCGAAGCCCTGTACCTGTTCCGCATCGACGGCACGACCCTGCGTGCCGTCTTCGCCCAACCCATGTCGTTCAGCAAGTCCATCGCAGGCGACTGGAACCCCGACGGCACCCGCGAACACGACGTGTCCGACGCCAGCAACTCACTGGTGATGCTGCCCGGCAAGACCAACGGCTACTTCGACATCCAGCTGCGCCAGCAAGGCGGCAAATGGAAGCGGACGTTCAAGTGGTCGACGGCGAAAGAGGCGTACGAGTGATTGGCGCGAATCATTCCTGAGCCAAGCTCGAGGTCACGCCGCATCCACATAATTGGGCTTACCCCCCAGGAACTGCAGCAATTCCTCGGGCTTGTCCACCGAGGCCAGCGGAATGAAATACACCTCGTCGGCCACGTCCTGGCGCTGCACGGGGATGATCTGCAGATAATCCGGCGTCAGCGCGATCAGTTCGATCTTGTCGTTTTCATAATCGGATTCGAAGCGGCTGCCATTCTGTTCCAGCACGAAGCGGTCGGCATAGAACCGCGCCGTGCCCCGCAGCTTATCGGCGCCCTTGAAAATGGTCTTGCGGATCATGCGCTTGAGCACCCACTTGGGCGTGGGTTGCCCATTGCCCATGCCCTTGATGATGCGGCGCGTCTTGGCCGCTGCAATGAAGCTCAGCGCCATCAGCAGCATCACGCTGGCGAATACCGCGGTGTGGGCGCCGACCTTGCCGGTCGTCAGCTTTTCGATGGCGACGATCACGATGGATGCCAGGAAGGACCCGTGGCGCACCCAGGTCCAGGTGCGCGTGGCGTCCTTGATGACGTCCACGGCACGCTGGCGCTGGGCCAATAAATGGGATTCCAGCGTCTCCAACGGCAGGTCGTAGTCGGCTTGGCTGATGGGTACGGCTTCGGTCATACGGAAGAACCTTTCTTGGCGCGGGAAAAAAGAAGGATTATGCCTTCTTGATCCCGCATTGCGCCTGGCCACCCGCACCGCAAGCCAGATGTGACCGCCGCCCGCGTCCCGCTATCGCTGGCTGAACCGCCCCCGCGCCATCGACAGCGACACCAGCGCCATCACCGCCACGGCCATCAGGTAATAGCTGGGCGACAGGCGCGACCCCGTGCTGTCGATCAGCCAGGTCAGGATGAACGGCGCAAAGCCGCCGAATATCGTGACCGCGATGTTGTAGCCCAGCGACAGCCCTGTCGTGCGAACCTGCACCGGGAAGATCGCGGACATCAGGGCGGGCATGGGCGCAAAGTACGCCGTGGCCAGCAGGCCCAGCACCACCTGCACGCCCATCAGCACCGGCACCGTCGGATGCGACACCAGCACGTAGAACAGGGGATAGCACAGCACGGCGGTCAGTGCGGCGGTCGCCGTCATGATGCGGGCAGGCCCGATGCGGTCGGCCCAGGCGCCGACAAAGGGTGACCCCACGGTCATGATCACGCCGGTCACCAGCGTCGCCAGAAAGCCGATGGTGGCCGGCAGGCCCAGTTGGCGGATCGAGTAGGTCGGCATGTACAGGGCCAGGTAGTTGCCCACCGAGCCCAGCGCCACGAAGCCCACCGTGACGGCCAGGCGCAGCTTCTGGCCGGCGAACATATCGCCCAGCGGCGATTCCGAGGCCTCGGCCGCGCTGAATTCGGGGGTTTCGTCCATGTGCCGCCGGATGTAATACCCCACCGGCGCGATCAAGAGGCCGAAGATGAACGGCACGCGCCAGCCCCAGCTTTCCAGCTGCTCTTGCGTCAGGCCGGCGTGCAGCGCCGCCCCGAACAAGGCGGCCAGCAGGATGGCCGCGCCTTGGCTGGCGACCTGCCAGCTGGCGTAGTAGGCGCGCCGGTCTGGCGCATATTCAATGAGGAACGCCGTGGCGCTGCCGAATTCGCCGCCCGCGGAAAAGCCCTGGATCAGCCGTGCGACCAGGATGATCACCGAGGCCGCCACGCCGATCTGTGCGTGGGTCGGCACCAGCACGATCAAGAGCGTGCCGATCATCATCAGGAAGATCGACGCGGTCAACGCCGCCTTGCGCCCTGCGCGGTCGGCATAGGTGCCCAGCACGATGGCCCCCAGCGGCCGCATCAGGAACGACACGCCGAAGGTCGCCAGCGCCATCAGCAGCGACGAGCTTTCGCTGGCCGACGGAAAATACAGCTTGGCGATGACCAGCGCGAACGTACCGTACGCGATCATGTCGAACCATTCCAGCGCATTGCCGATGGACGCGGCGATCACCGCGCGTCGCGCCTGCTTGCGGCGATGGGAATCCGTGGTGGGTAACGGAACTGCACTGGCCGCGCCCAGCGGCGCGCTTTGCGAAATACTCATTGCTCTTTCCCTTTGGTTTATCAAGTTGACGATGCCTTGGCCTTGTTCAATCGGCCATTTGCAGGTGATCCGCAAGCTTTTCCATGAAACGCTCGCAGGCGCGGATCTGATCCAGTTCCACGTATTCGTCGGCGCGGTGCGCCTGTTGCAGGTTGCCCGGGCCGCACACCACGGCGGTCATGCCGGCCCGCTGAAACAGGCCGGCTTCGGTGCAATAGGCCACCTTCTCCGTCGTCCGCGAGCCGGACAGCGCCTGCACCAGCCTGGCGATTTCTGCCTGGGCCTCGGTATCGAAACCAGGCACTTCGGCCAGGACTTCCAGTTCGATGTCCGCCACCGGGTTTTCGGCCTTGATGCGTTCGCGCAATTCGCCGGTGATGTAGCGGCGCAGCCCGCCGATGACATCCGAGGTCAGCACGCCCGGGATGGTGCGGAATTCGAATTCGAACTGGCAGCGGTCCGGAATGGTGTTGACCGACAGGCCGCCGCGGATCAAGCCGGTGTTGGCGGTGGTGAACGGCACCTCGAAATCACGGTCGAACGGACCGTTCTGGCGATGGCCGTCCGCCATGTCGCGGATGTGGCAGATGGCCCGGGCCGCGTATTCGATGGCGTTCACGCCATGCGGCGTCAAGGACGAATGCGCGGCGTGGCCGTGCACGGTGCAGCGGTACAGGTTGCTGCTCTTGTGCGCCGAGATCACCCGCATGTCGGTGGGTTCGCCCACGATGCAGCTGTCCGGCCGGATGCCGATGCGGGCCAGCTCGTGCAACATGGCGTCGGCGCCCAGGCAGCCCACTTCCTCGTCGTAGCTGAAGGCCAGGTGCAGCGGCACCCGCAGGCGCCGCGATGCGAAAGTGGGCAGCATGGCCAGCGCCACGCCGATGAAGCCCTTCATGTCGCACACGCCGCGGCCATACAGCCGGCCGTCACGCACCTCGGGGACGAACGGGTCGCTGCTCCAGTCCTGCCCGTCAACGGGCACCACGTCCGTATGCCCGGACAGCACGATGCCGCCTTGCGTGGCGCCATCGTGGGCCGGCAGCGTGACGAAAAGATTGGCCTTGGTCTGCTCCGCGTTGTGGAACAGGCGGGGGCTGTGCCCCGCCGTCGCCAGGTGGTCTCGGACGGTTTCAACCAACCCCAGGTTGGACAGCCGGCTGGTGGTGTCGAACCGCACCAGCCGGTCGATCCAGGGTAGCGACAGGGGAAAATCAGGAGGCGTCATGGGTCATATCCCGCAATGAAAAGCCGGCACGATACGCCTGCAGGCAGGCCGGTCAAGGATTCATCAGTCCGCTTGGCCACGATGCTGGGCCAGATAGCGCGACAGCCGCGCCACGCCTTCGTCCAGGCGCGCGTGCTCGCTGGCATAGCACCACCGCAGATAGCCCTCGCCTTCCGGCCCGAAAGCCACGCCGGGCGCCAGCCCCAGGCCACCGCGCACCACCAGGTCTTTGCAGAAGGCCAGGCTGTCCGTCACGCCATCGACCCGGAAGAACGTGTACATGGCGCCGGGCGCGCTGCCCGCCAGCGTGATGCCGGGCACGGCTTGCAGGCGCGAGGCCAGGTGGTCGCGCGCGGTGCGCAGGCGCGCCACGGTCCGCGCGATGACCGGCTCGCCCTGCTCCAGCGCGCACTGCGCGGCGGTCTGCACGAAGCCGGGGGTGCAGGTGTTGCTGTATTCGATCAGCTTGCCGATCTCGGACAAGAGCGCGCGCGGCACCGTCAGCCAGCCGATGCGCCATCCCGTCATCAGCCAGGCCTTGGAAAAGGAATTGCAGCTGACGACCCGGTCATCGGGTTCGGCGATGTCCAGGAACGTGGGCGCCGCCGCGCCGTCGTAGTAATAGCGCTCGTAGACGTCGTCGGCGATGATCCAGATGCCGTGCTTGCGGCAGTGCGCCAGCACTGTGCGCTGCTCGTCGGCGGACAGCACCCAGCCGGTGGGATTGTTCGGCGAATTCACCAGCAGTGCGCGCACGTCGGGCGTCAGGGCGCGCAGCAGCGCGTCCAGGTCCAGGCGCCAGCCGGATTCGGCAAACTCCAGCGCCACCGTGGTGACGCGGGCGCCCAGCACCTTCGGCATTTCCACCAGATTGGGCCACAGCGGCGTCACCGCCACGACGTGGTCGCCATGGCCCACCAGCGCCTGCACGGCCGTCATCAGCGCCGACGTGCCCGAGCTGGTCACCGCGATGTTGTCGACCTCGCGGCGGCCGTGCAGCCGGCTGACGTAGGCCGCCAGGCTTTCGCGCAAGGCCGGCGTGCCCAGGGTCTGCACGTAGAAGGTCTGGCCGGAGGCAATGTGCGCGATGGCGGCATCGCGGAAGGCCTGCGGCGTCTGCTCGTCCGGTTCGCCGAACCAGAAGGGCAGTACGTCGGGCTTGCCCAGCCCGGCATTGGCGACCTCGCGGATCTGCGAAGACCGCAGGCTGCGAACGGCGTTGCGGGCACCCAGGAAGTGATCGGGGGAAAGCGTATCTGTGTTCATCATGGACTCTGCCAGGAAGATGAGTCGTCAGCGGCCGCTCAGGCGCACGCTGCCGCGAATTGCGCCCGGGCTTGCCGGGCACCGCGCGCCAGCCAGGCCACGTCGGAATGCAGCGCAATGAACTGCACCCCGCGCTGGCGGTAGCGAGCCGCTTCCTCGGCGCTGTTGGCGAAAATGCCGACGGCCTTGCCATGGGTTCGTGCCGCCTGCATCACGGCATCCACGGCGTCGACCACGGCGGCGTGCGTCATGTCGCCCAGGTACCCCAGGCTGGCCGCCAGGTCGGCAGTGCCGATGAACAGGCAATCTGCGCCCGGCAGCGCGGCAATGGCGTCGATATTGCGTACCGCCTCTGCCGACTCGATCTGCAGAATCGCGCAGGCCTGCCCGTTGGCCTGGGCCACGTAACCCGGGTCCTGCCCATAACGCCCCGCCCGCACCAGCCCGGCCACGCCTCGCAGGCCGCCGTTGCCATTGGACGGAAAGCGCATCGACGCAATCGCACGGCGCGCGTCGTCCACGGTGTCCACGTTGGGAAACACGATGGTCTGCGCGCCGCAATCCATGGCGCGCTTGACCAGCACCGGATCGTTGGCCGTCACCCGCACGGCGGCATGCGTCGTCGCGCCCTGCGCCCGGGCGGCGTCCACCGCTCGCAACTGCGCCGTGGTGCTGTCGACGTCATTGGGCGCGTGCTCCATATCGACCACCAGCCAATCAAAACCGCAGTGGGCGATGGCTTCGGCGACGGCCGGGCTGGCCAGGGTCAGCCAGCACCCTTCAGTGGGCGTGAGCGCCAGCAGGGCTAGGCGAATGGGGTTGGGATGGTTCACAGCGGCTCCTCTTGATCGATCTTTTTTCAGGGGTTGCAAACCCCGTTCAAGTTCGACAAAGATATCCGCGATCCGGCGAAGAAATTTCGTAATTTTTGGCCGGCCTGTGTAAAAATTTAGAATGAAATAGCCGTCTATACAGATTTCTTGGATAAATCATGCAAAGCAAGAATTTCGACCCGACAGACATGCAGATCCTGGCTGCTTTGCAGGCCGATGGGCGCCTGTCCAGCGCCGAATTGGCCGAGCGCGTTTCCCTCACGCCGTCGCCCTGCTGGCGGCGGGTGAAACGGCTGGAAGACGATGGCGTCATCCGCGGCTACCGGGCCGATGTCGACGTCAAGAAGCTGGGATTTGGCGTAACCGCCTTCGTCTGGATTTCGCTGGACAAGAAAGGCGCCGAGCACGTCCGGGCATTCGAGGACGCCATCCGCACCATTCCCGAAGTGCTGACCTGCCACTGCGTCTCGGGCCGCTACGACCACCAACTGACCGTGATCGCCCGCGACCTGGACACCTTCGGCGACCTGACGCGCTACGTGCTGGGCGCGCTGCCGGGCGTGAAAGAGGTCTACACCTCGTTCGTGCTGAAGGAAGTCAAAGGCGCCGGACAAGCGGTTTCTCTGCCGCTGGCCTGACAGACAACGAAAGCAAAAAACCCGCAGGGCCCGAGCCGGGCCATGCGGGTTTCAGCGTTGTTGCCGAGCGGCTAGCGCCCGGCAAGCAGCGGGATCAGCCAAACACGCGGAAGCGCTCGGCGTCGTCCATGAAGGCCTTTTCGCCGAAGCCATTTTCGTTCGAACCGAACGGCATCTGCGCGCGCAGCTTCCAGTAGGCCGGCACATTCCACTCGCGCGCCACGGCGGCGTCGATCAGCGGGTTGTAGTGCTGCAGGCTGGCGCCGACACCGGCATTGGCCAGGGCGGTCCAGGCCGACAGCTGGGCCATGCCGCCCGCTTGTTCCGACCACACCGGGAAGTTGTCGGCGTACAGCGCAAACTTCTCTTGCAGGCCGCGCACCACGTCCTGGTCTTCGAAGAACAGCACGGTGCCCACACCCGCGGCAAAGCTCTTGAGCTTGGCTTCGGTCTTGTCAAAGCCTTCGGCCGGCGCCACCTTGCGCACTTCTTCAATGGCCAGGTTCCAGAGCTTTTCGCTTTCGGCGCCGAACAGGATCACCGCGCGCGAGCTTTGCGAGTTGAACGAAGACGGGCTGTGCTTGATCGCGTCCTGGATCAAGGTCGTCAGTTCCTCTTTCGAGGCGGTCAGGCTGCGGCCCAGCGAATACTGCGTGCGGCGCTTCTTCAGTGCGTCGATATATGCGTTGCTCATGAGGATATGCCTTTCGACTAGTAGATAGAGGGGTTGCGAGTGAACAAATTCTACTGGCCGCAGAAGACGCCGACCACCCGCAAAGCGCACTTTTTCCCGGAACAAACTGTTCCAGTTTTAGAGCGAATGGCCGGATGACGCTTCGATTGCGCGTCAGTGCACCACTCAGGCATCACACCGCCGGCAAACGCACAAAACCTGGCCACGCCCTGTGATCAAGCGTTGCCACGGTGGTATCCCCCACCCCGACGGCAGCAACCGTGAAATGGTGTCAGACTGCGCTTTTGCGCCCCCAGGGATCCGATCCATGCTCAAAGACCGCACGTTTCAGATAGGACTGGCCTTGTTTGCCGTCGTCGCCGGCACCCTGGTCTATTTGCTGTGGCCCAAAAACACCGGCTACCCGTCAATCGGCGGTGGCGGCTACGACTTGTCCGGCTTTGTCTACACGCTGTCTCTGCTGGCGTTCAGCGGCCTGTGGACGCTGGTGACCGTGATGGTGGCCTTGAGCCGGCGCGATGCCTTGGCGGCCAAGCGCTGGAACGGATGGGCCGCAGTCGGTGCCGCGACCTTCGTGATAGCGGCCGTGGCGTTTGGCCACAACCTGCGGTAGGAAGGCCTCGCCGCGACCACGCAGCGATCCATCATTACCCCAACCTTTTCAACGCCCCTGGCAACACCGTTACCGCGAGCACATCTCGGCCCGATGTTTGGCGATATAGGCCTGGGCCTGCGCCCACATATCGTTGTGCGCGTCGACCGACACGTTGGCAACGTCATCGGACGCGAGGTCGCCAAAATAGTAGGCGATCTTGCGCCCAGCCAATTCTTCCTCGGTCAACGTGGACAATTCAGATTCTTCCACCCGGCCCCTGCGCTGATACGCCTTCAACGCATGGTTCGCCTGGCTCAATTTCTGATTGAATACCTCTTGGGCCATGGCGTGAAACCACGCTTGGGGCACAGCGGAAAAATAGGACTGAAACACGGGATTGGCCGACCGATCCAGCCAATAGGCCACGTCGTACCACTGTGAAAGCTGGTCGGGGGTCAAAGGAATATCGGTTTCCAATGATTCGAAGAGCGCGGCCTTGGCCGCATCGACTTGCGCGATCGCCTTGACGACGGAATCCAGTTGCCCCTCTTGAACGAGGGTTTTCTTCATCGCCATCAGCACCGCCACATTTTGCTGACCCTCGACCGGATCCACGGATTCCGTGAAGTATTGCTGCAACATTCCAAGCACATCGCGGGCATTGCGCAGCGGTGCGGTCTCGGCGCTCGTCATCCAACGTAACGAGCCCCGGTATTCAGCCTCTGACATCTGGTCGATCGCCCATAAAGCCCCCGTATTGACCATTGCATTGGCCGGACCTGGACGCTGAAGATAACGGTAATAGGCGCCGCCGACCGTCTCGACGTAAGCGCGATAGGTCGGGTCCAGCAGCCGCTCTGCGCCAGGCTTGGCGCAGCCCGAAAACACCACCGCGCGCCTCAGTTGGGGCTCTGCCTGAATCAGAACGATATAGCGCTCGCGCCAGGCTTCATAGACGGACGGCGGACGCTTTTGCGCATCCAGGAATTGCTGTTGCCGCGGCGTGATGGCGGGCGTCGCGGCTTGCGTCAGCAACGGCCACGCAAGCGCCAACAGCGCGGCGCTGAACCACTTGATGTGCATCCTCATTCTTATTGTCCTGACGCCCCAATTCCGACAAACGCGGCAGTGTAGGCCTGATTCACGCTATCCAATCGCTGGAAATAACCCCTTTCGCAGCGGGCCGCCTGACTACGAAAGCAAAAAGCCCGCTGAAACTTGCGTTTCAGCGGGCTTTATTTGCGACCTGCTCGGCTGCAGCCTTCAAGGCTGCGACCTGCACGAGGAATTCTTGGTGCCGACGGCGAGACTCGAACTCGCACAGCTTTCGCCACTACCCCCTCAAGATAGCGTGTCTACCAATTTCACCACGTCGGCAAATCTGACCAGAAAAGACGTGCTTTCCTGGAAAGTCGAACATTCTAACACGCAAATCGGCAATCTTGGCAACCGGGCCTGATCCAGCCCGGTACGCCCAGGATCAATTGATCTGCAGGTTCGTCGCCTTGACGACTTCGCCCCACTTCTTCGTTTCGCTTTCCATGAAGGCCTTGAACGCTTGCGGCGTGTTGGGCGGCGGGGGCATCAGGAAGCCGTTGGTCTGGTAGTTGGCGGCCAGGGCGGCATCCGACGTCAGCGCCTTGTTGATGGCGGCGTTCACCTTCTGCACGATTTCCGGCGGGGTGCCGGCGGGCGCGAACAGGCCGAACCAGGCGGCCACGTCAAAGCCCGGCACGCCGGATTCGGCGATGGTGGGGATTTCCGGCGCGAACGGCACGCGGCTGGCGGTGGTGACGGCCAGGCCGGTCAGCTTGCCGGCGCGCACGTGCGGCAACAGCGGCGGCAGGTTGTCGAAGATCGAATCGACCTGCCCGCCCAGCAGGTCGGCCACCGCCGGGCCGCTGCCGCGATAAGGCACGTGCAGGATGTCGATGCCGGCCTTCATCTTGAACAGCTCGCAGCCCAGGTGCGCGGACGAGCCGTTGCCGGGCGACGCGCAGGTCAGCTTGCCGGGGTTCTTCTTGGCGTAGGCGATGTATTCCTGCACCGACTTGACCGGCACGTTGGCGTTCACGGCCAGGATGTTGGGCACCACGTTCAAGAGTGCAACGGCGTCCAGGTCCTTGAGCGCGTCGTACGACATTTTCGAATACAGCGACTGGTTGATCGCCGTGGAAATCGACCCGACGAACAGGGTGTAGCCATCGGCCGGCGCACGGGCGACGGTTTCGGCGCCGATGTTGCTGTTGGCGCCCGGCTTGTTCTCCACCACGAAGGTCTGGCCGAATTCCTTGCCCAGCACGTCCGCGATCATGCGGGCGCTGATGTCGGTGGTGCCGCCCGGGGCGTAGCCAACGACCAGCCGGACGGGCTTGGACGGGTAATTGCCTGCCTGGGCATGTACCTGCCCGGTCATGGCGCACGCGAGCACGGCGGCAACGCCGGCCAGCTTGGTATAGATTTTTTTCATGTCTCCTCCTGTCGATGAAAAGGGATCGGCGCGCACGCAGCGGCGCGCCTGTTTTTTGTTTTTTCGGAACCACCCTGCCCCGTCAACGAGGCGCTGCGCCTTACGCTCAACGCCTCGTCTGGCGAGGAACCGCTTAGGCCGGGCAGGCCACGCGCATCGGCGCAATCAGGTCGGATGTGACGTCCGCCAGCGTGCGGCAGCCAAGCAGCGCCATGTTGGTCGAGATTTCGCTGCGGAATATCTCGGTCACCTTGCGGATTCCGGCATGGCCGCCAACCGCCGCGCCGAACAGCTGGGGCCGGCCGGTAAAGACCAGCGTAGCCCCCAGCGCCACGGCCTTGAGCACGTCGCTGCCGCGACGAAAACCGCCGTCCACCATGACCGGAAAACCTGCCGGCACGGCCGCGACGACATCGGGCAGCGCCTGCAAGGGCGAAATGCAGCCGTCCAGCTGGCGTCCGCCGTGGTTGGAAACGATCACCGCGTCGGCGCCGACCTCGTGCGCCAGGCGGGCGTCATCGGCGTGCATCACGCCTTTCAGGATCAGCTTGCCTGGCCAGTTCTGGCGGATCCAGCGGATATGGTCCCACGACAGCTTGTCGCGTTCGCCGCGAAAACCGTTGGGCGGGTCCTGGGTAATGGGCGGGCCGATGTCTTCATACAGATTCGAGAACCGCGGCACGCCGCTGCCCAGCAGCGTGCGCATGAAGACGTTCAGGCTCCAGCGCGGATGCCGCATGCCGTCCAGCACCACGCTCGCGCTGAGCTTGAAGGGCACGGTGAAGGCCAGCTTCTGCAGGTTCTCGCGGTTGGCGCCCACGCAGGTGTCGATGGTGACCACCAGCACGGGAATCTCGGCGCGGCGCAGGCGGTCCAGCAGTTTGCCGATGCGGTCGATGTTGCCCGGCAGATAGGCCTGGTACCAGCAACGCTTGCCCGTAGCCTCCTGCAGCCGTTCCAGCGGCACGCTGGACGCGCCGCTGATGATGAAGGGAATCTGCGCGTCCTGGGCGGCGCGGGCCAGCGCCAGGTCGCATTCATGCATGACGATGGCCGAAAACCCGGTGGGCGCAAACCCCACGGGCATGGCGTAGCGCTCGCCGAACAGACTCACCTGGCTGCTGCGCTGGTCCACCACGCGCAGGCCACGCGGGCGAAAGCCGATGTCGCTCGGGGCGCGCACGCTCTCTTGCAGCGACGCGCTGTCTTCCGTGCCGCCGCAGACGTAGCCTTCGACGCAGCGCGGCATGATGCGCCGCGCTTCGCGTTCGAAGTCCCGCACCGACAGGCAGCGATCCAATCGGCTCATGCGGCCACCGGCGTACCGGCGTGCGCGCCCAGCGCTTGCAGGCAAGCGGCCAGCGAGCGGTCCTGGGTGTCCTGGTACAGCGCCAGTTCGTCCTGCACCGCGGCGCCCAGCGCCTGTTCGAACGCCGTCTGGCTGGCGTTCTGCGCGTATTCGGCTTGGGCCTTGTCACCCAGGTTCGACTGGAAGATGCCCGCGGCGCTGACCGGCAGGAAGTCTTCGTACACCAGCGGTTCGAAACGGATGTAGCCCTGGTCGATCAGCGTGCGCAGGTCGCTGTCCGGCGCCGCGCCTTTCTTGCCGGTCAGGAAATAGCGGAAGTACGCCAGGCCCTGGTCATGCAGTTGCGCGTAGTCGTCCGGGAACGTCGCAAAACAGTCCTGCAGGTTCTGCATGTAGGCATCGGCATTGCTGTCGTTGGGCGCGCCGCTGATGCGGCTGCGCGCCAGGTCCAGCAATTGGTCGTACAGGGCCCGGCCCTTGCGGGTCAGGGCCACGCCGCGCTGCTCGATCTCGCCGAAACGGGCGGTGTGGCTGCCCACGGCCGCCTTGCCGTCGGCGCCGGCAAACCAGACCGATTCCTCCAGCGCCTTGAAGCTGGTCTGGCGCAGCAGGATCGGGCACTTGCGCGGCGGCGGGCCTTCGATGACGGCCTTGGCCGACACGCCGCGGCGCGGCATCTCGGCCTGGGCCTCGTCGATATCCAGCGTGCGCGGAGTCAGGTGATTGATGTGCGGGCCCTTGAAAGCCACCACGTCGGCGATCAGGCGATGCAGGCCATGCAGTTCGCGGTAGTCGTCCAGGCTGACGGTGGCCTCGCTGTGCCAGCGGAACGTATGCAGGGCCTCGGCCACGAATTCGCGGGCGTCGGCGTCGTTCAGGCCGCCCTGCGTTTCGAACTGGCCGGCCAGTTCCAGCGCGCGGACCGTGAAGATCTGGCGCGCGGCCAGGATGCGGGCGGCCTTTTCGCGCAGGGCTGCGTCGTCAATCAGTTCCAGGCGCAGCAGCGACGTGAAGACGCGGAACGGGCTGGTCTGCAGCGCGGCTTCGTGGGTCGCCCGAAACGCCGTGGAATGCACCGGCACGCCGGCCGGCGACAGGTCGTAGTAACCCACCGGCTGCATGCCCATCACGGCAAACACGCGGCGCATGTTGGACAGTTCTTCCGCCGTCCCCACGCGGATGGCGCCATGGCGTTCGATGTCCAGGCGCTCGATCTCGCCAGTGCGTGCCAGTTGCGCGGCCAGGTCCGGCTGTTCGGCCAGGGTCTTGGCGTTGACGTCGGCCACCAGGTCCAGCAGGGTGTCGTACAGGGGCACTTCCGACTTGTACATGTCGGACATGGCGCGGGAGAACCAGGCGCGGATCTGATCCGGATTGACGAAATTCTGACTCATGGCGGACTCGGCACATCGATAAACAAGATGGCCCGCATGAAATCATGCCCGGCGGGGGCAATCAAATGAAAAAAATCGGCTTAATCAGTCCGTTTTTTCATGGATCGCGCTCGCCGGGCGTCGGCCGCGCGCTTTTGCTCGGCCTCGCCTTCGACCCAGGCGACGAATTGCTTGATCTTTGGCACTTCGGCCGAATGCTCGGAATACGCCACGAAATAGGCGCCGTCGCTGGGCTGCACATAGCCCCAGGGAATCACCAGCTTGCCGGCCTGCAGCTCTTCTTCGGCGAGCAGCCTGGGCGTCAGGGCGATGCCGCAGCCGCCTTCGGCGGCGCGCACGCACATGTAGAACGTGTCAAAGCGCGGGCCGTGGTAGCTGCGGTCCGACTGGAACTGCTGGTGCGAGAAATAGTCGTGCCAGGCTTCCGGGCGCGAGGCGCACTGGATCAGCACCTGCTGGCTCAGCGCATCCAGGCTGGCCGCCTGGTTGCCGGGCAAAAAACCGGGCGCACAGACGGGCACGACTTCGGCCCCGAACAGCTCGCGGCACTGGGCGCCAGGCAGGGTGCCGTGGCCGAAAAAGAACGAAATATCGATCTTGGCCTGCATCAGGTCGAACGGCCGGGTCTCGCTGCGCACCTTCACCTGGATGTCCGGATGCGCGGTCATGAAGCGCTGCAACCGCGGGATCAGCCAGCGCGAACCGAAGGTCGGCTGGGTGCCGATGGTCAGCACCTGAGTTTCGCTGCCGTAGGTCAGGATGTAGCGCGAGGACATGTCGACCTGGTTCAGGATGGCCCTGACCTCGGACTGGTACAACGCCCCCGCCGGCGTCAATTGCAGGCGCCGGCGCACCCGCAGGAACAGCGGGTTGCGCAGCAGCGCTTCAAGTTGCGCGATCTGCTTGCTGATCGCGCTCTGGGTCATGTGCAGTTCTTCGGCGGCGCGCGTGACGCTCATGTGCCGCGCTACCGCCTCGAAACATTGCAGCGCCATCATCGATGGCATCAAACGCTTTTCCATGGGGCCGATCCGGATATTCCTGGCACGGCAGGCTGACCGGGAAAGTGGCCAGCCGCCGCGCCTGGCGCATTATCGCAGGCGGCGCGGCCGCCCAGGTTTGCCGCGCCCATGAAAAAAGCCGGCTTGCGCCGGCTTTTTTCCCCTACGAAAGACTTACTTCGCAGGCGTTTCGGCGGGCTTGTCGCCGGCCGCGGGGGCCGACGGCACCGACGCGTCGGGCTTGGCGGCCGGAGCCGGCGCCGAAGCGGCGCCCGGGACCGACGAAGCACCCGGCACCGAAGCGCCACCCGGCACGGACGACGCACCCGGCGTGGCGGGTGCGGCGCCCGGCACTTGCGGCACCGAACGGTCGGCCGGGAAGCTTTGCATCACACCGCTGTCGACCGCGGTGGCACCCGTGCCCTTGTGGCTGACATAGGCCAGGCCAGCGGTGGACGCGAAGAAGACCACGGCGGCCCACTTGGTGGCGCGCGACAGGAAGTTGGCCGCGCCAGTGGCGCCGAACAGGCTGCCCGACGAGCCGCTACCGAAAGCGGACCCCATGTCGGCGCCTTTGCCCTGCTGCAGCAGGACCAGCACGATGATAGCCAGCGCCGAAATCACTTGGACGGCCAGCAGAAGTTTGAGCATCAAGGGCATTACAGACTCCGGAACGGAAACTTAGATGGCGGCGATTCGCAAAAATTCTTCGGCCACGAGCGACGCGCCGCCGACCAGGGCTCCGTCGATATCAGTCATGGCGAACAAACTGGCGGCATTGGCAGCTTTGACGCTGCCGCCGTACAAAACTTGCACCTGGGCCGCGCCCAGCGCGGCCAGGGCGGCGCGGATGGCGCCGTGGACTTCCTGCGCCTGCTCGGGGCTGGCGGTGCGGCCGGTGCCGATGGCCCAGACGGGCTCGTACGCCAGCACCATGCGCGAGACGGCCTCGGCGCCCAGGGCCAGCACGGGCTTGAGCTGGCGCTCGATGACGGCCAGCGTGTTGCCGGCTTCGCGGTCGGCCAGGGACTCGCCCACGCAGACCACCGGGGTCAGGCCGGCTGCCAGGGCAGCGCGGGCCTTGTCGGCGACGATCTGGTCGGTTTCACCGTGCAGCACGCGGCGCTCGGAGTGGCCGGCCAGCGCGTAGCGGCAGCCGAATTCCTTGAGCATGGGGCCGGAGACTTCGCCGGTGTAGGCGCCCTTGTCGTGCGCGCTGACGTCTTGTGCGCCCCAGGACACGGCGCTGCCGGTCAGGGCCGATGCGGCCTGGGCCAGGTACGGAAACGGAACGCAGACGCCGATTTCGCAGTGGCTCGCGGCATCCGCGGCGCGCAGCTCGGTCAGCAACGCAGCGTTCTCAGCCAGGTTGCCGTGCATCTTCCAGTTGCCCAGCACGAGGCGGGCGCGGTTTTCGACTGAAGTCATGGCGCAAATGTCAGAGTGGATGAACCCGCGGGAAAAGCACACGCCCACGGGCTGGCCTGGAAATAATTCCAGGCGAAACCCGAGATTGTATCCTGTTGCGCGGCGCTGCGCCGGACGCCGCGCGTTTCTTACATCGTCAGGATGATTTTGCCGATGTTCTCGCCGCTTTCCATCATGGCGTGGGCCTGGGCGGCCTGGGCCAGCGGGAAGGTGGCGTGGACGATGGGCTTGATGGCGCCCTGCTCGAGCAGGGGCCAGGCGTGCTGGCGCAGCGCCTGGGCGATGGCGCCCTTGAAATCGACGGGTCGGGGACGCAACGTCGAGCCCGTGATGGTCAGGCGGCGGCGCATGACCTGGCTGGTGTCCACATTGGCCTGGGCCCCGCCCAGCTGGGCGATGATGACGATGCGGCCGTCATCGGCCAGGCACTGCATGTCGCGGGCGATGTAGTCGCCGGCCACCATGTCCAGGATCACGTCGACGCCGCGGCCGCCGGTGGCGTCCTTCACTTCCTTGACGAAGTCCTGGGTCTTGTAATTGATGCCCAGGGTGGCGCCCAGGGCTTCGACGGCGCGGGCGCGGTCGTCGCTGCCCACCGTGGCGTACACCTTGTGGCCCAGCGCGCGCGCCAGCTGGATGGCCGTGGTACCGATGCCGCTGGCGCCGCCATGCACCAGCAAAGTCTCGCCAGCCGACAGGCGGCCGCGGTCAAATACGTTGCTCCAGACGGTGAAGTAGGTTTCCGGCAGGCCGGCGGCTTCGATGTCGGACAAGCCCTTGGGAATGGGCAGGCACTGGGCGGCAGGCGCGACACAGTATTCGGCGTAACCGCCGCCGGCCACCAGGGCGCAGACCTTGTCGCCCACCGAGAAACCGCTGCCGGCCAGGTCGCCGCCGACGATTTCACCGGCCACTTCCAGGCCCGGCAGGTCGGACGCCCCGGGCGGCGGGGCGTAGTTGCCCTTGCGCTGGAACACGTCGGGGCGGTTCACGCCCGCGGCGCTGACTTTGATCAGGACTTCACCCTTGCCGGCTTCGGGCGTGGGGCGTTCAACGGGGACCAGGACCTCGGGGCCGCCCGGACGGGAGATTTCTACAGCGTGCATCGCGTGCCTCCTTCGCAGCAAATAGATTATTATTGCGCCCTTTACGGCAGGTCGCGTTTTCAACGGGCAGAGTGTTTGCCTGGCGGCCGGATCGCCGCAGCAGCAGGTCATGGCAACACCAGGAAGCGTGGCAGAGTGGTCGATTGCACCGGTCTTGAAAACCGGCAAGGGGTTAAACCCTTCGTGGGTTCGAATCCCACCGCTTCCGCCACCCCCCTCCCCCATCTCCCGGGTGCGAGGCGTGCAGGCAAACTTGCACTTCATCAGGCTGTTTTTTGTTAACAGCTGAACAACTCCTGAACGAAACGGAATTCGTCTAAGATCGGCGCATTCCGGGCGGCAGCGGTGGCAAGTCCGGCAAAAAAACCGGCGATACAGCCAGGTTGACCATGCCCAAACTGAAAGACGCATTGAAGTCAGGATTGTTTCGCCTGTCTCCCGCGCTGGCGGCGCGCTGCGGCGTGCAATTTCCCTTGCGGGCGCCCAATCGGGCATTCCTCGAACAGCAGGTATTCGGCTACCTGAACCACCTGGCCGACGGCCCGCAAGGCCCCGGACGCTGCCTGTTCCTGGGCATGGGCGAATACACCTGGCATTACCCCCGCCTGCTCAAGCCGCAATTCCATTCCCTGGACATGGACCCCGCGCAGGCTCGCTACGGCGTGCCCGGCCGGCACCTGACGGGCAGCGCCACCGAGATGGCGGCGTTCTACGAACCTGGCTTTTTCGATGTGGTGGTGGCCAACGGCCTGATCGGCTATGGCCTGAACGACCCGGCCGGCTACGAACGCATGCTGCAGCAGTGCCACGCGGTGCTCAAGCCCGGCGGCCTGCTGGTGCTGGGCTACAACGACACGCCCGAACGCGCGCCGTTCCCGGTGCATATCGACGCCTTGGGGCTGTTCACGCCCTTCGTGCCGCCGATCCCCAGGGTGGATCAGCCGCGCCACCCCATGCGCGACAAATACCACCACGTGTTCATCTTCGGTCAGCGGCGCGAAGCCGAGGCAATGGCCGCGTAGGTTTTCGGTATTCCCGCCGCCGCCACGCCGCTGCGCAAGGTTTCCTCGGGCAACGACGTCGCCAGCAGGTCACGCGCGGCCAGCAGTTGGCTCAGATCCACGCCGGTCCGGTAGCCCATGCTTTCCAGCATGAACACCAGGTCTTCGGTGACGATGTTGCCCGACGCGCCCGGCGCGAACGGGCAACCACCCAGGCCGCCCAGGCAGGCGTCGAACGCGCGGATGCCCTCGTCCAGCCCGGCCAGCGCATTGGCCAGCCCCAGCCCCATGGTGTCGTGCAGATGCAGCTTGACCAAACGCGCGCCGATGGCGTCCTGCGCGGCCCGCACGGCATCGCGCACCAGCGCCGGGTGGGCATAGCCCACCGTGTCGGCCAGCGCGATCTCGTCGGCGCCCGCGCGCGCCACCGCGGCGGCCACCTGCGCCACCCGCCGCACCGGCACCGCGCCTTCCATCGAACAGCCAAAGGCCGTGGCGACGGCCGCATCCACCCGCACCGGCCGCGGCTGCGCCCGCAGCCAATCGACAATGGCCGCCACCGCCTGCACCTGCGCATCCGTGCCCTTGCCGACGTTGGCGTGGCTGTGCGTGTCGCTGACCGACACCGGAATGGCGATCACGTGGGCGCCCGCCTCGTACGCCGCGATGGCGCCCTTCAGGTTGCAGGCCAGCGCGCACACGGTCACGCCGTCCAGGCCCAGCGTTTCAGGCAGCACCTGGGCCGTATCGGCCATCTGCGGCACCAGCCGGGGCGAGACGAAGCTGCCCACCTCGATCTCGCGCAGGCCGGCCGCAGCCAACTGCCGTATCCAGCGCAGCTTGTCGGCAGCCGGCATCATGCCGCGCGCCATCTGCAACCCGTCGCGCGGGCCGACCTCGCACAGCCTGACTTCCTGATCCATGATGGTTTCCTTGTTCAATGCGCCGCGGCTATTGCTGCACCACAATGCCAGCCGCGGCGATGGTCTGGCGGGCCTTGCCGATATCCGACCGAATCAGCGCGGCGAACTGGTCTGCGGACACGGGATCGGTCTCCAGCCCTTGCGATGCCAGCGCATCCTGCACGTCCTTGCGCGCCAGCAGCTTGTTGAAATCGGCGTTCAGCCGCGCCACCACGTCGGCGGGCGTCTTGGCCGGGGCCAGCACGCCGTAGTAGGTCACCACGCTGAAATCCTTGTAGCCCAGCTCGGCCACCGTGGGCACGTCGGGCAGCGCCGGGTTGCGCTTGGGCGAAGTCACGGCCAATGCGCGCACCTTGCCCGCCTTGATCAACGACGCCGCCGACGAGATCGACGACCCGGCGAACTGCAGGTGTCCGCCCATCAGGTCGGCCAAGGCCGGCGCCGACCCTTTGTAGGGCACGTGCTGCATCTTGAAGCCGGCTTCGTGCTGCAGCATCTCCATGGCGATGTGCACGCCCCCGCCCGTGCCGGACGTGCCGTACGACATCTTGTTGGGGTCCTTCCTGGCGGCCTCGATCACCTCGGGCAGCGTCTTGTAGGGCGAACTCTCGGAAACCAGCAGCACCATCGGCGTGGTCGCCACCAGCGCCACCGGCGCCAGGTCCTTGACCGGGTCGTACGCCACCTTCATCAGCAGCGGAATCAAGGTGACGTTGTCGGACTGCCCGATCACCAGGTCATAGCCCTGGGCAGGCGCGCGGGCCGCTTCGGCCAGGCCCAGCGCCGTACCCGCGCCCGGCTTGTTCTCGGGCACCACGGCCCAGCCGTTCAGTTCGTGCAGCTTGTTGCTCATCAACCGCCCGATATAGTCGGTGCCGCCGCCCGGTGTCGACGGAATGATGATGCGGATGGGTTTGTTGGGATAGTCCTGCGCGTGCGCCGCGCATGCGACGGCCAGGCTGGCCACCGCCAAGAGTTTGCGGATCATCGGATAGTCTCCTCTTTGATGGATGTCTTGGCGGTCTGCGCCGCCTCGACGGGGACAGGTTCTACGACCTGTTCATCGGCCTTCGCAACGGATGATTCCCGCCGTGTGCAGGGCCTCGATGCGCGCGGCATCCAGGCCCAGCCCCCGCAGGATGGCTTCGGTATGGCGGCCCTGTGCGGGCGGATCGGAACGCTTGCCCGCCTTCTGCCCATCGAACTCGATGGGCAAGGCGGCGGCCGAGATCTGGCCGCCGTCCGGCAAGGCCGTGGCCAGCAGCGCGCCCCCGGCGTTCAGGTGTTCGTCCTGCAGCAGGTCGTGCGGCTGGCGGATGGGGCCGTACGACAGGTTCGCCGCCTCCAACGCGGCGCACAGCGCGTCGGTCTTCCAGGTCTTCAGGATTTCACCCACGCCAGGCACCAGCCACGAGCGCGCCGCCTCGCGGTCCACGGCGGTGGCCAGGCGCGGGTCGGCGGCCCATTCGGGCGGCAGGAATTTCTGCGCGAAATTGCGCCATTGCGCATCGCCCACCACGGCCACGAAGACCCGCCCATCGGCCGTCTCGAACACGTCGTACACGCCCCATGGCGGCTTGCGCTCGGCGCCGAAAGGCTTGGGTGCCGTGCCGGTCAGCTGGAACTGCGCGATGAACTGCGCCACCAGCAACAGGTTGTTTTCGAACAGGCCCGAACGCACATGGCGGCCGCGCCCGGTGGCATGGCGATCGTGCAGCGCGGCCAGCGCGCCCACCACGCCGAAGGTGCCACCCAGGATGTCGTTGACCGACGCCGCCACGCGCTGCGGCGTATCGGCGCCGCCGTTGATGTAGGCCAGCCCGCCCATCATCTGCACCACCTCGTCCAGCGCGGTGCGATGCTTGTAGGGTCCCGACAGGAAGCCCTTGAGCGACACGTAGATCAGCCCGGGGTTCTCGGCCGACAGGCTCTCGTAGTCCAGCCCGTACTGCGCCAGGCTGCCGTCGCGAAAGTTCTCCACCACCATGTCCGCCTGCAGCGCCAGCTGGCGCGCCAGTGCCTGCCCTTCGGCGGACTTCAGATCGATGGACAGGCTCTGCTTGTTGCGGTTGAAGACCGGAAAGTAGCCGCTGCCCGAGCCCTTCAGGCGGCGCGTGCGGTCGCCGTCGATGGGTTCCACCTTGATCACTTCGGCGCCCAGGTCCGCCAGCGCCAGGCCGGCCGCGGGCCCCATGATCATGTGGGACAGCTCCAGCACCTTGATGCCGCGCAGGGGCAGTTCGCTGCTGTCCATGAAGGGTGAAGCCGGTGCTGCTGTCATCAACGTTTCCTCTCGCCGTGGACTGAGGCCGCGGGGCATGCCCAGGGGCCGGTACGCAGCCATCATCGCGACCGGCGCAGGTTCGGAAAAGCGGTCTTTCAGCACCGGGGCATTCTCGTTTGGGAACGTCCGGGTTAGCCCTAGGCCGTGGGGGCAAGGTATCTTGCGGCGCCGCACAGTTCGGCGCACCACAAGCTAAGGCTTGGGCACGGCCCCCAGATGGGCCAGCAGCGCACGTGCCGCGGGCGGCAAGGCGTCCAGTTCGCGCACCGCAATGCACAACGGCGTGCCGGACCAGGGGCCGGACAAGGCGATGAAGCGGATGTCCTGGCTGGCATGGCGCGGCTTCAGATACATGGGCACCACCGCCACGCCCATGCCGCGCGCCACCAGGTTGCAGATGGTCTCGTGCGAACTCACGCGCGCACTGATGCGGCGGCTGACGCCGGCCTCTTGCGCGGCGCGCTCGAACACCGCGCTGATGCCGTTGTCGCGGTTCAGCTCGATCAACTCATACGGCAGCAACTGGGCATAGTCCAGGATCTCGCTGTCGGCCAGCAGATGCCGCGCGGGCACCACGGCCGCCAGTTCGCAATAGCCGCAGGGAAACACCTGCAGGCCGTCGTGGCCGAAGTCCGACCCTACCGCCACGTCGGCGCGCCCTTCCAGCACTTCCTGGAAGACCTGCTGCGTGGTGCTTTCCTCCAGCGCGATCTCGATCTGCGGATAGGCCCGGCGAAACGACTGGATCTGCGCCGGCAGGTCGCCCGACAGCGCCGCCACGCTGGCCGCCAGCCGGATACGGCCGCGCACGCCGGTGGCAAAGCCCGCCATCTCGCGGTGCATGCGGTCCATCTGCTGCAGCAGCAGCCGGGCATGGCCCGCCAACCCCTGTCCCGCCGGCGTGGCCTGCACGCCCTTCACGCCGCGCGCCAGCAACGGCACGCCAAATGCTTCTTCCATCTCGATCATGCGTTTGCTGACCGCCGACGGCACGATGTTCTCGCGCGCCGCGGCGCGGGCCAGGCTGCCCTCTTCCAGCGCCGCCAGGAACAGGCGCAGGGAAACCGGGTCGATGTCGCGGGGATGGGTCGGGGCGGGTGTGGGACGCTTCATGGCGGGAAGTGTCCCGCGTTGGCGGCGCGGACAGGGATCGGGGTTTTCCCCAGCCGGCTGCGCCCGGGTCCGATACACTGCGCGTGGCCGTCGCCTCGCGGGACGCCGGACCGGCTGTCGCTCGCTCGGCAGCCCGACACCCACAACCAGAACAAGACTCCGACCATGCAGTGCCCCCAATGCAATTGGCAGAACCCGGCCTCTCATACCCAATGCTTCAGTTGCCGTGCACCGTTGCCGGTACCGACGGCGCCCCCTGCGGCCACCAAAGCCACCTATGCCAAAGCCGTGCCGCCCTTTCCCGGCATCTGGCCCCGGCTGATGGCCAGCGTGGTGGATGCGGCCACGATGATCACGGCCATGTTCGCGTTCTCGTCGGCCGCCTCGCTCAGCTATGAAGCGCTGCTGGGCCAACCGCGCCCCGGGGTCGTGCCGCTGCTGGCCGGGCTGATCGGCTTGCTGCTGCCGGCCCTGATGGACGCCTGGGGCGCGGGTTCGCCCGGCAAGCGGCTGTTCAAGCAACGCGTGGTGACGCGCAGCGGACAAAGCCCCGGCCTGCTTCGATCTATCTGGCGGCACCTGATGAAGTTTCCGTTGAACCTGGCGCTGCCCGGCCTGTTCCATCACATCCAGCAAGCCATCTTCGGCGATCGCGCCATGCACAACTGGGCAGCCGGTACCTTTGTGGTGTCCAGCCAGGCCGATCCGCGAGCGGTACAGGCCGCGCTGGGACAGGCGCGGTCGGTCACCGGGTTCGGCAAGTTCCTGCTGTTCGCCGCGGGCGCGGCGGCGCTGGTGCTGGGCGGCTTCGTGCTGGCTGCACTGACCCTGGGCAAGCAAGAGGCCGACAGCCCGCTGGCGGCCGACGTGCGGCGGCTGGACCTGGTATCGGACCCGGTCAGGATGCTGGCGGAAAACCATTACCGCAGCGCCGGCCGCTACGCCGCGACCTTGCAGGAACTGGGCGTGACGCGCGAATCGCTGGCCGCCAACGGTTTCTCGAACCTGGAACTGAATCCGGTGAACGGCGTGCTGCGCTTCACCATCGCCGGCCCGGCCAGCGCGGACGGCGAACCGACCCTGGCCGGCAAGCACCTGGTCTATCTGCCTGAACTTCGCACCGAGCGCAAAGGCGGCGGCATCCGCCGCTGGCAATGCGGCAGCGATGACATCGCCGCCGCCGACCGTCCCTACAAATGCCGCCACGCCGCGGCGCCCTGATCGCGCACGCCTCGCCCCTCCCTGACGCGCCTGGCGGCGCGTCGCCCCAGGAATTCCGCATGTCCAACCTGATCGAATCCATCCTGCGCGCCGACGACGGCGACGACCACCCGCAGATGCTCGCGCTGTGCGAACAAGCGGTGCGCGAACAGCCCAACGTCGCCCTGACGTGGGCCCTGCGCGGCCGCTGCCACGACAAGCGGGGCGCCACCGTTGAACGCGATGCCGACCTGGCGCGTGCGCTGGCGCTGGACCCACACTGCGCCGACGCCCTGCGCGTACGCGCCACGTCCCTCTACGACGACGGCGACCACGAAGCGGCCTGGCGCATCCTGCGTGACGCCCGCCAACGCGCGCCCTCGCACTACGGCCTGCTGATGGCCGAGGCCTATGTGCTGATCAACGATGAAAGGCTGCAGGACGCCATCGACGGCTGGACCCGCGCGATCCAGCAACGGCCGCAGGCCGGGGCGCCGCACTGCTACATCGCATCCAACCTGGCCAATGCCGGCCGCCATACCGAGGCCGTGCCCTACTTCGAGCGCGCCGTCGCGCTCGCCCCCGGCAATGGCCGCTTCATGTACGACGCCGGCAACACCTATCGCCGCCTGGGCGACCTGGACAAGGCCATCGCGATATTCGACCGGTCGCGCGCCATCCTGGGCGAACAGAACGCCATCCAGCACAACCGGGCGTCCTGCCTGCAGGCCATGGGCCGCCACGCCGATGCCGTCGAGGAATGGACCAGCCTGCTGCGCCGCGAGCCCGACTGGGATTGGCCGCTGGAGGGCAAGGCCCGCTCGCTGCACCGGCTGGGCCGCGCCGACGAGGCCAGGCCGTTGTGGCAGCGACTGGACGCGCTATCGGACAACGGCTGGGAAGGCCGCAAGGAACAGGCCCGCGAGTATGTGCGCAGCGGTGAACCCGAACTGGCCGAACAGGCACTGGGCGATCTGGATCCCCTGTCCAGCGGCGATGCCCAGCTGCTGTTCGTGGCCGGCAACGCGCAGCGCGACCAACGCCAGTGGGAACAAGCGCTGGCCTATTACCTGCAAGGCTATGAACTGGCGCCGAACAACGACTTTCTGCCCGGCAACGCGGCCGACATGCTCGTCCGCCTGGAACGCCACCGCGAAGCCCTGCCCTTGTCGGAAGTCGCCATCACGCTGGACCCGGATTGGGTGAAATGGCGCCGTGTGCGCATCGATGCGCTGATCGGGCTGGAACGCGGCGCCGAGGCCGCGGCCGACGGCGAACGCGCCCTGCAGCGCTGGCCCGACAACAGCATGCTACAGGCCGACTATGTCAACGCCCTGATCGCCGCCCGCCGCCACGACGACGCGCTGGCGGCCTGCGACCGCCTGGTCGCGATGGACCCGGAATATCGCGACTGGGCCTTGTATTCGCGCGGCGAGATCTACGGCGCCATGAAACGCCACGCCGAATCCGCAGCCGCCTTTCGCCAGGCAGCGGTGGCCTATCAGCAGAACGGCAAGCCGCAATATCAGGAACTGTCGCTGGAAAACGCGCGGGCGGCGGACCAGGCAGCCACCGCGTCGCGCGGCCTGCTGGGACGTCTGTTCGGCCGAAAATGAGCGAGACGGGTGGCGCTCTGCTTGCGCCCGTCTCATAGCCAGTCGTAGTTTTCCAACAGGCCTAGCAGACAACGCCGGGCGATGGCCACGGCTTCATCCCGCAACGCGTCGGCGCGCCAGCCCATTTCAATGGCATAGCCCGGCATGGCGATGGGGCACGGCAGCCGCCGCAGCCCCGTCACCGCCGCCAGGCCGCGCGCCGCGTGGGCCGGCAAGGTTGCCAGGGCGTCGCTGCCTTGCATCAGGAAGGGCAACGCCGCGAAATGCGTGGTCGCCGCCAACACCCGCCGCGTCTGCCCCATGCCGTGCAGCACCTCATCCACCACGCCGATGAAGCCGCCGGACGACACCAGTACGTGCGGACGCCGCGTAAACGCCTCGACGGACAAGGCCTTCTCGCCCGGCGCCAGGCTGGCCCCATCCACCAGGCAGGCATAGCCGCCCTGCCCGACCGTCACCCGTTGCAGGGCCGGCGCGATCAGGCCACCGGACGCAATCACCAGGTCGACCTCGCGCGCCATCAGCATGTCGGCCGCCAGCCGACTATGCGTCTGCCGAAAGATCAGACGCAATCCGGGCGCGGCCTGTGCCAGCGCAGTGATCGCGGCGTGGCCCAGCGCAATCTCGAAATCGTCCGACAGCCCCAGCGTCACCGAGCGCCCGGCGAACCCCGCCGCGCCCGGCCGGGCCAGCGACAGGCTCTGGCGGCACTTGTCCAGCGCCTCGCCGATGATCGGCCGCAGTTCGCGCGCCCGCAGGCTGGGCGACAGGCCGCGGCCGGTACGCACAAACAGCGGGTCCGCATACAACGTGCGCAGCCGTGCCAGCGCCGCGCTTACGGCCGATTGCGTCACGCCCAGCCGCAACGCCGCGCGGCCCGCGCCGCCCTCGTCATAGATCGCCTCGAATACCTTGAGCAGGTTCAGGTCGGTCGATTCGATATCAATCTGGCTCATATCATTTATCTTCAAGCGGGATTGATTGATTTTAGGCTCGCCCCGACACTGGTGGCATCCCCCCACGCCAAGGAACCCGCATGACCGCCCAGACCGTCGCTGCACTGCAAATCGGCGCTTCACCCGAAGGCAAAGAGAAAACCCTCGAACAGATCCTGGCCTTCGAGGCCGACATCGCCGCGTCCGGCGCGGTACTGGTCGTGCTACCAGAGGCCCTCCTGGGCGGCTACCCCAAGGGCGAGATCTTCGGCACCCGCCTGGGCTATCGCCTGCCCGAAGGCCGCGAGGCCTACGCCCGCTATTACGAAAACGCCATCGACGTGCCCGGCCCCGAAACCGACGCCCTGGCCGCCCTGTCGCAACGCACCGGCGCCAGCCTGGTGATCGGCGTCATCGAGCGCGCCGGCAGCACGCTGTACTGCACCGCCCTGTATTTCGACCCCGCCAAGGGCCTGGTCGCCAAGCACCGCAAGCTGATGCCCACCGGCACCGAACGCCTGATCTGGGGCCAGGGCGACGGCTCCACCCTGCCCGTGCTGGATACCGCCGCCGGCCGCATCGGCGGCGCCATCTGCTGGGAAAACCACATGCCGCTGCTGCGCACCGCCATGTACGCGAAAGGCGTGCAGATCTGGTGCGCCCCCACGGTCGACGAACGCGACATCTGGCAATGCTCGATGCGGCACATCGCCCACGAAGGCCGCTGCTTCGTCATCAGCGCCTGCCAGGTCCAGCCCTCGCCGGCCGAGTTGGGACTGGACGTGCCGGGCTGGGACCCCAAGCGCCCCCTCATCAACGGCGGCTCGCTCATCGTCGGCCCGCTGGGTGACGTGCTGGCCGGCCCCTTGCACGGCCAAACCGGTCTCTTGACCGCCCAGGTCGACGTCGACGAACTGGTGCGCGCCCGCTACGACTTCGATGTGGTTGGCCACTATGCGCGGCCCGACGTGTTCAGTCTCAGCGTCGACGAGCGGCCTCGTCAATCCGTGCAGTTCATTGCGTGATTTTTCCTGGCGTGCGCACGCCAGAGCGGAACCGCCGGTCCCAAGTGGTATAGTCACGCCCGCCGGATATCGCCCGCGTCCAGAGGACGCGCAACATATCCCATTGCCTCCCCACTCTGGGGCCGCAATGCCCGAGTGGTGAAATTGGTAGACACAAGGGACTTGAACTAATTTGAGCCCTTTGGAGGAAACTCCAAAGGTGTAGCCCGTCAAACTCGGCGAATGCCCTGGACCTGTTCCGAGCCAACGCCGAGCCAAGCCCGGTTTGAAAGAACCGGGAAGGTGTAGAGAGCAGACGGCGGGCACCTAAGGCCACAAGGCTATGGTGAAGGCGTGCTCCAGACCACGAACAGCGCTTGCGCGCTGGCGGCGAAAGCCGAAGTGGTAAGAAAATCCCTCGGCCGCAAGGCCGTACCGGTTCGATTCCGGTCTCGGGCACCACCCCTGATCATCGCGCTATCCCATTTGATGGATTCCCGCCTCCGTGCGACCGCCTCAGGGTTTTCCCTTAAAGTAACTAAAAGATTAAAAGTGTTAGATTCACCGCCTTATTCCATAACAGGCTAGTGAATTGACATGAAGAAGACTCTGTCCGCCGCGTTGCTCTGCGGTGCGCTCAGCGGTTGCGCCTCGCTGGTGGCGCCCACCTACCAGGCCTCGATGGACAATGTCACCGCCCTGAAGAAAGGCGAACCTTTCTCAGCCAAGGTCGGGGAAGTGAAAAGCGAGAAGCAGAAGGGCAATGCCAATCCCATCTCGCTGCGTGGCGCCCGCTTGCGCTCGCCGTACGACAACTCTTATAGCGGCTACCTGGCCGAAGCGCTCAAGCAGGAATTGAGCCTGGCAAATCGCTACTCCGACAGCGCCGACGTCGAAATCTCCGGCGTGCTGCTGCAGAACAACCTGGATGCGGGTCTGGCGACGGGCATCGGCAAGATCGAAGCCCGCTTCATCGTGACGAAGGCCGGGCAGATCAAGTACGACCAGATCAAATCGGCGCAGACGGAATGGTCGTCGGCTTTCGCCGCCATGGTCGCGCTGCCCAAGGCCGTCGAGGAATACCAGCCTCTGGTCGCAAAGCTGCTGAACAACCTTTTCTCTGATCAGTCCTTCCTCAACGCCCTCAAATAACCAAGCTACAGCATCATGATCAAAAGTCTGCGTTTCGCTGCCCTCGCCCTGGTCGTCGCGGTTGCCTCGGGCTGCGCCCACAAGATCGGCGTATCCCCCGACCTCGCCAAACTGACGCCCGCCGCCGATACCCGCATCGACGCCAAGGTGGCGTACTACATCTCCGAGGCTGACCTGAACAAGGAAGTCACGACGCCCGGCGGCGGCGGCGACAAGGTCAGCTACAAGCCCTACAAGGACATCGAGACCGCGTTCTACAAGATGCTCACGAACGTCTTCAAGGACGTCACCAAGCTGAAGACGCCGCAACCCACCGCCAACGACAGCGTCGATTACGTCCTGATCCCGGTCGTGACGACCGAGTCGTCTTCGAGCAGCTTGTTCACGTGGCCGCCCACCAAGTTCAAGACGGAGCTGAGCACCACGGTCAACGACGCCGCCAACCAGAAAGTCACGACCATTACCACGGTCGGTGACGGCGAAGCCGAATTCAGCGAATTCAAGCGCGATTTTGGCCTGGCCGGACGCCGCTCAACGCAGTCCGTGCTGCAAAAGACGCAGGAAGCGCTGCTCGGCGCGCCAGAATTCGCCTCCCGGCGCTGACCCTTGTGCCCTGCACGGCGGCCGCGCCGCTGAGCAGGGCTGACGCAGGCCGGGGAAAAAACCATTATTCTTCTGCCTCGACCTTCCTGACTCCCGACCGCGGCGCAGGCCCAGCGCCGCGGCGCCGGCCCCGCCGCCGGCAACCCGCCCGATCTTGACCTCTCCCAGCGCCCCTCCCCCCTTCATCGTCCTGGACGCCTGCGTCCTCATGTCCGGCATCCTGCGGCGCCTGCTGTTGCGCCTGGCCGATGCCGGCGTGTTCGCGCCCGTCTGGACAGAGCGCATCGGCGAGGAATGGCGCCGCAATGCCTCGCGCATCTGGGACATTCCGCCGGAAGTGCTGGATGAATTCTGGGCCGAGATGAACACGCGCTTTCCAACGGCCAACGAGGCCGACACGCAGGTCTACGAGGCCTCGCTGCGCTACAGCGACCCCAAGGACTTTCACGTCATCGCCGCCGGATTGGCGCGGCGCGCGCGTTGCGGCCTGGCCAAGACGCCTGCCGTGCAGGTGCTGACCTGGAACCTGAAGGACTTCAATCGTTCGGAATTGCGCCGCCAGGGGCTGGACGTGTACAACCCGGATCGCATGCTGGCGCAGTGGTGGCAGGACGACGCCGGCCGCATGCGCGAGGCGATCGCGCAGATCCCGGCGGACTACATCGCGCTGGGACGCGAACCCGAACCGCTGGGCACGACGCTGCACCGCGAGCGCCTGTATCGTCTGAAGAACCAGGTGGGGCGCGACCCCGAGCTGGGCGGCGGCTGAAACGCCGCACCGCGTCAGTGGTCGTGATTGCTGGCCGCAAAGCCCGCCGCATTCAGGATATCGATCACTTCCTGGATATGCTCGGGTCCGCGCGTCTGCAGCACGAAGTCCACTTCCACGTTGCGCACCGGCAATGACGTGAACGCGCGCTGGTGATGCACTTCGGTGATGTTGGCCTGCGCGTCGGCGATCAGCTTGGTCGCGTGCGCCAGCGCGCCGGGCAGGTCGCGTAGATCCACGCGGATGCGGGCCAGGCGGCCCGCGCGCACCATGCCGCGTTCGATCAGTTCGCCCAGCATCAGGGGGTCGATGTTGCCGCCCGTCAGCACCAGGCCGATGCGCTTGCCCTTGAATTGTTCGCTGCCCGCTTCCTGCGCGCGCAGCAGCGCCGCCAGGCCGGCCGCGCCGGCGCCTTCGACCACGGTCTTTTCAATTTCCAGCAGCACCACGATGGCGTGCTCGATGTCGGCCTCGCTGACCAGCTCGATCTGGTCGACCAGCTTGGCCACGATAGGCTGTGTCAGCGCGCCGGGCGACTTCACGGCGATGCCTTCGGCAATGGTGTACTGGCCCTGCGGCATGGACACGCCCTTGACCGCCGCGTACATGGCCGGGAAGCGTTCGGTCTGCACGCCGATGATCTCGATGCCCGGCTTGAGCGCCTTGGCCGCGGTGGCGATGCCCGAGATCAAGCCGCCGCCGCCAATCGCGATGACCAGCGTGTCCAGTTGCGGCTGGTCTTCCAGCATTTCCAGGGCTACGGTGCCCTGCCCCGAAATGACGGCTTCGTCGTCATACGGATGGATCATGATCAGCCCGCGCTGCTGGGCCAGCTCGTAGCCATGCGCCTTGGCGTCATCGAAGGTATCGCCCGCCAGCACGACCTCGGCGCCGAAGCGGCGCGTGTTGGCGACCTTGACGGTGGGCGTGAAGCGCGGCATCACGATCACGGCGGGCACGCCCATGCGCTGCGCGTGGTAGGCCACACCCTGCGCATGGTTGCCGGCCGACACGGCGATGACGCCCGCACGGCGCTCGTCTTCGGACAAGGTCAGCATGCGGTTCAGCGCGCCGCGCTCCTTGAAGCTGGCGGTGAACTGCAGGTTCTCGAATTTCAGCCAGATTTCGGCGCCGAAAATGTCGGACAGGGTCCGCGACAGCGTGAACGGGGTCTTGAGCACCTGGCCACGCAGGTTCTCGCGGGCGGTCTGGATGGAAGCGATATCGATCACGATGGAAAATCCCGTTTAGCGCACTGGCAGGAAATTGAACAGCAACAGGCCTTGCGCATAGTTGATGCCAATGCGCCGTGAGTTCTCGCCCAGCAGATTGGCGATCAGGTCGAGGCGGCCGATGATGGCGCCGAACTCGCGTTCGAAACTGAGGTTGGTGGCCGTCTGCGACATCTCGTTGGCCAGCAGCAAAGGCTCGCCCTGGTTGTTGCGACGCGACGCCAGCAGCCAGGCCGCCGCCTCGACGTTCCGTGCGGCATTGTAGACCCGCTGCCCGTCCAGCGCGTCGGTGGCATACAGCCGGGTCTTACCGTTGTGGGCGGCGATGATGGTGTCGGCCAGGCCGTAGATGAAGGCCCCCACCCGGTCCCCGGAATAGTTGGGGTCCAGCGACACCGCCAGGATCTGAATGTCGTGCAGGCCCGCCAGGTCGGCTGGCGGAATGCGCACTTCGATGGCATGTTTGACCCGCGACACCGCGGTCGCATGGTCCGGCGCGCCCGTCTTGCGCCATTCGCGCGGATTGCGGCGGTACAGCTTGTCCAGCAGGCTGTACAGGCTGGCCAGGTTATCGCGCACTTCCAGCGTGACGGTACGATTGAAATCGGTCTGGACCAGCTGGTCCGCCGACATGGTTTCGCCCTTGGGGGATCCCTGCCCGGGGCCCGGGCTGGACATGCAGCCTGTCAGCAACGCGGCGCCCAGCAATGCGAGCGCCGCGCCCGCCCAGGGTCCTTGCCATCGCGTCATGCCCGATCCATCCCGATCCCCCTGTCTGGCGCCTTGCCGGCCTGTTGCCGGCGTCGGCGCTCGTCTCGTACGCGCAAGACTTTACCGTAAGGCGCGCGAAGATGGGAGATGCCGGAGATACCAAGACGAAAGAAGATGAATCAAGCTGGCGACCGGCAATAAAAAACGGCGCCTCGCGGCGCCGTTCTCGACAAGCTTGCAGCAGGCCTTATTCGGCTTGCGGCTCGGCTTGCGGGGCAGCTTCGGGTGCGGCAGCGGGTTGCTGCTGCTCGATGCCGCCGATGGCCTTGATGGACAGGCGCAGGCGGCCCTTGTCGTCGGCCTCGATGACCTTGACGCGGACTTGCTGGCCGACCTTCAGCACATCGTTGATGTTCGCGATGCGGTAGTTGGCGATTTCCGAGATGTGCAGCAGGCCGTCGCGGCCCGGCAGCACTTGCACGATGGCGCCGAAGTCCAGCAGACGCAGGACCGAGCCTTCGTAGATCTGGCCCACTTCGACGTCGGCAGTCAGCTCGACGATGCGGCGCTGGGCTTCTTTGGCCTGCGCTTCGTCGACGCTGGCGATCACGATCGTGCCGTCGTCGGAGATGTCGATCTGGGTGCCGGTTTCTTCGGTCAGCGCGCGGATGGTAGCGCCGCCCTTGCCGATCACGTCACGGATCTTCTCGGGGTTGATCTTGATGGTCAGCATGCGCGGAGCGAAAGCCGACAGCTCGCCACGCGAACCGTCCAGCGCTTCCTTCATCTTGCCCAGGATGTGCAGGCGGCCTTCGCGGGCTTGCGCCAGCGCCACTTGCATGATTTCCTTGGTGATGCCCTGGATCTTGATGTCCATCTGCAGTGCGGTGACGCCGTTTTCGGTGCCCGCGACCTTGAAGTCCATGTCGCCCAGGTGATCTTCGTCACCCAGAATGTCGGTCAGCACGGCGAACTTGCCGCCGTCCAGGATCAGGCCCATGGCCACGCCGGCCACGTGATCCTTGACCGGCACGCCGGCGTCCATCATGGCCAGCGAGCCGCCGCAGACCGAAGCCATCGACGACGAGCCGTTGGACTCGGTGATTTCCGAGACGATGCGGATGGTGTACTGGAAGTCTTCCGGGGCCGGCAGCAGCGGAATCAGCGAGCGCTTGGCCAGGCGGCCGTGGCCGATTTCGCGGCGCTTGGGCACACCGATGCGGCCCGTTTCGCCGGTGGCGAACGGAGGCATGTTGTAGTGCATCATGAAGCGGTCACGGTACTCGCCCATGAGCGCGTCGATGATCTGTTCATCTTGCTTGGTGCCCAGCGTGGCCACGACCAGCGCCTGGGTTTCACCACGGGTGAACAGGGCGCTACCGTGTGCGCGGGGCAGCACGCCCAGACGCACGCTGATCGGACGCACGGTGCGGGTGTCGCGACCGTCGATACGCGGTTCGCCGTTCAGGATCTGGCCGCGGACGATGGCCGATTCCAGCGAGAACATGATGTTGTCGACGGTGACGGCGTCAGGCAGCGACTCGCCCTTTTCAGCAGCGGCGGCGGCCAGCTTGGCCGACACGTCGGCCGACACTTCACGCAGCTTGGCGGTGCGAGCCTGCTTTTCGCGGATCTGGTAGGCGGCGTTCAGGCCTTCCTGGGCAGCCGAGGTCACGGCGGCGATCAGGGCGTCGTCCTTGGCAGGCGCTTGCCAGTCCCAATCGGGCTTGCCGGCGTCCTTCACGAGTTCGTGAATGGCGTTGATCACGGCCTGCATCTGCTCGTGGCCGTAGACCACGCCGCCCAGCATGATTTCTTCGGACAGCTGTTGGGCTTCCGATTCCACCATCAGCACGGCGTTTTCGGTACCGGCAACCACCAGGTCCAGCTTCGAGGACTTCAGCTGCGAGGCGGTGGGGTTCAGCGCGTATTGGCCGTCGATGTAGCCCACACGGGCGGCACCGATGGGGCCATTGAACGGGATGCCCGAGATGGCCAGCGCGGCCGAGGCGCCGATCATGGCGGCGATGTCGGGATCGATTTCAGGATTGACCGACAGCGTGTGGATGACCACCTGGACTTCGTTGTAGAAGTCTTCGGGGAACAGCGGACGCAGGGGACGGTCGATCAGGCGGGAGGTCAGCGTTTCCTTTTCGGACGGCTTGCCTTCGCGCTTGAAGAAACCACCGGGGATACGGCCCGCGGCGTAGGTCTTTTCAATGTAGTCGACGGTCAGCGGGAAAAACGTTTGACCCGGCTTGGCCTTCTTGGAAGCCACGACAGTGGCCAGGACGACGGTGTCCTCGATCGACACCACAACGGCGCCGGAGGCCTGGCGAGCGATCTCGCCAGTTTCCAGGACGACCGTATGCTGGCCGTATTGGAACGATTTTGTCACTTTGTTGAACATGACGATTATTCCTTACAAATGAAAAACCGTGGCCGTCGCGACATACGTCGCACCGACCACGGTTGCGTCATGGGGAGCCAGCCCCGTCGATCACTTACGCAGACCGAGTTTTTCGATCAGTGCGCGGTACGAATCGGGATTGCGGCCCTTGAGATAGTCGAGCAGCTTGCGGCGACGGCTGACCATACGCAGCAGACCGCGGCGCGAGTGATGGTCCTTCATGTGTTCTTTGAAGTGACCGGTCAGTTCGTTGATACGGGCGGTGAGCAGAGCCACCTGAACTTCGGGGGAGCCGGTATCGCCTTGAGCGCGTTGGAACTGCGCAACGATATCGGATTTCTTGATGTCAGCTACAGACATTGATGACCTCTTCGGACATGCGACAGGGCCGAGGCGCCCTGACGTGGTTTGGAAAAATTCGCGGCTGGCCAAGCTTTTAATTGCGTTCTCACTGCAGCTTGCCGGCGCAAAGCATCGTGCACAGTCACCTTGCAAAACTGCCACGCAAAGTCGATGCACGCGATAAAGCTCGATGATTATAGCTGATTCGCTAGAATTACCCCAGTGGCGGCGCAAGGCCTCCTGTCCAGCGACCGCCCCCGCCCCTGCCGGCGGCAAGAGGAGCAACAATATGTCAAAACGTTACAACTTTGCCCGCATCACCCTGGCCGCTGCCGCCCTGGCCAGCCTGGCTGCCTGCGCCAATCTTGCCCAGGTCGCCCCCGGCACGCCCCTGGCCGACGTGCAGGCCCAGTTCGGCACCCCCAACTTCGAATGTCCGCAGGCCGGCGGCGGGCGCCGCGTCATCTGGACGCAACAGCCCATGGGCCAGTACGCCTGGGGCGCCAACGTCGGCACCGACGGCCGCGTCGACCGCGTCCTGCCGCTCCTGACCGACGCCCACTTCAAGGTGCTGGAACAGGGCCAGTGGGGACCAGACCGCGTGCGCTGCGAATTCGGCCCGCCCGCCCGCATCGAAGAAGCCGGCCTGGGCGAAAAGCGAGAAGTCGTGTGGTCCTACCGCTACAAGGAAAACGGCGTCTGGAATTCGCTGATGTACGTGTACATGGGCCGCGACGGCAACGCCATGACCCACTTCCACCCGGGGCCGGACCCGATGTACGACGATGACCGCTTCATGTGGCGCTGACCCGTCATTGATCCCCCCATGAAAAACCCGCCGGAAGGCGGGTTTTTCATTCGTAGCGGCGTGCGGATCAGGACGACTGGCTGCGGCGTTCCTGTTGCAGGCGGCGCGCGCGGTTCCAGCGCCAGGCCCAGATGACCCAGCCCGAAAAACCGTAAAGCACGAACAGGCCGAACAGCACCACTGGGGGATCGCTGGACACGAACACGAACACCGCCACCACCAGCAAGATGCCCCAGAACGGCACGCTACGGCCCAGCGCAAAGCTCTTACCGCTGAAGAACGGCGCATTCGACACCATGGTGATGCCGGCGTACATGGTCAGCGTGAACGCCACCCAGGCCATCACGCTGTCATGGATGGGCAGCTTGTTGTCCACGGCCAGCCAGACAAAGCCGGCCACCAGCGCCGCCGCCGCCGGGCTGGGCAGCCCCTGGAAGTAGCGCTTGTCGACCACGGCAATATTGGTATTGAAGCGCGCCAGGCGCAGCGCGGCGCCCGCCACGTACACGAACGCGGCCAGCCAGCCCCAGCGGCCCAGGTCGTTCAATATCCATTCGTACATGACCAGCGCTGGCGCAACGCCAAACGAGGTCATGTCCGACAGCGAGTCATACTGTTCGCCGAACGCGGACTGCGTATTGGTCAGGCGAGCCACCCGGCCGTCCATGCCGTCCAGCACCATGGCCACGAAAATGGCGATGGCGGCGACCTCGAAGCGGTTGTTCATGGCCTGCACCACGGCATAGAACCCCGCGAACAAGGCCGCGGTGGTAAATGCATTGGGCAGCAGGTAAATGCTTCGGTGGCGGTTCTCGGAATCGCGCATGGAAAAATTGGGCATAGTCTCAATTACTTACGACAGACATTGAAAGGTTAACTCATCTAGCCGACAAGCGGGCCGCAGCAAGGGCCATGCCTGGCTCGATAAGTCCCCCAACCCCGAAAATAAAAGCGGCATGCCCTCGCAGGCATGCCGCTTCGACCCGTGCGCGCGGGGCCAAAGCCCCGCGCAGATGCCACGATCAGTTCTTGGACTTGTCCACCAGCTTGTTGGCGGCGATCCAGGGCATCATGGCGCGCAGCTTGCCGCCCACTTGCTCGATCTGCGATTCCGCGTTGATGCGGCGGCGCGAGGTCAGCGTCGGGGCGCCGGCGGCGTTTTCCAGGATGAAGCGCTTGGCGTATTCGCCGTTCTGGATGTCCGTCAGGCACTGGCGCATGGCCTTGCGGGTGTCGTCGGTGACGATCTTCGGGCCCGTTTCGTACTCGCCGAATTCGGCGTTGTTCGAAATCGAGTAGTTCATGTTGGCGATGCCGCCTTCGTAGATCAGGTCGACGATCAGCTTCAGTTCGTGCAGGCACTCGAAGTACGCCATTTCGGGCGCGTAGCCGGCGTCCACCAGCGTGTCGAAACCGGCCTTGATCAGTTCGACGGTACCGCCGCACAGCACGGCCTGTTCGCCGAACAGGTCGGTTTCGGTTTCTTCGCGGAAGTTGGTCTCGATGATGCCGGCACGGCCGCCACCGTTGGCGCTGGCGTACGACAGGGCCACGTCACGGGCGGCGCCCGACTTGTCCTGGTACACGGCCACCAGGTGGGGCACGCCGCCACCTTGCTTGTACGTGTTGCGCACCGTGTGGCCGGGGGCCTTCGGGGCGATCATGATGACGTCGATGTCTTCGCGCGGCACGACCTGGCCGTAGTGCACGTTGAAACCGTGGGCGAAAGCCAGCGCGGCGCCAGCCTTGATGTTGGCGTGCACTTCCTTGTTGTAGACCGAAGCGATGTTCTCGTCGGGCAGCAGCATCATGACGATGTCGGCCGTCTTGACGGCGTCAGCCACTTCCTTGACTTCCAGGCCGGCGTTGGCGGCCTTGTTCCACGAGGCGCCGCCCTTGCGCAGGCCGACGATGACCTTCACGCCCGATTCATGCAGGTTCTGCGCGTGCGCGTGACCTTGCGAACCGTAGCCGATGATGGCAACGGTCTTGCCTTTGATGAGGGAGAGATCGCAGTCTTTGTCGTAGAAAACTTTCATGTTGTGCTCCAGATTCCAGTATTTGGATATTCGATGGGTTCAGATGTAGGGTGCGGCTTGGCCTGGAAGGCCGGTCAAATCTTCAAAATCCGTTCACCGCGGCCGATGCCGGACACGCCGGTGCGTACGGTTTCAAGGATGGCACTGCGGTCCAGGGCTTCCAGGAAGGCCTGTACTTTTTCCTGCACCCCGGTCAATTCGATGGTGTAGGACTTGTCGGTCACGTCGATGATGCGGCCGCGGAAGATATCGGCCATGCGCTTCATCTCTTCGCGTTCCTTGCCGACTGCGCGCACCTTCACGAGCATCAGCTCGCGCTCGATGTGGGCGCCTTCGGTCAGGTCCACGACCTTGACCACGTCAACCAGGCGGTTCAAATGCTTGGTGATCTGCTCGATGACTTCATCCGAGCCGGTCGTGACGATGGTCATGCGCGACAGCGTGGCGTCTTCGGTCGGCGCCACGGTCAGGGTCTCGATGTTGTAGCCCCGCGCGGAGAACAGGCCCACCACGCGCGACAGCGCGCCGGGTTCGTTCTCGAGGAGGACGGAAATCACGTGCTTCATGGGGGCCTCCTTACAGGTCTTCAGAGCCAAGCAGCATTTCGGTCAGCCCGCGGCCGGCCTTGACCATCGGCCACACGTTTTCGGTGCGATCGGTGATGAAGTCCAGGAAGACCAGGCGGTCCTTGTGCTTCTTGAAGGCTTCGCGCAGCGCCGGCTCGACATCCGCCGGGCGTTCGATGCGCAGACCCACGTGGCCATAGGCCTCGGCGACCTTGACGAAGTCGGGCAGCGAATCCATGTACGACTCGGAATAGCGCGAGCCGTAGTCGATCTGCTGCCACTGCCGGACCATGCCCAGGAAGCGGTTGTTCAGGCAGACGATCTTGGGCGTCAGGCGGTACTGGGCGCAGGTCGACAGTTCCTGGATGTTCATCTGGATCGACGCTTCGCCGGTGATGACGGCAATGTCATGCCCCGGATTGGCCATCTGCACGCCCATGGCGTACGGCAGGCCCACGCCCATCGTGCCCAGGCCGCCGGAATTGATCCAGCGGCGCGGCTTGTCGAACTTGTAGTACTGCGCCGCCCACATCTGGTGCTGGCCCACGTCGGACGTGACGAAGGCGTCGCCGCCGGTCACTTCCCAGAGCTTTTCCACCACGTACTGCGGCTTGATGACTTCGTCCGAGTTGGCGAACTTCAGGCATTCCTTGCCGCGCCAGGTCTCGACCTGCTCCCACCACTTGGTGATGGACGCCGGCTTGTGTTCGGCGGCGGCGACCTCGTACTGGGCGCTCAGGTCGGCCAGCACATCCTTGACGTTGCCGACGATCGGGACGTCCACGCGCACGCGCTTGGAAATCGACGACGGGTCGATATCGATATGGATGATCTTGCGGGCGTTCTGCGCAAAGTGCTTGGGGTTGCCGATCACGCGGTCATCGAAGCGGGCGCCGATGGCCAGCAGCACGTCGCAGTGCTGCATCGCCATGTTGGCCTCGTACGTGCCGTGCATGCCGGGCATGCCCACGAACTGGCCGCTGCTGGCGGGGTAGCCGCCCAGACCCATCAGGGTGCTGGTGCAGGGCGCGCCCAACTGCGACACGAGCTTGTTCAGCTCGGGCGCGGCGTTCGACAGGATGACCCCGCCGCCGGTGTAGATCATCGGCCGCTCGGCGGCCAGCAGCATCTGCACGGCTTTCTTGATCTGCCCCTGGTGGCCCTTGTTGACGGGCGCGTAGGAACGCATCGAGATCTCGCCCTTGGGCGGGGTGTACTTGCACTGCGCGACGGTGATGTCCTTGGGGATATCCACCAGCACCGGGCCGGGACGGCCGGTACGCGCGATGTAGAACGCGCGGCGCATGGTTTCGGCCAGGTCCTTGACGTCACGCACCAGGAAGTTGTGCTTGACGCAGGGACGCGTGATGCCGACGGTGTCGCATTCCTGGAAGGCGTCCTCGCCGATGGCCGCAGTAGGCACTTGCCCGCTGATGATGACCATGGGGATGGAATCCATATAGGCGGTGGCAATGCCGGTGACGGCATTGGTCACGCCCGGCCCGCTGGTCACCAGGCAGACGCCGACCTTTTGCGACGAGCGCGAATAGGCATCGGCGGCGTGCACGGCGGCTTGCTCGTGACGAACCAGGATATGCTGAAATTTGTCTTGCTTGAAGATCGCGTCGTAGATGTAAAGCACTGCGCCGCCGGGGTAGCCGAAAACGTGTTCCACGCCTTCATCGGCCAGGCAGCGCACGACGATATCGGCGCCATTCAGTTCCATGTTGTATTTCCTTTCAGTACCGGCCCTGCAACCCTGACTGCTGCCCGCCCGGATACGGCGGCAACGGAACCCATACCGGCTACGACAACATGATCCGGCGCTTAGCGGCTCACGGAGCCACGCCACCCGGACACCTTGCCGACCCGGCACACGCTCGACAGAACGCAGTGCAAACGCCCCTGGGGGACGCTGGAGGTCGAAATGGAAGCCTTGGCAACACACGCTTGTGGCGCGGCCAACGGCAGGTGTAACTGCTGCAGGATGGCTGGGAGGTGACCCTGACCATCCGCCTCAACGCGCCGGTTTCGGATAGGCAGACCGGCGCAAGTGGAGCAATTTACCGCGTTGCGGCAAAGGTAGCAAATCGACGGTTTTCGGACCGTTGCGAGAAGGTTGCAGGGAAACTCCGTAACCATCTGACCCCAAAATGGACGACCCCCACGCCGCGCACGCTTCGCATGCTTGCTGCCCCCCAAGGGGGCTCTTTTCCCTTGGGGCGGCCCGGCGGGAAAAGCACTGCCGCTGATGCGGATCTATATACTTGTTTGGTCTTTCGCAATCGAACACGCGCCCCATGGATCTGCGCATTGCCAGCATTCGCCGCTTCCTCTACAGCCACTACTTCTTCGGCGGAGTGCGGCAGGGGGTGGGCATGCTGTTGCCGGTGCTGGTGCTGGGCGGGCTGTTCGGCCACTACACCACCGGCCTGGTCGCCACGTTCGGCGCGCAGTGCCTGGCCATCATCGACCAGCCCGGCGGCCCGCAGCGGCACCGCACCAACGAAATGCTGGGCGGCGCGGCGCTGGGCACGCTGACCGTCATCATCACCGGACTGGCCTCGACCCACCCCGTGCTGATCTGGCTGGTGGTCATTGCGCAGTGCTTCGTCTATTCCATGTTTACCGTGTTCGGCAAGCGCGGCGGCCTGATCGGCTTTGCCGGCCTGCTGCTGATGACGCTGACCATGCATTCGCCGCTCGAACCGCACGAGGTCCTGGCGCATGCCGCTGCCACCCTGGGCGGGGCGCTGTTCTACGTCGTCTTCAGCCTGGGGTTCTCGCGCCTGTTCTGGCTGCGCGAGGAACAACAGGCCATGTCGGTGGCGCTGTTCGCCACGGCCGACTACGTCGCCGCGCGCGCCGCCTTCTATGACGAAACCGCCGACCTGGACGAGGCCTACCGCAACCTGATCCAGCGCCAGTCGGTCATGACCGAAAAGCACCAGGCCGCGCGCGACATGGTGCTGCGCGCCCTGCCCCGCGGCAAGGGCATGGGCGACCGCCAGCGCGTGATGATCTGGAACATGTTCGTGGACATGCTGCAGCTGCTCGACACGCTGGTGGCCACGCACACCGACTACGCCGCGTTGCGCCGCGCGCTGGCCGGCAATGACTGCCTGATGTTCATGCGCGACGCGCTGGTGAAGATGTCGCTGGAACTGAACCGCATCGCGCTGGACGTGTCGCGCGGGCGCAAGGTGCAGTACCGCAGCAGCGCCAAGGCAGAATTGCGCGCCATCGAATACGAGATCGAACAGCTCAAGCAGCAGGGCCTGGGCGAACGCGAACCGGAAATGCTGGCCCTGATCGTGCAAGTGCTGCGGCGCCTGCGCAATTCCGCCCGCATCGTCGACCGCCTGGCCGACCACACCGCCGCCTCGCCACACGCCAAGCCCACCGATGTGCTGCGCATCAACAAGTCGCTGACCCGCTTCATCTCGCGCCAGGAATTCCGCTTCGGGCTGCTGACCAGCAACCTGCGGCTGGACTCGCCGCACTTTCGTTATGCGCTGCGCGTCACGGCCGCCGCCGCCATCGCCATGACGCTGGCCAGCCGCTGGCTGTCGCCCGCGTTCTCGGCGCACAACTACTGGATCATGCTGACCATCGTCATCATCATGAAGCCGGGCTTCGCGCTGACCCGCCAGCGCAACGGCTGGCGCCTGATGGGCACGCTGATCGGCTGCATCTGCGCCCTGCTGCTGTTCAACGTCACCGACCGGGCCGAACTGCTGTTCGCCGTGCTGCTGGCCGCCTGCATCATGGGCAACAGCCTGGTGCAGCTGAACTACATGGCCAGCGCCATCTTCAACACGCTCTTCGTGGTGCTCGTGTTCCACTTCGTCTCGCCCGGCACAGTGTCGATGGCGGTGATCGGTGAACGCGCCATCGACACGCTGCTGGGCTGCGCGCTGGCGCTGGTGTGCAGCTACATCCTGCCCTGGTGGGAAGCGCGCTACCTCAAGCCGCTGGCCGCGGCCGCCACGCGCGCCAACCGCGAATACCTGATGGCCGGCCTGCGCTACGTCGAAGCCATGCAGGCCAACGGCGCGCCGGTCGGGGCCAGCGCCGACGAGATTCCGGCCGTCACCGACGCCGACCTGGCCTGGCGGCTGGCGCGCAAGAACGTGCACATTGCGTTCAGCAATTTCGCCGAGGCCTTCTACCGCATGATGAGCGAGCCGAAATCGCACCAGGTCAGCGTGCCCGAACTGAACAACCTGCTGATCCAGAATCACGTGCTGGCCTCGCAGATCACCGCGGCCATCCCCATCCTGGCGGCCCTGCCCGCCACCCCCGAGGCCGTGCAGCAGGCGCTGACCGGCATGGTCGACCTGCTGGACGAAAACCGCGCCCAGCCGCCGTCCAACCTGCCCACCCAGTTCGACACCGAAGGCGAACAGGCGGCGCTGGTGTATCCGGTCAAGCAGATGCTGAAGGCGGCGCACATGATTCGCCAGGAACTCCACGCCCTGGCGGACCCGCAGCATGCGCCGCCGGTAGCAGCGCCGGCTTGAGATCAGGCTTCGCAGAAAACAAAACGCCGGCCTCGCAAGAGGCCGGCGCTTTTTTTACTGGGCTCGCACCCGCTCAGACCTTGCGGCGGAACACCAGCTTGTCCTCGGTGGAGGCCGAGGCGTCGAACTTGTAGCCTTCCAGGTCGAAACCATGCAGGCCTTCGGGCTTGGCGACCTTGTGCTGGATCGCGTAGCGCGCCATCAGGCCGCGCGCCCGCTTGGCATGGAAGCTGATGATCTTCCAGGCGCCGTTCTTCCAGTCCTGGAACACGCACTGCACCACGCGGGCCTTGAGCGCCTTCAGGTCGACCGACTTGAAGTATTCCTCGGACGCCAGGTTGACGATCACCGGTGCCTTCTGGCCGGCCTGCCGCTCGTTCAGGTAGTCGGCGATGCCGCTGCCCCAGTACTCGTACAGGTTCTTGCCCTTGGGCGTTGCCAGCCGCGTGCCCATTTCCAGGCGATACGGCTGCATCAGGTCCAACGGACGCAGCACACCGTACAGGCCGCTCAGGATGGCCACGTGCTCTTGCGCCCAGTCCAGCTGCTTGGCCGACAGGGTCGAGGCCTCCAGCCCTTCGTAGACATCGCCATTGAAGGCCAGCACGGCCTGGCGCGAATTGGCCTGCGTGAACGTGCGCTTCCAGTGCGCATAACGCTGCACGTTCAGCTCGGACAGGGCCGGGCTCAGGCTCATCAGGTCGGAGATATCGTCGGCGCTCTTGGTCTTGAGCACCTTGATCAGGCCGGCGGCCTGGTCCACGAACAACGGCTGGGTATGGGTCTCGACGTGCACGGGCGAGTCATAGTCCAGCTTCTTGGCGGGGGAAAGCAAAAACAGCATTCGAAGTTCCTTTATCAGCGCGCCGTCCAGCCGCCATCGACGGAAACGGTCGTACCAGTGATTTGCGCGGCAGCGTCGGACGCCAGGAAAACGGCGGTGCCGCCCAATTGCTCGGGCGTGACGAACTGCAGCGACGGCTGCTTTTCGCTGAGCAGGTCGCGGGCGGCGGTTTCCTGGTCGACGCCATTCTTTTCGGCCAGCGCCGAGATCTGCTTTTCAACCAGGGGCGTACGCACCCAGCCCGGGCAGATGGCGTTGGCGGTGATGCCTTGCCCGGCGGTTTCCAGGGCCGTCACCTTGGTGAAGCCCACCACGCCGTGCTTGGCGGCCACGTAGGCCGACTTGTTGGCCGAGGCCACCAGGCCATGCGCCGACGCGATGTTGATGATGCGGCCGAAGCCCTGCTTTTTCATGTGCGGCAGGGCCGCTGCGGTGCCGTGGAACACGGCCGACAGGTTCAGCGCCAGGATGGCGTCCCACTTGTCGGCGGGAAAATCCTCGATCAGCGCGGTGTGCTGGATGCCGGCGTTGTTGACCAGGATGTCGATGCGGCCGGCCTGGCGCACGGCGTTGTCGATCAGGCCGCGCACGGCATCGCCCTTGGACAGGTCGGCGCCGTCGTACAGCACCTTGACGCCATGCTGGGCCGCCAGGGCCGCGCGCAGCTTCTCGATTTCGGCGGCATCGCCAAAGCCGTTCAGGACGATATCGGCGCCTTGCTGGGCCAGGGCCGTGGCGATACCCAGGCCGATCCCGCTGGTGGAACCGGTGACGACTGCGACTTTTCCTTTGAGCATAGATATTCTCCTGTGGCGGGGCGCGGAATGCGGGCGGCGGCCGAAACGCGCCGGCCGGCGCCGCGGGCGAAACACGGGCTGAAAAAACAGCGTCAAGTGTAGCTGCCCGGCAAGGTGCCAATCATGCCATGCCCCCACGGCCCGCGGGGTCAAGCGGCGGGTTTGTCCGGTTGCGGCCGAGCCGGCTGCGCGCCCTGCCCTGCCGGCGGCGGCTCGGCGCCGGGCGGCGGCGAACCAGGCTCGGATTCGGATTCGGCCGCAGGTTCCACGACCGGCAGATCCGCCATGCCGCCCAGCCGCTCGGGCACGCGTTCGAGCAGCTTGATGAGAATGGGCACCACGCCCATCGATATCGCCACCACCACGGCCAGCACGTCGCGCTGGTCCAGGTCCATCAGGTGGTTGCTCCAGGCCTCGTTGAAGATCGCGAAACTGAATTCGCCGCCCTGCGCCAGCACCATGGCGAACAGCAGGCGGTGATACCGCGGCAGCCCCAGGAAGCGGGCGAAGGCGTAGAGCACCCCCGCCTTGACCAGCAGCAGCGCCGTCACGCCGGCCAGGATGAAGGCCCAGTGGTCCGCCACTACGTGCAGGTTCACGGACATGCCGATGGCCACGAAGAACAGCCCCAGCAGCAGGCCCTTGAAGGGATCGATGGCCCGTTCCAGTTCGTCGCGGTAGCGCGACTCGGCCATCAGCACGCCGACCAGGAATCCGCCCAGGCCCGCCGACAGCCCCGCATAGTTGAACAGCTGGGCCGTGCCGATCACCATCAGCAGCGCCGCCGCCGTGAACAGTTCGTTCACCTGGGCCTTGGCGGCCCAGCCCAACAGGCGCAGCCGATAGGCCACGGCCACCACTGCCACCGCGATCAGGGCTTCCTTGAAGGACGGTTCGGACGCGCTGCCCGCCCCCAGCAGGCCGGCCGCGACCAGCATGGGAATCGCCGCCATGTCCTGGAACAGCAGCACCCCCAGCGCCGACCGGCCCATCGGGGTGCGCGTCAGCCCGCGTTCGTCCAGCAGCCTCAGGGCCACGGCGGTCGACGACAAGGCCAGCGACAGCCCGCACAGCACGGCCGCCTGCCACTCCATGCCCGCCAGGTGGCGCAGCGCCGCGCCGAACACCAGCCCCAGCAGCAGGCCGCACGCCAGCATCTGCAGCGACCCCAGCGCGAACACCTCGCGGCGCATGGCCCACAGCCGCCTGGGCGCCAGTTCCAGGCCGATGATGAACAGCATCATCACCACGCCCCACTGCGACACATTGACCATGTCGCCCACGTCGGTCACCAGCTTCAGGCACGACGGCCCCACCAGTACCCCGGCCAACAGGTAGCCTGGGATGGCCCCCAACCCCAGCCGCTGGGTCAAGGGCACGCACAGGACGGCGGCGAGCAACAGGATGAGGATCAGGTTCATCGGGGCCAGGCGACGGGGACGAGACAGTCCGATTCTGCGCAAAGAATGCCCGCCGCGAAAGCCGATGAAACTCCCTGTAGCCGACGAAACCGAGGGGCTTTACACAAATTATTTTTTTGCTGTAGAATTGCGGGCTTCGCTGCTCCGACAACGCAGATTCTTCCGACCAGGGATCTGATTGTGAAAGGAAACGCGCTGATGGCCTAAACCCCATTTGCGCAAGACCAGACGCCGTTACGGAATCCAGCCACGGAGAGGTGGCAGAGTGGTCGAATGTACCTGACTCGAAATCAGGCGTACGGTATCCCCGTACCGTGGGTTCGAATCCCACCCTCTCCGCCAGTATTCCAAAAAGGCCAATCCCTCGGGATTGGCCTTTTTCTTTCTCAGCCCAACGCCCGCAGGCGCTGGACAGACTCAGTACGCCGCGATTCGCAGCGCGGGGCCCGACGGGTGGTCGGTCGACCCCGTGGAAGCCAAAGCTGGCCGACCCGCCACCTGGCTGCCGCCCGGCAGCTTGAACGCGCTGACGGCTCGCGTGAGTTCCGCCGCCTGGTCCTGCATGGAACCTGCCGCCGCGGCGGCCTCTTCCACCAGCGCGGCATTCTGCTGCGTCACCTCGTCCATTTGAGACACGGCGCGGTTGACCTGCTCGATGCCGTCGGCCTGCTCGGCAGAGGCCGCGGCGATCTCGCCCATGATGTCGGTCACGCGCTGCACCGAACTCACGATTTCCTGCATCGTCGCCCCTGCCCGCTCCGCGCTGCCCGAGCCCTGGCGAATCTTCGAAACCGTGTCTTCGATCAGGACCTTGATTTCCTTGGCCGCCTGCGCGCTGCGCTGCGCCAGGGTGCGAACCTCGGCCGCGACCACGGCAAAGCCCTTGCCTTGCTCGCCGGCCCGCGCCGCTTCCACCGCGGCGTTCAAGGCCAGGATGTTGGTCTGGAAGGCAATGCCATCGATCACGGAAACGATATCGGCGATCTTGACCGAGCTGGCCGAGATCGCGCTCATCGTGCTGACGACCTCGGAGACGGTGGCGCCGCCCCGAGATGCCGTGTCCGACGCCGCCGCGGCAAGCTGGTTCGCCTGCTTGGCGCTGTCGGCATTCTGCTTCACGGTGGACGACAGCTCTTCCATGGACGCGGCGGTCTCTTCCAGCGACGCCGCCTGCTGCTCCGTACGGGAAGACAGATCGGTATTGCCCGCCGCGATTTCACCGGAGGCGGACGCGATGCTGTCGACACCGGTGCGGATCCTGGCGACGGTGCCCACCAACGTGGCATTCATGGATTGCAGCGCCAGCATCAGCTGGCCGATCTCGTCGCGCGAGGTCACGCTGATGGCGCTGGTCAGATCGTTGGCGGCCACCGTGCGCGCCACGCGCACCGCCTGGGACAACGGCCGGGTAATGCCGCGCGTCAGCAAGACCGCCAGCAGCAAGCCGCTGACGACCGCGATGGACCCGATGGCGATCATCCAGAAATTGGCTACCCCATAAGCGCTCTCGATCTCGGCGCCCTGGGCATCGATGTCGGCACGCTGCAGATTGGACAGCTTCGTGATCTGGTCGATGAACTGGCGCGTGGCCGGCAGGAACTCCTGCGTGAAGATCTTGTTGGCAGCCTCGACATTGCCTTCCTGCTTGGCCTTGAAGATGCCATCGCGCGTACGCAGGTATTCCGCCCGCGATTTGCCGATGCCTTCCCAGAGCTGCCGCTCTTCGGCGCTTTCGATCATCGGCTCGATCTTCTGCTGCAACGCTGACGAATTGCGCGTGGACGTGGCGGCCTCTTCCGCGAAGAAGCCAGCCAGGCTGGCGTCGGCGCTCTTGGCGATCGCGGTGGTGCGGGTAACGCCCGTCTGGATATTGCGGGCCCAATCGTTGATCAGGCGCTCTTTGATCAGCGACCGCTGCGTGACGGTCTCGACCGATGCGTTGATGTTGGCCAGGCTCACCAGCCCCACGATGCACATCGTGAGAATCATGGCCAGCAAGACGGCAAATCCACCCGCCAGGCGGGTTCCAAGCTTCAAGTTATTCATACTGCCTCCAGCTACCACCCAGGCAGGATCGAAGGCGTGTTCCGGCGGTTGCAGTGGCATCGCATGAAACTGCGCTGCCAATGTCGACCAGATGCCCGCAAGCCCTGGATGGTCCGCCCCTAAATAGTAGTCATCATGCGTCAAGGAAAATGCCGCCGGAGAGTTCGAATTCGAGGGCTCTCGCGAGGGTCCCGATGATGCTAGCAGTCCAGATTTCGCCGACATCCGGCGAAATGCAGACCTATTTGACGGAAGTTCCCCTGTTTGCCTCATCCGCCCCGGCGGGCGAGCGCCCATCTTGCATCCGCCGGCCTGCCCGCACGTTGACGGCGCGCAAGAAAAAGGCGGCCCGACGGGCCGCCTTGCTCATCGATGCCGCGCCCGCTCAACCTTCGGCCACGATCTTCGCGTCCTGGATGGTCTTGGCGTATTTGCGCTGTTCGTCGCGCATGAAATCGGCAAAGCGCTGCACGCTGCCGCCGCCATCCTCGGCCCCGACCTGCACCAGCCTTTCCTGCACATCGGCCATGGCCAGCACCCGGTCGATGTCCTGATTCATGCGCTGGACCATGGCGGCGGGCATCTTGGCCGGGCCGACCATGCCGAACCAGATACTGGCTTCGAACCCGGGATAGCCTTGCTCGGCCACGGTGGGCACGTTGGGCTGGCTTTTGGAGCGCTGCTGCAAGGTCTGCGCCAGCGCCATCACCTTGCCCGACTGGATCAGCGGCGTGGCGGTGGTCATGCCTTCGAAGCAATACTGCACATGACCGCCCATCAGGTCGTTCATCAACGGCGCCGACCCCTTGTAGGGCACATGCAGCACATCGATGTTGGCGCGCGCCTTGAAGATTTCCAGCGCCAGGTGCTGGGCCGAACCGCTGCCCGCGGACCCGAAGATGATCTTGCCCGGCTGGGCCCGGCACAACGCCACCAGGTCCGGCAGAGTCTTGGCGGGCTGGTCCGCGCCGCCGATCAGCAGCGTGGGGGTCTTGCCCACCAGTGCGATGGGCGAGAAATCCCGCTCGGCGGAATAGCCCAGCTTGGGCTGCAGGCCCGGCGCGATGCCGTGGCTGTTCACGTGGGCCATCAGCAGCGTGTTGCCGTCGCCTTGCTGGCGCGCCACCTGCTCGGCCGCGATGATGCCGGCCGCGCCCGCGCGGTTTTCGACGATCACCGGAATACCCCACATCACGCCCAGTTTCTGGCCCAACAGGCGCGCCAGCACGTCCGTGCCCCCGCCCGCCGGAAACCCCACCACGATCTTGACGGGGCCGGGCGGCAAATCCTGCGCCCGCGCCGACGGCAGGACGAGCGCCGCCCCCAGCGCCGCGGCGCCGGTAATGAAATGCCTACGTTGCATGCTTGTCTCCTCGCGCGCCGGGTTCATGCCCGGCGACTGTTTAAGTAAGCCCTGCTTGCCGCCCGCCAGGCCAGCCGCGATGCGGCGTGCCTCTCGAGCGGCTTGTCCTGCCTGTGACTTAAACCACCGGCGCCGCCAGGCGCTGTGCCAGCTGCGCCGCCTGCGCGTCGGTCAGCTCCACCAGCGGCGGCCGCACCGTTGCCCACACAGGATCGTTGCGCCGCTGCGCGATCGCGGCCTTCATGGCCGGAATCATCGGATACGCCTGGAAAATGGCGCGGGTTTCATTCAACGCGCGTTGCCGGTCTTCGGCACCGGCCTCCTTCCATGAGCGGTACAGCGCCACGATGGGACCGGCGTTGACATTGCCGGTGGCGGTGATGCAGCCGGCGCCGCCCGCCCGCATCGTCTCCAGCAACACGGTTTCGGTGCCCGCGAACACGTCAAAGCCACGCGGCTGGAAGTCGCGCAGCATGGCCTGGGTATTGGCCCAGTCGCCCGAGCTGTCCTTGATGCCGGCGACGATGCCGGGAAATTCGCCCAACAGGCGGTCGATCAGCCCCAGGCTGATGGGCACGCCCGACACCGGCGGGATGTGATACAGATAGATGCGCAGGCGCTCGTCGGCCACCCGCTCGATCACGTGTGCAAACGCGCGGAACAGGCCTTCGTCGCTGACGCCCTTGTAGTAGAAAGGCGGCAGCATCAGCACCCCGCCGCAGCCGGCGTTGACCGCGTGGCGGGTCAGCTCCACCGCGTCGGGCAGCGCGCACGCGCCGGTGCCCGGCATCATGCGCGCGGCCGGCAGGCCCGCATCCAGCAAGGCATCGAGCAGGTGGCGCTTTTCGGCCACGCTGAGCGAATTCGCCTCGGAGTTCGTACCGAAGATTGCCAGCCCCGCGCCCTGCTCCAGCAGGCCGCGGCAGTGCCCGACAAAGCGCGGCGCGCTGGGCGACAGGTCTGCGTTGAATGGCGTAAGGACCGGGGAATACACGCCTTGCGGACGGTCCGCGGCTTGGGTGCTCATGAATGCTCTCCTCGTCAGCGGCCGATGCGGGTCCACTTGCCGTAACGCTCGACCATGCGTTCGTCGAAACCGAATCCCAGGCCGGGTTCCTGGTGCAGCACCACGCGGCCTTCCTTATGGGTCAGTTGACGGTCCACCAGCTTGCGGAAATTCAGGACCTGATCGTCCCAGAAAAACTCAACATAGCGCGCATTGGGCGTGGCGGCCACCAGCGGCGCGTGCACATCGTGGAACCAGTGCGGGCACACCACCACGCCATAGCTGGCGGCCGTGGCGGCGATGCGCTTCCATTCGGTAATGCCGCCGCACACCGCCGCATCGGTCTGCAGGATGCCGGCAGCCCCCTTGTCCAGCAGTTCCTTGTGGTACCAGCGGCCATAGCCGATCTCGGCCGTGGCGATGGGCAGGTGCGTCAGGCGCGCCAGCTTGGCGTGGCTGTCGATGTCGTCCGGGCCGAACGGCTCTTCGATGAAATACGGTTCGTATTGCTCGAAGCGGCGGATGTACTGCATGGCCTGGGTCACGTCCTGCCAGGCGTTGTTGCAGTCCATCATCAGTTCCACGTCCGGCCCCACGGCTTCGCGCGCGGCCTTCAGGCGCGCTTCTTCTTCGCGCGGCGACAGGCGGCCCGTCTTCATCTTGACGGCCTTGAAGCCCTTGGCGACATAGCTGGCCATTTCCTCGCCCAGGTGCTGCGGCGTCTTGCCGTCCAGGTAGTAGCCGCCGCTGGCATAGGCCGGCACGGTTTCAAGTTCCATCGCGCCCAGGAATTTGTGCAGCGGCAGGCCGGCGCTCTTGGCGTTCAGGTCCCACAGGGCGATGTCCAGCGCGCTGAGCGCGCGCATCACCGTGCCCTGGCGCCCTTGCAGCAGCGCTTCCTGGTACATGGCCTGCCACAGGCCTTCGACCGCGTGCGAATCGCGGCCCAGCAGCACGGGCGCCAGCAGGCTCTGCACCGCGGCTTCGAAGATCGCGCCCCCGGCGCTGCCGACGTAGCAAAAGCCGATGCCCTCCACCCCATCGGCGCTGCGGACCTTGACCAGGCCGTAATGGCGGGTGGAGACGGTGCGGTTCGAGAACGAAGTGACCTTGTCCAAGGGCACCGCGGCGGCGCAAACGTCGATGGATTCAATGATGGGCACGGCTGGCTCCTGATAAGGGAATAGTGCGGGTTACGCCGCCGGCGCGCTTTGCGCCGGCGCAACGCTGAACCGCATTCTTGCCCTCTGCAAAGAAACAAACAATTATCTTGAACCATCTTTAGAATATGGAAAAAACATCTTTCAAGAGCGTGTGCCGATGGATTCGAGATTTCTGCAGACCTATGTACACGTGGTGGAGCTGGGTTCCATCGCGCAGGCGGCCCGCCACCAGGGCCTGACGCCTGCCACGGTTCAGCAGCGGCTGCGCGCGCTGGAAGCGGACATGGGCAGCGCACTCATCGCCCGGTCGGGCCGCACCGTCAAGCCCACCGCGGCCGGCACCCGCATCCTGGAACGCGCCCGCAACGTGCTGCGTGACCTGCGCGACCTGCGTTCGGCCGCCACCGAATCGGACCTGCCCGCCGGCCCGCTGCGCCTGGGCGCCACGCCCACCGCCCTGACCGGCATCATGCCGCCCGTGCTGCGCACCTGGGCGGCGCGCCATCCGCATATCGAGATCTACATCGAACCGGCGCCCACCACCCTGCTCTACAGCAAGGTGCTGGCCGGCGAACTGGACGGCGCGCTGCTGGTGCACCCCATGTTCACGCTGCCGAAATCCTGTGTCTGGCGCGACCTGCGGCGCGAGCCGCTGGTGCTGGTGACGCCGGTGGACATGGTGGTGGACGACCCGCTGGCCGTGATCGCGCGCGAACCCTATATCCGCTACGACCGCAGCGTGGTGGGCGGCCGCATGGCCGATGACTACCTGCGCGCCCGCAACCTGCGCCCGCAGGTACGGTTCGAGCTGGACGGCATCGATTCCATCGCCAAGCTGGTATCGGAAGGATTGGGCGTGGCGCTGTTGCCCGATTGGGCCACCACGGGCGCATCGACCGCGCCCGTCAAGCGGTGGCCGCTGCCCGCGCCCTGCCCCACGCGCACGGTCGGCGCGATCTGGCCGCGTTCGGGCGTGCGCTCGGAATTGATGCGGGCGTTCGTAGAACTGGCCGAACGCTAGGCCGCCGCGTCGCCTAACAATTGGCCATGGCGCGCCACGACGCGGCCGCCTGACACCACCAGACGGCGCGGCGCGCGTTGCGCCACAGCTTCGGCCACACCGCTGGCCTGCACCAGCACCAGGTCGGCGCGCGCGCCCGGCGTCAGTCCGTAGTCGGCAAAGCCACAGGCGCGGGCCGCGCTGGCGCTGACGCAATCAAACGCCCATTGCACTTCGTCGTCGCGGCGCAGGTCGTTGCGCAGGCCGATCATCATGGCGCGCGCCAGCATGTCGGGGCTGCCATAGGGCGTCCAGGTATCGCGGATGCCGTCGTTGCCGCCAAAGATCGTGACGCCGGCCTCGCGACAGGCGCGCACTGCCGGCACGGGACGCGACGGCGGCGCCGTGGTCAGCACGGCCACGTCCAGCGTGGCCATGCGCTTGAGCAGGCCGTCCAGACGCTTGGCATCGACCCCGCCCAGACAGAATGCATGGCTGATGACGACCCGGCCGGCCAGGCCCAGGGCCTGCGTGCGATCCAGGATCAGGTCGAGCGTGAAGGCGCCCAGGTCGCCGGGCTCGTGCAGATGGATATCGATGGGTTTGCCATGCTTGTCGGCCAGCCCGAACAGCACGTCCAGCGACTGCGCCGGGTCGCGGTCGATGGCGGACGGGTCCAGCCCGCCCAGCACGTCGGCGCCTTGCGCCAGCGCCTCGTCCAGCAACGCCGCGGTGCCGGGCCGGATCAACAGACCCGACTGCGGAAACGCCACGGTCTGGATTTCCACCAGTCCGGCCAGCGCCTGGCGGGTCTGGTGCACGCCGTCCAGATGGCGCAGCCCGGCATCGGTATCGACGTCGACATGGCTGCGGATTCGGGTCGTGCCTTCGCGCAGGAAGGCCAGCGCCAGGGCCCGCGAATGCGCGGCAGCATCATGGCCACTGGTGGCGCGCCAGGCACGTTCATTGTCGATGCGGTCGGTCAGGGCTGGCCCCACCTGGTTTACGTACCAGGGCGAATCCCAGGTGGTCTTGTCCAGATGGGTATGCCCTTCCACCAGGCCGGGCAGGAGCAATGCGCCTTCACCGGACTCTCGCGGCACCTCGGCAGGCGCTTGCAGGTTGGGGCCGATGCGTTCGATACGGCCGCGGCTTACCAGCACGTCGGCCGCGGTGCCGTCAGGCAGGCGAACGTTGTTCAACAACAGGTCAGTCATGGAAGCGTCCTTGACGCGCAGTGCAGGCGATGCGCGGCGCCAGGGCCGCGCCGGCTCAGGCTTGCTGCGGCGGTTCGATCCAGAAGAAACGCTGTCCCTGGCGAATCATGTCGGCCACGCCTTCGGCGCCCAGGCGATAGTCGGTACCCATGAGCGTGGCGCCGCCGTCTTCATGGATATGGATGACGGCCAGCGGGTCGGAGGCCATGGTGTACCAGTAGTAACCGGGCTTGAGATCATGCAGGTCTGTGTTCATGGTTCGAGTATACAAACAACGCCCGGGCGTATTCAAAAAGACACACAATTAACCCTTTGCCTGACATGGCGGCGACGACGCGTCATACTGTTCGTGCGAGGCTTCATAAAGCCCGCCATGTTGGCACGCGTCGACTCGGCCGCAGCATCATTAGCGCGCAAGCGTTGATCGTGAGGGGAACAGCGAGCGTATGAAAAGGCAGGCACTTCAATTCAGCGAGCCGCTCAAGCAAGCCATCCTGGACGGCTATAAGGTGCAAACCCGGCGCATCGTCAAACCGCAGCCCACCAAGCTCACCACCGCCTGGTATGCGGATGCATCCGATTCCGGGAAATGGGTCGCCATGGGGCCCGCCAAGGACGGCTCGGCAGAACTGCGCAAGACCTCGCCATGGGTCAGTTGCCCGTATGGAAAATCGGGCGAGAGCATTATCCTCACCGACGAATTGGGCAAACCGTTCGCCACCGCGGTCGTGGTCGGCGTACGCATCCAGCGCCTGCAGAAACTGTCGGACGCCGACGCCCGCGCCGAAGGCACGCAAGCGCTCTATCAATCGTCCGCGCTCTTGCCCGGGGTGCCATTGCAAACAGCGTTTGCCTTGACCTGGTGCGAACGCTACGGCGCTCATGCCTGGGCCGCCAATCCCTGGGTCTGGGTCGTGGAATTCCGCTGCCAGCAACCCGGCGAGGCCTGACCCGCCCCCAGGGCAGGCGTACCGGTGTTGTCATCACGGGAATCGCCACGCCCCGATGGTGACTGCCTGTAACCCCGCCTCGGGACGTCAAGGCATTCCACCGTATTTCAGTCGATTTCAACTGCGGGTTTACCAGAGCGGGACGGATCTGCGGCAACGCAACAAGCGGATCGCCAGGCGCGCGGCAACCGTTGCGGATTGTCGCTATTGAGGCAGGCCCGCTTACCCACGCAGAACCGAAAAGACCGAAAATGGTCCTAACGAATACTCAACTTTGCTGCGTCACGCAGTAGGCAGGTGCAACATGAAAAAATGGCTAATCGCAGGTGTGGGTGCAGCGGGTCTGCTGATCTCCAGCGTCGCGTTGGCTCGCGTGGACGTCGGGATCTCCATCGGCGTGCCCGGGGTGGTCTACCCGGCCCCGGTGTATGTCGCCCCCGCCCCCGTCTATGTGGCGCCGGCGCCGGTCTACGCGCCGCCGCCCCCGGTCTATTACCGTCCGGCGCCCGTCTACGTCGCGCCCCCGGTGGTGTACCCCGCCCCGGTCTACATCCGCGGCGGCGGCTACTGGCGCGGCCATGGCCACGGCTACTACCGCGGCCCCGGCCCGGGTTATTACCACGGCCGCGGCGACTGGCGCCGTTGATGCCTCGCCGGCAGGCCCTGCCGGCGTACCCTGCAAAACAAAGGCCACTCTAGCGAGTGGCCTTTTTTTCTGCGGGGCAATTTCCGGTACCCCGGAGAAAGCGTGTCAGGCTGCGGGAGCCTGGACGGGTTTGCCTGCCGAGACGACAGGCGGATGCTGCGGCGCCGGGGTGGGCTTGCCATCAGCCCAACGCGACGATTCCTGAACAAGATCGATCCAGCGGCGCGGCGCACTCGACGCCCGCCACCAGCCATTATGCGGACGCATGAGCAAACTCCGGTTCACCATTGAAACGCACACCATTGATTTCTTCAAACAATTGCCGGCTTTCCTGTTCTGCTTCGTGCAAGCTTGCGAACGGTACCTGTCCCGGTACCGTCCAGCATTTTTCCGGTGCGGTTCCGCCTACGCGGCGAGTCCATATCTGCACGCGGAAGCCCTGCTCGTCATCTTGAGCCACAGAGCATCTCACACGAAAATCTCCAATCATTCTTGAAGTCATGGACAACTCCTTGTTATATAAGTGAATGAAGCGTGTAGAACGCATGCGTATTGTGCCGTAACTATCTGGCCCTTTTATTGAAAATACACAATTGCTCACATCAAAATCAAGCACTCACGCGTTGAGCATAATCTCCCAACAAGTCAGAAATATGTCTCGATGATAGGCAGCCGGGGTTATTCGCTCCATCCGCCTTGTGGCGTATGGCGCGCGTCGGGACAAGTCATTCATTGCCAGCGGCAATAAAAAAACGGAGCCGAGGCTCCGTTTTTTTATTCTGCAAATACCTCGACAGGCGTCAGGGCTTCAATACCGTCAGGCCGCCCATGTACGGCTGCAGCGCTTCGGGCACCACGACGCTGCCATCGGCTTGCTGGTGGTTTTCGAGCACGGCCACCAGCGCGCGGCCCACGGCCAGGCCGGAACCGTTGAGCGTGTGCACGTATTCCGGCTTGCCCTGGGCGTTGCGGAAACGCGCCTGCATGCGGCGGGCCTGGAAGGTTTCGCAGTTGGACACCGACGAGATCTCGCGCCAGGTGTTCTGTGCCGGCAGCCAGACTTCCAGGTCGTACGTCTTGGCCGAGCCGAAACCCATGTCGCCGGTGCACAGCAGCACCACGCGGTACGGCAGGCCCAGCAGCTGCAACACGCGTTCGGCGTGACCGACCATGTCTTCGAGCGCTGCGTAGGACTGATCCGGTTGCGTGATCTGCACCATTTCGACCTTGTCGAACTGGTGCTGGCGGATCATGCCGCGGGTATCGCGGCCGCCGCTGCCGGCTTCGGAACGGAAGCACGGCGTGTGGGCGGTGAGCTTGAGCGGCAGGTCGGCGGCAGCCTGGATGGTGTCGCGCGCCACGCTGGTGAGCGTGATTTCCGAGGTGGAAATCAGGTATTGGTCTTCGCGCACGAAGGGTTTGCCGTGCTCGTCGACCTTGGGATCGTCGTCGCCGCCGCCCTTGGACACGGCGAACATGTCGTCCTTGAACTTGGGCAGCTGGCCGGTGCCGTACAGCGTCGAAGCGTTGACGATGTACGGCGTGTAGCACTCGGTGTAGCCGTGGGTGCCGGTCTGCAGGTCCAGCATGAACTGCGACAGGGCGCGGTGCAGGCGGGCGATGGGGCCGCGCATGAACGAGAAACGCGCGCCCGACAGCTTGGCGGCCATGTCAAAATCCAGGCCCAGCGGTTCGCCGATGGCCACGTGGTCGCGGGCCTCGAAGGCCAGCGGCTGCGGATTGCCGTCGGCGCCGGCAGCGGCGGGCAGCCAGCGGCGGACTTCGACGTTGTCGTCAGCCGATTCGCCCAGCGGCACGCTGGCGTGCGGCAGGTTCGGCACCGACATCAGCAGCTCGTTCAGCGGCTGCTGCAAGGAGGCCAGTTCCTCTTCCAGCTGCTTCAGGCGTTCGGGCACGGCCTGCGATTCCGCCATGACGGCGCTGGCGTCTTCGCCCTTGGCCTTGAGCTGACCGATCTGCTTGGCCAGCGCGTTGCGGCGGGCCTGCAGGGATTCGGTTTCGGTCTGGACGGCCTTGCGGCGAGATTCCAGCTCGTTGAACCGTTCCGTGTCGAAGGACACGCCACGGCTCTTGAGGCGGTCTACGACGGTTTGCAGGTCTTTGCGCAGCAGTATCGGGTCTAGCATAGTGGTGTCGGTGAGGTTGCGAGAAGCAACGGGCGGCGCCCGTTACCGTTTCTTGGCACGTTCTTCTGCGTCCAGCTGGCGCAGAAATGCCAACTTTTGCTGGATTTTAGCCTCCAGGCCGCGATCGGTCGGCCGATAGAAGGACGGATTGAGCCCATCGGGGAAATATTGCTCGGCCGCGGCGTAGCCATGGGGCTCGTCGTGGGCGTAGCGGTAGGCCTTGCCATGCCCCAGTTGCTTCATGAGCTTGGTGGGCGCATTGCGCAGGTGGATGGGCACCGGCGCGCTGCCGTGCTCGGCCGCGAACTTGCGGGCCTGGTTATAGGCGTTGTAGACGGCGTTGGACTTGGCCGCGCAGGCCATGTAGACCACCGCCTGGGCCAGCGCCAATTCGCCCTCGGGCGAACCCAGCCGTTCGTAGATGTCGGCGCCGTTCACGGCCAGGTCGGTGGCGCGCGGGTCGGCCAGGCCGATATCCTCGACCGCCATGCGCACCAGCCGTCGCGACAGGTATTTCGGGTCGGCGCCGCCGTCGATCATGCGGCAGAACCAGTACAGCGCGGCGTCGGGGTTGGAGCCGCGCACGGACTTGTGCAGCGCGCTGATCTGGTCGTAGAAGGCGTCGCCGCCCTTGTCGAAGCGCCGCAGGTTCTGCGACAGCGAGATTTCCAGCCACTCGGCATCGACCGTGTCGCGGCCGGCGGACTGGGCGGATTCGGCCACCACCTCCACGGCGCTGATGAGCCGACGCGCGTCGCCGTCGGCCCAGGCCGCGAGTTGTTCGCGCGCATCGGGTGCGATGTGGATCCTGGCGTCGTCTTCCAGGCCATCGTTGAGCGCTTCGGCGGCACGGTCGACCAGTTGCTGCAGTTCTTCGGCGGTGAGCGACTGCAGCACGTAGACGCGGGCGCGCGACAGCAATGCGGAATTGACCTCGAACGAGGGGTTTTCCGTGGTCGCGCCGATGAAGGTGAACAGGCCGCTTTCCACGTAGGGCAGGAAGGCGTCCTGCTGGGCCTTGTTGAAGCGGTGCACTTCGTCGACGAACAGGATGGTGCGGCGGCCCTGCCCTTGCGCCACCTGGGCCACCGTGACCGCTTCGCGGATGTCCTTGACTCCGCCCAGCACGGCCGAAATGGCGATGAATTGGGCGTCGAAGCCGTCGGCCATCAGGCGCGCCAGCGTGGTCTTGCCCACGCCGGGCGGCCCCCAGAAGATCATGGAGTGCGGGCGGCCGGATTCGAAGGCGACGCGCAGGGGCTTGTCGGGGCCCAGCAGGTGCGACTGGCCGACCACGTCGGCCAGCGAACGCGGGCGCAGGCGTTCGGCCAGGGGCACATAGGGCCGATGCGCAGGATCGGCCGCGAAGAGATCGTTGCTCATTGGCAGCAGATGGGGGAAGACGGCAAGGAAATCAAGCCAGTATTACACCATGCCGGACCGGTCGCCTGCCGCGGGCCGGGGGCTGGCCCTGCTGCCGATTTCAGCGTGGCGCTGCCCCTTGCCCAACCGCGCGGCCCGGCTTGCGGGCCGCGTCAGCCGTCAGGCCAGTTCAGGCGCCGCGAAACGGCGGTTGGCCAGCACCGGCAGCACCTTGCGGGCATGCGCCAGGCGCTCGGGGTCGATGTCCGCGAACACCAGGGCCGGCGCCTCGCCGGCCTGGGCCGTGACCACGCCCAAGGGGTCCACCACCATGCTGCAGCCGATATTGCGTTCGCCGCATTCGCCGGTGGCCGCGATGTAGCAGGTGTTTTCCAGCGCGCGGGCCGTGACCAGAACCTCCCAGTGCTTTTCCTTGAGCGGGCCGCGCACCCAGGCCGCCGGCAGCACCAGCAGGTCGGCGCCGTCCAGCGCCAGGCGGCGCGCCAGTTCCGGGAAGCGCACGTCGTAGCAGGTCATCAGGCCGATCTTCAGGCCGCCGAGTTCGAGCAGCGGCGGGATGTCGTTACCCGGCGTGACGTTGGTGGATTCCTTCATGGTGAAGGCGTCGTACAGATGCAGTTTGCGGTACTGCGACACGATGCGGCCGTCCTGGATCGTGACCAGCGTGTTCCAGACGCGGCCTTCGCCGGTGGGCACGTGCACGCACATCATGGTCGCCAGGTCCGAACCCCGGCTGGCCTCGAGCAGGCGCGTCATGAAGGGGCCGTCCAGCGGCTGGGCGGCCTTCAGGACGATCTGGGGATCGGTGATATCGCGCGCCAGGATGCCTTCGGGCAGCACCAGCAGGCCGGCGCCGCCCTCACGGGCGCGCCGCATGAGATCGACACAGACCTGGGCATTTTCTTCCCAGACGCGGCTGACGGCGAACTGGCCCAAAGCGACTTTCAGCATGACTCTTCCTTGTGTGGGGCGGCGGGCGCGCAGGCCCGCGAATTCCTCGGCGAATTGCCTATTGTCGCGCCAACCGGTCCGACCTGCCGCCTACGGGTAACTCCCAACTGCCGCTTGTAAATTCTTTTCACGATAATGAAAAAAAACGGATTTGCCGTAAATATTTTCCATAAACAGGCGCCCACCATGCCCCATTCCTCCTCCCCCGCAGCCCCTCTGGACGTCAACGGCAAAGGCCTGGGCGCCTTCCCCGAGGCCTGTACGACCGCCGACGTGGCGGCGCTGAACTGGAACCTGCTGGCCGAAGACGTCAGCCTGCCCGTGGCGGTGCTGTACGAGGCCCGGGTGCGGCACAACCTGCAATGGATGCAGCGCTTCATGGAAGCGTATCGCGTCAAGCTGGCGCCGCACGGCAAGACCACCATGAGCCCGGCGCTGTTCAAGCGCCAGATCGACAACGGCGCCTGGGGCATCACGCTGGCGACCGCCCCGCAGGTGGCCGCCGCCTATCAGCACGGCATCCGCCGGGTGCTGATGGCCAACCAGCTGGTCGGCCGCGCCAACATGGCCTTGATCGCCAAGCTGCTGCGCGACCCCGCCTTCACCTTTTTCTGCATCGTCGACTCTGCCGCCAACGCCGCCCAGCTGGGCCGCTATTTCGGCGAGCAAGGGCTGGTGCTGCCCGTGCTGATCGAACTGGGCCCCACGGGCGGGCGCACCGGCGTGCGCGACGACGCGCAACTGCAGGCCGTGGTCGACGAAATCGGCCGCTGGCCCGGCCTGGCCCTGGCCGGCATCGAAGTCTACGAAGGCGTGCTGCAGGAAGAGGCCGCCATCCGCGCGTTCCTGCGCCGTGCCACCGACGCGCTGCGTGGCCTGGCCACCGCCGGCCGCCTGCGCAAGCACGGCCCGGCGCTGATCTCCGGCGCCGGTTCGGCCTGGTTTGACGTGGTGGCCGAGGAATTCTCGCAGCTGGACATCGGCGCGCCGCTGGAAATCGTGCTGCGCCCGGGTTGCTACCTGTCCCATGACGTGGGCGTCTACCGCTCGGCGGCCGAACGCATCAACGCCCACAACCCCGTGGCCCACAGGATGGAGCCGGGCCTGCAGCCCGCGCTGCAAGTCTGGGCCTACGTGCAATCGCTGCCCGAGCCGGGCCGCGCCATCGTGGCCATGGGCAAGCGCGACGCGGCCTTCGACGCCGGCCTGCCGACGCCGTCACTGCACTACCGCCCCGGCCAGGCCGCCCCGCAAGGCGCGCCCGCGCAATGGAAGCTGACCGCCATGATGGACCAGCACGCCTTCATGCAGATCGGCGAGGCCGACGACATCCAGGTCGGCGACATGATCGCCTTCGACATTTCCCATCCCTGCCTGACGTTCGACAAGTGGCGCCAGGTGCTGCTGGTGGACGAGCAGTACCGCGTCACCGACGTGGCCGAGACCTTCTTCTGAACGCCCCCAGCCTGACGCCTTAGCGCCAGGCCCCGAGGGGGCACGAGAAGACTTGGGGAACCCGGCGCCTTTTCCGAATTACGCGACAACCTGTTTTTGACCCTCTGGAGAGAGAATCATGAACTTCCGTACCTCCCGGCGAGGCGGTGGGCTGAAGAGCCTGCTCGCGGCCGGCGCAATTGGCTTGACCGCATTGTCGACCCCCGCCCTCTGTGCCACGCCGGTCAAGGGAGGCACGATTTCGGTGGCCACCATCGGTGAGCCGCCGACGCTGGACCCGATGAGCAGCACCGCCGACCTGGTGGGCATCCTGACCCAGCATTTCTTCGAAACGCTGTACACCTTCGACGCCAAGTGGAACCTGACCCCGCTGCTGGCCGACAAGATGCCCGACGTGACGCCGGACGGCCTGGTCTACACGATTGCCCTGCGCCAGGGCATCACGTTCCATGACGGTTCCAAGATGGATTCGTCCGACGTGCTGGCCTCGCTCAAGCGCTGGACCGAGACCGCCACGCGCGGCAAGATGGCCGCCAAGGTCATCGCCAACATCGAAGCGCCCGACGCCAACACGATCCGCATCACGCTCAAGCAGCCCTATGCGCCGCTGACCGCGCTGCTGGCCATGAACAACGCTGCCGCCGTGATCATGCCCAAGGGCAAGATCGCCCCGGTGCTGACCGAGATCGTCGGCACCGGCCCCTACCAGCTCAAGGCGCGCGTGCCGGACCAGTACATCCAGCTGACGCGCTTCGAAGGCTACAAGCAGCGCGAAGGCGAGCCCGACGGCTACGGCGGCGCCCGCAAGCAATACCTCGACGAAATCCGCTTCGTGCCGGTGGGCAACGCCAACACGCGTTCCGAAGCCGCCGCCGCGGGCCAGTTCGACTATGTCGACTCGCTGCCGGTCGAAGCGCTGGACAAGCTCAAGGGCGGCCGTTCCGACCCGGTGATGCTCAAACCGTTCGGCTGGCCCCGCCTGGTGCTCAACACCAAGCAAGGCATCATGTCCAACCTGGCGGTGCGCCAGGCCGTGCAGCTGGCGCTGAACGAAGAAGACATGCTGTACGCCGCCTTCGGCAACAAAGAGTTCTACAAGCTCAACGGCGACCTGTATCCGGAAGGCTACCCCTGGGCCACGTCGCTGGGCGGCAAGGTCTACAACAAGGCCGACACCGCTGCCGCCAAGAAGCTGCTGGACGGCGCCAACCTGCAAGACAAGAAGATCCGCATCCTGACCAGCCAGCAGTACGAGTTCCACTACAAGATGGCGCTGGTGGCCGCGGAATACCTGAAGGCCGCCGGCTTCACGGTGGACATGCAGGTAGTGGACTGGGCCACGCTGACCCAGCGCCGCCAGGACCCCGCCGTGTGGGACATCTTCATTACCCATAGCGTGTTCCTGCCCGAACCGGCGTTGATCGACTTCCCGTCCAAGGACGCGCCGGGCTGGTGGGACACGCCGCGCCGCGCGCAGGTGATGGACGCCTTCAACCAGGCCCGCACCCAGGAAGAACGCGTCAAGCGCTGGGCCGACGTGCAGCAGGCCGTGTACGACGAAATCCCCTTCGTGAAGGTGGGTGATTTCAACGCCCAGGCCGCCCGCTCGCCGTCTCTGCAAGGCGTCAAGCCCGCGCCGTGGCCGTACTTCTGGAACGCCTGGAAGTCGGCGAAGTAACCGCCGCCCCCGCAAGCCAGGCCCCGGGATGGGCCGACACCGGCCCATCCCGCCCGGCGCCTGCCGTCCGCGCACTGATCTTTAGGATTCCACTGTGTTGCGTTATCTCTTGAACCGGCTGATCGGGCTGGTGGCCGTGATGTTCATCGTCGCGACCATCGTGTTCGTGATCATCCGCGTCACGCCCGGCAACCCCGCGGCCGTGATGCTCGGGCCCCAGGCCAGCCAGGCGGACATCGCCGCGCTGGAACATCAACTGGGGCTGGACCGCCCCCTGCCCGTGCAGTACGTCTCGTGGCTGGGCAAGCTGGTGCAGGGCGACCTGGGCCAGTCCATCTTCATGAACAAGCCGGTGCTGTCGGCGCTGGCCGATCGCGCAGAACCGACGCTGCTGCTGACGCTGATGTCGCTGCTGATCGCCACCGCGATCGCATTGCCGGTGGGCATCCTGTCGGCGGTCAAGCGCGGCACCACGCTGGACCAGTCGGTGCTGTCGTTCTCGATGTTCACGTCCAGCGTGCCCAGTTTCTGGCTGGGCCTGCTGCTGATGCAGCTGTTCTCGGTGAAGCTGGGCTGGCTGCCGGTGTCCGGCTATGGCGGCCCCGATGCTTCGCTGGCAACCCGCGTGTCGCACCTGATCCTGCCCGCCGTGGTGCTGGGCCTGGTCAATTCCGCGCTGATCACCCGCTTCATCCGCGCCAGCATGTTGGACGTGCTGCGTGACGACTACGTGCGCACCGCCCGGGCCAAGGGCCTGCCGGAAAGCAAGGTCATCCTGAAGCACGCCGTGCGCAACGCGCTGATCCCGATCCTGACGGTGCTGGGCTTGACGACTGCCCTGCTGATCAGCGGCGCCGTGGTGACCGAAACCGTGTTCGGCCTGCCTGGCGTAGGCAGCCTGGTGGTGTCGGCCGTGCTGCGCCGCGACTACCCCGTCATCCAGGGCGCGCTACTGATCATTGCCGCGATCTACGTCCTGATCAATCTGTTCATCGACCTGCTCTACCTGCTGGTCGACCCCCGGGTGCGTTACTAATATGGCCATCGCAACTTCCCCCACTTCCGGCGTCGACCGCTGGCAGGTCCTGCGCCTGCTGGTGGCGCGCAAGACGGTGCTGATCAGCCTGATCGTCATCGTCGTGCTGGTGGCCGCCGCGCTGCTGGCCCCCTGGGTCAGTCCGTTCGATCCCTACAAACTGTCGATCATGAACCGGCTCAAGGCGCCCAGCGCCACCCACTGGTTCGGCACCGACGACTTCGGTCGCGACGTGTTCAGCCGCGTCATCCACGGCGGCCGGCTGTCGCTGATGGTGGGCTTCTCGGTGGTGATCCTGTCCAGCGTGCTGGGCATTGCCCTGGGCCTGATCGCGGGCTTTTTCCGGTCGGCCGACAAGTTCGTGTCGCGCCTGATCGACGCCATGATGGCCTTCCCGGACATCCTGCTGGCCATCTCGCTGGTGGCCGCGCTGGGGCCGTCGCTGGTGAACGTGGTGATCGCGCTGGGCATCGTCTACACGCCGCGCCTGGCCCGCATCGTGCGCGCCTCGACGCTGGTGATCCGCGAACTGCCGTTCGTGGAAGCCGCCCGCGCGCTGGGCGTCAGCACCTGGCGCATCGTCACCGTGCACGTGCTGCGCAACCTGCTGTCGCCCATTCTGGTGCAGGGCACCTTCATCTTCGCCTACGCGATCCTGGCCGAAGCCGGCCTGTCGTTCCTGGGCGTGGGCGTCTCACCCGACATTCCCACCTGGGGCACCATGATCAACGCCGGCCAGCAGTACATGGGTTCGGCCGACTGGATCATGATCTTCCCCGGCATCGCCATTGTCCTGTCCGTGCTGTCGCTGCAACTGGTTGGCGACGGATTGCGCGACGTCCTCGACCCGCGCCTGCGCAAGGAGCTGTAATCATGACCGCAAGCACCCGAGACGTCGTGCTGTCGGTGGAAGGCCTGAAAACCTGGTTCCACAGCCGCGACGGCATCGCCAAATCGGTGGACGGCGTCACCTTCGACCTGGCCCGCGGCGAAACGCTGGCCATCGTCGGCGAATCCGGTTCCGGCAAGTCCGTGACCAGCCTGTCGATCATGGGCCTGTTGCCCAAGCCGGCCGGCCGCATCGAGGCAGGCAAGATCCGCTTTCGCGACCGCCGTGGCCAGGAACATGACCTGGCCCACGCGTCGGCCTCGACCTTGCGCCGCATCCGCGGCGCCGAGATCGCGATGATCTTCCAGGAACCCATGACCAGCCTGAATCCGCTGTACACGGTGGGCGACCAGATCGCCGAGGCCGTGCTGCAGCACGAAGGCGGTTCGCACGCGGCGGCCATGAAGCGCGCCCGCGAGATGCTGGACCGCGTCGAGATTCCGGCGGCCGACCGGCGCGTGAACGAGTATCCGCACCAGATGTCGGGCGGCATGCGCCAACGCGTCATGATCGCGCTGGCGCTGGCCTGCAACCCGGCCGTGCTGATCGCCGACGAGCCCACCACCGCGCTGGACGTGACGGTGCAGGCGCAGATCCTGGACCTGCTGCGCCGCCTGCAGGCCGAGATGAACATGAGCATCCTGTTCATCACGCACAACCTGGGCGTGGTGGCCGAGATCGCGCATCGCGTGGCCGTGATGTACGCCGGCCGCGTAGTCGAGGACGCCGGGGTCTACGACCTGTTCGAAAAGCCTACCCACCCCTATACCCGCGGCCTCTTGTCCTGCCTGCCGACCGCGGCGCTGCTGGCCTCCGGCGAGCGCCTGCGCGCCATTCCGGGCAACGTGCCCAGCGTGCTGTCGCTGCCAGCCGGCTGTACGTTCGCGCCGCGCTGCGAGCTGGCTGACGACAATTGCCTGCGCGCCGTGCCCGACCTGGTGACGGTGCAAGACCAGCACCGCGCCCGCTGCATCAAGGTGACCCCGCTATGACCGTAAGCCCCCAGCCCATTCGCGCTGCCGATCCGCTGGTGCGCATCGAGGACCTGAAGGTCCATTTCCCCACGTCGCAGGCCCGCAACGCCCCGGTGGTACGGGCCGTGGACGGCGTCAGCTTCGACGTGCCGCGCAACACCATCGTCGGCCTGGTGGGAGAATCCGGCTCCGGCAAGACCACCACCGGCCGCGCCCTGCTGCGCCTGTTCGCGCCCACCGCCGGCCGCCTGCTGTTCGATGGCCAGGACATCACGCACCTGTCCGAAAAGCAGATGCTGCCCTGGCGCCGCCGCATGCAGATCGTGTTCCAGGACCCCTACGCCAGCCTGAACCCGCGCATGACGGTCGCCGAGATTCTGGGCGAAGCGCTGGACACGCACCGCCTGGCCCAGACCCGCCGCGACGCACGCATCGGCGAATTGCTCGAACGCGTCGGCCTGAACGCCGACCACAGCCGCCGCTATCCGCACGAGTTCTCGGGCGGCCAGCGCCAGCGCATCGGCATTGCCCGTGCGCTGGCGGTGGAACCGGACTTCATCGTGGCCGACGAGCCCGTATCGGCCCTGGACGTGTCGGTGCAGGCGCAGGTGCTGAACCTGCTGCAGGACCTGCAGCGCGACCTGGGCCTGACCATGCTGTTCGTGGCGCACGACCTGGCCGTGGTCGACTACCTGTGCGACGAAGTGGTGGTGATGTACCTGGGCCGCGTGATGGAACGCGGCCCGACCAGCGAGGTCTATGCCCGGCCGCGCCATCCCTACACCCGCGCGCTGCTGTCGGCCGCGCCGGTGCCGGATCCGCGTGCACCGCGTTCGCGTATTCTGCTCAAGGGCGACATCCCCAGCCCGGTCAACCCGCCTTCCGGATGCGTATTCCGCACCCGCTGCCCGCACGCCATCGAGGCCTGCGCCACGATCGAGGCACGCGACGTCAGCGTCGGCCCGGGCCATTTCGTGGCCTGCTCGCGCATCGGCGACCCCGAGCTGGCCGCGTAAGGGCGCGAGCCCCCGACTTGATCCAGGAACACCACATGAACATCATCCGCGACATCGTCTTCCAGATCCGCAGCCGCCGGGACGACCTGAGCGTGACCGAACGCAAGGTGGCCGACGCCATCCTGGACAACATCATCTGGAGCGCCAGCGCCACCGTCGACCAGCTTGCGGCCAAGGCCGGCGTCAGCATCGCCACGATCTCGCGTTTTGCCCGCACCGTCGGCTGCGACGACACCCGCGACCTGAAGATGAAGCTGGCCCAGGCCAGCACCGTGGGCAGCCGCTTCCTGGACCAGAACGCCCCGGCCGAGGAAAGCACGTTCTACGCACGCATCTACGCCGACATCGAAAGCACGCTACGCGCGCACCTGCCGACCTTCACCGAGCCGCTGTTCGAAGCCGCCGCATCGATCGTCGACGGCGCCCGCATGATCTATGTATTCGGCATGGGCGGCGCGTCCGCCGTACTGGCGCAGGAAGTGCAGTCGCGCCTGGTGCGCCTGGGCTATCCCATTGCCGTCTACAGCGACGCCGTGCTGCTGCGCATGGTCGCCGCCACGCTGGACGAGCGCGACGCCGTGCTGGTCCTGTCGGCCTCGGGTCTGACCCCGGAAATCGTCGGCGCCGCCCGCATCGTCAAGCAATACCGCGCGCGCCTGGTCGCCATCACCGACGCGACCTCCGAGCTGGCCAAGCTTGCCGACGTGGTGCTGCCGATCCGCACGGACGAAACCGACTTCATCTACAAACCCTCGGCGTCGCGCTACGCGATGATGCTGGCCATCGACCTGTTGTCCACCGAACTGGCCATGCTGAACCAAGAAGAGAACCGCGAACGCCTGCGCCGCATCAAGCTGGCGCTGGACGAGCACCGCGGCGGCCCCAACCGGCTGCCGCTGGGCGATTGAACCTGGAAACCATGATGTACGACACCCTCATAGGCAACGTCCGCGTCCTCGACGGCTCGGGCGGCGCCGACTACGTCGCCAGCGTCGCGCTGGCCGACGGCCGTATCGCCGCCATCGGCGAGCTGCCCGGCGCCACGGCGCGCCAGGTCATCGACGGCAGCGGCCTGGCGCTGGCCCCCGGCTTCATCGACGTCCACACCCACGACGACACCAACGTCATCCGCACCCCGGGCATGCTGCCCAAGCTGTCGCAAGGCGTGACCACGGTGGTGGTGGGCAACTGCGGCATCAGCGCCTCGCCCGTCTCGCTGCGCGGCGACCCGCCCGATCCGATGAACCTGCTGGGGCAGCGCGACGACTTTGCCTATCCCACCTTTGCCGCCTACACCCGCGCCATCGAAGCCGCACAACCGGCGGTGAACGTCGCCGCGCTGGTGGGCCACACCGCCCTGCGCAACAACCACATGGACCGCCTGGACCGCGCCGCCACCCGCGACGAAGTCCTGGCCATGCGCGAACAGTTGCGCGACGCCCTGGCACACGGCGCCATCGGCCTGAGCACCGGCCTGGCCTATGGCTCGGCCATCGAAGCCGACACCGCCGAGGTCAAGCTGCTGGCCGAAGCCCTGGACGAATTCGGCGCGCTCTACACCACCCACCTGCGCTCGGAATTCGCCGCCATCCTGGAAGCCATGCAAGAGGCCTTCGACATCGCCCTGCACGCCCGCGTGCCGGTGGTGGTGTCGCACCTGAAATGCGCCGGCGCCGGCAACTGGGGCCGCACCAAGGAAGTGCTGTTCAAGCTGGAAAACGCCGGCCGCCTGCAACACGTCGGCTGCGACTGCTACCCCTATTCCGCCAGCTCGTCCACGCTGGACCTCAAGCAGGTCACCGACGAATTCGACATCGACATCACCTGGTCCGTGCCGCACCCCGAACAGGCCCGCCGCAAACTCGCCGCCGTCGCCGCCGACTGGGGCGTCAGCCTGCTCGAAGCCGCCCAGCGCCTGCAACCGGCCGGCGCGGTCTATCACAACATGCACGAAGACGACGTGCGCCGCGTACTGTCGCACCGCCTGACCATGGTCGGCTCAGACGGCCTGCCCAACGACCCCATGCCGCACCCACGCCTGTGGGGCGCCTTTCCCCGCGTGCTCGGCCACTACAGCCGCGACGTCGGCCTGTTCCCCCTGGCCGAAGCCGTGCACAAGATGACCGGCCTGTCCGCCGCCCGCTTCGGCCTGGCCGAACGCGGCCTGATCCGCCAAGGCTTTCACGCCGACCTCGTGCTCTTCAACCCCGACACCGTCATCGACCGCGCCACCTTCGCCGCCCCCGTCCAGACCGCCGCCGGCATCGAGGCCGTCTGGGTCAACGGCGCCCTGTCCTATCACCAGGGCCAGCCCACCGGCGACCGCGCCGGCCGCTGGCTGCCTCGCAACGGCGACCTGCGCGCCAGCTTCGCCGCGTCCACCCCTTCTTCCACCCAGGAGCCCACATGAGCAACGCCCCCACCCCCGACAACAACGGCATCACCCGCTACGGCGTCGCCGGCGGCACCGGCCAAGGCGGCTCCCACATGCCCTTCGCCCGCGCCGTCGCCGCCGACGGCTGGCTCTACGTCTCGGGCCAGGTCCCCATGGAAAACGGCGAAGTCATCGAAGGCGGCACCGTCGCCCAATGCCACAAAGCCATCCAGCAAGTCCTGGCCATCCTGAAAGAAGCCGGCTACGGCCCCGAACACGTCATCCGCTGCGGCGTCTGGCTGGACGACGCCCGCGACTTCCCGTCGTTCAACAAGGTGTTCAAGGAATACTTCGGCAACAACCCGCCCGCACGCGCCTGCGTGCAGTCCCCCCTGATGGTGGACGCCAAGGTAGAAATTGATTGTGTAGCGTACAAACGCCCCCACGCCGCGCTCACTGCGTGAGCTTGCTGCCCCCCAAGGGGGCTGCGCGGCCGGGCGACTATCCTAGCGTGGCACCTCGGAAAGACACTGCGCAAGCGCGCAGCGCCAACGCCACGACGCAGCACACTGCCGAAGCCCCAAAAGGCCGCCCGCGCGGCCGGCCTGGGGCAAGCGACGCAAACCCCTCCCCATCCCCCGGCCTGACAACGCCCCAATTCTCCGAAGACGTAGCCCGTCACGGGTTGGGCGCAGGGGTGCGCGCCGTTAGATGCGCCCGAGGGAATTCGAAGGGAGCCGCAGGCGGACGAGAATGACGAAGGGGAAGTCCGGAGCGAAGGCTCCGGACCGCAATCGTAGGCGCGCACCCCTGCGCCCAACCCGTGACGGGCGGCCTACAAAGAAGCCCCGTCACCGACAATCAATCAGGCCGCGCCCAGTCGCGCGCAGCGACAAACCAGATCACATCTTGACGACATCAACGCCCTTAGGCGCCACAAACTGGAACTCTTTATCCGCCAGCTTAGGATTAGGCACAATCCCGGAAAGATCCACCCGCGTCGTCTGCCCAAAAGAATCCAGCAATTCGACTCGAACCGGCAGATTGTCCTTCATCCCGATATCCACCCGCGAAAACCCCGCATCCGCGGTCCGCGGCTTGGCCCGCAGCCAATCGACGCCATCCTTGGAAGGCAACGCAGACACATCGAACGACTGCTCCAGCGACCCCGACCCGAACAGGATCGCGGCCGGCGACGTGCCGATCGCCGCATCCACCTTGCGCTCGGTCACCTGCGCCAGATCCGGATCGAACTGGAACACCTGACGGCCGTCCGAAATCACCAGCTGTTCATACGGCTTTTGCACCGCCCACTTGAACTTCCCCGGCCGCTGGAACGAGAACACCCCCGTCTGCGCCGGCTGCGTACGCCCTTGCGTATTCACCGTGTACTGCGAAAAAGACCCCGTTGCCGCCGTCACCGTGCTGACGAACGAGCGCAACTGCTCTTGCGCGCTGGCCGCCACGGCCGAAACCGGAACCAGCGCGGGAGCCACGCAAAAAGCCAGGGCGGCGGCCAGGCCGCGAAACGTCTTCATCATGCTTCCTCTCGAGCGGCGGCGGCAGGAACCAGGATTTCCCGGTTGCCATTGGACTGCATCGCCGACACCATACCCGATTGTTCCATCTGCTCGAGTAACCGCGCCGCACGGTTGTAACCAATGCGCAAATGGCGCTGCACCAGCGAGATCGAGGCGCGGCGGTGCTTGAGCACCACCTCGCAGGCTTGGTCGTACATCGGGTCGGACTCGGCGTCGCCGCCGATGCCCGTGACGCTGCTGGCGCCTTCGCCGCCGTCGCCATCCAGCCCGCCTTCCAGCAGACCTTCGATGTAGTTCGGTTCGCCCTGCGCCTTCAGGCTTTCGACCACCCGGTGCACTTCATCGTCGCTGACGAAAGCGCCGTGCACACGTACCGGCAGCCCCGTGCCCGGCGGCATGTACAGCATGTCACCCTGGCCCAGCAGCGTTTCAGCGCCCATCTGGTCAAGAATGGTGCGCGAATCGATCTTGGACGACACCTGGAACGCAATGCGGGTCGGGATGTTGGCCTTGATCAGGCCGGTGATCACGTCCACGCTCGGGCGCTGCGTCGCCAGGATCAAATGGATGCCGGCCGCGCGCGCCTTCTGGGCCAGGCGGGCGATCAGTTCTTCGATCTTCTTGCCCACCACCATCATCAGGTCGGCCAGCTCGTCGATGACCACCACGATGGTGGGCAGCGGCGCCAGCGGCTCGGGCTGGTCGGGCGTCAGCGAAAACGGATTGGGAATCGGCTCTTCGCGCTTGATCGCGTCGCGGATCTTGGTGTTGTAGCCGGCCAGGTTGCGCACGCCCATCTTGCTCATCAGGCGGTAGCGTTTTTCCATTTCGCCCACGCACCAGTTCAGCGCGTTGGCGGCCTGGCGCATGTCGGTGACCACCGGGGCCAACAGGTGCGGAATGCCTTCGTAGACGCTCATTTCGAGCATCTTCGGGTCGATCAGGATCACGCGCGTGTGGGAGGCGTCGGCCTTGTAGAGCAGCGACAGGATCATGGCGTTGATCCCGACGGACTTGCCCGAGCCGGTCGTGCCCGCCACCAGCAGGTGGGGCATCTTGGCCAGGTCGGCCACCACCGGGTTGCCGGCAATGTCCTTGCCCAGCGCCATGGTCACGACCGAATGGCTGGCGTGATAGGTCTGCGACCCCAGGATCTCGGACAGCCGGACCATCTGGCGGCGCGGATTGGGCAGTTCCAGGCCCATCAGGTTCTTGCCCGGAATGGTTTCCACCACCCGGATGCTGACCAGGCTGAGCGCCCGGGCCAGGTCCTTGGCCAGGTTGACGATCTGGCTGCCCTTCACGCCGGTGGCCGGTTCGATTTCGTAGCGCGTGATCACCGGGCCGGCCTGCGCCGCCACCACGGTGACGGACACGCCGAAGTCGGCCAGCTTCTTTTCGATCAGGCGCGAGGTGAATTCGATGGTCTCGGCCGACACGGTTTCCTGGTTGGCCAGCGGGGGGTCCAGCAGGCTGATCGCCGGCAGGTCGCCTTCGCCGCCCGAGGGCGCGAAGAACAGCGATTGCTGCTTTTCCTTTTCGACGCGCTCGGACTTGGGCACCACGGTGATAGCCGGTTCGATCCGCACCGGCTGCTCGTGGACCAGCTTTTCCTGCTTGGCCACGACCTGCTCGGTACGCACGGCCTTGGCCACTTCACCGACCTTGCGGTCTTCGCGGGCGGCGTAGGAATTGCGCACGCGGCGCACCATGCCTTCCATCCAGGAGCCCACGCGCTCGGCCACGGTCAGCCACGAGAACGAGAAGAACAGGCTCAGGCCGATCGCCAGCATGACCAGGAAGGCCAGGGTGCTGCCGGTAAAGCCGATGCTGCGGCTGGTCAGTTCGGCCAGGGTATGGCCGATGACGCCGCCAGCGCCGCTGGCGTTTTCCGAGGCGCCCGGCAGGTGGGTACCGCGACTGGCCAGACGCAGGGCTTCCATGCCCAGCGAACCGAACAACAGCAGAAAAAAGCCGATGCCCTCTTCCCAGTGGACGCGCGGCAACACTTCCGGTTGTTTACTATTGGTAACACGAAGATGGCTGGCCAGGCGGCGGTAGCCCGCCCGCACCCGGTGCAGCAGCAGGATGACCCACCACCAGGCGGAAAAACCGAAAAGATAGAGCAGGATGTCCGCCAGGTAGGCACCCAGCGTTCCACCCTTGTTGTGAATGGCGCCGGCGGGGACGGAATGCGACCAGCCAGGATCGGCGGCGCTCCAGGTGGCCAGCACCAGCGTGAGCCAGGCCGCCAGGGCGGCGAAGAGAATCCAGCGGGCCTCGCGCAGCAGCGCGGAGATACGCGTCTGCAGGGGCGATGGCCCGTTACGGGTGTTGCGCGAAGCGCGCGGAGAAGCAGTCGAGATACGCGGCATGCGGCTCATTATAATTGGGCGTTAACCTAAAGATACCCGCCCATGTCCACGCCTACGCACGCTAAAGTTTTGATACTCGGTTCCGGCCCTGCCGGTTACACGGCGGCCGTCTATGCGGCACGCGCCAACCTGAGCCCTGTTCTTGTTACAGGTCTGGCCCAAGGCGGCCAGCTCATGACCACCACGGACGTCGACAACTGGCCGGCCGACGCCGATGGCGTGCAGGGCCCGGACCTGATGCAGCGCTTCCAGAAGCACGCCGAACGCTTCAACACCGAAATGCTGTTCGACCACATCGCCAAGGTCGATCTGTCCAAGCGCCCGTTCACCCTCACGGGCGACACCGGCAAGATCTACACCTGCGACGCCCTCATCATCGCCACCGGCGCCTCGGCCAAGTACCTGGGCCTGCCCTCGGAAGAGGCCTTCATGGGCCGCGGCGTGTCCGGCTGCGCCACCTGCGACGGCTTCTTCTACCGCAACCAGGACGTGGTCGTGGTCGGCGGCGGCAATACCGCCGTCGAAGAAGCCCTGTACCTGTCCAACATCTGCCGCAAGGTCACCCTGATCCACCGCCGCGACAAGTTCCGTGCCGAGCCGATCCTGGTCGACAAGCTGATGAGCAAGGTCGAAAACGGCAACATGGAACTGAAAGTGTTCCACACGCTGGAAGAAGTGCTGGGCGACGACAGCGGCGTGACCGGCGTGCGAGTGCGACACGTCGATACCGGCGCCACCGAAGACCTGAAGGTCACCGGCGCGTTCATCGCCATCGGCCACCAGCCGAACACCGAGATCTTCCAGGGCCAGCTGGAAATGAAAGACGGCTACATCGTCACCAAGAGCGGCCTGTCCGGCATGGCCACCATGACCTCCGTTCCGGGCGTGTTTGCTGCCGGCGACGTGCAGGACCACGTCTACCGCCAGGCCATCACCAGCGCCGGCACGGGCTGCATGGCCGCCCTGGACGCACAACGGTGGTTGGAGAATGCGGGGCAGTAAGGTCGGCCAGGCCGACCTGAAACGCCTGAAGAAAGATCTTCAGGCCGAGCAAGAGCGCACCGCCCTCGCCCAGCGGGTGGCGGCGCTGAAAAAGCCCGCGGCTGCCGCGTCGCCGGATGCCGATCCGGCCGACGGCCTGGCCGCGTTTCGCCGCACCATGCAGTCGGTCAAGCCGATCAAGCATGCGCCTCGCGTCGAGCACAAGCCCGCGCCTGAACCCGCCCCGGCCCTGCGCCGCGCCAACGCCCTGGGCGAGACACCGCACCGCGCGGATGCCGGTGTTTCCGACGGCGGCGAGATCACGCATCTGCTGTCGGAAGGCGGCACGGCATTCGTGCGCAGCGACGCCGCCCCCGACACCGCACGCAACCTGCGCCGCGGCCAGTGGCGTGCCGGCGCCGAACTCGATCTGCATGGCCTGCGGGTCGAACAGGCGCGCCATGCCCTGCTGTCCTTCCTGGACGAATGCCAGGAACACGGCATCCGCTGCGTGCGCGTCGTGCATGGCAAGGGCTATGGCTCGGAAGGGCTGGAACCCGTGCTGAAAGACAAGGCGCGTACCTGGCTGGTGCAAAAGAACGAGGTGCTGGCGTTTTCCGAAGCCCCCGAACGCGAAGGCGGCGCCGGCGCCCTGCTGGTGCTGCTGCGCCAATCCGAAGGACCGCGCAAATGAAGTGGCTCTATCTGGGCATCGCCATCATCGCCGAGATCTTCGCCACCAGCGCGCTGAAAAGCTCCGACGGCTTTTCGCGCCTGGCCCCGTCGATCATCACGGTGTTCGGCTACATGATCTCGTTCTATTTCCTGTCGCTGACGCTGCGCGAAGTGCCCGTGGGCATCGCCTACGCCATCTGGTCGGGCGTGGGCATCGTGCTGATCTCCATCGTCGGCGCGGTGTTCTTCAAGCAGCACCTGGACACCCCCGCGCTGATCGGCATCGGCCTGATCATCGCCGGCGTGGTGGTCATGAACGTCTTTTCCAAATCCGTCTCCCATTGACCGCCGGCGCCTACCGGCAAGCCTGGCGCGGCTGGCTGGCCGCGTGGACCTGGCTGTGCCTGGGTTTGCTGCTGGCGGGCAATGCGCAGGCACAGGGTTTTGACCGCGCCGCCGAATTGCAGCGCTACCGCGCCTGGATGCAGCACTTCACCCAGGATCTGGACACGCTGGCCGCCGCACGCGCCGCACTGACCGAACCCCAGCTCGACGCGCTGTTCGCCCGCAGCGTGGTACCGGGATCGCGCGCCTCCGCCTTCATCCGCCAGGCCTTCACCCGCCCGGCGGGGGATCACGCCTACGTGCCCGTCCACGGCGCACAAAACGTCGTAGTGGCCGTCTTGAACAGCGCGATCCCTGCCGGCGAAGGCGGCCTCTACCCGGAAACAGAACCTGACCTGCAGGGCCAGGACCTGACCGTCTGGTATCTGCACGTGGATGTGGGCGACATGACCAACACCTATCTGGAATCGCCCGGGAACTTCACGCCGTACCGCCTGCCACCCGCCGGCAAGCTCGAGCGCAACGCCTTTCCTTTCGTGCTGATGGACACCCGCGGCGACACCTTGCGCCTGGGCGGCGTCAGCCGCGAACTGGCGGGCCTGATCGCCTATCTGCAACATGCCGCCGCGTACTGAGTCCTGGCCGCTGGCGCTGGCCGCGCTCTTGCTGCTGCCTGCGCTGATTGCCGTGCAAGCTGCCCCCCTGTGCCGCCCATTGGCGCAGGCAGACCGCGAGACCGTCGTCGCCGATATCGCGCTGGACGACACCCATACGCTGCTGGGCCTGGACGGTTCGCGCATCAAGACCTGGCGGCCGATGGTGGAAGTGGCCACGGGCCTGCGCGCCACGGCGTTCCCCTGGGCCGAACGCGTCGATTGGTCCGTCTACCGCGCGCCGGCCGGCGCGCGCATCGGCCGGACCGTGCTGCGCGTTGAGCGCGGCGCCGACGGCGCCCGGCACCTGTGCAGCATCGCCACCTATTCGGCCAATGCCGTCGCGCAAGCACTGGCCGCACCAGACGCCGCATTGCCCGCGCCCGACACCGAAACCCGGTTCCGCTACGACGGCGCGGGCCGGCTGAGCGGCTACGACGTACTGGCACGCCCCTGGAATGGCGCGAAGGTCCCGCCGGCGCGCCATTGCCTGCGCTACGATCCGCAAGGCTGGCTGGCCGAAACCGCCACCGGCGCGTGCGACGACCAGCCGCGGCCGCAAGCCCGTTACGTACATGACGCGGCCGGACGCTTGCTGCGCGTCATTTTCTATCTTGAAAGCAACGCCGCCGGCCAGGACCAGGCCCGCGAAGTCGTGGCCTACGATCAGCAAGGCCAACCCGCGCAGCGTTATCGCCGCCAAGCAATCCCTCTGGCCGACGAATCCACCGTGCTGGGGCCGCCGCATCGCGCCCTCGCCACGTCCAACGCCATCCTGGTGCTGGACGGGCCGGCATGGCGCTCTCCTGCCCTGGAGTCGTATCACTACGACTGGGCGATCGTGCAGTCGCAAGACGGCGAAGACGGCGCGCTGTATCAAGCCAAACGGAATCCGGCCGCCGTGCTGGCCAGCGGCAATAGCGGCGATGGCGGCGTTTTCAATATGACCGCCGCCCAGCGCCAGCGCATCTGGCAGGCCGCACGCCAGCAGCCCGGCAGCGTCCACTGGCTATGGGCGCCCGGCCAGATATCCACGTTGATCACTGCAATGCCCGCGCAAGCGTGGGCCGCCTGCGCCGATCCTTCGGACCGCCGCGCCGACGCCTGCGCGCCCCGCTAGCTGTTTTCGATCTGCGGCTTGGGCGCGCCCGGATTGCGCAGATAGTCCACCAGCGCCAGGGTGGCGCGGTCCGGCGGCGGGGTCAGCAGCGACACCACGATGATGGTCAGGAACGCCACCGGCGCGCCGAACACGCCCGCCGCGATCGGCTGGATGCCCCACCACAGATCCACCGGCTGCGTACGCGAAATGCCCAGCACCCATTCGCGCAGCCACGGGTGGGTGTGCGTCATGTAGGCGAAGGTCACCGCCAGCCCGGCCGCCATGCCCAGCGTGGCGCCCCATTTGTTGGCGCGGCGCCAGAACACGCCCATCACCAGCGCCGGAAAGAACGACGAGGCGGCGAACGAGAACGCCGCCGACACCATGAACAGGATGTCGGCCGGCTTGCGCGCCGCCACCCAGGCGGCGCCAAAGGCCACCACCAGCAAGAGGATCTTGGACACCATCACCCGACGCGCGGCCGACATGCGCGGGGACACCATCCGGTACCACATGTCGTGCGACAGGGAATTGGACAGCGTCAGCAACAGGCCATCGGCGGTGGACAATGCCGCGGCCAGCCCGCCTGCCGCCACCAGCGCGGAAATCACATAGGGCAGACCGCCGATTTCGGGCATGGCCAGCACCACCACGTCGGCGCCGATGCTGATTTCACTCAGTTGCACCACGCCGTCGCGGTTGATGTCGGTCACGTCCAGCAGATTGCTGTCGACCGCGCTCCAGGCATGCACCCAGTTGGGCAGGCTGAGGAAATTGGACCCCACCACCTGGGTATAGACCTCGTACTTGACCAGCAGCGCCAGGGCCGGCGCCATGAAGTACAGCAGCAGGATGAACAGCAGCGACCAGCACACCGACTTGCGCGCCTCGATCACCGAGGACGTGGTGTATGAGCGCATCAGGATGTGCGGCATGCCCGCCGTGCCCAGCATCAGGCACAGCACCAGCGCCAGGAAGTTGATGCGCATGTTGCGCCGCTCTTCTGGGTCCTTGGACGGAAATGGCTCGGCGTGCGGCGTCAACGGCGCGGCGCGCGCCTCGAAGGTCGCCTTGGCCTGGGACCAGGCAATCCGCGCTTCGTCGACATTGGGCGGAAACGCGGCCAGTTCCCGTTCGACCGAGCGGATCTCGACCATGGGCGCATCGCCCGCGTTCAGTTGCGCCAGGCGGCTGCGCAGCTTGTCTTTTTCCAGCGTCCAGGACTCGGGCAGGTCGCGCACCCGCTGCGCCATCTCGTCGGCACGTTCCTGCCACAGCCGGCGCACGTCGATCTCGGCCGGGTCGTTCTGCAGGTAGACCTCTTTTTCCGTCACCTGCTGCAGCACCACGCCGGCCGACAGCTGGGGAATGGGCATGTCGGTGTGCTTGATGGACAGCCACACCACCGGCACCAGGTACGCAATGACCAGGATGATGTACTGCCCCACCTGCGTCCACGTGACGGCGCGCATGCCGCCCAGGAACGAACAGACCAGCATGCCGCCCAGCGCCACGAAGATGCCCAGTTCGAACGAAATGCCCGTCATGCGGGTGGTGATGATGCCCACCCCGTAGATCTGCGCGACCAGGTAGGTGAACGAACAGAGAATGGCGCAGGCCACGCCCGCCAGCCGCGGCAGGTTGCCGCCATAGCGCGCGCCCATGAAATCGGGAATGGTGTATTGGCCGAAGCGCCGCAGGTAAGGCGCCAGCAGCATCGCCACCAGCACATAGCCGCCGGTCCAGCCCATGATGTAGGCAAGGCCGCCGTAGCCTGTCAGGTAGAGCGTACCCGCCACGCCGATGAACGAGGCCACCGACATCCAGTCGGCCGCGGTCGCCATGCCGTTGTAGATGGCCGGCACCCGCCGCCCCGCCACGTAGTATTCAACCTGGTCCGACGTGCGGCAGACGATGCCGATGCCCGCGTACAGGCTGACCGTGACCAAGAGGAACACATAGCCGATCCAGTTGCGCGGCAGGCCCAGGATCTCGGCCAGCGCCATCAGCAGGATCATCAGCGCAAAGCCCGCCGTGTACAGCACATAGATGCGGCGCAGCCGGATATTGAGTTCCTGTGGGGTGTCTCCGCCGAAAGGCATCAGCGGTTCCCCTTGGCCTCTTCGGCGCGGCGATCTTCGCGGTTCATGATCCGCGCGTACACCGCAATGATGACCAGGTAAGCCAGCGGCGCCCCATAGGCCGCCATCCAGAACGAGAACGGCCAGCCGATGAAGTCGAACGACAGGCTACGAGCGAAATAAGACGGAATGAAGGTCAGCGCGGCCCAGACGACCAGCAACAGCACGATCAGCCAGACGTTGCGGCGCCAATAGCGGGAGGGGACGGGCGTAGGGGAGGAAACGCGGGATTCGGGCATAGCTCTAGCGTAAGCAAGACCTGGCGAATATCGCGAAACGCGGCGCTAGAAAAACCCTGGGCGGATGAAATGCGGGATTTTTATGCGACAACGGCCGGCACTGCCTGGTGCCAGCCGTTGTGCGTTTTGCTTTTTTTGAGTACTGCTACTTTTTTATGTACCGGTGCCGCCGGTAATTGCCCATGCAGGGCTTTGTCTCCTCACCTGCATGGGAAGAGATTCTGCACCAGATGCGGGAATGCCACACTAGGGGAATGCCCTAATTCGGCGCATTCATTTACATATTACTTGCACCATATCAGTGCATTTTTGGCGTCACGTTCCAAATGTTGGGATTTTTTGGCCGAAAACTCGGGTTTTCCGATCCCTGGGCGCCTCCCGGAAACGCCCGATCTTGAGCATGCCTCAAAAAAGAGGCTGCCCCGTGCCCACATCCGGGCCTCCCGCGGGGCGTCGTGGCCGTGTTTCCACCCTGCCATTGTGACGCGCCGTCTTTACGTTCCGTTTACACCCCCCCGCCAAAGCTATACCCCGTTTTTACCCCCTGCTCCGTAACCTGCCGGTGTCCTGATTGGTCACACCGGCCGCGCGGTCCGCATCCCCTATGCCGCGCAGGTTCGTCGTTCGAAGGGAGCCTGGCTCCCGGGAGGAAAAACGTGGATGCCATCTATATCGCCGTCTTCGCCGTCATGGCCGGGCTGACCTACGCCCTGGTCGCGTTCTGCGACGTCTTGTCTTCGGGAGAGCAACCATGACCTGGCTCTATTGGCTGAGCGGCGTCACGGCCGCGCTGCTGTTCGTGTACCTGCTGGTTGCCCTGTTCAAACCGGAGAAGTTCTGATGACTGCCGAATTCGTCGGACTGCTGGTCGTGTACCTGGTAGTCCTGCTCGCGATCTCGCCCTTTCTGGGGCGCTATATCCGCATCGCCATGGAAAACGGGCAATCCCGGCTGACCGCCTGGGGGCGCCCGCTGGAACGCGGTATCTACCGGCTCGCGGGCATCGACCCGCAGGCCGAAATGGGCTGGAAGCGCTATGCGCTGGCGGTGCTGGCCTTCAACGTGCTGGGTGTGGTGGTCGTGTATGCCCTGCAACGCGTCCAGGGCATGCTGCCGCTGAATCCGGCCGGCCTGGGCGCCGTGTCGCCCGATTCCTCGCTGAACACCGCCATCAGCTTCGTGGCCAACACCAACTGGCAAGGCTACGGCGGCGAATCGACGATGAGCTACCTGACGCAGATGCTGGCGCTGACGGTGCAGAACTTCGTCTCGGCCGCCACCGGCATCGCCGTGCTGTTCGCGCTGATCCGCGGACTGGCGCGCCACTGCTCGGCCACGCTGGGCAACTTCTGGGCCGATATGGTCCGCTGCACGCTGTATGTGCTGCTGCCTTTGTCGCTGGTGCTGGCGCTGGCGCTGGTCAGCCAGGGCGTGATCCAGAACTTCAGCCCCTACCAGGACGTGCAGACGGTGGAAGCCCTGCATTATGACCAGCCGCGCGTGGACGCCCAGGGCCAACCGGTGCTGGACGCCAAGGGCCAGCCCGTCACCGACCCGGCCGTCACTCAGACGCAGACCCTGGCCATGGGCCCCGTGGCCTCGCAGGAAGCCATCAAGCTGCTGGGTACCAACGGCGGCGGCTTCTTCAACGCCAACTCGGCCCATCCGTTCGAAAACTCGACGGCGCTGTCGAATTTCCTGGAAATGCTGGCGATCCTGGCGATACCCGCGGCCCTGTGCTTCACCTTCGGTGAAATGGTCGGCAACCGGCGCCAGGGCATCGCCATCCTGGCGGCGATGACCGTGCTGTTCGTCGTGTTCGCGCTGACCACGGCCTATTTCGAGCAGCAGGCCAATCCCATGGCCGCGCAGGCCGGGGCCGACAGCGCCATGACCGCGTTTTCGCCCGGCGGCAACATGGAAGGCAAGGAAACCCGCTTCGGCATCGCCGCCACGTCGTTGTTCGCCACCATCACCACGGAGGCCTCCTGCGGCGCGGTCAACGGCATGCATGACTCGTTGACCGCCATGGGCGGCCTGTCGCCGATGCTGCTGATGCAGTTGGGCGAAGTGGTCTTCGGCGGAGTCGGCTCGGGGCTGTATGGCATGTTGGCCTTCGCCATCCTGGGCGTCTTCATCGCCGGGCTGATGATCGGCCGCACGCCGGAATACCTGGGCAAGAAGATCGAGGCCTACGACATGAAGATGGTGTCGATCGTGATCCTGGCCACGCCGCTGCTGGTGCTGGGCGGCACGGCGCTGGCGGTCTCGGTGACCGCAGGCCAGGCAGGGGTGCTCAACCCGGGCATCCACGGCTTCTCGGAAATCCTCTACGCCCTGTCGTCGGCCGCCAACAACAACGGCAGCGCCTTCGCCGGCCTGTCTGCCAACACCCCCTTCTACAACGTGCTGCTCGGCATCGCGATGTGGTTCGGCCGCTTCGCCATCATCGTCGCCATCCTGGCGATTGCCGGCTCGCTGGGGGCCAAGCGCCGCCTGCCCGCCGGACCCGGCAGCATGCCCACCACCGGCCCGCTCTTCGTGGTGCTGCTGATCGGCGCGGTGCTGCTGGTGGGCGCCCTGACATATGTGCCCGCGCTGGCCCTGGGCCCGGTCGCGGAACACCTGCAACCCTGAATGCAACAGGCTAGGAAAGAAAATGGCCAAGATTGAAATGCCAACCCAAGGCGCCGGCGGCGGCGCCGCCCGCGCGCCGTCGGCCGCTGTGCAAGAACGCAAGTTCGGCATGTGGTCGGGCGCGCTGGTCGGCCCCGCCCTGCTGGACAGCCTGCGCAAGCTCTCGCCGGCTGCGCAATTGAAGAACCCCGTCATGTTCGTGGTGTACGTGGGCAGCATCCTGACCACGATCCTGTGGGTCATGGCGCTGCGCGGCCAGGCCGAGGCCCCCGCGGGGTTCATCCTCGCGATCTCGGTGTGGCTGTGGTTCACGGTCCTGTTCGCCAACTTCGCCGAAGCGCTGGCCGAAGGCCGCGGCAAGCAGCAGGCCGCCACGCTGCGCGGCCTGCGCACCACCATCAACGCACGGCTGCTCAAGGGCTTTCGTGACGAAGACGCCAGCCGCGCCCTGCCGGACCTGTGGCGCAACCAGGCGGTCAGCCAGCCATCGGGCCTGCTGCGTCGCAATGACGTGGTGCTGGTCGAGGCCGGCGAAACCATCCCTGGCGACGGCCAGGTGATTGCGGGCGTGGCCTCCGTGGACGAAAGCGCCATCACCGGCGAATCAGCCCCGGTCATCCGCGAATCGGGTGGCGACTTCTCGTCGGTCACGGGTGGCACCCGCGTGCTGTCCGACTGGATCTTCGTGCGCATCGCTGCCGATCCGGGTGAAAGCTTCCTGGACCGCATGATCGCCATGGTCGAAGGCGCCAAGCGCCAGAAGACGCCCAACGAGCTGGCCCTGACCATCCTGCTGGTCGGCTTGACGGTGGTGTTCCTGTTGGTCGTCGCGACCTTGATGCCGTTCTCGATCTACTCGGTATCGGCTGCGGGCGGCGGCAGCGCCGTCACGGTGACGGTGCTGGTGGCCCTGCTCGTGTGCCTGATCCCGACCACCATCGGCGGCCTGCTGTCGGCCATCGGCGTGGCGGGCATGAGCCGCATGATGGGCGCCAACGTCATCGCCACCTCGGGCCGCGCGGTGGAAGCCGCGGGCGACGTCGACGTGCTGCTGCTGGACAAGACCGGCACCATCACCTTCGGCAACCGCCAGGCGTCCACCTTCCTGCCCGCGCCCGGCGTCTCGCCGCGTGAGCTGGCCGACGCCGCCCGACTGGCCTCGCTGGCCGACGAAACGCCCGAAGGCCGCAGCATCGTGTCGTTGGCGGACAAGTCCATCCACGCCCCCGCCACCCGTGCGGCGGACGCCGAGTACGTGCCCTTCACCGCGCAATCGCGCATGAGCGGCGTGAACCTGAAGGACCGCATGATCCGCAAGGGCGCCGTCGACGCCGTGCAGGCCTGGCTGGCCGCGCAGGACGCCGTGGTGCCCGAACAGGTGCTGCGCCTGGCCGAAGACGTGGCGCGCCGCGGCAGCACGCCGCTGATGGTCAGCGACGGCAACCGCGCGCTGGGCGTGGTCGAGCTCAAGGACATCGTCAAGCCGGACATCCAGTCGCGCTTCGCCGAACTGCGCCGCATGGGCATCAAGACCGTGATGATCACCGGCGACAACAAGCTCACCGCCGCGTCCATCGCGGCCGAAGCGGGCGTCGACGACTTCCTGGCCGAAGCCACGCCGGAAGCCAAGCTCAAGCTGATTCGCGCCTACCAGAGCGAAGGCCGCCTGGTGGCGATGACCGGCGACGGCACCAACGACGCGCCGGCGCTGGCCCAGGCCGACGTGGCGGTGGCGATGAACTCTGGCACGCAGGCCGCCAAAGAGGCCGGCAATATGGTGGACCTGGATTCCAATCCCACCAAGCTGATCGAGATCGTTGAAATCGGCAAGCAGATGCTGATGACGCGCGGCGCACTGACCACCTTCAGCGTCGCCAACGACGTGGCGAAGTACTTCGCCATCATTCCGGCCGCCTTCGCCACCGTGTATCCGCAACTGAACGTGCTGAACATCATGGGCCTGTCCACGCCGGCCTCGGCCATCCTGTCGGCCGTGATCTTCAACGCGCTCATCATCATCGTGCTGATCCCGCTGGCGCTGAAAGGCGTGCGCTATCGGCCGCTGGGCGCATCCATCCTGTTGCGCCGCAACCTGCTGATCTACGGGCTGGGCGGTCTGCTGGTGCCCTTTGTCGGCATCAAGCTGGTCGACATGGTGCTGGCCGCCCTGGGCTGGGTCTGACCCCCGCCCGTCACTGGAAAGGAAATCATCATGAAACAAGCACTCTCCCTGCCGCGCCAAGGCGGCATCCTGCGCCCCGCGCTGGTCGTCTTCGCCGCCCTGTCCCTGGTGACGGGCCTGGCCTACCCCTTCCTCACCACCGGCATCGCCGCCGCCGTGTTCCCGCACGAAGCGTCCGGCTCGCTGATCCGCCAGGGCGACAAGGTGGTCGGGTCGGAATGGATCGGCCAGTCGTTCAGCGCGCCCCAGTACTTCTGGGGCCGGCCGTCGGCCACCTCGCCCATGCCGTACAACGGCGCCAATTCGGGCGGCTCGAACCTGGGCCCGCGCAACCCCGCGCTGGCCGAGGCCATCCAGGCCCGCATTGCAGCGCTGAAGGCCGCCGATCCCGACAATCCCACGCCGGTGCCGGTGGACCTGATCACGGCTTCCGGCAGCGGCCTGGACCCGCACATCAGCCCGGCAGCCGCGGCCTATCAGGCCGCCCGCGTGGCCCGCGCCCGCACCCTGCCGCGCGACCAGGTCGATGCCCTGATCCAGGCCAACACCACCAAGCCCTGGCTGGGCGTGCTGGGCGACCCCGTGGTCAACGTGCTCATGCTGAACCTGGCGCTGGACAAGCTGGCGCCGGTCAAATGAAGCGCGGGCGTATAGTATTGCCAGCCGTTCCCACCCTTCACTTGCGCGTCCATGGCTGACAATGCTGGCGAGCGTCCCGATCCGGACGCGCTCCTGAAAACCCTAGACGACGCCGCGCGCCAGGCGGTGCGCGGCAAGTTGCGAGTCTACTTCGGGTCCTCGGCCGGCGTGGGCAAGACCTACGCCATGCTGGTCGCGGCCCGCGCCCACGCCGCGCAAGGCGCCCGGGTGCTGGCCGGCATCGTCGAAACGCACGGCCGGCGCGAAACCGCCGCCCTGCTCGACGGCCTGGCGGTCCTGCCCCTCAAAGACGTTTCATACCGCGGCCACTCGCTCAAGGAATTCGACCTGGACGGTGCGCTGGACGCCCACTCTGACCTGGTGCTGGTCGACGAACTGGCGCACTCGAATGCGCCCGGCTCGCGCCACGCCAAGCGCTGGCAGGACATCCAGGAACTGCTGGCCGCCGGCATCGACGTCTGGACCACGCTGAACGTACAGCACCTGGACAGCCTGAACGAGGCCGTCGGCAGCATCACCGGCGTGCGGGTCTGGGAAACCGTGCCCGACGAAGTCTTCGACGCGGCCGACGAAGTCATCCTGGTGGACCTGTCGGCCGACGAACTGCTGCGCCGCCTGAAAGAAGGCAAGGTCTACCTGCCCGAACAGGCGCGTCACGCCACCCGCAATTTCTTCCGCAAGGGCAACCTGATCGCGCTGCGCGAACTGGCGCTGCGCCGCACCGCCGACCACGTCGACGACGACGTCCAGGCCTACCGCCGCGACCGCGCCATCGAGCCAGTCTGGCGCACGCGCGAAGCCGTGGTTGCCTGCATCGGTGCGGACGGCGATGCCGAATACGTCATCCGCAGCGCCCATCGCCTGAGCCAGCAGCTGGAATGCGACCTGCATGTCGTCACCATCGACGTGCCGCGCGCGGCCCCGCCACCGCAGGCAGAACAAGAGCGGCTGCAACGCAGCCTGGCGCTGGCCGATTCGCTGGGCGCACGTAGCGAAACCCTGGCCGGCGGGGACATGGTCGATGCCGTGGTGCGCTACGTGCGTCGCCACAACATCACCAAGGCCATCGTCGGGCGCACCCGCGCCAGCGGGCTGCAGCGTTTGAAGCTGTCGCTGTCGGCGCTGCTGAACGCGGCCCTCAGCCCCGGTTGGCTCTGGCGCCGCCACAGTTTTGCCGACATGCTGGCCGCCGGTTGCCCCGAAATCGACATCATCCGGCTCGGCGCACCGCCCCTGCCGGCCACCAGCGCGCCCGGACGCGATCCCTTGACGCTTGGCCGCCGCCAACGCCAGGCGGCGGACGAGCGTGGCTCCCAAGCCCTGGCCGGCTATGCCTGGGCACTGTGCTATTGCGCCGCCGCCACCGCGCTGTCGACACTGGCGTTTCCGGCGCTGCACCAGACCAATATCGTGATGCTGTTCCTGCTGGCCGTGGTGGCCGTCGCGCTGCGCCACGGCCGCGGCCCGGCAGCGCTGGCATCCGTCGTCAGCGTGGGCCTGTTCGACTTCTTCTTCGTCCAGCCCCTGGCCTCCTTCGCCGTATCGGACGTGCAGTACCTGCTGACCTTCGGCGTGCTACTGGCCGTGGGCCTCTTGATCGGCCAGCTCACGGCAGGCCTGCGCTTGCAGGCGCAGGCCTCGGTCAAGCGCGAAGCCGACGCCCGCAGCCTGTATGAATTTGCCCGCGAGCTGTCGTCCGCACTGCTGCCCGAGCAGATCGTCGCGTCCGCGGGTGCCTTCGTCCACGCCACCTTCGGCTCGCGCTGCGCGCTGTACATCCTGGGCCTGGACGACCGCCTCAAACTGGCCTCGCCCGCGGCCGACGACATGCCGCCGCTGGAATCGGCACTGGCGCAATGGGTCTACGACCACGGCCAGCCCGCCGGCGCCGGTACGGCCACCCTGTCCAACAGCGACCTGCTCTACCTGCCCCTGAAGGCGCCGATGCGCACGCGCGGCGTGCTGGCCCTGGCTGCGCCGCGTCGCAGCCTGTTCTCGCATCCGGATTCGCGCCGCCAGATCGAGGCCTACACCACCCTGATCGCCATCGCGCTGGAACGCCTGCACTACGTCGAAGTGGCGCAACAGGCCCTGGTCAGCATGGAATCCGAAAAGCTGCGCAACTCGCTGTTGGCCGCGGTGTCGCACGATCTGCGCACGCCCCTGACCAGCCTGGTCGGCATGACCGACACGCTGATGCGCCGCCAGGCCGCGCTGCCCGACGACATCCAGGACACCGTCCGCGCCATGCGCGACCAGGCCCAGCGCATGCATGCCCTGGTGGCCAATCTGCTCGACATGGCCCGCCTGCAAAGCCGCGATACGCCGCTGCGGCCGGAATGGCAGTCGATCGAAGAACTGGTCGGCGCGTCACTGGCGGCCATGCGCGAAGCGCTGGCCGCGCACCGCGTCTCGGTCGACAGCCTGTCCGGCCTGCCGCTCGTCGAATGCGACGGCGTGCTGATCGAGCGAGTGCTGTGCAACCTGCTGGAAAACGCCGCCAAGTACACCCCGGCCGGCAGCACCATCCGCCTGCACGCCACGGCGCAGGACGGCGAGCTGCGCGTCGCCGTCTGCGACAACGGCCCCGGCGTTGCGCCCGGCGCCGAACGCCGCATCTTCGAAAAATTCACTCGCGGCGAACGCGAATCGGCCACCCCAGGCGTCGGCCTGGGCCTGGCCGTGTGCGAAGCCATCGTCACCGCCCACCACGGCCGCATCTGGGTCGAGCACGCCCCCGGCCAGCCGTCCGGCGCGCAGTTCGTCTTTACGCTCCCCTTGGGCACCCCGCCCCCGATCCAACCCGAAATCGCCTGAGCCCGCCGCATGTTCGACTTTCAGCCTACCGTCCTCATCATCGAAGACGATGCCAATATCCGCCGCTTCGTGCGCCAGGCCCTGGAAAGCGAGGGCTGCGCCGTGTATGAGGCCGACACGGTCAAGCGCGGCCTGATCGAGGCCGGCACGCGCCAACCCGACGCCGTGGTGCTGGACCTGGGCCTGCCGGACGAAGACGGCATGACGCTGATCCGTGAGCTGCGCGGCTGGACCGAAGTGCCCGTCCTGGTCCTGTCCGCCCGCACCGCCGAGGCCGACAAGGTTGCGGCGCTGGACGCAGGCGCCGACGACTACCTGACCAAGCCGTTCGGCGTCAGTGAACTGCTGGCGCGGCTGCGCGTGCTGCTGCGGCGCCATGCCCGCGGCGGGGCCGGCAGCGCCGCCGAGATCAGCTTCGGCGACGTACGCGTCGATTTCGCCAAGCGCGTGGTCGAACGCGGCGGCCAACATGTGCACCTGACGGCCATGGAATACCGCCTGCTTGCCGCCCTGCTGGCGCACCGCGGCAAGGTCATGACGCACCGCGAACTGCTGCGCGAGGTCTGGGGCCCGTCGCACGTGGAAAGCAATCACTATCTACGCATCTACATGGGGCACCTGCGCCAGAAGCTGGAAGCTGACCCCGCGCAACCGGTCTACCTGCTGACCGAGATCGGCGTGGGGTATCGCTTCGCGGGTTGAACCCCGCATTGACGCGCCTTTTACGCGGGGCCCATCAGTCTTGTCTCGCCGTTTATGCCGCTTCTCCTATTGTGGCGATCCCGTCCAACAGAGGAGAAGTCCATGTCCCGCAACACCCTGGCCGCGCTCGCGCTGCTGGCCCTTACGGCCCCCGCCTACGCTGCCGATGCTCCCGCCGCCGGCGAGCCCGCTCCGGAATATTCGCTGACCGCCAACGTCACGCTGGCCAGCCAATACCGCTACCGCGGCCTGATGCAGACCAACAACAAGCCCGCCATCCAGGGCGGCTTCGATTTCACCCACGCCAGCGGCCTGTACCTGGGCAACTGGAACTCCAGCATCAGCTGGCTGGGCGACAGCAACCATGACGTGTCCGCCCCCGTGGAAATGGATTTCTACGGCGGCTACAAGGGCAACCTGGCGCAAGACGTCCCGTTCGACCTGGGCGTGCTGCAGTACTACTACCCCGGCGACTACCCATCGGGCTTCACCAGCCCCGACACCACCGAACTCTACGCCGGCCTAGGCTATGGCCCGGTCATGTTCAAGTATTCCGTCGCCGTGACCAACCTGTTCGGGTTTGCGGACAGCAAGTACAGCCAGTACTTCGACCTGACGGGCAACTTCGACACCGGCGTGTGGGGCCTGACCGTCAACGCCCACGTTGGCCGCCAGACGGTGCGCAACGTCAACGACGGCTCGTACACCGACTGGAAGCTGGGTCTGACCAAGGACTTCGGCCAGGGTCTGGCGGTCTCCGTCGCCTATCTGGACACCAATGCCGACCGCGCCGTCTACACCAACAGCCACGGCCGCTACATGGGCCGCGCCACCGGCCTGCTGTCGCTGACCAAGACCTTCTGAACCCGCCCGGGCGTTGACGCGCTTTTTACGCGCCGCGCCCGTATTTATCGGCAGCTTTTATGGCCCGCTTTCTATAGTGGAATCGTCATCAACCAACCGGATACGCGGCACGCCGCCCCAGCGGCCCCGCCCCGCAATGCCATGATCCCCCGACAAGAACGCAGCAGGTCCGCTTCCTTTGACCGTCCGGCCCCGTCCCAGGCGCCGCACGCCCCCGAGATGGTCTCGCTGACCGTCAGGATCGACACGCTGGACGCCTTGAAGGTGCGGCTGGCCCTGCACCGCGAACTGGGCGAACGCATCGGCGTCTATGTGCTGTCGGTGGACCATGCGCATGGCCAGAGCGTGCTGCAGCTGCACTGCGCGCAGGACCAGGTCGACGCGCTGATGCACGCCGTGATGTGCGGCCTGCCCCAGGCGGAGTTCGGCCCGTTGCGCCGCGCCGCTGCCGTCACGGTGCAATAAGCCATGGATACGCCCATGCAAACCGCCTCTTTCGAAGGTCTCTGGCTGCCGATGATCACGCCCATGCGCGGCGGCTACGTGGATTGCGAGGCCGCCCAGGCGCTGGCGCGCTACTACCGCAACGCCGGCGTCGCGGGCCTGGTGCTGTTCGGCTCGACGGGCGAAGGCAATCTGTTGGCCATTCCTGAAAAGATCGACATGATCGAGGCCATCCGCCAGGATCCGCACGCCCTGCCGCTAGTGTTCGGCGCCGGCGGCGTCGACACGCGCGGGGTGGCCGCCGCCATCCGCCGCCTGGACAAATACGCCCCCGCCGGCTACCTGGTACCGCCGCCGTATTATCTCGGCCCCTCGCAGCAAGGCATCCTGTGGCACTACCGGCAGATCGCCTGGGCCACCGAGCGCCCCATCATCCTGTACAACATTCCCAAGCGCGCGGGCGTCACCATGACGGTCGAAACCATGGAAGCGCTGGCCCTGCTGCCCAATTTCAGCGCCGTCAAGGAATGCAACCCGCCAGTGCTGATGGCGCTGAATGCGCGCGGCCACCTCAATGCCCTGTGCGGCGAAGACCAGGCCCTGCTGGATCATTTCCTGGTGGGCGGGCGCGGCGCGATTCCCGCGGCGGCGCACCTGTTCCCCGAGCGCTTCGTCGAAGTCATGCAACTGGCCCGCGACGGCCACGCCGAAGCCGCGCGTGAACTGTTCGAGCCTTTGCGCGGCCTGATCCGACTGCTGTTCGCCGAACCCAATCCGGCACCCATCAAGCGCGCGCTGGCCTTGCAAGGGCTTATTGCCGACGAGCTGCGCCTGCCCATGACCAGCGCCAGCCGCGAACTCACGCCCCGCCTGCAACGCGCCATGAGCGTGGTGCAGGGCTCGCCTAGTAGGCTGCAGACAGCTTGAACACCGCCACCGCACGCGCCAGGTCATCGGCCTGATCGTGCAAGGTGGCGGCCGATGCCGCGAACTCCTCGACCAGGGCCGCGTTCTGCTGCGTCACGCTGTCCAGGTGCGTCACCGCCTGGTTGATCTGCTCGATGCCCACGCTCTGCTCGGCCGACGCGGTGGCGATCTCGCCCATCAGCGGCGCGCTGGTGGCCGCCGATTCCAGCACGCTGCTCATCGTGGCGCTGGCCTGCTCGACCCGCAGGCTGCCACGCGACACCGAGTTGGACGAGGCCTCGATCAGCGTCTTGATTTCCTTGGCCGCGGTCGCCGAACGCTGCGCCAGTGCCCGCACCTCACCCGCCACCACGGCAAAGCCGCGGCCTTGCTCGCCGGCCCGGGCCGCTTCCACGGCCGCGTTCAGCGCCAGGATGTTGGTCTGGAACGCAATCTCGTCGATCAGGCGGATGATTTCGTCGATACGCTGCGAACTCTGCGAAATCTCGCGCATGGCGTCGATGGCGTGCTGGGTTTCTTCGCTGCCCTGGCGCGCCAATTGCGCCGATTCTCCCGCCAATGCGCTGACTTCGCGCACGTGGTCGGCGCTTTGCTTGGAGGTTGCCGTGATCTGCTCGACGCTGGCCGCGGTCTGTTCCAGCGCGGCGGCTTGCTTCTCGGTGCGGTCGTGCAGGTCCATGCTGCCCGCCGCGATCTGCCGCGAGGCGGCCGCGATCGAGCCGGTCGAATGGACGATACTGCGCACGGCCACGTCCAGGCGCTCCTGCATCAGCGCCATGGCGTCGAACAGCCGACCTATTTCGCCACGATGGTGCCGTGAAATGATGCTGGACAGATCGCCGTGCGCCACCCGTTCACAGACCGCCACGGCATCGTCCAGCGGACGAATGATGTGCGACCGGAAGAACCGCAGGGCCGCCGCCAGCAGCAACGCCAGCAGCACCAGCGTCACCGCCCCCTGGCGCCACAAGGTCTTGAAGAAAGCGGCGTCGACGTCATCCACGTACAGGCCGGTGAATATCAGCCAGCCCCATTCCTTGTCATAGGCCGCGTAGCTGACCTTGGGCAGCGCCTCGTCGGCGCCCGGCCGGGGAAAACGGTATTCCACGTAGCCGCCGCCGTCCTTGCCCTGGGCGTAGAGATTTTCGAATATCGGGGCGCCGTCACTGTCCTTGACCGCGCGCACGTTGGTGCCCGTGAGTTTCGCGTCGGGGTGCACCAGAAGCGTATAGCCATCGTCGAACACGCCGACATACCCATCCGCGCCATAACGCAACTGGGCCAGCCGCTGCGCGACGTTGCGCTTGGCCTGCGCTGCGGACAAGCCCTCGTCGACCGCGCGCTGCTTGCCGTTCTGCACGATGCTCGTGGCCAGGTCCAGTACGTGCCGCAGCTCCGTCTTGCGTTCGGCCAGCATTTCGGCGCGCCGCTCCCAGGCGTCCCAGGCGCCCAACGCCAGCACGGCGGCGCCGATGGCAAACACGAACCACAGCAGCTCACGACGCAAGCTTGAATTATTCATAGCCCCTCTTCTCCATGCCCCAACGCGCCTCATAACCAAAGGCAGCGAAATGTGACGGTTTATATGTTGCGTACCGTCAGAATACGAGGGCGCGGCAGGGTTTTCACCTACCGCAGGGGGGCTGCTTGATCTACATCAAGCAAGGCTGGTATTTGGAGACGTTCAGGATTTTGCCGCCGCCAGGCGCTGTTGCGCCAAGCCGGTGCGCGCCGAGGTCAATGCGTACAGCACCACTACGATCAATGCGTAAATCGGCACGCTGCGCATGTTACGGAACATCATCTCCGACAAGCTGAACGTGAAATAGCCCAGGCAGAACAACATGCCGATCTGCGAGCCGATATGAACCGCGGGATCATTGCTGCGCGAACGCCGCCAGAACACAGCAGCCGGAATCAGATACAGCGCCAATATGCTCAGCAACCCCAGGGCACCGTAACCTGCCAACGCCCCAAGCATATCGTTGTGAGGCTCGCCGAAGTCCGTCGAGACCAGCTTGGTGACCACGCCTTGCTCCTCCAGCTTGGCCAACTCAGCACGGAAGCTTGATCCACCAACGCCGACGATCGGGCTTTCCTTGAACATCAACCAGGATGCCTTCCAAAGCTGGATACGAATACCCACCGACGTATCCCGCTCATCCTGCGCATAATTATTGACGTCGGTAACGACCACGCGCCAACGGCTCTCTGTCGAATACCAGGAAACCAAGGCGACGGCGGCAAGGACCGCGATCATCGCCCCGACAAAAATCAGTTTGATGCGCATCGTCCACTGGCGTTTGGTTGCAAGGCAGACAAAGCCCAGCACCACGAGCAGCGCCCAACTGCTTCTCGTTTGTGATGCCCAGACGGCATAGATCGTCAGCGGCACGACAAGCATCTTCAGCCCAGCCTCCACCCTGGGCCAGGGCGAGAGTTTCCAGGGCAACGTCAGACAGGATGCCAATCCAAAGAACATGGTCAGGTCGGCAAAGGCCACTGCGTTGTACAGGCCGCCGAATTCAGAAACCGCAGTGCGACCCAGGCCCGGCGTATACACAATCACCAGCAGCATTATCGACCCGGCGAAGGCGCCGAACAGCAGGCTCCATTGAATCTGCTGCAGCCAGTTTCTAGGCGCGCGCAGCAGCACCCAGCAGACGGGCACTGCCAGCACGAAGCGCAGGAGCTTTTCAATTTCAGAAGAACTCCATATCCCGAGGTACACGCTACTGATCAGCATCGCCAGTGCTGGCGCAGTCAACGCCGCGGCCATGGGAGTCAACTCCCGGAACGCGAACGGCTCGCGCCGCTTGAATGCGTTCACGCCCAGAACAACCAGCGCAATCACGGAGGTCAAATAAATGATAGCCGGGCCGCCAACGGCGCTGGTCAACGCCAATGCCGGCATTAACAGCGCCAGGGCTACCACGGTGCGTAGACAGATTTGAGGCATAGGTAAAGTCGGTTTGGCTGCTCCAGGGAGGGATCAGCCGCATTTTCGAAAGGCGGAGAAGTCAGGCGGTAGCGCCGCGGCATGGCCGACCATCAGGCCTGCAGGCAAGCCTGCGCCGATCCCTGCGGATCAAGATCGGACGCGTTTTAACGTGGACATCGATTTTTTATAGTCCCGCGTCAGGCCTTCAAAGGCCGCCATCACGCTACCCGGCCGTAGCCAGTCGCGCCACAAACGATCGCGCCAACGGCCTCCAGGAATATAGACGGGGTACGCAATGCGCGACATCGTCCATCCGGGACGCCAAGCCTTGGTGCGCGTGGGGCGACCGGTCAAGGTCAGCGTCGGCACGCCGACGCTAGACGCCAGGTGCCCGATGCCCGATTCATTGCCGATGAACCAGCCGCATTCGTGGATGAATGCCGCCACATCCGCCAACGATGGCGATTGCTGGATCGCGAGCCCGGCATCGGTCAGGCAAGTCCATTCCGCGCGCTCATGGGGCGCCAGGATGAAGACGGGATCGTAACCCTGCCGCTTCAGCCTCAAGCCCAGCTCAACGAAGTGCCTCGGCGCCCAACACCGCTGCGCGCCGGTGGAAGACGGATGCACCGCCACGCGCGTTTCGTGGCGACGATGCCGGCCGGTCACCGGTGGCCGCAGGCCGATATCCGTACCAGACAGCGGCAGCCTCAGTACATCACGGCAAAAATCGCTGATCTGGTTGAGTTTCACGAAGCCCTTGCCAGTAATCACGACATGGGCGTCATAGTAGAAATAGGACTTGGCGTAGCCGTGCAGAGCATAGGGCCAACCGACATGCATCTGCGCCGCACAGTCGTAATCCGCCAATACCGTGGCGGCATCTTGCTCGAGCAGTGACGGATGGATGTCCAGCCCAGGAAACCAGCTGCGAAGGCCGTAAGCAAAATCGCCGAAGATCGTGACCTCACGCCCATGTGCGACCAGATTGTGGGCCATGGTCATCATCAACAGCGTGTCACCCAGCCTGGGCGCCATCAATAGCGCAATCCGCTTGGCGTCGCGCAGGCCGCGGACACATGCCGGAGCATCGTAAGGCGGCATATCGGAAGCAGGTTGTGCCATGTTCAGGAAAAATCAGGGGGACGAGAAAATAGCCGCAACGGGGCGACGAATTATACTGCTGTCACAATAACAAAATGATTCAATTAGTCTTATATAAACGCATCAACACATAAGCCCAGCGCTGATGGCCGAAAGAAACCAAGCTTGCCGCGGTTCGAAAAAAACCCGCAGGCCAAGGTTGGCTTGCGGGTTTTCGCATTGTGGCCAAAGGGCCCCGATCACATGTTGTCGATCATGACCTGCCCGAACCCCGAGCAGGACACCTGGGTGGCCCCTTCCAGCAGGCGGGCAAAGTCGTAAGTGACCTTCTTGGACAGGATGGATTTTTCCATGCTGGAGATGATCAGGTCCGCCGCTTCGGTCCAGCCCATGTGGCGCAGCATCATTTCGGCCGACAGAATCTCGGAACCCGGGTTGACGTAGTCTTTGCCGGCGTACTTGGGCGCCGTGCCGTGAGTGGCTTCGAACATGGCCACCGAATCGGACAGGTTGGCGCCCGGCGCGATGCCGATGCCGCCCACCTGCGCAGCCAGCGCGTCGGAGATGTAGTCGCCGTTCAGGTTCAGCGTGGCAATGACGTCATATTCGGCCGGACGCAGCAGGATCTGCTGCAGGAACGCGTCGGCAATGACGTCCTTGACGATGATCTCGCGGCCCGTCTTGGGATTCTTGAACTTGCACCACGGGCCGCCGTCGATCAGTTGCGCGCCGAACTCCTTCTGCAGCAGTTCATAGCCCCAATCGCGGAAGCCCCCTTCGGTGAACTTCATGATGTTGCCCTTGTGCACCAGGGTCAGCGACGTACGATCGTTGTCGATGACGTACTGGGCAGCCTTGCGCACCAGGCGCTCGGTGCCCTCGCGCGACACCGGCTTGATGCCGATGGACGAGGTGTTGGGGAAACGGATTTTCTTGACGCCGAGCTTGGTCTGCAGGAACTGGATCAGTTCCTTGGCCTGCTCGCTTTCGGCCATGTATTCGATGCCCGCGTAGATGTCTTCCGAGTTCTCGCGGAAAATGACCATGTTGGTCTTTTCCGGCTCACGCACCGGCGAGGGCACGCCCTTGAAATACGCCACGGGGCGCAGGCAGACGTACAGGTCCAGCTGTTGGCGCAGCGCCACGTTCAGCGAGCGGATGCCGCCGCCCACCGGCGTGGTCAGCGGTCCTTTGATCGACACCACGTAGTCTTTGACGACTTCCAGGGTTTCATCGGGCAGCCAGACGTCCGGCCCGTAGACCTTGGTGGCCTTTTCGCCAGCATAGACTTCCATCCAGTGGATCTTGCGCTTGCCGGCGTAGGCCTTTTGCACCGCCGCGTCGACAACCTTGATCATCACGGGGGTGATATCCGCACCAGTGCCGTCGCCCTCGATATAGGGGACGATGGGCTGTTCAGGCACATTCAGCGAGAAATCAGCGTTGACCGTGATCTTCTGGCCCCCAGCGGGCACCTTGATATGTTGGTAGGACATGAATGCTCCATTTGCTCCGGGTGGTTTTTCTGCACGCGCGCGCCGCATCGGCTGGCGTGCGGTCCGCGGGCCGCGCGGCCTGGCGAAACGCGCACTGGATGGCGGATAGCAACCAATTCTATATCGCATTGGCGGCTTCGGGCGGCCGCCACGGCGGCGGGCGGTAAAATAAAGCCCTCTCTAGCCCGCATGGCGTCCCACCCGATGTTCAACCCCTCCCGCGACCAAGTCCGCGAATTCTTCATCGAAACCTGGCGCAAGCATCGTGCCAACGAGGTCCTGACCCCGCTGGAAGCGATGGCCCTGGACTGGATCATCGAGCATCCCGAATACCACGGCGACCTCGAAAGCCCCGAAGCCATGACGGCGGAGTACGCCGTCGAAAAGGGGCGTACCAATCCGTTCCTGCACCTGTCGATGCACCTGGCCATCGCCGAGCAGTTGTCGATCGACCATCCACCGGGCATCCGCGCCGCCTACCAGCGCCTGGTGGCCCGCAGCGACGCGCACCAGGCCGCGCACGAAATCATGGAATGCCTGGGCCGGGTGGTCTGGGAAGCCCAGCGCCTGGGCACGCCGCTGGACAGCGATACCTACATTGACCTGATCCGCCAGCGCGCCGAACGCTGAAGCCCCCCCGCGCGCGGGCGGCCGCCCAAGAAAAAACCCTCGGCTGACCGAGGGTTTTTCGTTGGCGCGGCCAAGGCGCACGCTATTTGCGCACACCCAGGTCGCTGGGCAAAGACGCCAGCCACGCTGACACGTTGGTGATGTCCTGGTCGGACAGTTGTCCGGCCAGGGCGCCCATGGTGGGATTCTTGCGCACATTGGCCGTTGCCGCGCTGCCCGAGGCGCCTCGGCGATAGGCCTTGAGCGCATGGACCAGGTAATCGGCGTGCTGTCCGGCCAGGATCGGGTAGGCCGGGTCAGTCACCGTCTTGCCGTCGGCGCCGTGGCAGGAAATGCAGGCGGCCTTCTCGAAAACAGCCTTGCCGGCCGTCAGATCCTGGGCCTGAACGGCAGCGCCCGAAATGGTCAGCGTTGCGCCCGCAAGGGCAAGCATGATGCGGTTCATGTGGTTGCCCCCTTATTTCAGATTCGAGTAGTACGCGGCGAGATCGGCGATGTCCTGGTCGGACAGGCTGCCGGCAATGGCGTCCATCGTGGGATGGCTGCGCGCGCCTTTCTTGTACTCGTTGAGGGCGGCCTCGATGTATTTGGCGTTCTGGCCGGCGATCTTCGGAACGTGGTACAGCTCGGGGAACGTCGCTTTGTAGCCTTCGATGCCGTGGCAACCGATGCACATCGAGACCTTGTCGCGGGCGTTCTGGACATTACCGACCGGCGCTGCGTCTGCAGCAATTGCCTGGCCGGCGATCGCACAGGATGCCACTGCGGCCAACACGGAAACCGTGCACTTCAGAGAGAATCGCAACTTCATTGGGATGGCTCTTCTTGGTATGGCTTATGGACTAGGGCCTGCTCACACGAAAAGGCCCCCGGCAAACACGTTGCGGGTCGAACCCAACTGCAAAACCGCCTGATTGTACGATAATTGCTCAGGATTAATACCTTAAGATGGTCTTGATCCCCGTCAACCCCGAGAAGCCCGCCGATCCATGTCCGCAGCCCAGACCGTCCCTTCCGCATCGCCCGTCCGCTTTGATGGCACCGACAGCTACGTCGCCACCGATGACCTGAAACTGGCCGTCAACGCCGCGCTCACGCTGCAGCGTCCGCTGCTGATCAAGGGCGAACCCGGCACCGGCAAGACCATGCTGGCCGAGGAAGTCGCGCGTGCGCTGGGCCGTCCGCTGCTGCAGTGGCACATCAAGTCCACCACCAAGGCGCATCAGGGCCTGTACGAGTACGACGCGGTCTCGCGCCTGCGCGATTCGCAGCTTGGCGACGAAAAGGTCCGAGATATTCGCAACTACATCGTGCAGGGCACCTTGTGGCAGGCTTTCGATGCCGAGGAACCGGTGGTGCTCTTGATCGACGAAATCGACAAGGCCGACATCGAATTCCCCAACGATCTGCTGCGCGAACTGGACCGCATGGAATTCCATGTGTACGAAACGCGCCAGACCATTTCCGCACGCCACCGGCCGCTGGTCATCATCACGTCCAACAACGAAAAAGACCTGCCGGACGCCTTCCTGCGCCGCTGCTTTTTCCACTACATCCGCTTCCCCGACCGCGAAACCATGCGCAAGATCGTGGGCGTGCACTTCCCCGAGCTCAAGCAGGATGTGCTGCGCGCGGCGCTGGATACCTTCTTCAGCCTGCGCGATGCGCCTGGCCTGAAGAAAAAACCGTCCACGTCCGAGTTGCTCGACTGGCTGCGCCTGCTGCTCGCCGAAGACGTCAGCGCCGCGCAGATCGATGCGCACAGCGCCACCGCGGTACCGCTCATGGCCGGCGCCTTGCTCAAGAACGAACAAGACGTTCATCTGCTGGAACGCCTGGCCGCCATGACGCGCGGCGCACCGCGCCGCTAGCCGCGACGCAATTCTGGCCGCGCCCATGCTGATCGACTTCTTCTACCACCTGCGGGCCCACAAGCTGCCCGTGTCGGTGCAGGAATACCTGACGCTCGTCGATGCATTGCGCCAGGACCTGATGACGCCCACGCTGGACGACTTCTATTTCCTTGCCCGCGCCACGCTAGTCAAGGACGAATCGCTCTACGACCGCTACGACAAGGCCTTCGGCGCCTACTACAAGGGTATCGAGACCGCCCTGCCGGCCGGAAAAGACATTCCGCTGGACTGGCTCATCAAGCAGTTCGAGAAAAGCCTGTCGCCCGAAGAAAAGGCCGCCATCGAAAAGCACGGCTGGGACAAGCTCATGGAGCTCTTCAAAGAGCGCATGGAAGAACAGAAAGAACGCCACGCGGGCGGCAGCAAATGGATCGGCACCGGCGGCACCTCGCCGTTCGGCAACGGCGGCTACCACCCCGAGGGCATCCGCGTGGGCGGCCAATCGGCCGGCAACCGCAGCGCGGTCAAGGTCTGGGACATGCGCCAGTTCAAGGACTACGACGACCAGGTCGAACTGGGCACGCGCAATTTCAAGGTCGCACTACGGCGGCTGCGGCGCTTCGCGCGGCAAGGCGCCGAACTCGAACTTGATCTGGACGACACCATCGCCAGCACGGCCCGCAATGCCGGCCACCTGGACCTGCGCATGGTGCCCGAGCGCCATAACACCGTGAAGGTGCTGATGCTGCTGGACGTCGGCGGCAGCATGGACGACCACATCGGCCGCGTCGAAGAACTGTTCTCAGCGGCGCGCAGCGAGTTCCGCAATCTCGAGGTCTACTACTTCCACAACTGCCCCTACGAAAGCCTGTGGCAGAGCAACCGGCGGCGCCAGAACGAGCGCTTCGACACCTGGGACGTACTGCGCAAGTACAACCCGGACTGGCGTCTGATCATCGTCGGCGACGCCACCATGAGCCCATACGAAATCCTGCAGCCCGGCGGCTCGGTCGAGCACTACAACAAAGAGCCCGGCGCGCAATGGATGCGCCGCCTGCTCGATGCCTGGCCCAAGTCCGTCTGGCTCAACCCCGAGCCCACCGCGTCCTGGCAGTACCGCCAGTCCATCGCGCTGATGCGCGACATCATGCAGGACCGCATGTACCCCGTTACAGTGGCCGGCCTGGAACAGGCGATGCGGGTGCTCTCGAAGTAGCTCAGCCGCCGCCGTTCAGCCGGCCTCGCTCAGCCATCGACCGGCTGTGTCGGCGTGTCCAGCGTCAGTTGGTAGAACGCCAGGTCCAGCCAGCGACCGAACTTGAATCCGGCCTCGCGGATCGTGCCCGAATGCGTGAAACCCAGTTTCTCGTGCAGCCGGATGCTGCCCTGGTTGGCAGCATCGATGCCGCCGATCATCAGGTGCACCTGGTTGGCGCGGGCCCGTTCGATCAGCACGCGCATCATCGCCTCGCCCAGGCCCTGCCCGCGAAAGCGGCCGTCGACGTAGACGGAATGCTCGACCGAATACTTGTAGGCCGGCCAGGCGCGGAAGGTGCCGTAGCTGGCAAAGGCCATCAGCTCACCCGCTGCGTTCTCGAACCCCACCACCGGAAAACCGCCGTTGGCCTTGGCCTGGAACCAGCCCAGCATTGCCTCGCGCGGCCGCGGCTTGTAGTCGTACAGCGCGGTCGACGTGGCGATGGCGTCGTTGAAGATGGCAAGGATCTGGTCCGCGTGCCGCTCGTGCGTGCAATCGACCAGGATGGCGCCTTCCGGGGCGCCGAAGTCTGCGTGCGTAGTCATGGCGCAAATTGTAGCGAGCCGCGCCGGCCATGCCATAAAAAAAACCGGCGATATCGCCGGTTCAGTGAGGGTACTGCCGCTTCTGGCCACTCTCAGGCGGCGCGGCTCTCCACAGATCGGTTGGCGGCATCGGCCATGCCGCGCACGCCCGGGCACTGGCGCCACGACAGTTCATCCGCGTCCATGTCCAGGTCGAACAGGTCGTTGGCGGCGGGCCAGGGATGCTGGCGCGCCGCGGCGCCCTCCATCTCGAGCACATGCCCCGCAAAGCCCCTGGGCGAACCGCCGCACTCGGCGAAATAGCGCTGGGTGCTCAGGTCCACCACGTAAGTGGTCATGTCATGGGTCAGTATGGCCACGAATTGGCCGTCATCACTGGCATAGGCGTACTGAAACTGTCCTTTGATGCGGTCGCCGCTCATGGGGCTGCCGGTCAATTGGGACAAGGCACGCGTGACGATCTCGGTCAGCATGGGTCGTTCCTCCGAAAGATGCGCCGGCAGGATGCCGGCGGCGAAGGCGCGAACGACAAGCACCGTCGTCGCCTGCGGAGCAAGAGGGCCAGGACCGGCGAACAACCGATCCCGCTGCCCGCCGAGGCGGCGGCTGGCGTTGGACGGGAAGCCTGTAGACGGCTGTCGCGCATCCCGTCGGCAACAGCAACTACGTTCTGGAAAGCTTACACCCGCGACCGCTCCAACCTCAAATTTGCCCCGCCACGCCAGGACGTTGCAGCGCAACATTGCACATTGGCGCGGCTTTGCGCCGTTTATGCCGCGGCGACCGGCGCGCCGCCTGCATCCGCGTCACCCTTTTTCTGGGCACGCCAGGCGTCCCGGTCCAACCGGTACAGCACATGGGTCTTCAAGGGATGTCCGTCGGGCACGGCAGGATGCTCGAAGCGTTGCGGCACTTCCCGCATGCCCAAGCGGCGCATCACTGCGCGCGAGCGTTCGTTTTCCAGCGCCGTGAACGAGACGATCTCGGACAGGCCGACCTGCTCGAATCCCACCCGCAGCGCGGCTTGCGCGGCTTCACTGGCGTAGCCCCTGCCCCAACAGGGGCGCGCCAGGCGCCAGCCGATTTCCACGCCGGGCGCGAACGGCAGCGACGGCGGCAATGCCTTGATGCCGACAAACCCGATGAAGGGCGCCACCCCGGGGGCCTCGACCGCCCAGAAGCCCCAACCATATTCATCGATGCCCGCGGCCAGCCGATCGGCCAGGGCATCGCTGTCCTGCGCCGTCATGGGCAGCAGGTAGCGGGTGACCTGCGCATCCGTGTTCATGTCGGCGAACGGCTTGCGGTCGGCGGCCCGCCATTGGCGCAGCACCAGGCGGGGTGTTTCGATTTCCAGTGATAAGGACATGCGCGATTTCCAGGTCAGGGCCGTGGACCAGCCCGATACCACGGCGGGCGGCGCGGCCGGGCGCGCCCTGAACCATTCCCACCGTATACACTCCAACGGATTCTGCCATGCCAAAGGAATAGTCCGCCATGCGCCTGTCCATATCGAAGCTGCCGCGCCCATTGGGTGCGCTGCTGTTCTCATCCTTCCTGGCCTTCCAGGCCGGAGCCGCCAGCCTGCCGGCCGGCGTCACGGAGGCCGCCTCGATTGAAGGCATCACCGAATATCGCCTGAGCAACGGCTTGCGCGTATTGCTGGTTCCCGACGAATCCAAGCCCTCGACCACGGTCAACATGACCTACCTGGTCGGCTCGCGCAACGAAAACTACGGCCAGACGGGCATGGCCCACCTGCTCGAACACATGCTGTTCAAGGGCACGTCCACCACCCGCAACGCCATGGGCGAGTTCTCGCGCCGCGGCCTGCAGGCCAACGGCTCGACCTCCAGCGACCGCACCAATTACTTCGCCAGCTTCGCGTCCAACCCCGACACCCTCAAGTGGTACCTGGGCTGGCAGGCGGACGCCATGGTCAATTCCCTGATCGCCAAGGAAGACCTGGATTCCGAAATGACGGTCGTGCGCAACGAGATGGAAAGCGGCGAAAACAGTCCGTTCCGCATTCTCATGCAAAAGATGCAGTCCGCCGCCTACCAGTGGCACAGCTACGGCAAGAACACCATCGGCGCGCGTTCCGACGTCGAGAACGTCGACATCGGCCAATTGCGCGCTTTCTACCACGAGTACTACCAGCCCGATAACGCGGTGCTGATCGTGGCCGGCAAGTTCGATCCGCAGGCCACGCTGGCCGACATCGAGGAAACGCTGGGCAAACTGCCCAAGCCCGACCGCAAGCTGCCGCCCGAATACACCGTCGAGCCCACCCAGGACGGCGAGCGCGCCGTGACCCTGCGCCGCACGGGCGGCACGCCGCTGGTCGCCGCGATGTACCACATCCCCGCCGCCGGCAGCGCCGACTTCGTGCCGCTGGACCTGGCCGCTACCATCCTGGCCGACACGCCGTCGGGCCGTCTGTACCACGCGCTGGTGCCCACCAAGCTGGCCTCTGGCGTGTTCGGCTTCACCATGGAAAACCTGGACCCCGGCCTGGCCATGTTCGCGGCGCAATTGACGCCGGGCAAGAGCCTGGACGCCGCCATGAAGGCCCTGACGGGCACGCTGGAAACGCTGGGCAAGAAGCCCTTCACCCAGCAGGAACTGGACCGCGCGCGCAGCAAGTGGCTGACCTCGTGGGAACAGACCTACAGCGACCCTGAACAGGTCGGCGTCGCGTTGTCCGAAGCCATCGCCGCCGGCGACTGGCGCCTGTTCTTCCTGCAGCGCGACCGCGCCCGCAAGGCCACGCTGGCCGAGGTGCAGCAGGCCGCCACGACCTACCTGGTACAGAGCAACCGCGTCGAAGGCCGCTACATCCCGACCGAAAAGCCTGAACGTGCGCCGCAGACGCAACGCGTCGACCTGACCGCGGTATTCAAGGACTACAAGGGCGACCCGGACTTCAAGGCCGCTTCCGCCTTTGATCCCACGCCGCAGAACATCGATCGCCTGACCCAGCGCAAGAAGCTGGACCTGCCCAACGGCCCCGTCCAACTGGCGCTCCTGCCCAAGGCCACCCGCGGCAACCGCGTGCAGGCCCAGATGCTGATCCAGTTCGGCAACGAGAAAGACCTGCTCGGCCAGCGCGTCAATTCCGGCGCCGTCGCCGATCTGCTGACTCGCGGCACCGCCAAGCTGTCGCGCCAGGACATCCAGGACCGCCTGGACAAGCTGCAGGCTGAACTGGGCTTCAGCGGCGCGGGCACCACGCTCAAGATCGCCATGTCGACCAAGCGCGAAAACCTGCCCGAGCTGACCCGCCTGGCGCTGGACATCGTGCGCAACGCCAACTTCCCGAAGGATCAGCTCGAGGAATACCAGCGCCAGCTCGAAACGTCGATCCAGAACGCCATGACCGAGCCCCAGGCCCTGGCCGGACGCGCCCTGGCCCGCCAGGACAATCCGTGGCCCGCTGACGACCTGCGCTATGTCCCGACGTTTGAAGAATCGCTGGCCGGCGTGCGTGCGCTGAACCGCGACGCGCTCGTCAAGTTCCACGCCAAGTTCTATGGCGCGGGCAAGATCGAATATTCGGCCGTGGGCGATTTCGAGCCCGAAGCCGTCGAAAAAGCCATCAAGGATGGCCTGGCCGGCTGGAAGCGCGCCCCCGCCTACACCCGCGTCGGCAACCCGTACCGCGACATCCCGGCAAAGCAGTTCGACATCGACACGCCCGACAAGGCCAACGCGTTCTACGTGTCGCGCATGCCCCTGAAGCTGCAGGATACCGATGCCGACTACCCGGCGCTGTATCTGGCCAACTACCTGTTTGGCGCCTCTGAAACCTCGCGCCTGTGGAATCGCGTGCGCGAAACCGAAGGCCTGTCCTACAACGTGCGCAGCTCGCTGTCGGTCTCGTCCTTCGAACCCAGCGCCAGCTGGACCATGTACGCCATCTACGCGCCGCAGAACCGCGAACGCCTGGAAAAGGCCATCGGCGAAGAACTCGCCCGTGTCCTGAAAGACGGCTTCACGGACAAGGAAATCTCGGACGGCATCACTGCATTGCTGAACTACCGCAACCTGGCCCGCGCCCAGGACGACGTCCTGGCCGGCACCTGGCTGGACTACCTGCAACGCGGCCGCACGTTCGAATGGTCCGCCGAGATGGACAAGAAGATCACCGCGCTCACGCCCGACGCGGTCAACGCCGCCCTGCGCAAGTACCTGCGTCCGGACGGCTTCAGCACCGCAGTGGCTGGCGACTTCAAGAAAAAGGCGCCCTGACGCCCTTCTGCCGTCCCCGGTAGCCTCCAAGCCCCTGCCTCGGCAGGGGCTTTTTCATGGGCCAATGGGTCGTCGCCTACCCCTTCTTAACGGATTCCATGGCAGAGACCATGCCATTTACGGGGAGATATTTTCATAATCCGGTGATTACACGGTTATTTGGAAAGATGTTTTCAAGATATACGGGTTTATCCCAGGTGGGATGACGCGCACAATTCAGTCATCGGGAACAAACAACGAACCACGACGGAGGGCCGCCGGATTCGGCCCCGTTTACAACGAATTGGAGGTCATTATGAAAACCCTGACAACTACCCTGCTGATTTCCCTAGCCCTGGTCGGCGCTGGCGCCCAAGCGGCCGGCGTCGAGCAAGCCAAGTCGAGCGCCCAGGTCGCCACCGAACTGCAACAAGCCAAGGTCAGCGGCCAGTACACCTTCGGTGAACTTGACTACCCGCCCGCCCTGCCCCAGGCCACCAGCCTGAGCTCGCAGGAAGTGCAAGCCCAGCTGCAACAAGCCAAGACCAGCGGCGAATACACCTTCGGTGAACTGCAATACCCGCCCGTCAAGGCAACCCCGGCCGCCGCCAAGTCGCGCGCCGAAGTCCAGCAGGAACTCGCCCAGGCCAAGGCCAGCGGCCAATACACGTTCGGCGAACTCGAATACCCGCCGATCACCCGGTGAGCTGCTTGCTGTAGCCCGGCCGGCCTCAGGCGGCATCATGGCCTGGGGTCGGTTTTTTCCGGCCACAGCGGCGGATCTTCAGCAGTAGAAGTAGCAGTACCTGTAGTAGCAGTACCTGTAGTCGCAGTATGAAGTCGTAGTTGCGGTACGTAGTCGCTGTAGCAGTAATTGATAGCCGTACGAAGTAGCAGTAGCAGTACGAAGTAGCAGTTGATGGAAGCAGTAGCGGTACCAGCAGTACGAACCGCGGCGCAAGCCGCGGTTTTTTTATGGCCGGAAACAAAACAGCCCAAGCCCGGAATCATCCGGTCCTGGGCTGTGGCGCACCGACGGGCGGCGCGATCCGGTCAAGCCACTCAGCTGAAGAATTCCTTCACACGGTCGGTCCAGGACTTGCTTTGCGGCGAGTGGCGGTCGCCCCCGTCGTTCAGCGAGGCCTCGAACTGGCGCAGGATGTTCTTCTGGTCGTCGCTCAGGCGCACCGGCGTCTCGACCACCACGTGGCAGTACAGGTCGCCCGGATAGCTGCCGCGTACGCCGCGGATGCCCTTGCCGCGCAGGCGGAAGGTCTTGCCCGACTGCGTGCCTTCGGGAATCGAGATCTCGGCCTTGCCGCCCAGCGTCGGCACCTGCAGCTCGCCGCCCAGGGCCGCCGTGGTGAACGGAATGGTCAGCTCGCAATGCAGATCGTCGCCATCGCGCTGGAAGATCTTGTGCTGCTTGATGTGGATTTCCACATACAGGTCGCCCGGCGGCCCGCCGTTGATGCCCGGTTCGCCATTGCCGCTGGAGCGGATGCGCATGCCGTCATCGATGCCGGCAGGAATCTTGACCTGCAGCGTCTTGTTGCGGCGGATGCGGCCCACGCCATCGCAGGCGGGACACGGGTCGGTGATTTCCTTGCCGTTGCCGTGGCAGGTCGGGCAGGTCTGCTGCACGCTGAAAAAACCCTGCTGCATGCGCACCGCGCCCGAACCGCCGCAGGTGCGGCAGGTCTTGGGCGACGTGCCCGCCTTGGCGCCAGAGCCGTGGCAGGTATCGCAGTTTTCCCAGCTGGGCACGCGGATCTCGGTGTCGAAACCGGCCGCGGCCTGTTCCAGCGTGATTTCCAGCGCGTACTTCAGGTCGGCGCCGCGGTACACCTGCGGGCCGCCGCCACGACGGCCACCGCCGCCGCCACCGAAGATCTCGCCGAAGATGTCGCCGAAGGCATCGGCGAAACCGCCGCCCATGCCCCCGCCCATGCCGGCGGCATTGGGGTCCACGCCGGCATGGCCGTAGCGGTCGTACGCGGCGCGCTTCTGTTCATCACCCAGGACCTCGTAGGCTTCCTTGGCTTCCTTGAACTTCTCTTCGGCTTCTTTGCTGTCCGGATTGCGGTCCGGATGGTATTTCATGGCCAGCTTTCGATAGGCCTTCTTGAGTTCGTCGTCCGAGGCGTTTTTCGCCACGCCCAGGACTTCGTAATAGTCGCGTTTTGCCATGATCCGTGGGCTCAAAAAAGAGCCTTCTTTTCAGTGCTACAGAATGAGTACGCCCGGTAGGCGGATTTCTCCGGCTACCGGGCGGCAGAGGCTGGTCAGCGCCCGGCCATTATTGGTCGCGCTTGACTTCCTTGAAGTCGGCGTCGACGACGTTGTCGTCCACCGGCTTCGCGTTGTCGGCCGCTTGCTGCTGGCCGGCGGCTTGCTGCGCCTGCATGTCGGCGTACATCTTTTCACCCAGCTTCTGCGAGGCGGTCGACAGGGCTTCCACCTTGGCGTCGATCGCGGCCTTGTCGCCGTCCTTCAGCGTGTCTTCCAGGGCCTTGATGGCAGCTTCGATGCTTTCCTTTTCGGACGCCTCGAGCTTGTCGCCGTATTCGGTCAGCGACTTGCGGGTGGCGTGCACCAGCGCATCGGCCTGGTTGCGCGACTGGGCCAGCTCGGCCACGCGGTGATCTTCCTCGGCGTTGGCCTCGGCATCCTTGACCATGCGCTGGATCTCGTCTTCCGACAGACCCGAGTTGGCCTTGATGGTGATCTTGTTTTCCTTGCCCGTGCCCTTGTCCTTGGCGGACACGTGCAGGATGCCGTTGGCGTCGATGTCGAACGTGACTTCGATCTGCGGCATGCCACGCGGCGACGGCGGGATCCCTTCGAGGTTGAACTCGCCCAGGGCCTTGTTGCCCGCGGCGATTTCGCGCTCGCCCTGGAACACCTTGATCGTCACGGCCGGCTGATTGTCGTCAGCGGTCGAGAAGGTCTGCGAGAACCGGGTCGGGATGGTCGTGTTCTTCTGGATCATCTTGGTCATCACGCCGCCCAGGGTTTCGATACCCAGGGACAGGGGGGTGACGTCCAGCAGCAGCACGTCCTTGCGGTCGCCCGACAGCACGGAACCTTGAATGGCGGCGCCAGCGGCGACGGCTTCATCGGGGTTCACGTCCTTGCGCGGATCCTGGCCGAAGAATTCCTTCACCTTTTCCTGGACCTTGGGCATGCGGGTCATGCCGCCGACCAGGATCACGTCGTCGATGTCGGAAACCTTCACGCCGGCGTCCTTGATGGCCACGCGGCAGGGTTCGATCGTGCGTTCGATCAGTTCTTCGACCAGCGCTTCCAGCTTGGCGCGCGTGATCTTCAGGTTCAGGTGCTTCGGACCCGAGGCATCCGCCGTGATGTACGGCAGGTTGATCTCGGTCTGTTGGGCCGAGGACAGCTCGATCTTGGCCTTTTCGGCAGCTTCCTTCAGGCGCTGCAGGGCCAGCACGTCCTTGGACAGATCAACGCCTTGTTCCTTCTTGAACTCGGCAATGATGTAGTCGATGATGCGCTGGTCGAAGTCTTCGCCGCCCAGGAAGGTGTCGCCGTTGGTCGACAGCACTTCAAACTGCTTTTCGCCATCCACGTCGGCGATTTCGATGATGGACACGTCGAACGTGCCGCCACCCAGGTCATAGACGGCGATCTTGCGGTCGCCCTTTTCGGTCTTGTCCAGGCCGAACGCCAACGCGGCCGCGGTGGGCTCGTTGATGATGCGCTTGACTTCCAGGCCGGCGATGCGGCCGGCGTCCTTGGTGGCCTGGCGCTGGCTGTCGTTGAAGTAGGCCGGCACCGTGATGACGGCTTCGGTCACTTCTTCGCCCAGGTAGTCCTCGGCGGTCTTTTTCATCTTGCGCAGCACGTCGGCCGACACTTGGGGAGGCGCCATCTTCTTGCCGCGCACTTCCACCCAGGCGTCGCCGTTGTCGGCGCGGGCGATGGTGTAGGGCATCAGGTTGATGTCCTTCTGCACCGCTTTTTCTTCGAACTTGCGGCCGATCAGGCGCTTCACCGCGTACAGGGTGTTGCGCGGGTTGGTGACTGCCTGGCGCTTGGCGGGCGCGCCGACCAGCGTTTCGCCGTCGTCCATGTAGGCGACGATCGAGGGGGTGGTACGGGCGCCTTCGGCGTTTTCGATGATCTTGACCTGACCGCCGTCCATGACAGCCACGCAGCTGTTGGTCGTGCCCAGGTCGATGCCAATAATTTTGCTCATGGTCGGGTTACCTTGAATAAATCTATGAAAATAGAGAGAAAATTCCTGTCCCCACATAACTGGGGCTACCTGCAGGGTTTTTCAAGACGCCTGGCCCGATTTTTCAGCCGGCGCTTCCTGCAGGCGGTGGATCGCCGCCGTGAACTGGGGCAATCCGGGCCAGCCGGTAATGCGTCCTAGCCGTTTTCCGGCCCGATACAGCACAAAAGTGGGGACGCCATGCAGCGAAAAGCGGCGGCCCAGGGGTTCGTCGGCGTAGACGTCGGCCTCGAACCAGCTCAAACCCAGGCCCAGCAGGGTGTCCTGGTGCAGCAGGGCGGCCTGCTTGAAGAGATTGCAGTTATAGCAATCCTGGCCCCACAGGAATACGCAGCGCAGGTCCGATCCCGGCGCCTGGACCACGGCCGCGTCGAACCCCGCGGTGTCGACATGACGCATGCCGAATACCGCGAAGACCTGGGCCGGATCGAAACGGGGATCGTTCATGGCGCGCTTGCCGCTCAGCCTTGGCCGGCGGACACCACCACCAGGGCCGGACGCAGCGTGCGGTCGGCGATGGCATAGCCCTTTTGCAGCACTTGCACCACCGTATTGGCGGGCTGCGGGGCGGGAATCGACGAAATGGCCTGATGCAGGTGCGGATCGAACTTGTCGCCCTGGACCGGCGCGATTTCCTTGAGCAGGTTGCGCTCGAAGGCCGCGGCCAGTTGCTTGAGGGTGACTTCGACGCCTTCGCGCAGGGTTTCCACGGTCTGGTCGGCCTGGGCCAGGGCGGCCTCGAGGCTGTCCTTGACCGGCACCAGGCTCTCGGCGAACGATTCGATGCCGAACTTGCGGGCCTTGGACACTTCTTCCTGGGCGCGGCGGCGGACGTTCTCGGCCTCGGCGTGCACGCGCAGCAGTTGGTCGTGCTGCTCATTGACGGTAGCCTGGGCCGCGTCCAGCTGGGCGCGCAACTCGTTCAGCTCGGCCTGCGCGGCGTCCTGGGCGGCGGGGGCCGCATCGGCGTTTTCGCCGAATCCGGGCGTCTGGTCTACAGGCTCGTTGGGTGCCGACATGGGGAATCCTCCAAAAAGAATGGCTTTCGCAGACATGAATGGGGGCCAATACCCCTATTTCAAGCCCGGGAAAGCAAATATTCCCCTGCCGCGCGCCGATCAGGTCATTTCTTGTGCGGCTGCGCCGGGGCGGCCGCATCGCTCGCGGGAAAGCTTTCCTTCAGGGCGCGGTCGACCCGGGGGTCGTCATCGGGTTCGGGATTGATGGCAATCGGGTCGCTGGCGGGAAAGGTCTCGGCCAGCGCTTCGTCCAGCTCGTGTTCGACCTGATCTTCGTCGACCGGGGTGCTGACGCGCCCCTTTTTCACAATCTTGCCCGTCTTGGGATCCTGGTGCATGCGCCCTCTCCTTCAAGTCCGTGGATGCGTGGGCCACCCCTGCAAGTGCCGTTCCACCAGGCTGGCCAACCCTGCGATCCAGGCCGGATCGTCGTTGATCGCCGGAATGTAACGGAACTGCTTGCCGCCGGCCCCGATAAAGGCGTCGCGGCATTCCAGGCTGATCTCTTCCAGGGTTTCCAGACAGTCTGCCACAAATCCCGGACACACCACATCCACCTCGGTCACGCCCGAGGCGGCCAGCGCCTTGAGCGTGGGTTCGGTATAGGGTTCGAGCCAGCGGGCGGTGCCGAAACGGCTCTGGAAGGTCACTTCGATCTGCTCGCGCGGCAGCGACAGGCGCTGCGACAGCAGCCGGGCGGTTTCCATGCAGTCGCGGTAATACGGGTCGCCCAGTTCGATGGAATAGCGCGGCAGGCCATGAAAGCTCATGACCAGCTTCTGCGGCCGGCCGTGCTCGGCCCAATAGGCCTCGATGCGGGCCGCCAGGGAATCCAGGTAGGCCGGTTCTTCGTGAAAGCGCTTGATGAAGCGCAGTTCCGGCTGGTCGCGCAGGCGCCCGGCATGGCGCGTGACGGCATCGACCACGGTGGCCGTGGTGCTGGCGGCGTATTGCGGATACAGCGGCACGGTCAGGATGCGTTCGCAGCCCTTTGCCCGCAGGCGGGTTATCGCGTCGGGAATCGACGGATTGCCGTAGCGCATGCCCAGTTCCACCACCGCGTCGATGCCGGCCGCCGTCAACGCCGCTTGCACGCCTTCGGCCTGGCGGCGGCTGTAGACCATCAGGGGCGAACCTTCCTTGAGCCAGACGCCGGCATAGCGCGGCTCGAGCTTCTTGGGACGCATGGTCAGCACCAGCCCGTGCAGGATCGGCTTCCAGAGATAGCGCGGGATCTCGATCACGCGCGGGTCCGACAGGAATTCGCCCAGGTACTTGCGGATGTCTTTCTTGCTGGGGGTGTCCGGCGTGCCCAGGTTCACCAGCAGCACGCCGACCTTGCCCGGGCCCCGCGGCGGCGGGTCCTCGTTGAAGGGATCGTCCTGCTCGGTTTCGGGCAGGTAGCGTTCAGGCCAGAGATACTTGAACAGGCGAAGAAACACAAAAACTCCCCTTCCTCCGCAAGGAGGATGTCGGTTCGAATGGAACTACTGGTTGTGGCTGAGGGCGTTGGACAAGAGACGCGCCGTGATGTCCACGATGGGAATGACGCGTTCGTAGGCCATGCGGGTGGGGCCGATCACGCCGAGCGTGCCGACCACCTTGCCATCCACGCCGTAGGGCGCGGTGATGACCGAGACTTCTTCCATCGGCACCAGCTGGGAATCGCCGCCGATGTAGATCTGCACGCCCTGCGCCCGACTGGATACGTCCAGCAGTTGCAGCAGGTCGGTTTTCTTTTCGAACAGCGAGAACATCTTGCGCAGGCGGTCCATGTCGGACGCGATGTCGGTCACGTCCAGCAGCTTGCGTTCGCCGGAAATGACCATGGCGTCGCCGTCTTCGGCGGCTTCGGCGCTGGCCTCGACCGCGGCCTGCATCAGGCGCGAGATGTCTTCGCGCAGTTGTGCCAGTTCGGTGGACAGGGTGCGGCGCACCGCGTCGAACGACTTGCCGGCGAAATGGATGTTGAAGAAATTGCCGGCTTCCAGCAATTCGGCTTCGACGTAGTCGCGCTGCACGAACAGGATACGGTTCTGCACGTCGCCATCGGGGGTGACGATGATGAGCAGGACGCGCTTGTCGGACAGGCGGATGAATTCGATCTGGCGAAACACCTGGGCCCGTTTGGGCGTGAGCACCACACCGGCGAACTGGGTCAGGTTCGAGAGCAGCGCCGCCGCGGCATTGACTGCGCGGGTGGGCTCGGCGGCCGACAGCATCTCGCCCATGTTGTGCGGCTGGATCTGGTAGGACTGCACCGCCAGCAGGGAATCGACGAACATGCGGTATCCGCGCGGCGTGGGGACGCGCCCCGCCGACGTGTGCGGACTGTGGATCAGTCCCAGCTCTTCCAGATCCGCCATGACATTGCGGATGGTGGCGGGCGACAGATCGAACACTTTCGAAAGCGTCCGCGAACCGACTGGTTGCCCATCGGCGATGTAGCGTTCGATCAACGCCTTCAGTAATGCGCGTGCGCGGTCATCCATAGCGTGTATTTTAGGGAATCTTTTCCAATTAAGGCGATTTTTGTCCCGCCAACCGATATGCGGCCCCATATAATCGGCTAAGCGGCCGCTTGTCGGGCCGATTTCGCCTTCGCTGTTTGGCTTTTCAGATTCGCCTTGCCACCATGCACTTTCCTACCGTCGCGCTGATCGGCAGATACCAGGACACCGGCCTGGACGCCCCGCTAAGAGCGCTTGCGCACGCGCTGACGCAAGCGGGCAGGCAGGTGCTGGTCGATGCCGACACCGCCCGCAACACTGGCCTGACCGAATACCCCGTCGCCACGCTTGAACAGATCGGCCAGAGTGCATCGCTCGCGGTCGTGATGGGCGGCGACGGCACCGTGCTGGGCGCCGCGCGCCACCTGGCGCCCTACGGCGTGCCGCTGGTCGGCATCAACCATGGCCGCCTGGGCTTCATCACCGACATCCCGCTGCAGGACGCACACGGCGCGCTGGCGCGCGTGCTGGAAGGCAGCTACCAGATCGAAGCGCGCATGCTGCTCGAAGGCAGCGTCTGGCGGGGCAACCAGAAAATGTATTCCGCCACGGCCCTGAACGACGTGGTCCTGAACCGCGCGGGGCGCGGCGGCATGATCGAAGTCCGCGTCGAACTCGACGGCGCCTTCATGTACACGCAGCGCGCCGACGGCCTGATCATCGCCACGCCCACCGGCTCGACCGCCTACGCGCTGTCGGCCAACGGCCCCATCCTGCACCCCGGCATGAACGCCATGGTGCTGGTGCCGGTGGCGCCCCAGACCTTGTCCAACCGCCCTATCGTCATTCCCGACAGCGGCGTGCTGAACATGACGCTGACGGCCATGGGCCGCGTCGAAGTCGGCGCCAGCGTGCATTTCGACATGCAGACCTGGTCCGACCTGCAACCCGGCGACCGCATCGTCGTGCAACGCGCACCCTATACCATCCGCTTCGTGCACCCGGAAGGCTACAGCTTCTTTTCCACGCTGCGCCGCAAGCTGCACTGGAACCTGATGCCGCAAGCCACCGACAACGTAGAGTAATTAGCGCCCAGACATGCTGCGCACCCTGCACATCCGCGACTTTGTCATCGTCGAACAGACCGAGATCCATTTCGGTCCTGGCTTTACCGTCTTCTCCGGCGAAACCGGGGCAGGCAAATCCATTCTCATCGATGCCCTGGCGCTGGCGCTGGGCGAGCGTGGCGACGTCAGCGTGCTGCGTGAAGGCGCCACGCGCGCCGACATCACCGCCGTGTTCGACACCCCGCGCGCGCTGCACGCGTGGCTGGCCGAACGCGAAATCGACGCCGACGAAGAACTGGCGCTGCGCCGCGTGATCGACGCGCAGGGCCGCAGCCGCGCCTACATCAACGGCACCCCGGCCACCGTGGCACAGTTGCGCGAACTGGGCGACAGCCTGGTCGACATCCATGGCCAGCACGCGCATCAAAGCCTGATGCGCCCCGACGCCCAACGCGACCTGCTCGATGCGCACGGCGGCCATGGCGACCTGCGCCAGGCCGTGGGCCAGGCCTGGAAGCAATGGCGCGCCCTGGCGCGCCAACTTGAAGGCGCCGAAAAAGACGCGGCCAGCCTCGCCACCGAACGCGAACGGCTGCAATGGCAGGTCGACGAGCTCGACCGCCTGGGCCTGGCGCCCGACGAATGGGATGCGCTGCAATCCGAACACACCCGGCTGGCGCATTCGCAATCGCTGCTCGATGGCGCCACCCAGATCCTGGAAGCCCTGGACGGCGAAGGCGATTCCGCGCATCACCGCCTGACCTCGGCCAACCACCGCATCCAGCAGATGCTGCGCCACGACACCGGCCTGCAAGGCATCTACGACGAACTGGAATCGGCCCGCATCGCCATCAGCGAAGCCGTGTCCGATCTGAACAACTACGTCAGCCGCGTCGACCTGGATCCCCAGCGCCTGGCCGACGTCGAAGCGCGCCTGGGCACGGTGTTCGAGACCGCCCGCAAATTCCGCGTCGAACCCGACGCCCTGTGCGAACTGCGCGACAGCCTGCACGCCGAACTGGCCGCGCTGCAAGCCGCCACCGATATCGACGCGCTGCGCGCGCAGGCCCAGGCAGCCCAGGCGCAATACGATGCCGCCGCCGCCAAGCTGTCCACGGCGCGCCGCAAAGTCGCCAAGGACCTGGGCAAGCAAGTCACCCAGGCCATGCAGACGCTGGCCATGCAGGGCGGCAAGTTCGAGCCGTCCCTGTCGGCCGCCACCCCTTCGGCCCACGGCAACGAACAGGTCGAATTCCTGGTGGCCGGCCATGCCGGCACCACGCCGCGCCCCTTGGCCAAGGTGGCTTCGGGCGGCGAACTGTCGCGCATCTCGCTGGCGCTGTCCGTCATTGCCAGCCGCGCGGCCCGCGTACCCACCCTGATCTTCGACGAAGTCGACAGCGGCGTGGGCGGCGCGGTGGCCGAGGCCGTCGGCAAGCTGCTGCGCGAGCTGGGCGAACGCCATCAAGTGCTGTGCGTGACCCACCTGCCCCAGGTAGCCGCCTGCGGCAACAGCCAGTTCCTGGTCAGCAAGACGGAATCGCGCGGCACCACCCGGTCGCGCATCGAAGAACTGGACGACGGCGCCCGGGTCGAGGAAATCGCCCGCATGCTGGGCGGCATCAAGCTCACCGCCACCACCCGCGAACACGCCCGCGAGATGCTGGCCGGTTTCGGGCATACGCCGGCCTGACCCTCGCGCCCGGCTCGTTGGCCGGGCAGACATCCGCTTTTCATCCCGCTCACAGGAATAAAAAAAGCCCCTTCTTGGAGAAGGGGCTTTTGCCTTCACTGGACCACGGCGAGCGCGGCCGTGGCCAGTGGGTCCCGCGAAGAAAAGCTCAGCGGCCTTTCAGGCAGCTGCCGCAGATGCCGTACAGCACCATTGCGTGGCTTTCCAGCGCGAAGCCGTTGTCCTTGGCGATCTTTTGCTGGCGCTTTTCGATGTCCGGGTCCGAGAACTCGACCACCTTGCCGCAGTTCGTGCAGATGAGGTGATCGTGGTGATCGCCATCATTGAGCTCGAACACGGCCTTGCCGCTGTCGAACTGGCTGCGGGCAAGGATGCCGGCCTGTTCGAACTGGGTCAGCACGCGGTAGACGGTGGCCAGGCCGATTTCGACGTTTTCGCCGATGAGGGCCCGGTAGACGTCTTCAGCGCTGAGGTGGCGCTGGTCGGACTTACGGAAGATATCAAGAATTTTCAGGCGGGGAAACGTCGCCTTCAAACCCATGTTTTTCAGTTCGCTTTGGTCGCTCATGGTGTAATCGCTCTCCGTCCGCGTTGGCATGGGCAAGGATACCGGGTAACCGCGAGCCGGCCCCACCAGAATTCCTGCCGCCCCGCAGAACTATCCTTATGAAACCTTTATGATAACGGTTTTGTCTGCTTCCAAATAATAGGGGCGCGTAGTGTCCATGATTGCACGAATTCCTTCCCGCTCGCTCAAGACCGGATTGGCCATCGCCGCCCTGGCCGTCGCCCTCGCGGGTTGCTCGGGAAACAAATGGGGCTTCCCCTATAAGGCGGGCGTCCAGCAAGGCAACTGGATCACCCAGGAGCAGGTCGCCCTGCTGCAGCCCGGCATGACGCGCGAACAGGTGCGCTTCGCCCTGGGCAGCCCCACGCTGACCAGCGTGCTGCACGCCAACCGCTGGGACTACCCGTACTACTTCAAGCCCGGCTACGGCGAGGCCCAAGAGCGCAAGTTCACGGTCTGGTTCGAAAACGACCGCCTGACGCGCTGGGAAGGCGACAAGCAGCCTGACCTGCAACCGTACCAGCTGAACACGCCCAATGCCGTCGCCGACGAAAAGGCCGACAAGCGCCTGAGCGAAGACGAAGCCCGGATCAAGCAGGAAGAAGAACAGAAAAAGCGTGACGCCGCCGCCCCCGTCAGCCCCATGAACCAATACCCCGGCCAGCCCGGCAACTCGCCCGAGCCGCTGCGCTAACCCCCAAGGATTCACCACATGCGTATTGCAATCGCCGGCGCCAGCGGCCGTATGGGCCAGATGCTGATCGACGCCGTCCTGAAGGCCGACGGCCTGCAACTGGCCGTCGCGCTGGACCGCAAGGGCTCGAACGCCCTTGGCCAGGACGCAGGCGCCCCGCTGGGCCAAACCACCGGCGTCGCCATCACCGACGACCTGAACGCCCTGGCCAACGCCGACTGCCTGATCGACTTCACGCGCCCCGAAGGCACGCTGGAACACCTGCAAGCCTGCGCCAGGCTGGGCGTGAAGGCCGTCATCGGCACCACCGGCTTTGACGACAACGGCCGCGCCGCCATCGAAGTGGCCGCGCAGAAAACCGCCATCGTGTTCGCCCCCAACATGAGCGTCGGCGTCAACGCCACGCTCAAGCTGCTGGACATGGCCGCGCGCATCCTGAATTCCGGCTACGACGTCGAAGTCTTCGAAGCGCACCACCGCAACAAGGTCGACGCGCCGTCCGGCACCGCACTCAAGATGGGCGAAACCATCGCGTCCGCCTGGGACGTCGCCCTGCCCGACGTCGCCACCTGGAGCCGCCACGGCGACACCGGCGTGCGCAAGCCCGGCACCATCGGCTTCTCGGTACTGCGCGGCGGCGACATCGTCGGCGACCACACCGTGTCGTTCTGCGGCATCGGCGAACGCATCGAAATCACCCACAAGTCGGCCAGCCGCGCCACCTACGCCGAAGGCGCGCTGCGCGCCGCGCGCTTCCTGGAAGGCAAGCACAACGGCCTGTACGACATGCAGGCCGTGCTGGGGCTTTGAACCTGGCAACGCCTGAATGGGGCCAGCCATGACGGCCCCAATGAAAAAAGGACCCGAGGGTCCTTCTTTTCGTCTGTAGGAATGGTTGTCGCTGCAGCGCCAGATCGGGTTGCCGCGCAGCATGCCGCCCCGCTTACACCACCACGGGCTCAGGTTCCAGCATCACGCCAAAGCGCGCAACGACGTCTGCCTGGATGGCCTGCGCCAACGCCATGATGTCGGCAGCCGTAGCCCCGCCCCGGTTCACCAGCACCAGCGCCTGGCGGTCATGCACGCCGGCCGCGCCCAGGCTGCGGCCCTTCCAGCCGCATTGGTCGATCAACCAGCCGGCCGCCAGCTTGTAGCGCCCGTCCGGCTGCGGATACGACACCAATCCTGGGTGTTCGCCTGCCAGCGCGTCGCGCTGCGCGGCCGAGACGATCGGATTCTTGAAGAAGCTGCCCGCATTGCCGGTAACCGCAGGGTCAGGCAGCTTGGCGCGCCGGATCTCGCAGACGGCTTCGAAGATATCGCGCGCCGTCGGCTCGCCCTGGGCCAGCCGTGGATGGCGTTGCAAGTCGGGATAGCCCAGCACCGGCTGCCACGGACGCGGCAGGCGCAAGCGCACCGACACGATCACCCAACTGCCCGGCGGCTGATGCTTGAACACGCTGTCGCGGTAGGCATAGCGGCAATCCGCCGCGCGCATCTCGACATAGCGGCCGGCATGCACATCCCAGGCGGTCAGGCTGTCGAACCGGTCGGCCAGCTCGACGCCATAGGCGCCGATGTTCTGCACGGGCGCCGCACCCACCGTGCCGGGAATCAAGGCCAGGTTTTCCAGGCCGTCCCACCCCTGCCGCACACATTCGGCCACGAAGCCATGCCAGGTCTCGCCGCCCGCGGCCTCCACCAGCCAGGCATCTGGCGTGGCCTGCAACAGGCGCACTCCGCGCAGCGCCACCCGCGCCACCAGCCCCGGCATGGCCTGCGGCAACACCAGGTTGCTGCCGCCGCCCAGCACCAGCAGCGAACCGCTGCGAGCCGCCAGCGCGGAAAGCGCCGGCAATTGGGTGGGGTCGTCCACGGACACGTAAGCCTCGGCCATCGCGGCCAGGCCCAGCGTATTCAGGGCGGAAAGGTCCTGTTGCCGGGGTACCAGCACAGGCGCCGTAGCGGGGGAATTTGACATGGATACTACTGGTTATGCTATATTTTTGGTCTTCGCTCATATTACTTGATTGAGCTTGGCAGCACGGCTCAGCCCGATATTGCCCAGTTCAGCGCGATCCGCCAGCCCCGGCAACCGCCTGCGGCCAGCACGATCGGAAAAAATCATGTAGAATGCGCGCCTTCTGATCGATAACCAAGTTGATCGGGCAACACCGGAAAAGGTACCCGCCAAGGGCAACCGAACCGGGGTTGGCAATAAAAAATGGTTTGCACGCCGCAAGGCAACCAGCATCGCTGGACTCTGCGAACCCATGCGGGAGTAGCTCAGTTGGTAGAGCGCAACCTTGCCAAGGTTGAGGTCGCGAGTTCGAGACTCGTCTCCCGCTCCAGATTTTGATGCGCAGCGCGTTTCACCACCGCTGCGTAAATTGACGAAAGGGCCTGCGGGCCCTTTTTTCATTGGTGCGCCAGATCGCCGCATGTAGCGAGGGATTCCCGATATGCAAGCACGCAACGACATCTGCGCCAAATATGGCCTGGCTGACACGCCTCCCGAAGACATGATCGCTGTCGCCATGCCCACGCTGGGCCAGATGCCCATCTACGGCACCCGTATCGCCCTGCCGCAAAGCGGCACTATCAGCTGGTTCATCCATTGCGGTGCACACTCCGATGCGCAAGACTTCTACCAGCCGGTCCACACCGCGCACCTGACCGAGCTGCTGCCCCAGGCCATCAACTACCTGCACCTGCCACCCGGGGCGAAGTTCATCATTGACGACCAGGGCTACGAAGACGTGTGGATGGATCAGTAGCCGGCAGCCCGCCGCTGACCCGATAGCGGCATGGGCTGCGAGCCGGCCCTATTGCGAGAAATGTCCGACGATCTGCTCCTGCGCGCGCAGCCTGGCCGCCTCCAGTGCCTGGCCACCCATGGCGGTGCCTTCCACCGAAAAGAAGGTCAGGCTCTTTAAGCCGATCGTGGCCAGGGCCACTTTCAGGTATGGCGTCAGGAAGTCGGGCTGCCGCGCATCCGGCCCCGAGAACAATCCGCCCGACGACGCGGCGACAAACACCGGCCGGTCGGCCAGCACGCCGATCTTGCCTTCGCGCGTCACGCTGAAGGTGCTGCGCACCCGCACGACGTGATCGATCCAGACCTTCAGCGCCGACGGCACGGTGTAGTTGTGCATCGGCGTGGCGATGACGACATAGTCCGCATCAGACAATGACTGGATCAGTTGATCGGATTGGCGCAGCGAGCCGCGACCGCACACATCACTGGCGGGGTCGGCGGGCGAACCCAACGCGCGGGCGTAGTCCACATCCACATGCGGCAGCAGGTTGGCGTCGATTTCGACGATATCGCGGCCGCGCACGAGGTCGTGCCGAGCCAGGTGCTCCACCACGATTTGGGACAGCCGATGGCTTTCCGAGCCCACGCCGCGCGGGCTGCAAGTCAAACGCAGGATGCTCATGCCGCCTGGCCTCCCAGCACTTTCGAGAAACGCATGGCGCCGGTCAACAGGCCCTGGCGGAAATAGAAGCGCTGCGCCAGGGCGTTGGCCAGGCCGGTGTCCAGCACCAGCTTGGCGCACCCGGCCTCGCGGGCGATGCCTTCCAGCGCCTGCAGCAGGCGGGCGCCGTGGCGGCCACCGCGGCTGCGCTCGGTGGTGACCAGGTCGTCCACATACAGGAAACGGCCGTAGATCAGGTTTTCCTGGTAGCGATAACCCGCCAGCGCCACCGGCTCGCCATCTTCCCAGACGGCCAGCAGCGCGTAGTTTTCAGCGCGCATGCGGGCGACGCGGGCGGCGAAATCGACCGGGTCGGCCAGATGCGGGCGCAATTGCTGCATGACCGGAAAAGCAGCGCGCAGCTCGTCGGCGGTTTCTAGGTGGCGGATGTTGGGGTCACTCATATCTTGATCGTCCTGTCCTGGCAGTCTTGCCGTGAATCGGGCCTGCGGCCGGAACCGACCGAAGCAGACACCATGCTAGTCAGCCCATGCCATAATTTGAAGAACCATAAATTGAACTTTGGACTAGGCCATGACGCGGTCTCCCATTGACAGCCTTCCGCCTGCCGCCGCCAGCGACGAACCGCTCTACCGCCAGATCTACGACCGCTTTCGTGGGTCCATCGCCCAGGGCACCCTGAAGCCGGGCGACCGGATTCCGTCGGCGCGAGCACTGGCCAAGGACCTGGGCGTGGCGCGCGGCACGATCGAGATGGCCTACTCGCTGTTGCACGCCGAAGGCTATGTGCAGCCGCGCGGCCAGGCCGGCACCGTGGTGACGCCGGGGCTGCAGGCGCAAACCGTGACCAAGCCGGCGCCCACCCCGGTCAAGCCGGACCCTGACACCTGGCGCCACCCGCCGTCGGTATTGCCCTTCCAGATGGGACTGCCAGCGCTGGATGCATTTCCGCGCAAGATCTGGGCGCGGCTGGGCGCCCGCCACCTGCGCGCCACGCAGGCGGCCGACCTGTCATATCCGCCGGCCGACGGGCTGCCCGCGCTGCGTACCGCAATCGCCGCCCACCTGCAGGTGGCGCGCGGCATCCATTGCACGCCCTCGCAAGTGTTCATCACCTCCGGCTATCGCGAAAGCCTGAACCTGGTGATCCAGGCCTTGCTGCAACCGGGCCAGCAAGTGTGGGTCGAAGATCCGGGCTACCCGCCCACGCGCGAACTGCTGACCCACGCCGGCCTGGAACTGGCCCCGATCGAGGTGGACGCCGAGGGCATCATGGTCGCGCGCGGCATCGAGCAAGCGCCACAGGCCAGTGCCGCGGTCGTGACGCCCGCCCACCAAAGCCCGCTGAGCGTGACCTTGTCGCTGACCCGGCGCCAGGCGCTGCTGGAGTGGGCCGAACGCAACCAGCGCTGGATCGTGGAAGACGACTACGACGGCGAATACCGCTACATCAGCCGGCCGCTGCCGGCGCTGAAAAGCCTGGATCGCCATGGCCGCGTGCTGTACGCGGGCACGTTCAGCAAGGTCATGTTTCCCGGCATCCGCCTGGCGTACCTGGTCGTGCCCGAAGCGCAGATCAGGCGTTTCGAGGACGTCAATCGCGTGCTCGGCAATGGCATCCCCGGCCTGACCCAGGCGCTGGTCTGCGCGTTCATGACCGAGGGACATTTCGCGCGGCACATCCAGCGCATGCGGCGGCTGTATTCCGAGCGCCGCGAGGCTACGGCAGCCGGATTGTCCCAGGTATTCGGTCCGGACATGCCCATCAATCCACAACCGGGCGGCATGCATCTGCTGGTCAGGATGAAGGGACACCACATCGACCGCCCGCTGGCCCGCCGCATGGTCGAGAACGGCATCTATGCGCACGCGCTGTCGCGCTGGTCGACGGCCGCGCCCTGCGGCTCGGGACTGTTGATGAGCTTTACCAACATCGAATCGCAGGAACGGGCCGAACAGCTGGGCCGCAGGATTCTTGCGCTGATGTGAACAAGGCCTGCCCCGACGGGCAGGCCTTGGCAGACCACGATACGGGCCAACGCCCGCCGCGCCTCAGTTCAACCCGGCCTTGTCCAGGCCGAATGCGGCATCCGCCGAGCCTGGCTCGGTGCGGAAGGCGACGTTCAAGCGATTCCAGCCGTTGATGCCCACGACCAGGAAGGTCAGGTCCGAGATTTCCGCTTCGGACAACTGGCTGCGGACCTGTTCGTAGACCGCATCGGACACGCCATGCGGATGCAGCACGGTCAGGGCTTCGGTCCATTCCAGCGCGGCGCGCTCGCGTGCGCTGAACAACGTGGACTCGCGCCAGATGGCGATATGGTGCAGGCGCAGTTCGCGCTCGCCGCCGATCTTTGCCTGCTTGACGTGCATGTCCAGGCAGAAGCCGCAGCCATTGATCTGCGAGGCGCGGATGGTCACCAGGTCATTGAATTCCTTGATGACGGCCTTCTTTTTCAGGGAGGCGCTGAAATCCAGGTAGTGCTTGGACAGTTCGGCGGACACCTCGAAGTAATTCAAACGCTGGCTCATTTCACTCGTACCTTTCTTCAATGGGTTGCGGACGACACCGCGTACCGACATAGTGCAATGCCACCGCCTGGCGAGAAAGCGCCAAGAAGCGCAATTTGGGCTGGGCCATGATGCGCCCCCGCTTCGTTGACCCTTGGCGGATTTGATGTATACTCTCGCCTCTTCAAAGCAGTACCGCAGTGCCCCGCGCGGGAGTAGCTCAGTTGGTAGAGCGCAACCTTGCCAAGGTTGAGGTCGCGAGTTCGAGACTCGTCTCCCGCTCCAACACTTACGCAGCAGGCCGTTTTCATTTCGGCGGCGACGTTGTTGGAAGATCCGGTTTCCGGCTCACGCATCGGCACAATTCGGAAAACTGTGTATAATCGCTGTCTTTGGTGGACACGGCCTTTTTTTATAAAGCCCCGCCAAGACAAGTGAAGTCAGGCTTGAAAACAAGCCCAGCAGTACCCAAGCGGGAGTAGCTCAGTTGGTAGAGCGCAACCTTGCCAAGGTTGAGGTCGCGAGTTCGAGACTCGTCTCCCGCTCCAAATACAAAAAGGAAGCACCGGCCAACACCGAGCTTCCTTTTTTCTTGCAGTACTGGCGCAATGGCAGAGTGGTTATGCAGCGGATTGCAAATCCGTGTACGTCGGTTCGATTCCGGCTTGCGCCTCCAGTATCTCCCCCTCCTGCAGTACCCCTCCCCTGCATCTCGTTACCCATCCCTACGCCCGGTCAATCGATTGGTTGCTAAGGTGACGCCGTTTTCATTGAACGACGAAGCCATGCCCCACAATCAGAAAAAACCTATGCTGCGACGCGCCCCCTCCACCCTGCTGGCGCTGTCGGCCGCGACGTTGATGACGCTGGCGCCCCTGGCGGCCGAGGCGGATTCCGATCGTCACCACCACCGCCATAAGCATGGCCGCGGCGAGTATAAAGAGAAGTACTGGGACGGCGCCTGTGAGGTCGAGCGCAAATGGAAGCGCAATGGCGATTACCGCGAAAAGCGCAAGTGCCGCGACGACTACCGTTACGGCTACGGCGCGCCGCAACCGGTCGTGGTGCCGATGCCCGCCCCCGCCATCGTCATCAACCCGCCGCCCATCATCATCCGCCCCTGACCATGGACCCTTCGGTGAAAGACGCCATCGCCCGCTGGCCCGACGTGCCTGCGGTGTTCGGCTGGCTGTCGCTGGACGCGCGCGGACGCTGGCGCCTGCATCCGCAAGGCCAGGCCGCGCAAGGCGGTCCGGGCGAGTCCATCACCAATGCGCAGATCCTGGGCTTCATCAACCGCAACTACGAACACGACGAGGCCGGCCGCTGGTTTTTCCAGAACGGCCCGCAGCGCGTGTACTTGCGGCTGGATGCGGCGCCGTACGTGTTCCGATTGAGCGATGACAGCCGCACACTGGTGACACACACCGATGCCGCAGTGGATACCGTCAGCGGCTGGTGGCTGGACGACAGCGGCCAGCTCTATGCCATGACCCCGCTGGGGCCGGGCATCGTGCTGGACCGCGACCTGCCTGCGCTGCTGGACCGGCTGGCGACGCCAGACGGCGCGCCGCTGCTGGACGCGCTGGATTCCGGGCAAGCCCTCAGCGTCACGCTGCCGCACGCCTATCCCGCCGCGCCGCTGCGCCAGATCGCTCAGCGCGATCTGGCCGCCACGTTGGGCTTTCAAGCAAACCCCATCGACCAGGCCGCGCCAGGCGAGCCGGAGCGCGGCGAATAAGGCACGCGCCGCGACGCCTCTCGCGGCGAGCCGCTTCAGAACATGCCGTTGGTGTTGGCCGATTGCTCGGGAATCGGCTGGACCGCATCCCAGTGCTCGACGATCTTGCCTTTTTCCAGACGGAAGATGTCGATGATGGCGTTGCCGCGCGAGCCGGGCTCACGCACCGCGTGCACGTGCAGGATCACGTAGTCGCCGTCGGTGAAGACGCGCTTGATCTCGCTTTTGGACTGCGGGTACTTATCGCGCAGGAAGGCGACGAATTTGCGAAAGCCTTCGGGGCCGTCGGCCGCGTTGGGGTTGTGCTGCACATAGCGGTCGCCCACGTATTTCAAGGCGGCATCCGCGTCTTTCTGGTTCAAGCCCTTTTCGTAGAAGGCCAGCACGGCCTCTTTGTTGGCGGCTTCCTGCTCGGGCGAAGCGTAGGCCACGGGTGACAAAGCGGCGGCAATCAGGACAGCGCCAAAGGCGCGCTTCATGAACGTCATGGAATCTCCAGATAAAAAATACCGGGGCGGCCGGACCATTCTAGGGGCCGGCCGCCCCGGGGGCGACGTCCAATCCGGTAGACAGACTGATGCGCGAGACGATCAGCCGCGGCCGCTCTTGACCAACGCGAACTTGCCATCGCCCAGCAGCGCCAGCACGGCGGCTGCGACCGACAGAAAGATCGGGTATTCCCAACCGCCGTTCGGGTTGCTGAAGCCCCAGCCATTGCCGAAGTGGACGGTGGACGCCACGAACAGCTGGACAGTGGCGATGACGGCGATCCAGCGCGGCACCACGCCCAGGATCAACAGGATGCCGGCGCCGATTTCAAAGAAGGTCACCGGATAGGCCAGCCAGCCGGCAAAGCCGATCTTGGCAAAGAACTGCGCGGTGCCCGGCAGGGTGAACACCAGCAGCTTGGTCAGGCCATGGGCCAGGAACATCACGCCCAGCGCGATGCGGAGCAAAAGCGCGGCATAAGGCGCGGTACGGGTATCGATCATTGCACTCTCCGTGAGCGAATCGCCCAGGACGGGAAGATTCTTCATGGCCGCTATTCTTGCGATTCCAAAAACAAAGATAAACATGCAAAATCGCAACTTATTGTTCCCCGATTGGTAACAATACCGGACACGCCATGGACACTCACACCGCGATGCAGACCTACGCCCGGGTCGTCGAACTGGGCTCTTTCGCGGCCGCCGCGGACAAGATGGGCCAGGCCCGTTCCGTGGTCACGCGCCAGATCGCCTACCTGGAAGAAAAGTATGGCGTGCGGCTGCTGAACCGCACCACCCGCAAGCTCAGCATGACCGACGCGGGCCGCGCCTTCTATGAGCGGGTACGGCCGATACTGGCGGAAGTGGCCGACCTGGAACTGTCGCTGCAGGCCGAAGGCCAGGCGCCCAGCGGCCGCTTGCGAGTCAGCGCGCCGGTGTCGTTCGGCATCCTGCACCTGGGCCCGGCCATCGCCGAATACCTGCTGCGCTACCCGAACGTGGTGATCGACCTGGACCTGAACGACCGCGTGGTGGACCTGGTCGAAGATGGCTACGACGTGGCGGTGCGCATCGGACCGCTGCAGGATTCATCGCTGGTGGCGCGGCCGTTGGCTGCGCAGCACCTGCTGGTGTGCGCGGCGCCCGCCTACCTGGAACGCCACGGCGTGCCGCAGACGCCCGACGACCTGAAGCAGCACCGCTGCCTGCACTATGCCTATGCCAGCACGGGCAACGAATGGCATTTCGAGAAAGACGGCATCACCCACCTGGTGCGGGTCAATGCCGCCTTGCGGGCAAACAACGGCGACGTGCTGCGCACCGCCGCGCTGGCCGGGCACGGGGTGATCCTGCAGCCCGAGTTCCTGGTGGGCGACGATGTGCGTGCGGGCCGGCTGGTGGCGCTGCTGCAGGATTACGGCCACACTCCGATCTCCATGTATGCCGTGTACCCGCACCGGCGCTTCCTGTCGCCCAAGGTGCGCTCGTTCGTCGAGCACCTGGAAGAGCGCTTCGGCAGCCGGACCCCGGCGCCCCCGGCCCGGCGCGCCAGCCGGCGCCGCAGCCGGTAGAATCGACCCCATGACCGCCAAATCGCCCCTCGAATACTTCCCCGCGCCCCGCCGTGCGAATTTCTGCAGCCAATGCGGCTCGCCCGTGAACCGCCGGGTGCCCGAGGGCGACAACCGCGAACGCGACATCTGTGACCACTGCGGCGCCATCCATTACCAGAACCCCCGCCTGGTGGTGGGCACGGTGCCGGTGCTGGACAACCGCGTGCTGCTGTGCCGCCGCGCCATCGAGCCGCGCTACAACACCTGGACGCTGCCGGCCGGCTTCATGGAGCTGGGCGAAAGCACGGCACAGGGTGCCGGCCGCGAAACGCTGGAAGAATCCGGCGCGCGCATCCGGCTGGGCGAGATCTACACCATCATCGACGTCCCGCAGATCGAGCAGGTGCACGTCTTCTACCTGGCCGAGGTGCTGGGCCCCGAGCTGGATCCCGGCCCGGAAAGCCTGGAAGCCCGCTTCTACGACGAGGCCGACATTCCCTGGGACGACCTGGCGTTTCGCACCGTGGCCACCACGTTGCAGCGCTATTTCGAGGACCGCAAGCGCGGCACGTTCGGCCCTCACCACTACACCCTCGAATCGCACCGTTGAAGCTGCCCTGGCTTGCTGCAGACACGCCGTTTCCGCCGGCCGAATTCGCGCTGACGGATCCGGACGGCCTGCTCGCCGCCGGCGCCGACCTGACCACCGACCGGCTGATCCAGGCCTATTCCAACGGCATCTTCCCCTGGTACTCCGAAGGCGAGCCCATTCTGTGGTGGAGCCCGAATCCGCGCATGGTGCTGGCCTGCAAGGACTTCGCCCCTTCGCATTCGCTGCGCAAGCTGCTGCGCCAGGTCGCCAGCCAGGAAATCGCCCCGACCCCGCGCATCGAAGTACGGGTCGACACGGCGTTTACCGACGTGATGGCGGCATGCGCCGCGCCGCGTGACGGCCAGCCGGGCACCTGGATCACCGGCGCCATGCGCCAGGCCTATCGCGCCTGGCACGACGCCGGTTATGTCCACAGCATCGAGACCTGGATCGACGGCGAATTGGCCGGCGGCCTGTATGGCATCAGCCTGGGCCGCATGTTCTTCGGCGAATCGATGTTCACGCGCGTGCCCAATGCGTCAAAGATCGCGCTGGCCTACCTGGTGCGCTATGTGACGGCCCAGGGCGTGCAATGGATCGATTGCCAGCAGCAGACCCGCCACCTGGCCAGCCTGGGCGCCAAGCCCGTGCCGCGTTCGCGCTTCCTGGCGCATGTGCGCGCCGCGACCGCCGGGCCCGCCATCCGCTGGACGCCCGGCCGCCTGGACAGTGCCGGCCGGCTGATCCCCCTGGCGCGCCCGGGCGCGGCCCCGGACTATCCCGCAGCCGGCGCCTGAGGCCACATGGGTCTGCGGGTTAAGCGTTAATATGTACCCATCCCGTCACGGACTTGGCGCCGCACGCCGGGACCCCAGATGAGCCAGCTTAAAGAATTACCCTTCTCCACGCTGCAGTTCTACGCGACCGCTCCCTACCCTTGCAGCTACCTGCCAGGACGCCAGGCACGGTCGCAGGTGGCCGCGCCCGGCCACCTGATCAACGCCGGCACGTATTCCCAACTGGTGGAACAGGGCTTTCGCCGCAGCGGCCTGTTCACCTACCGCCCGCATTGCGACAATTGCCACGCCTGTGTGCCGGTGCGGGTCGACACCGCCGGCTTCGCCCCCAACCGCAGCCAGCGGCGCGCCTGGCGCGATCACCGCAACCTGCAATCGTTCGTGGCGGAACTGGCCTGGTCGCCTGAACACTATCGGCTGTACACGCGCTACCAGCAGGGCCGCCACCCGGGCGGCGGCATGGACGAAGACAGCCGCACCCAGTACGCGCAGTTCCTGCTGACCAGCCGCGTCAATACGCGCCTGGTCGAATTCCGCGACCCGGGCGGCATCCTCATGATGGTGTCCATCATCGACGTGCTGGATGACGGCCTGTCATCGGTCTACACCTTCTACGACCCCGACGTGCCGGGCAGCCTGGGCACCTACAGCATCCTGTGGCAGATCGAACAATGCCGCACGCTGAACCTGCCATGGCTGTACCTGGGCTACTGGATCGAAGACAGCCGCAAGATGTCGTACAAGGCCAGCTTCCACCCGGCCCAGTACCTGATCGACGGCAACTGGCGCGAAGCCCCTACGCCCGCCGCGCCGCCGCCCGCCGATCCGGCCTGACCCCGGCCGAGTGGCGCCAGGGGCGGCCAAAGACGCTTTACAATCCCGCTCCATGTCGATCCTCTTCCACGCCTATCCCCTGGCCCGCCCGGCGCTGTTCGCCATGGACGCGGAAACCGCCCACGAAGTCACCCTGTCGGGACTGCAACGGGCCTACGATTGCGGCGCCACGCGCAAGCTGCTGCACGCGCAGCCCAAGGCGCCCTGCACCCTGATGGGCATGCAGCTGGCCAACCCGATCGGCCTGGCCGCCGGGCTGGACAAGAACGGCGCGTATATCGACGCGCTGGGCAATCTGGGATTCGGCTTCGTGGAAGTGGGCACGGTGACCCCGCGCGCGCAACCCGGCAATCCCAAGCCGCGCATGTTCCGGCTGCCGCGCGCCAATGCGCTGATCAACCGCCTGGGCTTCAACAACCAGGGCCTGGACGCCTTCCTGGCCAATGTGCAGCGCAGCCAGTGGCGCAAGCAAGGCGGCATCCTGGGGCTGAACATCGGCAAGAACGCCGACACCCCGATCGAACGCGCGGCGGACGACTACCTGATCGGCCTGACGGGCGTGTACCCGCATGCCGACTACGTAACGGTGAACATCTCGTCGCCCAACACCAAGAACCTGCGCGCGCTGCAAGGCGGCGACGAGCTGTCGGCCCTGCTGGCGTTGCTGGCGGACAAGCGCCGGGCGCTGGAAGACCAGCACCAGCGCCGCGTGCCGATGGCCGTGAAGATCGCTCCCGACCTGACGACCGAGCAGATCGACGCCATCGCCGATGCCCTGCCGCGCCACGGTATCGACGGCGTGATCGCCACCAACACGACGCTGTCGCGCGAGGCTGTCACGGGCATGGCGCATGCCGACGAGGCCGGCGGTCTGTCGGGCGCACCGGTGCATGAATTGTCGTTGGCAGTGATCCGCCGCCTGAAGGAACGCCTGGGCGACAGCCTGGCGATCATCGGGGTGGGCGGGGTGCTGTCGGGCCGCCAGGCCCAAGAGAAAATGCAGGCCGGCGCCGATGCGGTGCAACTGTATACGGGCCTGATCTACCGCGGCCCCGCCCTGGTGGGCGAATGCGTGCGCGCGGTCGCGCGCCCCTGAGCGCAAGCCAAAACGCAGGCAAAAAAAGAGGCCACCCGAAGGGTGGCCCTAATTCCAGCTCTGCTCTGTCACTCAACAGTACTACATAACTGCGATTTGCGCAGCACTGCGCGCCAAATACTTAGGCGCTGCGGCGGCTGCGGCTGGCAACCTTGGTGGCGGCGTCGGCGGCATCCGTCGCAGCCTTGAAGGTCGCATTCGCGGCGGCATTCAGGTTGGACTCGGCGACTTCGGCGGCCTGCTTGGCGGCCTTGGTCAGCGAATCGTAGGCGCTGTTGGCGGTGGCCAACGACGACTTGATCAGGGCAACGGCGCTTTCCGAACCCGTGGGGGCGTTCTTGGAGAACTGCTCGACGGCGTCGGTCAGTTGCTGTTGGCCTTCGGCGATCTGTTCTTCGGTCAGCTTGACCAGGTTGCCTTGCACGCCGGCAACGATGTCATACACGTGCTTGGTGTACGCCAGGGCCTTTTCGGCGCCCGGTTGCAGCAGGCCGGAGGCGAACGCCGCGGCTTCTTGCGGGTCCTTCACTTCGGCGGCTTGTTGCGACTTCTGGGCGACTTCGTCCAGGGTGGCGCGCACGACCTTCAGGTTCAGCTCGACCAGCTTTTCGAAACCGGCGAACACAGCCGACTGGGCGGCCACGAAGGTGTTGATGCTGGCTTTTTGACGGTCCAGGACTTGTTGCGGGATAGCGCTCATAGAATTGCTCCTTTTAGGGGTAGCCGGAGGCTTTCCGGCAGGTAAGGATGGTGTCTGCGACGAAATTAACAACGTGCGCGGAAACTGGTACTACAAGCTACCGCCGGCCCGTTTGATGCACTGCACAATTCACATTCTACGGGCCAAAAAAAACCTGTCAAGCAATATTGGTGCAACGCAACAACTATTTGCACTTTAACAGTGCACGCCCCTGCGCGCGTTTGATCCCGCGCAAGGATTTCCCATGATTCGGGAAATACCGGACATGACGGCGTATCAATTCTTTTCTACACTGCTTGCACGCTGATGACAGACAAACACAAACGATAAGTCAGCGATCAAAAACACATCGCAGCAAGCAAAACCCTGCAATCGGAGACTTCATGACCTTCATCCCCCGCACGCTTTCGGCCCTGCTCGCGGCCAGCGCCATGCTCGCGGCCGGCGCCGCCCACGCGGAATTCCCGGAACGCCCCATCAACATGGTGGTGCCTTTCGCCGCTGGCGGTCCGACGGACAACGTTGCGCGTTCGCTGGCAGAAGCCATGCGTCACTCCTTGGGCCAGACCGTCGTGGTCGAAAACAAGGGCGGTGCGGGCGGCACCATCGGCACGACGCAAGTGGCACGGGCTCAGCCGGACGGTTATTCCGTACTGCTGATGCACGCCGGCTTCTCGACCGCGCCGTCCCTGTACAAGAATCCGGGGTATGACCCCTACAAGAGCTTCGAGCCTATCGGCCTGGTGGTCGATGTGCCCATGACCATCATTGCGCGTTCGGACTTCCCGCCCAACACCATCCAGGAACTGGCCGAGTACGTCAAAAAGAACAAGGACAAGGTTTCGCTCGCCAACGCCGGCATCGGCGCGGCCAGCCACCTGTGCGGCACCATGCTGGTCGAAGCCCTGGGCGTGCAACTCCTGACCATTCCCTACAAGGGCACGGCGCCGGCCATGAACGACCTGCTGGGCAAGCAGGTGGACCTGCTGTGCGACCAGACCACCAACACCACGCAGCAGATCGACAGCGGCAAGGTCAAGGCCTACGCCGTCACCAGCCTGCAACGCGTGCCGACCCTGCCGAAGCTGCCGACCATGGACGAGTCCGGCTTCAAGGGCTTCGAAGTCGGTATCTGGCATGGCATGTGGGTGCCGAAGGGCACGCCCAAGCCGGTGGTGGACAAGCTCATCAAGAGCCTGCAGGCTGGCCTGGCGGATCCGAAGTTCCAGGAACGCATGAAGCAGCTGGGCGCCACGGTGCTGACCGCCGAAGCCAATCCCCAGTCGCTGGACGCCAAGGTGAAGCAGCAGGTGCCGCAGTGGGCCGAGCTGTTCAAGAAAGCCGGCGTCGAGCAGCAATAACGCGGGTGCGCCTGCCGGACACGTCCGCCACGGCGGGCGTGTTTGCACGGCGCCCCGTCCGGCTTGCACCGGCATTGAAAAAGCCCCTTGCGGGGCTTTTTTTCGTTCCGTAGCAAGCGCCGGTCAGGAGCGCATGGCTTCGGCCGCCAGGCCCAGGCCGCTGAAGCCGCTGGAAACGGAAGGCTCGTAGCCCAGCGCTTCGGAAATGCTGGCGGCGGTATCCACCAGGGCCTTGATCCAGTCGTCCTGCAGCCGTTCGGCGGGAGCCGAGATCGACAGGCCCGCCACCAGCTTGCCCGTGTCGTCGAAGATGCCGGCGGCGATGCAGCGCACGCCCAGTTCCAGCTCTTCGTTGTCGCGCGCATAGCCGTGGCGCCGCACCAGCGCCAGCTCGCGTTCGAGGCGATCGAGATCGGTCAGGCTGTTGCGGGTGTGACCGGCCAGGCCCGTACGCAGGGCATAGGCGCGTACCTGGCGGGTGTCGCCGGTGGACAGGAACAGTTTGCCGGTAGACGTGAGATGCAGCGGTGCGCGTCCGCCGATGGCCCGCACCACCTGCATGCCGGAGCGCTCGCTCCAGGCGCGGTCGATATAGACGATTTCGTCGCCCTGCTGCACCGACAGGTTGATGGTCTGGCCGGTCAGCTTGTGCAGCGAACGCATGGCCGAAATGGCGGCCTCGCGCACATTGAGCCGCCCCTTGACCAGCGAGCCCAGTTCCAGCAGCCGCATGCCAAGCTGGTACAGGCCGTTGTCCACCCGTTCGACGTAGCGGCCGACGACCAGGTCGTTCAGGATGCGGTGCGCGGTCGAGGCATGCAGCCCCGTGGTCGCGGACAGTTCCTTGAGCGTGACGGGTTCGGGCTGCGCGGCCAGCGCATCGAGCAGGCGCATGGCGCGCTCGATGACCTGGATGGCGATGGGATGGGACGACGCGCCATCGGCCTCGGCGTCCAGGGCATTGCGGGTGGTGGGAAGACGGGACATAGGAAGGGAAAGGGGCTCGTGCGGCGCCACCGAAAGAGACCAGTCTTGCGGCAACGCAGCAAACAGTTCTTTCCCGTATTGTGAAATTTGCGGGAAGATTTGGCAACCGCTTTTTTATCGATCAAAACGGGGACATGCCCCGTTTTGATCCCGCCGAACCCTAATTGGCGGGAGGCGCCAGCTTGCCGCCCAGCCGCAGCACTTCGCCCCGCAGGAACTCCAATGCCTCGGCGGCGGCCCCCGGTTCGCCCTTGACGCCCAGGTCGATGTGCGGGGTGCCACCGGCTTCGCCGACGCTGGGCAGGCTGAAGGCGCGCACGCCCGGCCAGCGGGTTTCGACCGTTTGCATGGCCGGGGTGATGCGCGATTCGGGCATGCTGAACACCAGGAAGGAATGCTCGGCGTGCTGGCGCACATGCTGCAATGCACGATAGCGCGTATCGAGCGTCCATTCGAGCATCGGCCAGGCCATCACCGGAAACCCCGGCACGAACGTGTGGTCGCGGATGAAGAAGCCCGGGATACGGTTGTAGGGGTTGGGAACGATCTCGCAACCCTGTGGAAAGACGCCCATCTGCAGGCGCTGCTGGTTTTCGGGGGCGCTCATGTCGGCCGTGCCCTGCCCCTTGGCCGCCATCTCGGCGGTGCGCAGGGCGATGGCCTGCTCGGCCTCGGGATGCAGCGCCAGCGGCAGATCCAGCGCCGCGGCCGCCGCCTGGCGGGTGTGGTCGTCGGGCGTGCCGCCGATGCCGCCGCACGAGAACACCACGTCGCCCGTGGCAAAGCTGCGCCGGTAGGCGGCCACCAGCGTATCGCGCTCGTCGGGCAGGAATTCCGCCCAGCTCAGTTGCATGCCGCGCGCGGCAAGCAGTTCGACGACCTTGGAGAAATGCTTGTCCTGGCGGCGGCCCGACAGGATTTCGTCGCCGACGATGATGAGGCCGATGCGGCGGGAGGCAGATTCTGCAGCCATGTCCGGTTCCAGATTGAGGCGGTTGAATGAGGGAAAGGCAGGAGCGTCAGTCGACGTCGATCGTGCGTTCCTGGCGCAGGCGCTGTACGGCGTCCAGCCCGTAGTGCGCATAGACCAGCGCCGAAAACACCGGCAGGATGATCCAGGCGGGCGGCAGCAGGTTCAGAAGCGAGCAGATCAGGCCGATGATCCAGAAGCCGCCGTTGTTGCGCTTGAGGATGATCTTGCGTTCGGCGGGACTGGCGTGTTCCACGATGGCGTCCAGGCGCATCATGCGCGAGAACGCAAAGGCCCACCAGAACACCGACAGCACCACGGCCATGGGCGGCACCAGCCACAGGGGCAACGTGAGCAGCCAGCCAGCGGCGAATGCCGCCGACACCCAGACTGCGTTCCAGACGCTGACGGCAGTGGAAAACTTGCCCTGCCGCCCCAGGCCGGCGTATTCGCGCTGGCCGACATGGCGCAACACCAGCGGCATGACGAACACGGCCGCGATGGCCAGGCCCAGGATGCCGGACACCGGCAGCAGGATGGCGGCCGCGATCACCGGGATCAGGTAGATCTTGAGCGAAAACAGCCCCATCGCCACGAGCCATTCGTCGGTGCGGTTGACGAAGTCCCAGTGCGAAGCCTCGACACGCAGCCAGTCGGTCAGGGGCGTCCAGAACAGCCAGAGCAAGAGGAAGGCGCCGACCAGCGCAATCAGGAAAGGCAGCAGCACCGCGAACAGCATCGACGGGTGGCATTGGGAGACCAGCGCGCGCTTGAAGGCCTGCGCGACGCTGCCCGCGGGTCCGGCAAAACGGCCGGCGCCGGGGGCTTGGGAATCAGTGCGCAAGGCGGTCATGGCATGGCAAATATAAGGTGGGCATCCCGGGTATGATAGTCAAACACGCTTGCCTTCGCTCGTATGACACTCCTGGTACCTGGTTCCGATCTGACCGCCCTGCGCGCCCAACTGGCGGCCTCGCCGCAGTCGTGGCTGATTGCCTGTTTCTGCGCCGCCTGGTGCGACACCTGCGGCGAATACCGGCCCAAGCTGCGCACGCTTTCCGGCACCCTGCGCCAGCATGTATTCGCCTGGATCGACATCGAAGACCACGCCGAATTGCTGGGCGAAGTCGACGTCGAAAATTTCCCTACCCTGATGGTCCAGATCCAGGGGCGCGTGGTGTTTTATGGCCCCATGCTGCCGCATATCGGCCACCTGGAACGCCTGCTGGAAAGCCTGAACGAAGACAGCCCGGCAGTGACATCGGACCTGCCCGACCTGCCCCGGCTGCTCGCGGCCTGATTCGTCAGCGAACGACCTGCAAACAAAAAGCGCCCGGCCAGGGCGCTTTCTCTTTGCGGCATCGGGCGCATACCGGATGCGCCCCGTCTATTTCACTTTCGGCTACCGCCCAGCAACACGGCGATCTGGCGCTTGGGCGCGGACGAATTGCCATTTTGGCGCGGGGCCTGCTCTTGCGCCGGGGCCGGCGCGGCCGAGGGTTCGTAGGGCTTGAGGAAGAAATCGTCCACGGGCTGGCGCGACGAACTGGAACCATAGCCGCCGCCCGAACGGCGATCCGACGAACGGCCACGCTCGCGGCCGCCTTCGCGGCTGTCACGGCCTTCACGACCTTCACGACCTTCACGCGACGAAGCACCGCGTTCGCGGTCTTCACCGCGGCCGTGGCTGCGGGCCACCAGGTCGGCCGGCACATCCAGCGTGCCACGCGGCACTTCGCGCTTGATCAGCTTTTCGATGTCGAGCAGGAACCGTTCTTCGTCGGGTGTGAACAGGGCAATGGCTTCACCCGAGGCGCCCGCGCGGCCGGTACGGCCGATGCGGTGCACGTAGTCTTCGGCGTTGTACGGCAGGTCGTAGTTGATGACGCAAGGCACGCCGGCCACGTCCAGGCCGCGAGCGGCCACGTCGGTGGCGACCAGGACTTCGAGTTCGCCGGCCTTGAAGGCTTCCAGCGCCTTCATGCGGTCGGCCTGGGTCTTGTCGCCGTGGATGGATTCGGCCTTGACGCCGTCGCGTTCGAGTTCGCGGGCCAGGCGCGCCGTGCCGATCTTGGTGTTCGAGAACACGATGACCTGCTTCAGGCCGCGCGACTTCACCAGGTGCACCACCGCGGCGCGCTTCTTGTCGCCCGCCATCTTGTAGGCGATCTGCGTGATGGTGGTGGCCGTGGCGTTGCGCGCCGCGACTTCGATTTCAACGGGGTGGTTCAGGTACGAACGGCCGAGCTTGCGGATTTCGTTGCTGAACGTGGCCGAGAACAACAGGCCTTGGCGCTGCGCGGGCAGCAGGCGGATGATGCGTTCCAGGTCGGGCAGAAAGCCCATGTCGAGCATGCGGTCGGCTTCGTCCAGCACCAGGATGCCGACCTGGCTGAGGTTCACGTTCTTCTGTTCGACGTGATCGAGCAGGCGGCCCGGCGTGGCGACCAGCACTTCGCAACCGCGGCGCAGCGCTTCTTTTTGCGGACCGATGTCGACACCGCCGAACACCACGGCCGAACGCAGGGGCGTCTGCTTGCTGTAGCGCTTGACGCTTTCGTAGACCTGGTCCGCCAATTCGCGCGTGGGCGTGAGGATCAGTGCGCGCACCGGGTGCCGCGCGGGCGAGGCGCTGGTGTTGGCCAGCGGCATCAGGCGATGCAGGATGGGCAACGTGAACGCGGCGGTCTTGCCGGTGCCGGTCTGGGCGGCGCCCATGACGTCGCGCCCTTCGACCACGACGGGAATGGCTTGCGCCTGGATCGGGGTGGGCGTGGTGTAGCCGGTTTCGGCGATGGATTGCAACAGCAGGGGATGCAGCCCGAAGTCGGAGAACGTGGGCGTAGGCGCGGGCGCTGCGGCGGTGGGTGCTGCGGATTGAGTGGATTCAGTCATCAGGGTTTGGCAGATACCGGGACCAGTGAAAAAGAACAAAACGAGAGTGCTGCGAGCACTGCACATGCATACGCATCAGGACAACCGGAACGCGCGCCACGCTCGCGCGGCCACGTGCAAACCACCCTGACGCGCGGGCGCGTCGCGGGCAATCTGCACCCTGCCTTGCAGGCCAGGTGGCGCATTCTGGTTTCGATACTTATGAGGGGCAGTACCAGGCCCGGATTGCTGTGGATAAGTTGATTTTAGCGCAGCCGGCCTACCACACGCGCAAGCGCGTGTCAGGAAGGCCCCCCGAACGGTCCGCCAGCCCGCCCAGGCAGCCCTGGCGCGTGCCGGACGTGTCCACCTGGTGGACATTCACTGTGCAATTGGCGGCCGTCAGCCTGCCAGCCAGCGCAGCCCCCACAGGACCACCATACCGACCACGATGACCAGCACCGCGCTGCGGGTGCGCAGGAACACCAGGATGGCCACGATACCGGCCACCAGCTTGTAGTCGAAAATCGGACCCAGCCCGGCCTTCCAGGGCAGCAGGTCCGGCACCACGATGGCGGTCAGCGCGGCGGCCGGCGCATAGCGCAAGGCCCGGCGTACGCCGTCGGGCAAAGGAATGTAGTCGCCAAACAGCATGAAGCCGGCGCGCGTCAGCACGCTGCACAGCGCCAGCAGCAGAATGGCGGAATAGACGTAGATCTCGGACGGCCAGAGAGTCATGCGCGCGCCTTGAAGAAGCGTTCGGCCCACATCCCGGCCACGACGCCGGCAATGACCGCCGCCGCCAGGCCCAGGCGTAGCGGCAGCACCTGGCCGGTCCAGGCAACCACGCCGGCCGCCAGCATCGACACCAGCATGGGCTTGGAATTGGCCAGCGGCACCGTGATGGCCAACAGGGCCAGCACCGCCGCGAAATCCAGCGACCAGCCGGCCGGCACCATGGTGCCCAGGTAGATGCCGACAATGGACGAGGACTGCCAGACGAGCCAGCCGGGGGCGATGGCGCCGATGAAATACCAGAGCTGCTCGCGGGTGCCGCGTTCGGCCGCATCCCCAAAACGAGGCATGAACAGCACGAAACCCATGTCCGTGGTGAAGTACCCCAGCCCCAGGCGCTTGGGCCAGGACAGGTGGCGGAAATAGGGTTGCAACGCCGCGCCGAAGATCAGGAAGCGCAGGTTCACCACGCAGCCCGCGGCGAAGATCAGCCACAGCGGCGCGCCGGTGGCGATCAGGGGCAAGGACGTGAGCTGGGCCGAGCCGGCATACAGCAGCAGGGTCATGGCCAGCGCCATGGATTCGGTCAGGCCCGACTTGACCATGGCCACGCCGGTCACCAGGCCCCAGGTCGCGGTGGCGATCAGGGCCGGCACGATGGCGTGCACCCCGGCCCGGAACGCGGCGACGCGCTCCTGGCGGACCACCCGCGGGTCTTCGGTTTCGGGAAACGCGGACTCAGAGGACAACGGCAGGCCCCTGGGTATTCGGACAGGACGACATGGGAACTCTATGGAAGGAAACTCACGACAACCTGCTCGCCCGCCGGGGCCGCGGCGGCCCGAAGGCACCACGCCGGTGCGCGAATAGGGGCCTATTGTAACCTCGCCGCTTGATACAATACGGCCCTCACATTGAGAGGGGAGCAGACCATGTCGATGGCTGACCGCGATGGCTTCATCTGGTATGACGGCAAACTCGTGCCCTGGCGCGACGCGACCACGCACGTCCTGACACACTCCCTGCACTACGGCCTGTCGGTCTTCGAAGGCGTGCGCGCCTACCATGCCGAGATCGGCACGGCGATCTTCCGCCTCGAAGACCACACCAACCGGCTTTTCAATTCGGCGCACATCTACCAGATCCCGATGCCCTTCGATCGCGACACGATCAACGAGGCCCAGCGGATGGTGGTGCGCGAAAACAAGCTCGAATCCGCCTACCTGCGCCCGCTGGTGTTCTACGGCCCCGAAAAAATGGGCGTATCGCCCAAGGGCGCCAAGGTGCACGTGGCGATCGCCGCGTGGCCCTGGGGCGCCTACCTGGGCGAAGAAGCCCTGTCCCAGGGCATCCGGGTCAAGGTGTCGTCGTTCGCCCGCCAGCACGTCAACGTGACGATGCCGCGCGCCAAGGTGGCCACCACCTACGCCAACTCGATCCTGGCCAATACCGAAGCCCTGCAGGACGGCTACGACGAAGCCCTGCTGCTGGACACCGAAGGCTTCGTGGCCGAAGGCTCCGGCGAGAACCTGTTCATCGTCAAGGACGGGGTGCTCTGCGAGCCCGAGATCGCCTCGGCCCTGACCGGCATCACCCGCTCGACCATCCACGCGCTGGCCGCCGACTTCGGCTTGCGCATTGTTACCAAACGCCTGACGCGCGACGACGTCTACATTGCCGACGAGGCGTTCTTCACCGGCACCGCTGCCGAAGTCACGCCGATCCGCGAGGTCGACAACCGCCAGATCGGCTCGGGCCGGCGCGGTCCCATCACCGAGAAGCTCCAGAAAGCGTTTTTTGACATGGTGAATGGCCGCAACCCGAAGTACCATCACTGGCTGAGCAAAGTCTGATTCGCGCCGCCCTGCCCGCCAGGGCGGCATTACTGCCCCAACCTACCGATCACCGGTATTTTTATTCAGGAAATTCCATGACCGCTGCTGCCCCGGCCGCCGTCCCGCACCCCCACGAAGTCATCGAAGTCGGCGCCGAAGACCTGCCCGTCTTCTGTCCGGGTCCCAAGGCCCCGCTGTGGAGCATGCACCCGCGCGTCTTCCTGGACGTCGCCCGTAGCGGCTCGGCGCGGTGTGCCTACTGTGGCGCGGAATACCGGCTCAAGCCCGGCACCGTGCTGCACGGCCACCACTGAGCCTTCGCCGCAACCGCCAAACCATTCCCGCCATCATGTTCGCCACGCCCGAAGAAGCAGAACACGCGTTCTACGAAGCCCTTGAGCAGGGGGACACCGTCCGCCTGATGCAAGTGTGGGCGGACGACGAGGAAGTCGTCTGCATCCATCCGGGGGGCCTGCGCATCGTCGGCCACTCGGCGGTGCAGGAATCCTGGCAACACGTGCTGGCCAACGGCCCCCTGCACATCCGCCCGCTGCGTCCGCTGGTCATGCTGAGCATGATGTGCGCGGTGCACGTGCTGGTCGAGCAGGTGGCCGTGCGCACGCGGGAAGGCACGCAGTTCGCCAACTGCTACGCCACCAACATCTACCACAAGGGTCCCACCGGCTGGCGCATGGTCATGCACCATGCCTCGTCGGCGCCCACGGAAGCCGGGGTGCTCGATTTGCACGACGTACCCGACATGCTGCACTGAGGCGGGTGGATTTGTTGGCTGCTGCTCGTTTCGATTCAACGCCCTGCCCTGTTCCCTCCTGGCTGCCCGGAGGCGATGCCCAGACGGTCTACGCCGCGCTGTTCGCGCAGTACCACCGTATTGCCTTCGTGCGCGACCGCGTTGAAACGCCCGACACCGATTTCGTCGATTTCGACTGGACCGGCCCCGGCCTGTTCCCGCACAAGGCCGCCGATGGCGCGCCGGTAAGCGGCCAGTTGCCCGTGGCCAACGGCAAGACCGCCGCTGCCCGCTGGATGACCGACGCCGACTGGAAATCCCTGCCGCAAACGGCCGACACCCCGGCCCTGCTGCTGTTCCACGGTCTGGAAGGCGGCAGCAACAGCCGCTACGCGCAGTCCATCGCGCATCACTTTCGCGCACGCGGCTGGATTGTCGTCATCGCGCACTTTCGCGGCTGCTCCGGCGTGCCCAACCGGCTGGCGCGGGCCTATTACTCCGGCGACTCCGCCGAAGTCGGCTTCCTGCTCAAGACGGTGCGCGACCGCATTCCGCACGCGCGCTGGCACGCCGTGGGCGTGTCGCTGGGCGGCAATGCGCTGCTGAAATACCTGGGTGAGCACCACGAAGACACCGCCTGGCTGACCGCCTGCGCGGGCGTCTCGGTGCCGCTGGATCTGGTGGCCTGCGGCAAGACGCTGTCCACCGGGTTCTTCAACCGCAAGGTGTACACGGGCCATTTCCTCAAGACGCTCAAGCACAAGGTGCTGGAAAAGGCCCATCGCTACCCGGGCGCCATCGACGTCATGCGCATTGCCCATGCGCGCGACCTGCGTGATTTCGATGACGCCTACACCGCGCCGATGCACGGGTTCCGCAATGCGCTGGATTACTGGACGCGCGCGTCCAGCAAGCCGTGGCTGCCGCAGATTTCCGTGCCGACGCTGGTGCTCAATGCGCTGAACGATCCGTTCATTCCGGCCAGCGCCCTGCCCAAGCCGGACGAATGCTCGTCCAGCATCCTGCTGCATCAGCCCACCGATGGCGGCCATGCCGGCTTTCCGACGGGCGCATTCCCCGCGCACCTGGGCTGGCTGCCGCAGCGGCTGGGACGCTTCTTCGAGACCGGGCTGTAAGGCCACAGGCGCCGGCGCCATGCCGGCACCGCGCGCCCCGATCAACCCGACTTGAAACGTTCCAGCAGCTGGCGTTCTTCAGCCAGCTTGTCTTTCACTTCCTTGATCTGCACGTCGATCTGCGACTGCTCGTAGAAGTCGGTCGACATGCCGCGCGCCTGCTGCAGCTGTGACTCGGCCGCGGCGAACGCGCCGGTCATGACGTAGTAGCGGGCCAGGTCGCGGCGCGCCTGCACCGGCTTGCCCGTGCGCTCTTCGCTTTGCGCCAGCATCTGATAGAGGCTGGGCTCGTCCGAGCCCCACTGCTTGATCTTGGCGCGCAGGTAGTCCTGCGCCTCGGCATGGCGGCCATTGCTTTGCAAAGCCGTGGCATAGGCCAGCCCCAGCGCCCGCTGCTCGGGCCAGCGCCGGGTGGCGGTCTGGGCCAGGTCCTGAGCGCGCCGGTAATCCTTGCGGGCCAGGGCGATGTCGACGGCCAGCTTGGCCATCTGGGGCGAATCGCGGCCATCGGCCGAGGCCTGCCCCAGGAAGCGCTCGGCGTCGTCCAGACTGTTGCGCTGGAAGGCCTGCAACGACAGCCCGTAGTAGGCGGCCGAACGGCGCACGCCGGACAGGGCCTGGGCCTCGTCCTGCAATTGCTGGGTCGCCGAGCGCAGGCTGACCGCGTCACGCCCCTGCACCACGCGCATCTTGGCGCGCACGTACCAGAAGTCGTCGCTGTCGACATGGCGCGACGGCGGCAGCGAGCGCACGCGGTTCTGCACATCGGACATACGCTCGATGGACAGCGGGTGGGTGCTGGCCCACGAGCCGCCGCCCGCGCCTTCGTTCAGTCGCGAGGCGTTCATCAGGCGCGAGAACATCTGCGCCATGCCCTGGGCATCGAAGCCGGCCTTGGTCAGCATGGTGAAGCCGGCCCGGTCGGCCTCGCGTTCGGCATCGCGTGAAAAACCCAGCTGGCGGTTGATGGCCGCAGCCTGGCCGAAGGCGGCCACGCCCATGGCCAGGTTGCCCCCGCCGCCGGCCAGCGCGGCCAGCAGCGCGCCGGCCAGGCTGGCCAGCATGACCATGCTGTTCTGGCTCTGCTGCGTCATGCCGCGGGCGATGTGCCGCTGCACCACGTGGCCAATTTCGTGCGCCAGCACCGCCGCCAGTTCGGATTCGCTGCCCGAAGACACGATCAGCCCGGTATTGACGCCGATGAAGCCGCCCGGCATCGCGAACGCGTTGATCTCGGGATCACGCACGCCGAACATTTCGACGTCGGGCACCGCCCCCGGCGAAAAGGACGCCAGCTTGCGCCCCATGCTGGTGAGGTACTGGCTGAGTTCGGGGTCGTCGATGTAGGTGGGATCGCGCCGACCTTGCGACATGATGGCTTCGCCCAAGCTGCGCTCGAGCATGGGCGATAGATCCGCGGCGGACGCGGCGCCCATGGTGGGCAGGCCCACGGGCTGGGCCCAGGCGGCCACCGGCAAGGTGGGCGCGACCAGGGCGAGGCAGATTCCGGCGATCGCGCCCCGTTGCGCAATCGAGCAAATGGATGGCATTTTCCTGCGGTTCATATGCCTATGATAGCGATGCGCTTAAAATGTTTCATCGTTACCCCCTACGAGGTTTCAATGCGTCCCGTCCGTAAAGCCGTTTTCCCCGTCGCTGGCATGGGCACGCGCTTCCTGCCCGCCACCAAGGCGATGCCCAAGGAAATGCTGCCCGTGGTCGACAAGCCGCTGATTCAATACGCCGTTGAAGAAGCCGTGGCTGCGGGCATTACAGACCTGATCTTCGTTACCGGTCGCAACAAGCGCGCCATCGAAGACCATTTCGACTCCGCCCCCGAGCTCGAATCCGACCTCGAAAGCAAGGGCAAGCACGAGCTTCTGGCCATGGTGCGGGGCATTCTACCTGCCCACGTCAATTGCCTCTATATCCGCCAGTCGGCCCCGCTGGGCCTGGGCCACGCCGTGCTGTCGGCGGCGCCGGCCGTGGGCGACGAACCCTTTGCCGTACTGTTGGCCGACGACCTGATCGATGCCGACACCCCGGCAATGAAGCAGCTGGTGGACATCGCCATCGCCCAGAACGCCAGCGTGCTGGGCGTGCAGGACGTGCCGCGTGAAGACACCCGCAAGTACGGCATCGTGGCCACCCGCGCGGGCGACGCGCGCGCCGACGGCCGCACCGAGCGTGTGACCCACATCGTGGAAAAACCCGACCCCGAGGCCGCGCCCTCGACGTTGGCGGTGGTGGGCCGCTACGTACTCGAAGCCGCCATCTTCGACCACCTGCGCTCGACCAAGATGGGCGCCGGCAACGAAATCCAGCTGACCGACGGCATCGCCTCGATGATGCGCGAACGCGCCGTGTATGCGCACCGCTACGAAGGCACGCGCTACGACTGCGGCAACAAGGCAGGCATGTTCCAGGCCACGGTGGCGCTGGGCCGGAAGTACCACGGCCTGCTGACGGATTGACCCGGCTGCCGCGGCAAGCGCCGCGGCGCGATTTCCCGCAAAGACTTCTGGACAGCCCCGCCGCCAGGCCCTAGACGGATGCCGCGCGGGCCCGGGCCTTCGCCATGGCATCGCGATCAGCCTTGCGCAGGCGTCCCTTGGACGACAGGCGCATCAGCGTGCCCAACGCGACCATCAAGCCGATCACTTCGACCAGCGCGGCCGGTATCCACATGGTCAGGCCGCCGATGGTCTGGTCGGTTTGCGCGGACATCGCAATCGCACGGCCACACAATTCGAACAAGGGATAGATATCGCTTTCCGTGAAGGCGATGACCGCCCCCGCCACCATCTGCGGCAGCATGGTCAGGATGGGAGAAATGACGCGTCCGCCCGGCGTCATCGCGGCAGGCGGACTGGGGCGGCGGTCCAGGATCAGGTTCCAGTACATGAAGCCGCTGATCACCACGGACCAGTTCATCACGCGGTACAGGCGCCAGTCGAGCATGGAATAGAACTGCACCGACGGAATCAGCCAGACCAGCACCAGGAACACGAACAGGGTCGGCACGAAAATCTTGTGGGTCAGCACCGTGACGGTGGCGCGGCCCGCGCCCGTGCGCAGGAAATCACGCAGCCGCAAGCGCCAGCGCATCGGCAGCCCCGCCCGCATGACCTGTCCGGGAAACGCCGCCATCACCAGCAACGGCCCCAGGTGGTGCAACACCAGGTGCTGGATGCGGTGGATGAAGAACATGCGCTCGGCGTAGTAGTCCAGGCGGGTGTGCATGGACAGGTACAGCAGCACCATGCCCGCCCAGAACAGCACGCGCCGCGCGGCCGAGACGTGATGGACGCGTTGACCGCGCACGAACAGCACGATGGCCACCAGGAAGGAGGCCACCAGCGTGGGAGAGAACTCCCAGGGTATGAGCCATTCGAGACTGTCCATGCGTGTCATCCGGAAATTGCCGGCGGGGGGAGCCGCCCGGGCCTAAAACGCGCAACCGGGTCGATTGTAGTAGACCCGGGCGGCCCCCGTCCGGCTCAGAAGCGGTGCGAAATCCCCGTGCCAAAACGCGACGTGTGGGAATGGCCCGGATCGAACTGGTTATCCAGGGTGTAGTTGGACGTGTAGCCGGCGAACGCATAGAGCGTGGTGCGCGGCGACAGGTCGTAGGTGTATCCCAGCGTCACCAGCTGCGCGTTGCGCGCCTTCGCGCCGTCGTCCCATTTCCAGTCGGGGTTGGCCAGCGACCACTGCACCACCACGGCGCCATGCCCGACCGGCACGCTGGCGCCCAACAGCCAGGCGTTGACCGTGCCGCCGCGCGCGAACGCCGCCGGCCCCAGGTTCTGACCCAGGTTGTCGGGATCGCCGCCGTCCAGGCCGACATAGCCGTTGCGCTGGCGCGACCAGGCCAGCGATACCTTGACGACCTCGAAGTCGTAGGACGCGCCCAGCTGCACGGCCTGCGGCCGCCCGCTGTTGCCGGCCAGCGGTTCGGCCAGGCGCATCTGGTCCCAGGTCGCAACCGCCAGAAGCGGACCATCCTCGTACTTCAGGCCCAGGCTGATCGCCCGGTTGTTGGCGGCGGTCTGGAAGCGGTCGCGGCCGTCGGCGTCGAACGAATAGCCGATGCCCGCCTGGAAACCCTGCCAGGTCGGCGTGTAGTAATTGACCAGGTTGCTGAACTGGTAGTTGTCGGACGCCTTGAAGGTGGCGCCCATGCCCATTTCCTTCCAGGAAGCGAGTTCCAGCGCATTGCCGTAGGTCTTGCCGACGGTGTACTGGCGGCCCAGGCGTAGATCGCCATAGGCCTCGTGCGCCAGCCCGACCCAGGCGCCATAGTTGAACAGGCGGTCGTCGTCGGCGCGCTTGCCGGTGGAGGGGTCGAAGCCGCTTTCCAGCTGGAAGCGCGTGCTCCAGCCGTCGCCCAGGTCTTCGCTGCCGCGCAGGCCCCAGAGGGAATCGGTCAGCCCGCCGTTGAGCAGGCCGCTGTGGCTGCCTTGTCCCGACGTGTGGGTGGTGGCGATGCCCGCATCGACGACACCATAGAGTTGCACACCGGGGCCATCGCCCGCCGCATGCGCCATCAAGGGGAACCCTGCCGCGCCCGCCATCAGCGTCTTGGCAACAGTCGTGATTTTCATAGCTATCTCCTGAGTGCGCGGCGGGCGCCCTGCCCGCCGCCAGGTGGTTCGGTTTGACTATTGCCAGCCGTAGCGGCGGACCCAGATGCCCTTGAGCAGTTGCGTCAGGACGCAGTAGCTCAACAGGATCCCTGCCAGCCACGGGAAGTAGGACCACGGCAGCGCCTGCAGCTGGAAGTACCCCGCCAGCGGCGAGAACGGCAGGAACAGCCCCAGCCCGACGACCATGGCCGTCATGGCCATCAGGGGCCAGGCGGCACGGCTTTGCAGGAACGGGATCTTGCGTGTGCGGATCATATGCACGATGAGCGTCTGCGACAACAGTCCTTCGACGAACCAGCCCGACTGGAACAACGTCTGGTGCTCAGGCGCATTGGCCTGGAAGACGTACCACATGAGTGCGTACGTGGCGATGTCGAAAATGGAACTGATGGGGCCGAAGAACACCATGAAACGGCCCAGGCCGGCCGGGTCCCATTGCTGCGGCTTTTTCAGGAGCTCTTCGTCGACATTGTCGAACGGAATCGCCGTCTGGGATATGTCGTACATCAAATTCTGCAGCAGCAGGTGGATCGGCAGCATCGGCAGGAACGGCAGGAAGGCGCTGGCCACCAGCACCGAGAAGACGTTGCCGAAATTGGAGCTGGCGGTCATCTTCAGGTACTTGAGCATGTTGCAGAAGGTCTTGCGGCCTTCGATCACGCCGTCCTCCAGCACCATCAGGCTTTTTTCCAGCAGGATGATGTCGGCGGCTTCCTTCGAAATATCGACCGCCGAGTCCACCGAGATGCCCACGTCGGCAGCCCGCAGGGCCGGCGCGTCGTTGATGCCGTCCCCCATGAAGCCCACGGTATTGCCCTGGGTCCGCAGCATATGGACGATGCGCTCCTTGTGCGCGGGGGTCAGCCGGGCGAAGACGTTGGCCTCGCGCACGGCCAGGGCCAGCTGGGTATCGTCCATGGCCTCGATCTGGTCGCCCAGGTAGACCTTGCGGACCTCGAACCCCACTTCGCGGCACACTTTCTGCGTCACCAGTTCGACGTCGCCGGTCAGCACCTTCACTTCGATGCCGGAATCGCGCAGGGCTGCCAGCGCCGGGCCGGTGGATTCCTTGGGCGGGTCCAGGAAGGCGATGTAGCCCACCAGCACCAGGTCGGATTCATCGGCCACGCCATAGGCTTGCTGCGTGGGCGGCAGTTCGCGCACGCCCACCGCGATGACCCGCAATCCGTCGCGGTTCAGATCGGCGGTGACCCGGCGGATGTCCGCGCGCCGCGCGTCCGTCAGCAGGTGCACATCGTTGCCCACGCGCAAGCGGGTGCAGACCGACAGCATTTCCTCCAGCGCGCCCTTGCAGATCAGCTCGTGGTGCTCGCGGCCGTTTTCGGTTTCGCTGACCACCACCGACATACGACGGCGCGAGAAATCGAACGGAATCTCGTCGATCTTGCGATAGCGCGCGGCCAGGTCCAGCTTGCGCTCGACCTCGGCATGGCGCAGCACAGCCACGTCCAGCAGGTTCTTCAGGCCGGTCTGGTAGTAGCTGTTCAGGTAGGCATAGGCCAGCACGTCGTCGCTGGTGGCGCCATACACATCGGTGTGGCGCTCGAGCACGATACGGTCCTGCGTCAGCGTGCCGGTCTTGTCGGTGCACAGCACGTTCATGGCGCCCAGGTTCTGGATCGCATCCAGCCGCTTGACCACCACCTTGCGCCGCGACATCCGTACCGCCCCTTTGGCCAGGGTGGCCGTGACGATCATGGGCAGCATTTCCGGGGTCAGGCCCACAGCGATCGCCAGCGCGAACAGCAGCGCTTCCAGCCAGTCTCCCTTGGTGAAGCCGTTGATCAGCAGCACGATCGGCGCCATCACCAGCATGAAGCGGATCAGCACCCAGCTCACGCGGTTGATGCCCTGCTGGAACTGCGTGGGTAGGCGCGAGGTCTGCGTCACGCGGCCCGCCAACTGGCCAAAATAGGTGCCGGCGCCAGTCGCCACCACCAGGGCGCTGCCGGACCCGCTGACGACATTGGTGCCCATGAAGGCCATGTTCTCGAGTTCGAGCGCATTGGCGGTGTCGACACGCTGCATGGCGTACTTTTCGACCGGCAGCGATTCACCGGTCAAGGCCGCCTGCGCGATGAACAGATCCTTGGCGCCCAGGATGCGGCAGTCGGCCGGGATCATGTCGCCCGCGGACAGCAGCACCACGTCGCCCGGCACCAGTTCGGCCAGCGGCACTTCGATCTGGCGCGAACCGGATGCGTGCAGCGTGGCGCCGAAAAAGCGCCGGGCGTCGCCCTCGGCCATGCCGGCAGCGTCGCTGCGCAACACGGTGGCCGTGTTCTGCACCATCGCCTTCAAGGCTTCGGCTGCGCGATTCGAGCGCCGTTCCTGCACAAAGCGCAGCAGCGTCGAGATCACCACCATCGAGCCGATGATGATGACGCCCTTCCAGGACTGGTCATCGGGCTCGGCCATGTAGACGTCAGTCACCCAGGACAGGCTGGCCAGGCCCGTCAGGAGCAGGTTGAAGGGATTGCGGAAGGATTGCCACAGATGGGCATACCAGGTCAGCGGCTTTTCGTGGTCGACCTCGTTGGCGCCGTAGCGCGCCCGGGCCTCGTCGGCCTGAACTTCCGACAGGCCGCCCCGGCCACTGCGGAACAGGGAAAAAAGCGCATCGAAGTCCATGCGGGACACGTCCAGCATGCGGCGGTTGGCACGACGCGACGCGTCGGAGGCGGTAGCGGCCACCGCCTGGCCGGTGCCTTCAAGCATGGGGGAACGCCGGAAGTGGCGCCCCGACCGCCGCAGCCCGGCGGCGGAAGAGAAAAAGGTCTTGAGGAATTTAAACATCGGAGTGCTCGGGTTCTTGGTGTTGTTCTGGGAGACACGGACGACAGGCAGCCGGGCCGGATCGCAGGCAGCACGGGGCCACGACCTGTGCAAGACAGGCCGAATCCGCCACGTACAGGCGTGCGCAGGCACCGGGGCGATGTTGCCGGTGTCCGGATCGCGTCGATGGGCGCGCCGGGAGTGCGTGAAGCGGAACGGGAAACTAGCGGAAGAACCGGGGCCGGCGGAACGGGCGCGCGCGGGGCGGGCCTGGCCGGGGGTTCAGGGCTGCGGATTCCGTACGGACCGGGAGACTATCCGGCCAGTCGGCTCGCAAGGAGAGGACAGGTCAGACAGGCAAGCGGGCGCCACGCACGTGGCGCAATCGAGGCTCGGGGTCTATGGCACTGGGCATGGTCTCTCCTGGGTGGATAGGGGCGGATTCAGGCCGCCAGCGGTTGGGCGCCGAAATGCACGTGGCGCACGGCGGGGTTGGCGCTCAGCCGACGGGCTTGCGACATCAGTTCGCCGCGCAGTTCGGGCGGGCAATTGACGGTGATGCAGGCCGAGGCCATGCCGGGGTCGGTGCCCTGGTCGATCTGCACCTGCGAAACGTCGAGTCCGGCGGCGCTGAAGTCCAGGCAGATCTGCTTGCGCAGGGCGCCCAGCTCGTCGCGCGGACAGATGACCGTCAGGCGCGAGGTGCCGCGGCGGCGGCCCAGGGCGGTGGCACGGTCTACGCCTGCGCGGCGCAGGAACAAGTCGAAGAAACGCATAACGACCTCCATTGCAAAATGGGGAGCGGTATCGCGGATACGCGCGCACACACGCACGGCGCTGGGCGGGCGGGCACGAAAAAGACGTGCACGAACGCTGGCGCTGCGACTAGCGGCGGTTCTGGCGGATGATGTTGGGGGAGAATCCCGGCAAGCCGTGGGCTTGCGCTGCCGCCCCGGATGCTGCCTGGGGCTTGGGATACAACCGCAACCTGTTCAACAGGCTGCGGCAGACGGAGTTCTGCGTGGACCTGTTAAACAGCGACGTCGATGCAAGATCGACTACTTTCGCCGGAATCGGTATTCACGAAGACTGCTCCTGAGATGGATAACAGCGGAATTTTACGCGGGTTTCCACTGATGGACAAGGTTTAGGGGCAGAAAAGGCCCGCTTTGTGCGAAAAAGGACGCAGACCGCTTGCGGCCTGCAATCCCCCCTGCACCAAGACCTTGCGTCAGGCGTAGAAATGCCAGCCCAGGTAGGCCGCGAACAAGGCGTAGAAACCGCCCACCGCGGACAGCGCCGGCACGCTCATGACCGAACGGCGGAAACGCAGCCACAAGAGACTGATGGACAGCATGGTGAACAGGCCGGCCGCCAAGAGCGGGCCATCGAGCAGCCAGGGCGTCATGAAGATGCCCAGCGCGCTGGGAATGGTGGCCTGGATCATCATGGCGCCGGAAATGTTGGCCAGCGCCAGGCGTTCCTTGCCCTGGCGCACCCAGATCAGCGCATTCATGATCTCGGGCAGTTCGGTGGCGACGGGCGCCAGCAGCAAGGCCGCCACGTGCGGCGAAGCGCCCATGGCCACGCCCAGCAATTCGATCTGGTTGACGAACACGTGCGAGGCGCCCGCGATCACGACCAGGGCCAGGATGGTCTGGGTGGCCGCCCAGAACATCGACGGGCTCTCATCGCGCGGGCGCAGCTTGAGCGGCTCCAGGTCCTCGCTGTCGATGGTTTCCTCGTCGTTGCTCAGTTCGCGCTTGATGTACAGGCCGTAGGTGGCCAGGAACAGGATGCCCAGCCAGGGCTTCCAGGCAAAGGCCAGCAGGCCCAGCCCGACCTTGAAGACGAAGATGCCCATGAACCAGGCCTGGTCGCGGGCCAGCCGGCGCTGGTCCGCGTTGATACAGTTGGCCTGTGCGGATTGGCCGCGGCGGGCGCGCCACAGGGCGAAGCCGACGACGGCGTAGGCCAGGGTCGCCAGCACCAGCGGGCCGCCCATGGCGGCGCCGACGCCGATGTCTTTCTGTTCGGGAGTCTCGCCGAAGACCACGGCCATGAAGGTCACGGCGCTTTCGGGCAAGGCGGTGCCAAAGGCTGCCAGCACGGTGCCGGTGGCGGTGGCGCCCAGATGGAAGCGATGTCCGACCCATTCGACGCCATTGACGAAGAATTCGCAGGCGAAATAGATCACTGCCGCGGACAGGAAAAACAGGAAAAGGGTGAGCAACATATAGACGCAGCCGGACGAGCGGAAACCAATTGGCGCGACGCAACGGCTCGCCCGGCTAGGGTGAACGCTACGCGGCCAAAGGTCTCGCCTGGCTGATTCGTGCGCGGGCGGGCCGCGACACGAAGACCGTTAGCGCCATGGAGTTCTGGCAACCGCTACGCGGTACCGAACCACCAAGTCTGTTGACGCTAACTCCTTTGGGGACAAAGGATGGCTACTCCCCAATGACAGAGCCGCGATTGTAGCAGCGCCCGCATGACAGTCCAGTGAATCCCCGCGCCGCGCGTGGCAATGCGGCCGCACTGTCGCATCGGCGGCACGGCGAGTAAAGTAAATGGCATTCCAGCTTCCCGCCGGCGCCCCGCGCCCGTTACCCATGAGCCTGCCTCCCGACGACATCGCCCCCTTCGCCGCCCGGCGCCAGCGCCTGATGGACCGGATGCGCGCGGACGGAGGTGGCATCGCCATCCTGGCCACCGCGCCCGAAGCCATCCGCAACCGCGACGCCGAATACCCGTATCGCCACGACAGCGACTTTTTCTACCTGACCGGCTTCACCGAACCCGGCGCCTGGCTGGTGTTGGTGGCCGGCGCCACCGACCGCGCCGTGCTGTTCTGCCGGCCGCGCCACATCGAACATGAAATCTGGGAAGGCCACCGGTTCGGCCCCGAGGCGGCAGCCGAGCATTTCGGGTTCGACGACGCCCAGCCGCTGGACGCCCTGGACGAACTGATGCCCAAGCTGCTGCTGGACCAGCCGACGCTGTATGCGCCGCTGGCGGGCGACAAGCGCACCGACGGCCGCCTGCACCGCTGGCTGGCCGCCGCGCGCGAGGCCAGCCGCGGCGGCCACGTGCCGCCGCAGCGGCAACAGGACATCCGCCCCATCCTGGCCGAGATGCGGCTGATCAAGGACCCCTCGGAAATCGCCGCGATGCGCCGGGCGGCCAAGATTTCGGCCGGCGCCCACGCCCGCGCCATGCGCGTGGCGCGAGCCGGCATGCGCGAATACGAACTGGAAGCGGAACTGCTGTATGAATTCCGCCGCCATGGCGCGCAGGCGGTGGCCTACAACAGCATCGTGGCCGCGGGCGCCAATGCCTGCGTGCTGCACTACCCTGCCGGTGAAGCCGTCCTGCGCGATGGCGACCTGGTGCTGATCGACGCCGGCTGCGAGGTCGACAGCTACGCCAGCGACATCACCCGCACCTTTCCCGTGAACGGCCGCTACAGCGGACCGCAGCGCGCGCTGTACGACCTGACGGTAGCCGCACAAGAGGCCGCGGCGCAGGCCACCGCGCCCGGGCGCGGCTGGAACGACGGCCACGAGGCCGCGGTGCGCGTGCTGGCGCAGGGCATGCTGGACCTGAAACTGCTCAAGGGCTCACTGGATGGCGTGATCGAATCGGGGGACTACAACCGCTTCTACATGCACCGCACCGGCCACTGGCTGGGCCTGGACGTGCACGACGTGGGCGACTACCGCCAGCCGGGCGCCGGACATGGCGCCGACCGCCCCTGGCGCACGCTGCAGGCCGGCATGATGCTGACGATCGAGCCGGGCATCTATGTGCGCCCGGCCGACGACGTGCCCGAGGCCTACTGGAATATCGGTATCCGCACCGAGGACGATGCGCTGGTGACGGACGAAGGCTGCGAGCTGATCACGCGCGGCGTGCCGGTACAGGCCAGCGAGATCGAGGCGCTGATGCGCGAATAGGGCCGGCCGGGATCGCGACGGCAGAACGTCAGAGCGTCAGGCCGTCCAGCCAGCCCATGGCCACCCACACGTACACCACCACCATGGCGATGGCGAACATGGACACCGTCGCCCCGACCAGGCAGGCCAGGATGGCCACCAGCACCGGGCCCCAGCCCGTCTTGCTCGACGGCGGCAGGCCCGGGTTGTAGAGACGGTCGAATTTCTCGTCGGGCATCAGCGAGAACACCGCGCTTTCGATGAAGCCGTCGATCATGGGGATGAACAGCACGAAGAACGCCGGGTTGTCCCACCAGACCGGGTAGTAGCGGAACGCACAGAACAGGCTGACCAGCGCCACGGCCGTCACCAGCCAGGCGTGGCGGCGGCCCAGGTACCACCAGTGCGCCCCCAGCCAGCCGAACAGGCAGGCCAAGAGGCCGACGGCGACCTTGCCGCGCGGACGGCGGGCGATGGCGGCGGAAAGCGAAGAAGAAGCCTCGAGCTGCGTCATGTCGTTCAACCGGTAGAAAGGTCTCTGGCGCCAAGCCGCGCCGGCTGCCCCGGATTGTAGTGGACGGGTAAAATCCGGGCATGACTATCTCCGCCTTCGATATTGCGATTCTTGGCGCTGGCCCCGTGGGCCGGGTGCTGGCGCTGATGCTGGCACGCGTGGCGCCGGACCCGGCCCGCATCGCGCTGCTGGCCGGCGCATCGCCGGCACCGGTCACGCCCGACGCCGCCATCCCCGCAGCCGATCCCCGCGTGCTGGCCATGAACCACGGCAGCCGGGTGCTGCTGGAATCCCTTAACGCCTGGCCCGCGAAGGCGGCGGACATCCTCAATATTCATGTGTCGCAGCGCGGCCGGCTGGGCCGCAGCGTCATCCAGCACACCGATTTCGACGTGCCGCAACTGGGCTGCGTGGTCGCGTATTCGGCGCTGCACGCCAGGCTGGAAGAACGCGTGGCCGCCAGCGGCGTGACGCTGCTGGCCGGCCCCCCGGCCCAGATCGACGGCCAGGACGGCGACGGCGTGCGCATCAGCCAGGGCGAGGCCGCGCTCAGTTGCCGCATCGCCGTGCAGTCCGACGGCGCCGGCGCCAGCGACCTGCGGCGCGACTACGGCCAGCACGCCTTGCTCACCACCGCCCACGCCACCCTGCCGCGCCGCGGCTGGGCCTGGGAACGCTTTACCGCCGAGGGCCCGCTGGCGCTGCTGCCGCACCCGCAACTGCCCGACGCCTATTCCGTGGTCTGGTGCAGCGCGCCCGAACGCGCCGCCGAACTCGCCGCGCTGGACAACGCCGCGTTCTCGCAGGCGCTGTCCGCCGCTTTCGGCGACCGCCTCGGACGCCTGTCGTGCCACGCACCGCGCCACGTCTTTCCCCTGGCGCTCAGCGCCCGTCGCGCGCTGGTGCAGGGCCGCGTGGCGGCCATCGGCAATGCGGCGCAGACGCTGCACCCCGTGGCCGGCCAGGGCCTGAACCTGGGGCTGCGCGACGCCGCCCGGCTGGCTCAGGCGCTGGGCGGCTGGCTGGCCCAGCCGAACGCCAGCCCCACCGCCGCGCTGGCCGATTTCGGCCGAGCACGCCAGTTCGACCGCGTGGTGACGGCCGGCCTGACCGATCTGATGCCGCGCATCTTCGCCACCGGCCTGGCGCCGGTCGAGCACGCCTGTGGCCTGGCCCTGCTGGGGCTGGACCTGGCCGCGCCGCTGCGGGCGCCGCTGGCGCAACATCTGCTGACGGGTTTCCGCGCCTGATCGCCCCTGTTTTTCGTCCACTTGTTACCAAGCTGTTGCAGGACGAAAAAGAGGGTTCGATCGAGCCGGTTAAAATGTGAGCATGCGCATAGGCCCGTGGACCCTTCCCAACAACGTTCTTGTCGCGCCCATGGCGGGCGTGACGGACCGTCCTTTCCGACAGCTCTGCAAGAAATTGGGGGCAGGTTATGCCGTCTCGGAAATGGCCGCCAGCAACCCCAAGCTGTGGGATAGCGTCAAGACCTCGCGCCGCCTGAACCACGACGGCGAGATTGCCCCGGTGTCGGTGCAGATCGCCGGCGCCGACCCGGCCATGATGGCCGAGGCGGCGGCGTTCAACGCCAACAAGGGCGCGCGCATCATCGACATCAACATGGGTTGCCCGGTGAAAAAGGTCTGCAACGTGGCGTCGGGCTCGGCCCTGCTGCGCCACGAAGACCTGATCGCCCGCATCCTGGACGCCGTGGTCGAGGCCTGTGCCCCGCTGGGCGTGCCGGTCACCCTGAAGACCCGCACCGGCTGGGACCGCGACAGCCGCAATGCCCTGCGCGTGGCCCGGATGGCCGAAAACGCCGGCATCGCCGCCCTGACGCTGCACGGACGAACGCGCGCCGACCTCTATACGGGAGAGGCGGAATATGACACTATCCGCGCCGTCCGCGCCGAGCTGAAGATTCCGTTGATCGCAAACGGCGACATCGACTCGCCGGAAAAAGCCAGACGCGTCCTGGATTACACTGGCGCCGACGCGGTCATGATCGGCCGGGCGGCCCAAGGCCGTCCCTGGATCTTCCGCGAAGTCGACCACTACCTGCGCACAGGCGAAACACTGGCCCCTCCCAGCTATGGGGAAATGCGCGAACTGCTGCTCGAACATCTCGACGACCACTACCGCTTCTATGGCGAACACACCGGCGTACGCACGGCGCGCAAGCACATAGGATGGTATCTGGACGGCCTGCCGGATGCGGACTCGTTCCGCGACCGCATGAACCTCATCGACAACACCCGCGACCAGTGGCGGGCGGTGTCGGACTGGTTCCTCACTATTTCTCGCGACGGCAACAACCCGGCGCCTGTCGCGAAAGCCCTGCTGGCGGCATAACCGCCTCAACACCAACATAAAAATATCTGTACTCAAATGAGCAAGAAAGATGTCCTGGAAGAATGCGTGCGCGCCAGCCTGGAGCGCTATTTCGAAGACTTGGGTGAATCCGAGCCCCACGATATGTGGGACATGGTGATGCGCTGCGTGGAGCGCCCGGTGCTTGAAGTGGCGTTGGAACGGTCGGGCGGCAACCAGTCGCGGGCATCCGAAATGCTGGGCATCACGCGCAACACCCTGCGCAAGAAGCTGCTGGCTCATAACATCCAGGTATAGCGTTGCCTTGAGGCCGGGCCCGTCGGCCCGTCCCTTCCCCGTTTTTCCATCCCGACCTGAAGCGAGAAAGGCGTACGCGCCCCACTCCCGTCCCTCACCATGAAAATCGAAACCGCCCTGCTTTCGGTGTCCGACAAGACCGGCATCGTTGAATTTGCCCGCGCGCTGGCCGCGCGTGGCGTGCGCCTGCTGTCGACCGGCGGCACCGCCAAGCTGCTGGCCGAATCCGGCCTGACCGTCACCGAAGTGGCCGCCCACACCGGCTCGCCCGAGATCCTGGACGGCCGCGTCAAGACGCTGCACCCGAAGATTCACGGCGGCCTCCTGGCTCGCCGCGACAGCGCCGAGCACATGGACACCATCAAGGCGGCGGGCATCGATCGCATCGACATGCTGGTGGTCAACCTGTATCCGTTCCGTGAAACGGTCGCCAAGCCTGACTGCACGTTCGCCGACGCGGTCGAGAACATCGACATCGGCGGCCCGGCGATGCTGCGCGCCGCCGCCAAGAACCACGGCACCGAAGCCGGTGGCGTGACGGTTGTGATCGACCCGGTCGACTACTCGCGCGTGCTGTCCGAAATGGACAACGGCGGCGCCACCTCGTACGGCCTGCGCCTTGCGCTGGCGGCGAAGGTCTACGCGCACACCGCGGCCTATGACGGCGCCATCGCCGCCTACCTGACCAGCCTGACCGAAGCCGAGCCCGCGCAGGACGCCGTGCCGGCCCGCCAGGAATGGCCGGGCACGCTGACCCTGCAGGTCAAGCAGGAACAGGCGTTGCGCTATGGCGAGAACCCCCACCAGACCGCCGCGTTCTACGTCGACGCACAGCGTTCGGCCGGGCTCCTGGGCAACTACCGCCAGCTGCAAGGCAAGGAACTCTCGTACAACAACATCGCCGACGCCGATGCCGCCTGGGAATGCGCGCGCAGCTTCGAAGCGCCCGCCTGCGTCATCGTCAAGCACGCCAACCCCTGCGGCGTGGCCGTGGCGGCCAACACGCTGGGCGCGTACCAGCAGGCGTTCAAGACCGACCCGACGTCGGCCTTCGGCGGCATCATCGCCTTCAACCGTCCGGTGGACGCCGCCACGGCCGAAGCCGTCAGCGCGCAGTTCCTGGAAGTGCTGCTGGCGCCGGCCTATGACGGCGCCGCGCTGGCCATCCTGGCCGCCAAGAAGAACGTGCGCGTGCTGGAAGTGCCGATGGGCACGGGCCAGAACGCCTTCGACGTCAAGCGCGTCGGCGGCGGTTGGCTGGTGCAAAGCCCGGACGCCTACAACGTGCCGCGCGAAGCGCTGAAGGTCGTGTCCAAGCGCCAGCCCACCGAACAGGAAATGAGCGACCTGGCGTTCGCCTGGAAGGTCGCCAAGTACGTCAAGTCCAACGCCATCGTGTTCGTGGGCGGCGGCATGACCCTGGGCGTGGGCGCCGGCCAGATGAGCCGCATCGACTCGGCCCGCATCGCGTCGATCAAGGCGGAAAACGCCGGCCTGACCCTGAAGGGCTCGGCCGTGGCGTCGGACGCGTTCTTCCCGTTCCGCGACGGCCTGGACGTGGTGGTGGCGGCAGGCGCGACCTGCGTGATCCAGCCCGGCGGCAGCATGCGCGACGATGAAGTCATCGCCGCGGCCGACGAGCACGGCATCGCCATGGTGCTGACCGGCACCCGCCACTTCCGCCACTGATGCGCGTCCTCGGCATCGATCCCGGCCTGCGCCGCACCGGCTTCGGTGTGATCGATGCCGACGGCTCGCGGCTGCGCTATGTGGCCAGCGGGACCATCGTGGTCCCGCCGGCGCTGACGCTGTCTGAACGCCTGAAGGTCATCCTGGACAACCTGCGCCAGGTGGCCCGCGACACGCAACCGGACGTGGCCGCGCTGGAAATCGTCTTCATGAACACCAATCCGGCGTCGACGCTGCTGCTGGGCCAGGCCCGCGGCGCGGCGTTGTGCGCGCTGGCCGACAGCTCGCTGGCGGTGCACGAGTACACCGCATTGCAGATCAAGAAGGCGGTGGTGGGCACCGGGCGCGCGGCCAAGGAACAGGTGCAGATGATGGTGCAGCACCTGCTGGCGCTGGACGGCACCCCCGCCCCCGACTCGGCCGATGCACTGGCCTGCGCCATCTGCCACGCCCACGTGGGACCGCTGCAGGACAAGCTCGAACGCCTGGGCACCAGCCTGCGCATGAGCGGCAAGACGCGCATCCGCAACGGCCGCCTGATCGGCTGAGCCCCCCCCCGGCGCCCACGCGCCGCGCGGACCCGTATAGAATCCCGGCATTCACCGCGGCTTTCGCGGCCCCCTCTTCTGCCAGGCCATCGCCCCATGATCGGACGCATTACCGGAACCCTGATCGAAAAACTGCCGCCCACCGTCTGTGTGGACGTCAACGGTCTGGGCTATGACATCGACGTGCCCATGAGCACGCTGTACTCGCTGCCGGAAACCGGCGCGCGGGTCACGCTGTACACGCACCTGACGGTGCGCGAAGACGCCCACATCCTCTACGGCTTCGCCACGGCAGGCGAACGCAGCGCCTTTCGCGAGCTGATCAAGGTCAGCGGCATCGGCGCGCGCACCGCGCTGTCGGTGCTGTCGGGCCTGTCGGTGGCCGACCTGGCCCAGGCCATTACCTTGCAGGAATCGGGCCGCCTGACCCGCGTGCCGGGCATCGGCAAGAAAACCGCCGAACGCCTGCTGCTGGAAATGCGCGGCAAGCTGGGCGCGGACATCGGCGCCGCCTCGCACGCTACGCCGGACAATCAGTCCGACATCCTGAACGCGCTGTTGGCGCTGGGGTATTCCGAGAAAGAATCGCTGGCCGCCCTGAAGACGCTGCCTGAAGGCGTGGGCGTGTCGGACGGTATCAAGCAGGCCTTGAAGTCGCTGGTGCGCTGAACGGCGTCAATCGGACCGGTCGCGCCGCCCGCTAACGCACGGGCGCCAGGTAACCCGGCGCCACCGCTTCCAGGCCGGTGGGCACCACGTTCAGTTCAGGCGCGATCGGCCCCAGGCAGATATTGTCGCGGCGCAGGGAATCCAGGTTGTCGCGCGACATCAGCGGCCTGCCGGGCAGGCATTCGAACAGCAGCGCCTGCAAGCGCCCCACGCCCATCGGCACGCCGATCACCGGGCGCGGATGGCCGCCCCAGGCCGCGCACAGGCGGGCGATCTCACCCATGGTGTAGACCTGCGGGCCGCCCAGTTCGTAGGCCTTGCCGCAGGTGTGCGTGTCGCCCAGCGCGGTGACCATGGCCGACACCACGTCGCCCACGTACACCGGCTGCATGCGCGCCTGCGCCCCCGCCAGCGGCAGCACCGGCAGCCAGCGCGCCAGCCGCGCGAACATATTGGTGAAATTGTCGTCGGGTCCGAACACCACGGACGGGCGGAATATCGTCCAGCCACCCTCGCGCCAGTCGGCCAGTTCTTTCTGGATGGCGGCTTCGCCGTCGCCCTTGGAGCGCTGATACATGCTGGCGCCGGCGGAATCGGCGCCCAGGGCGCTGACATGCAGCAGGCGGCGCACGCCCTGGCGGCGGCAGGCCCGTGCGATGCGTTGGGGCAGGTGCACGTGCGCCTGGGCGAAATCCGACCCGTACGGACGGCCGGATTTGCCATGCAGGATGCCCACCAGGTTCACCACCGCGTCACAGCCGCGCGTCAGGTCGTCGAGCGCGGCATCGTCGTGCACGTCGCGGTCAAGCAAGGTGACGGTCGGTAGAAGCTGGAGGTCTCGCCCCTGGCCGTAGCGGCGGGTGGGCACCAGGATCTGGTGCTGCGCGCCGGACAGCCGGGCGATGAGGTGACGGCCGATGAAGCCGGTGCCGCCGATGACAAGGATACGCATGGAGCAGCCCCTGTTCTTCAGGATTCAAGCCCGATTCTGCCCTGCACGGGCGTTGGCCGCAAGCACGCAGGCGGCCATGCCGGGGCGATGAGGCACCCCGGCGGCGCGCGCGGGTTCAACCCGCCAGCAACTTGCCGTAGGCCGGAAGGTCGACGTTGCCGCCGCTGATGATGACGCCGACGCGCGCCCCGCGCACCGGCACCACGTTCTGCAACACGGCCGCGGCCGCCAGGCAGCCCGTGGGCTCGACCACCATCTTCATGCGCTCGGCGAAGAATTTCATGGTGGTCACCAACTGGTCGTCCGTGACGGTCACGATATCGCGCACGTACTTCTGGATGAGGGGGAAGGTCAGGTGGCCCAGGTGGGTGGTGGCAGCGCCGTCGGCCAGCGTCTTGGGCGCCGGAATTCGGACGATTTCACCTTTGCGCAGCGATTGCTGGCCATCGTTGCCAGCTTCGGGCTCGACGCCGTAGACCAGACAGCGCGGGCTGAGCGCGAACGCCGACAGGGCCGAGCCGGACAGCAGGCCGCCCCCGCCCAGGCAGACGAACAGGTAGTCCAGTTCGCCGACTTCCTCGAACAGTTCCTTGGCGGCCGTGCCCTGGCCGGCGATGACGTCCTCGTGGTCGTAGGGCGGAATCAGCGTGGCGCCGGTCTCGGCCTGGATGCGGCGGGCGATGTCTTCGCGGTCTTCGGTGTAGCGGTCGTAGGTGACGATATGGCCGCCGTAGCCTTCGGTGGCGGCGCGCTTGGCCGCGGGGGCGTCCAGCGGCATGATGATGGTGGCCTTGACACCCTGCAGCTTGGAGGCCAGCGCAATCGCCTGCGCGTGGTTACCCGACGAGAACGTGACCACGCCGGCGGCGCGCTGTTCGGGTGTCAGGCGCGCGATGGCGTTGAAGCCGCCCCGGAACTTGAACGCCCCCATGCGCTGGAAATTCTCGCACTTGAAGAACAGCGAGGCGCCGGCGATGGCATCGGCCGTGGTCGAAGTGAGCACGGGCGTGCGGTGCGCATTGCCGGCCAGGCGTTCGCTGGCGCGGACGACATCGTCGAAAGAGGGCAGTTCGGGCAGCATGGAAACGGTCCTTTGATCGCGGAGAGAGTCGGAATCGAAACCCTCGGATCATAAACCCGCGGCGGCATTCGCGCCGCCGCCCTGCCCGCCCGCTTACTTGCCGAACAGCTCGCCGCTGCCGCTGGCCGCGCCGGCCGGCGGGGTCAGGCCCAGGTGGCGCCAGGTGGTCAGCGTGGCGGTGCGGCCGCGCGGCGTGCGTTGCAGGTAGCCGTGCTGGATCAGGTAGGGCTCGATCACGTCTTCGATCGTGTCGCGCTCTTCGCCGATGGCGGCGGCCAGGCTGTCCACGCCGACGGGGCCGCCGTCGAACTTGTGGATGATGGCTTCGAGCAGCTTGCGGTCCATCAGGTCCAGTCCCTGGGGATCGACTTCGAGCATGGCCAGCGCACGGCCGGCGACGTCGGCGTCGATGGTGCCGCTGGCCTTGACCTCGGCGTAGTCGCGCACGCGGCGCAGCAGCCGGTTGGCGATACGGGGCGTGCCGCGGGCGCGGCGCGCGACTTCGGCGGCGCCGTCGGGCGTGATGCCCGCGTTGAGCAGGCCGGCGCTGCGGGTCACGATGTGGCCCAGGTCGGTAGCGTTGTAGAACTCGAGCCGCGAGACGATGCCGAAGCGGTCGCGCAGCGGGTTGGTCAGCATGCCGGCGCGCGTGGTGGCGCCGACCAGCGTGAAGGGCTGCAGGTCCAGCTTGACGCTGCGCGCGGCCGGGCCTTCGCCGATCAGGATGTCGATCTGGAAATCTTCCAGCGCGGGGTAGAGGATTTCCTCGACCACGGGCGACAGGCGGTGGATTTCGTCGATGAACAGGACGTCGTTCTTTTCCAGGTTGGTCAGGAGCGCGGCCAGGTCGCCGGGGCGTTCGAGCACGGGGCCGGAGGTCTGGCGCAGCTGCACACCCATTTCATGCGCAATGATGTGAGCCAGCGTGGTCTTGCCCAGGCCGGGGGGGCCGAACAGCAGCACGTGGTCCAGGGCTTCGCCGCGCTTGCGGGCGGCGGCAATGAAGATTTCGAGCTGTTCGCGGGCGCGCTGCTGGCCGACGTACTCTTGCAGCGCCTTGGGCCGCAGGGCGCGCTCGATCGATTCCTCGTTGGGCGACACCGGTTGGGGCGCCACGATGCGGGGAGCGTCGGGTCGGGAAGAGAGCGAATCGGACTGGATGGCCATGGTGCGGAAAAACGGGATGCGAAGCAGGATGCTGCATCGTACCGTAATGGCCGCGCGCGGGACCGGCCTGTCTCGAAAACAGGGCCATCCCCCGCGGCCGGCCCTAGACCCCTTCGGCCACCGGCAGCTTGACCCGCACGCACAGCCCGCCGGATTCGGCCTGCAGCAGCTCGAGCGAACCACCGTGGGCGCGGGCGATGGCCTCGGCCAGGGCCAGGCCCAGGCCGACGCTGCCAGTGCGGGTACGGGCGTCGTCCAGCCGGCTGAAGGGCCGCAGGGCCTCCAGACGGCGTTCGGGCACGATGCCGGGGCCGTGGTCGGATACATCCAGCACCGCGAACGCGTCCTCACGCCGCAGGCAGACGTCCACCGGCGGTGCGCCGTGGTTCAGGGCGTTGCCGATCAGGTTGTCCAGCAGGCGGCCCAGCGCCACGGCATCGCCCTGCACCACCAGCGCAGCGTCATCGCCCGTGGTCTTGAGGTGGATGTCGGTGCCGGCGCCCTGCCAGGCGTTGACGCGTTCGGTCAGCCAGTCGGGCAGCACCATCGAGGCGTAGCGGTAGGCCGCGGGGTCGGTGCCGCGCACGAAGCCGATGAACTGGTCGACCATGTGCTGCATGTCCTGCAGGTCGGTGCGCAGCCCTTCCTTCAGGGCGGAATCGTCGGCCAGCTCGATGCGCAGCCACATGCGCGACAGCGGCCCCTTCAGGTCGTGCGGCAGGCCGGACAGCAGGGTGCGCCGCACCGAGTCGGACTCGGCCAGCGCGTCGAGCATGGCATTGAAGCGCTCGCCCAGCACCCGGGTTTCGTGGGGGCCGGAGGGTTCCACCCGCTGCGGCTGGCCGGCGGCCAGACGGTCGGCGGCATCGGCCAGGCGGGTGATGGGCCGGGTGATGTGCCACGAAAAGCCCACCGCCAGCAACAGCAACAGGCCCAGCCCGCCCAGCCAGGCGGCGATGAAGGGCGTGGCCACCGGCGGGTCCAGGCGGTCCAGCGGGATGACCAGCCATTCGCGCAGGCGCGGCGCGTCTTCGCTGGCCGGGTTGGGCGCCAGCGAGATGAAGATTTCCGGCGTGGGGCCGCGCGACAGCGCCACCCGGGTGCCATCGTTCAGGCGTTCGTTCAACTGCTGCACCAGCGCCCGCAGGTCACGGCGCACGTCGTCGGGCTCGGGCTTGTAGCGGCGCACGTGCTCTTCGCGTTCACGCTCGCGTTCGCGCTGTTCGTGGCCGTTTTCGACCTCGCGTTCGTCGACGCGCATGTCGGGCGGGGGCGGCGGCCCCTGGAATTGCGTGGACGATGGCGGGGGCGGCGGCGGCGGAGGCGGACGCTGCGACGAATGCGGCGGCGGCCGGCGGCCGTTGAAGCGCTGCAGCTTGGCTTCGGCGGGCAATACCCGGGACCACAGGCGCCACTGGTTCTGCGAGGCGGCGCGCACGAAATCGGCCCGGTCTTCGGCGGGCACCTGCGACACGGCGGCGCGCAGGGTGCGGATGGTGGTGGTGATGTAGCCGATGGCCACATCTTCCATGAACTTGTGGCGGAAGTAGGACACCGTGACCAGCGTGGCCGCCTGCGTCAGCAGCACGGACCCGAGGATCAGCAGGATCAGCCGCGCGCGCAGCGACCGCGGCACCAGGAAACCGGGGGACAGGCGCATCAGGGCGAGAACCGGTAGCCGATGCCCCAGACGGTCTGGATCCAGCGGGGTTGCTTGGGATCGTCTTCGATGACGCGGCGCAGGCGCAGGATCGCGATGTCGATGGCGCGGTCGTTGCGTTCGCCGGCATCGTCGTCACGGGCCAGCGCCAGCAGGCGTTCGCGCGACAGCGGCTTGCCGGCGTTGCGCACCAGGGCTTCGAGCAGGTTGATTTCGCCGCCAGTAAGCTTGACCACGGTGCCCTCGCGCGACAACTGCCGGGTGGAGGGGTCGAACAGAAACGGGCCGAACGACACGGGCGCGTCCTTGGTCAGGGCCGACGGGCCGCGCTTGCGCCGCAGCACGGCTTCGATGCGGGCCAGCAGCTCGCGCGGATCGAAGGGCTTGCCGACGTAGTCGTCGGCGCCGGCTTCCAGGCCGATGATGCGGTCGACGGCTTCGTCGCGGGCGGTCAAGAGGATGACGGGGATGTCTTCGCCCTGTTCACGCAGGCGGCGACAGGCGTCGGCACCATCGCCGCCGGGCAGCATGCGGTCCAGCACCAGCAGGTCAGGGGCATAGCGGGTGATGCGCGACGGCAGGTCGCTGGCGTCGGGCGCCAAAAGGGTGTCGTAGCCGTGGCGGTTCAGGTAGTCGGCCAGCAACTGACGCAGGGCCGGGTCGTCGTCGACGACCAGCAGCTTGGTGTGGTGAGTGTCCATGGTTGCCATAGTGGAGCCGTCCGCGCCCCGGGGCAAGGGGCAAGAAATCATCTGAAATATACCTGTTGCACGATGTTTGCCGGCGTTGGCGCCCACTTGGCGCCGGCATGGCGGACCGGCGGCAACTGGCCCTAAAATGATCGGCACTGCCCGCATTCCCTGGTCCGGTTTACTAAAGATCGTTTACAGCTGCGGCAGCGTCCCCTTTCTACACTGTCGTTATGGTCGCCCCTGCAATCTGGCGCAGACGGCTGTTGCACGCGGCGTTGACGGCAGGCCTGGCCTGCCCGCTCATGCCGGCGTTCGGCGGCTCGCCCGCAGCCTCCTCTCCCCCGGCTCCCGCCTACGTGGCGCGCGGTATCGGCGTGCTCTCGCCGGTGCAGCCGATGCCCGTGCGCCCCGCGCCGTCGATCGAATCCCGGGCGGTGCCGCTGGACCCGACCCCCTGCGACCTGCAATCGGCCGAACCCGCCATGGACACCAGCGTGGTCGGCGCCGCCGACACGGACTTGATACCGGGGACGGGCTCGATGTTGTCGGGCGAGGACACGACCGCCGCGCTGGGCTGCACCCCGGCACAGGCCACCGCGGATCCTCCCGAATACACCTTCGACCTGCAAAGCGGGGACATACCCAGCGGCCCTGTCGTCGTGGTGTCCGGCGTTTCGCGCCCCAGCCGGCCCTGGTTCGCCTCGGTCAGCGGGCAGGACGGCCTGCGCTACGGCGGCGACCGCAACTGGGTCTACAACAACACCAGCGGCCCGACGGTCGCCGTGGGCAACATCAGCGCCAATGCCCCGGCCTGGGGCAGCAGTGCGCCGGTGGGCGGGCTGCAGATTTCCAATTCGCTCGGCGCGGGCAACACCCTGCCCGCCGGCGGCTTCGGTTATTCGTCGTCGCTGGGCAAGCTGAACCGCATGGACCCGTCGGCCACGTCCGGCGCGGTGGACTATGGCGCCTCGGTCGGCAGCGGTACCGTGCGCTATGGCTTGACGCCCGTGCTGACGCTTGAGGGCCAGATGCAAAGCGCCCCGTCCCTGACCACCCGCGGCATGGGCACCACGTATGCCGCCGGCGACTACGGCACCTTCCAGGCCGGCGCCACCCAAAGCTCGTACGACGCGGCCAGCGCCTGGCGCTACCGCTTTGGCTACAGCGTGGATGTGGCCGACGCGGTCAACCTGGGCTACACCAACGAGCAGATCGGCGCCGGCTATGGCGACCTGTCCAATTATTCGGGCGGCGTGGCCGCGGCGCCGCAGACGCGCAACACCCTGTCGGCCGGCGTGCCCATCACTGGCTGGGGCACGCTCAGCGGCACCTATTCGGGGCTGCACGAAGGCTCGGCGCTGGCCGAACAGCGCGTCGGGCTGTCGCACAGCATGTTCGTGGCGCCCAAGGTCAAGCTGGCCGTCGGCGCCGACCGCGACATCATTTCCGGCAATTACGAGTGGCGCGCCAACCTCAGCATGCCGGTCGACACCTTCATGCGCGGCACCTGGCTCAGCTGGTGACGCGGCCCGCCCGGCGGACGGAAATATCCCGCTCGGACCGGCCATCCGGATTTGCGGCTTAAAATCCCTGCCATGATGCTCACGGCCTATCCCCATGTCTGACGCGCGCGCCCTAGGTGTCCTGCAGCGCGTTTTCGGTTACGAATCCTTCCGCGGCGACCAAGAAGCCATTGTCCAGCAAGTCATCGACGGCGGCGACGCGCTGGTCCTGATGCCCACGGGCGGCGGCAAGTCGCTCTGTTATCAGATCCCGTCCCTGGTGCGCGAAGGCACCGGCATCATCGTGTCGCCGCTGATTGCCCTGATGCAGGACCAGGTCGACGCCCTGACCGAACTGGGCGTGCGCGCCGCGTTCCTGAATTCCACCCAGGAATGGCGGGTCGCGCGCGACGTCGAAGAAGCCTTCGTGGCCGGCGAACTGGACATGCTGTACGTCGCCCCCGAACGGCTCCTGACCGACCGCTGCCTGCAATTGCTCGACCGCGGCAACATCGCGCTGTTCGCCATCGACGAGGCCCACTGCGTATCGCAATGGGGCCACGATTTCCGGCCGGAATACCTGGGCCTGTCGATGCTGCACGAGCGCTGGCCCGACGTGCCGCGCATCGCGCTGACCGCGACCGCCACGGCCGAAACCCGCACCGAGATCGCCCACCGCCTGTCGCTGGACGACGCGCATCACTTCGTTTCCAGCTTCGACCGCCCCAACATCCGCTACCGCATCGTCGAAAAGAACGAAGTGCGCAAGCAGCTGCTGGACATGATCCGCACCGAGCACGAAGGCGAATCCGGCGTGGTGTATGGCCTGTCACGCGCCCGGGTCGAGGAAACCGCCGAATTCCTGTGCAACCAGGGCATCGACGCCATGCCCTACCACGCCGGGCTCAGCGCCCAGGTGCGGGCGGCCAACCAGTCGCGTTTCCTGCGCGAAGACGGCGTGGTGATGGTGGCCACCATCGCATTCGGCATGGGCATCGACAAGCCGGACGTGCGCTTCGTGGCCCACATCGACCTGCCCAAATCGGTCGAGGGCTACTACCAGGAAACCGGCCGCGCCGGCCGCGACGGCCTGCCCGCCACGGCGTGGCTGGCCTATGGCCTGCAAGACGTGGTGCAGCAGCGCCGCATGATCGACGAATCCCCCGGCGACGAGTCCTACCGCCGCCGCCTGGGCCAGCAGCTGGACGCTATGCTGGGCTTGTGCGAAACAGTGGAATGCCGCCGGGTGCGGCTGCTGGCGTATTTCGGCCAGCAGATCACCGCCTGCGGCAACTGCGACGTCTGCCTGGACCCGCCCCAGGCCTGGGACGGCACCGTGGCCGCGCAAAAGGTGCTGTCGGCCGTGTACCGCCTCTGGAAAGAACGCGGCCAGCGCTACGGCGCCGGCCACATCATCGACATCTTGCGCGGCAAGGTCACCGACCGCACCCGCCAGCACGGCCACGAAACGCTGAGCGTGTTCGGCGTGGGCGAAGACCTGAGCGATACCGCCTGGCGCGGCGTGCTGCGCCAATTGCTGGCGCAAGGCCTGCTCACGGTGGACACCGAAGGGTTCGGCACCTTGGCCCTGACCGAAGGCAGCCGCGCGGTGCTCAAGGGCGAACGCCAACTGATGCTGCGGCGCGAATCCGAAAAGAAGGCCCGTTCCAGCAAGTCCGGCGGCACCCGGGCCAAGGCCGCGGCGGTGGACCTGCCGGCCGAGCTGCAGCCGGTGTTCGAAGCGCTGCGCGCCTGGCGCGGCGAAGTGGCCAAGAGCCACGGCGTGCCCGCCTATGTCATTTTCCATGACGCCACGCTGCGGGAAATCGCGCTGGCCCAGCCAGAATCGATGGATGCGCTGAGCCACATCAGCGGCGTGGGCGCGCGCAAGCTGGAAGCCTACGGCGAAGAGATCCTGCAGCGGGTGGCGCGGCCGGTGCTGTAGCGCGTGCGGCGCCCGTCAGGGTGACGGCGGCGGCAGCAGCGGCACGGGTGCGCGCTCTTTGCCGAACACCGAGCGGTAGGCCAGGATGTTGAACACCAGCACCACCGGGATGCCCACCACCGCGCCCGCCATCACCAGACGCATCGAACCGAGCGCGCCAGCGCCGTCCCACAGCGTCATATCGTCCAGGATCAGGTAGGGGAACAGGCTGTAGGCCAGGCCGCTGAGCATCAACAGGAACAGCGCCACGCACAGCACGAACGGCAGCCAGCTGAAACGGTCGGCGCGGCCCGGCAGGCGGGCCAGCAGCATTTCGGCCGCCACGAAGCCGGCCAGCATCAGCACCCAGACCGTGGCCGCCAGGCTCAGGTGGGCGATGTTGCTCCATTTATAGAAGATGCCGGCGTTGGCCAGGCCCAGCGTGACGGCGATGGCGACCATGCCGACCGCGGTCCAGCGGATCGCGTGGCGCGCCCAGTTGGCGGCGCGGCGTTGCAGGTCGCCGTCGACCCGCATCACCAGCCACGACGCGCCCAGCAGCACATAGGCCGCCACCGCGCACAGGCCGACGAACATTGCGAACCAGCCATAGCCGGCGTCGGACTGGTAGCCAGTGGCGATGCGCCCCAGCAGCATGCCCTGGCCGAAGGCGGTGATCAGCGACCCGGCCCAGAATGCGAAGATCCAGCGCGGCTTGGCCTCGGTGCGGGCGCGGATGCGGAATTCGAACGCCACGCTGCGCAGCACCACGCCCAGCACCATGAAGGTGAGCGGCCCGTAGAGCTTGCCCAGCACCGCGCCCCAGGCGAACGGAAACGCCGAGGCGAACAGGCCCATGCCCAGCAGCAGCCAGAATTCGTTGGCATCGCGCCAGGGGCTGAGCAGGCTCATCATGCGGCCGCGCTCTTGCTCGGGCGCCAGTTGCAGCAGGATGCCCACGCCCAGGTCGAAGCCGTCCAGCACCATGCCGGCGGCAATGACGACGAACAGCAGGCCCATGAACGCCAACGGCATCCAGAAGGAAGGGTCTTCGGGGCTGAGGCCTTGCGACGCGGCCAGCATGGCGATCATGGCGTGCCTCCGGCGAGTTTGCGTACCGGCACCACACCGTAGCGCGCCGCGTGGAAGAGCATGCCGGCAAAGGCCGCCAGCAGCAGCGAGTAGAGCAGGCTGTAGCCCACCAGGCCGTACGCCACGGTGCTGGAGGACACCGCGCCCAGCACTTCGGACTGCGTGACGGTGCCGTTCACGGCAAAGGGTTGCAGGCCGATGACGGACACCCACCAGCTGGCCACGACGGCGATGCCGCCCGAGAACATCATGCCGCACAGCACCCGCTGCCACCATTGCGGCAGCACGGCCACGTCCAGGCCCCGGCGCCAGGTCCAGAGGAAAGTGATCCAGGACACGGCCAGCATCAGCAGGCCCAGGCCAGCTGCCACCCGCAGCGACCAGAAGGTCAGCGCCACCGGCGGCAGCATGCCGGAATACTTGTCCAGGCCCTGGTAGGTGCCGTCTTCATTGCGGTGCAGCCACATGCCGCCGGCATTGCGCAGGGTCCAGTCGGCCACGTTGGTATGGGCGCGGGCGTCCGGCCAGCCGAACAGCACCAGGCGCGGCTCAGTGCCGCTTTCCCAGTAGCCGGCCGCGGCAGCCGCCTTGGCGGGCTGGTATTGGGCCACCATCTGCCCGGCGCCCGTGGCCACCGGCACCTGCAGCACGGCGGCCAGCGCGGCGATGGCCAGGCCGGTCTTGAAGGTGCAGCGTTCGCCGTCGTCCAGCGGGCGGCGCAGCGCTTGCAGCGCAGTCACGCCCATCATCAGGAAGGCCGCCGCCAGCGCCGATCCCACGACCACGACGCCCATGCGCCAGCCGACGGACGGGTTCAGCACCACGGCCACCCAGTCGTAGACTTGGTAGCGGCCGTCGACCAGCACGGCGCCGTCAGGCGTCTGCATCCAGGATTGCAGGGCCAGCACCCAGAACAGCGCGACCAGTTGGCCCACCGCCACCATCAGCACCGCCAGGGTGTGGGCGCCGTCGGACACGCGGCGCTGGCCGAACAGCATGACGCCCAGGAAGCAGGACTTGAGGATGAAGACGGACAGGATGCCGTAGCCCAGCAAGGGGCCGGCGATGTTGCCGATCTTGTCCATCAGGCCCGCCCACAGGCTGCCCAGCTGGATCAGCACCGGCACGCAGGCGGCCAGGGTCAGGACGAAAGACAGGGCGAAGATGCGGACCCAGAAGCGGTAGGCGGCCGTCCAGCCGCCCTGCCCGGACACGCGGGCGCGAATCTTGAAGAACAGCAGAACCCAGGCAAGCGCCAGGGCCACGGCCAGGAACAGCGCCAGGAAGCTCAGGCTGGCCACGAATTGCGCACGGGCCAAAGATAGGGTGGAAATATCCATGATGGCCCGTAGTGTAGAGCCAGTTACATGACGATGGGGGACAGTTTGAAACCGCTTGCGCCCCCCCTGGAAATGGTCCTTCTCAGGAACGTGGCAAAATTGACGCTTTGTCGCTGCTTTTTCCTATTCTTTCAAGAATGACCTCCGCCACGACGCCGACCCCCGCTGCATCCAATTTCCTGCTCAACATCGTCGAAGACGACCTGCAAGCCAACCGCTTCCAGGGCAAGCGTTGGGCGGGCAAGCCTGGCCCGGCGGCCGTGCAGCAGCAGGGCGAGCCCGATCCGGCCCGCATCCGCACGCGCTTTCCGCCGGAGCCCAACGGCTACCTGCACATCGGCCACGCCAAGAGCATCTGCGTGAATTTCGGGCTGGCCCGCGATTTCGGCGGCGTCTGTCACCTGCGTTTCGACGACACCAACCCCGAGAAAGAAGACCAGGAATACGTCGACGCCATCATCGAGGCCGTGCACTGGCTGGGCTTCGACTGGAAGGCCGACGGCCGCGACAACCTGTATTTCGCCAGCGACTACTTCGGCTATATGTATGAGTTCGCCGAGGCGTTGGTCGAGGCCGGCCACGCCTATGTCGACGAGCAAAGCCCCGAAGAGATCCGCGCCAACCGCGGCACGCTGACCGAACCCGGCACCGATTCGCCCTGGCGCAACCGCCCGGCCGCCGAGTCGATCACGCTGCTGCGCGAGATGCGCGACGGCAAGCACCCGGACGGCAGCCTGGTGCTGCGCGCCAAGATCAACATGGCGTCGCCCAACATCAACCTGCGCGACCCGGTCATGTACCGCGTGCGCCATGCGACCCACCACCGCACGGGCAACCAGTGGTGCATCTACCCGATGTACAGCTGGGCGCACCCGGTGGAAGACGCGCTGGAAGGCATCACGCACAGCGTCTGCACACTGGAATTCGAAGACCAGCGCCCGTTCTACGACTGGATCCTGACGCGCCTGGCCGAGCTGGGCAAGCTGGCCCAGCCGCTGCCGCACCAGTACGAATTCGCCCGCCTGAACCTGAGCTACGTGGTCACCAGCAAGCGCAAGCTGCTGCAACTGGTGCGCGAAGGCCACGTGGACGGCTGGGACGACCCGCGCATGCCGACCATTTTCGGCCTGCGCCGCCGCGGCTACACGCCGGCCTCGATCCGCCTGTTCTGCGACCGCACGGCGGTGTCGAAGTCGGATTCGCGTATCGACTACAGCCTGCTGGAACAAGCGGTGCGCGACGACCTGGACCCGATCGCTGCGCGTTCGGTGGCGGTGCTGGACCCGATCAAGCTGGTGATCACGAATTACCCGGAAGGCCAGACCGAAGTCTGCACGGCGCCGCGCAATCCGCACGATCCGGAGGCGGGCGTGCGCGAATTCCCGCTGTCGCGCGAGCTGTGGATCGAGCGTGACGACTTCCGCGAGGAAGCGCCGAAGAAGTATTTCCGCCTGTTCCCGGGCAATACGGTGCGCCTGAAGTACGGCTACGTGGTGCGCTGCACGGGCTTCACGAAGAACGAGGCGGGCGAGGTGGTCGAGGTGCAGGCCGAGTACCTGCCGGAGACCAAGAGCGGTACGCCGGGTGCGGACAGTGTCAAGGTCAAGGGCAATATCACCTGGGTGAGCGTGGCGCATGCGGTGCCGGCGCAGATCCACCTGTACGACCGGTTGTTTGCGGATGCGCGGCCGGATGGCGGGGACAAGGATTTTCTCGCTTGTCTGAATCCGAATTCGAAGCAGACGGTGACGGCGTGGTTGGAGCCGGGGACTGTGGCGACGCCGGGGGCTACCTGGCAGTTCGAGCGGTTGGGTTATTTCACGGCGGACTTGAAGGAGTCTTCTGTTGAAAAGCCGGTTTTGAATCGGGTGGTGACCTTGCGGGATTCTTGGGGGCAGGCTTAGTCGTTGCCGGGGATCTTTTTTGAGAAAGGCGCCTTTATCGGGCGCTTTTTTTATGGGTCGGCCGGGGGCTGGGATGTCGCGGCGTGCGACGGGGCGCGGCCTGGGGGTTGGTTTGGTTTGTGATGTTTGTTCTTCGTAGGTCGCCCCTCGCGCAGGGTGTCTGGGGGGCGGGCGCCCACGATTGCGGTCCGGAGCCTTCGCTCCGGACTGCCCCTGCGTCATCCTCGTCCGCCTTCGGCTACCTACGGATTCCCTTGGGCGCATCGAGGTTGCCCGCCCCCCAGACACCCTGCGCGAGGGGCTACGGGTTGCGAGGATTGAAGCGCTGCTAGGCCGGGGTTGATGGGAGAGGTTTACGGGGCCCGCCCCGGACGGCCGCGCGGGCGGCCTTGCCGGGGCTTACGCGTTTTCGTGCGTCGTAGCGGTGTACGCGGCGCGCTGGCGGAGAGGGAGCTTGTCAGTGCGCCCCTAGAGATGGGGTGGGCAGGGCGCTAACGCGTGTAGGTAGGTCCGGCTTGTTCCTGTGCGCTGCGCGGGCGTCCTGCCTGATTGGTTGTTCTGCCCCGCTCAGTCCATCTTGATATTCGCCGCCTTGACTACGTCGGCCCATTTGGTGGTTTCTGATTTCATGTAGGCCTCGAAGTCGGCGGGGGTGCCGCCCAGGGGTTGGCTGCCTTCGGCTTCCAGGCGTTTGATCAGGTCGGGTTCCTTCAGGACGGTCTGTATGCGGGCGTTGAGTTGGGTGACCATGTCGGGGGGCATGTGGGCGGGGCCGACCAGGCCGGTCCAGGCGGAGGCTTCGAAGCCGGGGTAGCCGGATTCGGCGACGGTGGGGACGTCGGGCAAGGCGGCCAGGCGGGTGTTGGAGGTGACGGCCAGGGCGCGCAGTTTGTTGGCGGCGAGCAGGGGGAAGGCGGTCTGGGGGGTGATGAAGTAGAGGTCGGTCTGGCCGCCTACCAGGTCGGTGACGGCGGGGCCGGCGCCTTTGTAGGGGACGTGCAGGAACTCGATGCCGGCGCGGCGGGCGAGCATGACGCCGGACATGTGGCCGATGGTGCCGTTGCCGGCCGAGGCCAGGCGCAGGGACGAGGCGGGCTTTTTCTTGGCGTCGTCGACCAGGTCGGCCAGGGTCTTGTAGGGGGAATCGGCACGCACGACCAGGACGACGGGCTGGGCGGCGATCAGGCCGACCAGGGTGAAGTCCTTCTTGGGGTCGAACGGCATCTTGGGATAGAGCGCCGGGTTGATCGCGAGGTTGGCGGCCTGGCCCATGCCGACGGTGTAGCCGTCGGGCTGGGCCCGGGCCACGTAGTCCATGCCGATGTTGCCGGTGGCGCCGGGCTTGTTCTGCACCACCAGGCTCCAGCCGGTGGCCACGCCCAGGCGTTCGGCCAGCAGGCGGCTGACGACGTCGGTGCCGCCGCCCGGGGGCATGGGCACGACCAGGTTGATGGGGCGCTCGGGATAGGCGGCGGCGGTGGCGGGCGCGGCGCCGGCCAGGGTAGCGGCGGCCAGGACGGCCCCGGCAAGGCAGCGCGGAAGAAGGCGCGGGAAGGGATTCATGCGGTTGTCTCCAGAAGGATTCTTGGTGGCGGCCGGGGCGGTCGCGGTCAGTACACCGGCCCTACGACGCCGGCTTCGGTCAGGGCCGCGATCTGCGTCGCGCTCAGCCCCAGGGTTTCCAGCAACTGGGCGCCCTGCGCGCCCAGTGCCGGGGGATCGGTACGCACGCCGGGGCGGCGGCCGCCCAGCGTGATGGGCAGCAGCGGCACCTTGGCGTGTTTGCCCGCCCCGCCGCTGCCCGCACCGCTGCCCGCGCCGTCTTGCGGCAAGGTGATGTCGGCCAGGCCACCGGTGGCGGTCAGGTGCGGGTCGTCGAACAGGTCCTGCGGCTTGGCAATCGGCGCGTAGGGCAGGCCCTGGGCCTCGAAGCGGCCGGCGATGTCGGCGGCGGCCAGCGGCGCCATGCGTTCGCGCAGCATGGGCATGAGCCACGAACGGGCTTCGACGCGGTCGTTGTTGCCGGCCAGGCGCGCATCCTGGGCCAGGTCGGCGAAACCGAAGGCCTCGCAGAACAGCTTCCATTGGGTGTCGGACACCACGGCCAGGAAGATCTGTTCGCCATCCTTGACGGTGAAGACGTCATACACGGCCCAGGCGGAGATGCGGCTGGGCATGGGGGCGGCGGGCTTGCCGGTGACGGCGTACTGCATCATGTGATGGCCGACCAGGAACACGTTGTTCTCGAACAGCGCGCTTTGCACTTCCTGGCCGCGGCCGGTGCGGGCGCGTTCCAGCAGCGCGGCCATGGCGCCCATGGCGCCGAACATGCCGCCCATGATGTCGTTGACCGCGGCGCCGGCACGCAAGGGCCGGCCTTCTGGGCCGGTCATGTAGGCCAGGCCGCCCATCATCTGCACCACTTCGTCCAGCGCGGTGCGGTGCTGGTAGGGGCCGGGCAGGAAGCCTTTGTGCGAGACGTAGATCAGGCGTTCGTTCAGCCTGGACAGGGTGGCGTAGTCCAGCCCCAGCCGGGCCATGGTGCCGGCCTTGAAGTTTTCGCTGACGATGTCGGCGCTGGCGATCAGCTTGAGCACCAGCTCGATGCCGCGCGGGTCCTGCAGGTTGACAGGCAGGCTTTTCTTGTTGCGGTTGAACATGGCAAAAAAGCCCGCGCCCGAGCCCTTCAGGCGGCGTGTGTTGTCGCCCTGCACCGGTTCGATCTTGATGACCTCGGCGCCCAGGTCGGCCAGCATCATGCCGCAGGTGGGGCCCATGACCATGTGCGTAAATTCCACCACCCGGATGCCGGCCAGCGGCAGCGGCGCCTCGCCGGTTTGGGTGGCGGTTTGTGCGGCGGCGTCGTGCGATTGCGGATTCATGCGGCCTCCCGCGCGTAAGTGAAGCCCTTGGGCAGGCCGGCGTCGGGCACGTGGCCGTACAGCGGTTCGCCGGGCAGCCCTTCTTGCAGCGCATCGCGCGCGGCCAGGAGGCCGTTCATGTCGATGCCGGTATCCAGGCCCATCGACTCGAGCAGGAACACCAGGTCTTCGGTGACGATGTTGCCGGTGGCGCCGGGCGCGTACGGACAACCGCCCAGGCCGCCCTGGCTGGCGTCGAACGTGTCGACGTCGGCCTCCAGCGCGGCCACCACATTGGCCAGCCCCTGGCCGCGCGTGTTGTGAAAGTGGGCGCCGCCCGCGCGTTCGCCGAGTTCGGCACGCAGGGCCTTGAACAGGCGCTTGACCTGCGCGGGGTTGGCGTAGCCGGTGGTGTCGGACAGCCCCACTTCGTCCACGCCCAACTGCGCCATCGTGACGGCCAGGCGCAGCGTGTCGGCTTGCGGCACCTGGCCGGCCAGCGTGCAGCCGAACGCGGTGGACAGGCCGGCTTCCAGTTTCACGTCGGGGAATTGCGCGTTGCGCAGGGCCACCACGGCGGCCACTTCGTCGCGCATCTGCGCGTGGGTCTTGCGCACGTTGGCCAGGGAATGGGCCTCGCTGACCGACACGGGCAGCGTGACCTTGGCCGCGCCCGCCAAGAAGGCCGCGCGGGCGCCGCGCAGGTTCGGGGCCAGCGCCGCCACGGCCAGGCCGGGCAGTTGCCGGGCGCCCGCCACCACGTCGGCCGCGTCGGCCATCTGCGGCAGCAACGTGGGCGGCACGAACGAGCAGACCTCGATTTCGCGCAGACCGGCCGCGGCCAGTGCGGCGATCCAGCGCAGCTTGGCGGGCGTGGACATGATGGCGGCGATGCTCTGCAACCCATCCCGGGGGCCGACCTCGCTGACTAGAATCTGGGGCATTGACTTTCTCCTTAGCGTTCTATAAGATAGAACGACGTTCTATAAATTATTCCCCATCCGGATTCCGGGTGTCAACCCTGCCTGCCCGAAAGGCCGCTTTGCCATGCCCAGAAAAGCCAGCCAACCCTCGTTAGCCGACCAGCACGCAGCGCCCGGCGGCGCCGCCGCGGTGGACCGCGCCCTGTCGGTGCTGTCCGCTTTCCGCACGGGCGACCGGTCACTGACCCTGGCCGAACTGGCCGAACGCACCCAGCTCTACAAAAGCACCGTGCTGCGTCTTCTGGCCTCGCTGGAACACGGCCGCCTGGTGCAGCGCACCGCCGACGGCCACTACGCCCTGGGCGCCGAAATCGCACGATTGCATGGGGTCTACGCGGCCTCGTTCTCGCTGGAAGCCGTGGTCATGCCGGTGCTGCAGGAACTGGCGCGCGCCACCCGCGAAAGCGCCGCATTCCACGTACGCCAGGGCGAACACCGCCTGTGCCTGTACCGGGTCGATTCGCCGCAACCGGTGCGCGACCACATCAAGGCAGGCGACCTGCTGCCCCTGGACCGGGGCGCGGGAGGCCGCGTGCTGACGGCGTTCGGGGGCGCGCCGGGCGAACCCTACGAATCCATCCGCCAAAGCGGCGTGGTGGTGCTGGAAGGCGACCGCATGCCCGAGCTGTCGGGCATCTCGGCGCCGGTCTTCAATGCCACGGGCGAATTGGCCGGGGCGGTCACGCTGACCATGCCCACGCCGCGCCTGCAACGCGACCATGCGGCGCTGGTGGTGGCCGCCGCGGCCGATGCCACCCGCAAACTGGGCGGTTTTTACCCTTGGCCGAACGATTGAACGGCCCCGGGGCGGGTTATCATCCCCGACATTGCGCAGCCGGTCGCATGCGCCCCTTTCGGGCGCACAGAACCGCCAGCCCCACTCAAGATGAACACTGAATCCCTAGCCCTGGACTTCAAGAGCGCCACCCTGTATGCCATCCGGGTGGTCCTGCACAGCGCCGACCCCGAACGCCTGAACGCCGCGCTGGCCAAGCGCATGGCCGATGCGGGCAGCTTCTTCGAGAACGAACCCGTCGTCATCGACGCCAGCCGCGTCGAGGAAAAAATCGATTGGACCGCGCTGGTCGCGGCGCTGCGCGGGCATAACCTGCCCCCCATCGGCGTGGTCGCCGAAGGCGCCAACCTCGCCGCTGCGCGCGCCGCGGGCCTGACGCCCGTGGAACTGTCCACGCCCGCAGCCCGCCCGATGCCGGTGGTGGACACCGCGCCGCCCAATGACGTCGCCACGCCGGTGCCGTCGGTGCCTGCCGCCGCGGTCGAGATCGCCTCCGCGCCCACGCCGGCCGACACACCTGCGGACAAGCCCGCCGAGAAGTCTGCCGATACCGCGGCCGCCAAGTCCACCGAGCCCCTGCCCGAGCGCGCCGCCAGCAGCACTACGTCGGCGCCCAGCCCGACGCCGGCCGCGCCGCAATCGTCGTCGGCGCTCGTCATCACCAAGCCCCTGCGGTCCGGCCAGCGCGTCTATGCGCGCCACACCGACCTGGTCGTCATCGGCATGGTCAGCCAGGGCGCCGAAGTCATCGCCGACGGCAACGTGCACGTGTACGGACCGCTGCGCGGCAAGGCCATGGCCGGCGCGCGCGGCGATACGTCGGCGCGCATCTTCACCACGCACCTGGATGCGGAGCTGCTGGCCGTGGCCGGCGTGTACCGTGTGGTGGAAGACAAGCTCGACAAGTCGCTGCACAACCAACCGGCGCTGGTGCGGCTGGATGGCGACACACTGCGCATCGAGGCGCTCAAGGCCTGACGGCAACACATTCTGTAAGAAGCCTTACATGGGCTTTTTGCTTTACGATAACGCGATTTATTCGAACATAAGGGTTTGATCGTCATGACACGCATTGTTGTGGTGACTTCCGGCAAAGGCGGCGTGGGTAAAACCACGACGAGCGCCAGTTTTTCCGCGGGCCTCGCGATGCGGGGCCACAAGACCGCTGTCATCGACTTCGATGTCGGCCTGCGCAATCTCGACCTCATCATGGGCTGCGAGCGTCGCGTGGTGTACGACTTCGTCAATGTGATCCAAGGCGAAGCCACGCTCAACCAGGCGCTGATCAAGGACAAGCAGCTTGAAAACCTGTTCATCCTGCCCGCCTCGCAAACGCGCGACAAAGACGCGCTGACGCAGGAAGGCGTGGAAAAGGTCATCAACGACCTGAAGGAAATGGGCTTCGACTACATCGTCTGCGATTCGCCCGCCGGCATCGAAACGGGCGCCCTGATGGCCGCCTACTTCGCCGACGACGCGCTGGTCGTGACCAACCCCGAAGTCTCGTCCGTTCGCGACTCTGACCGCATCCTGGGCATCCTGGCGGCCAAGTCCAAGCGCGCGGTCGACGGCGGCGAGCCGGTCAAGGAATTCCTGCTGCTCACGCGCTACAACCCCAAGCGCGTGGTCGACGGCGAAATGCTGTCGCTGGGCGACATCGAAGACATCCTGCGCATCAAGCTCATCGGCGTCATTCCCGAATCCGAAGCCGTGCTGCAGGCGTCCAACCAAGGCCTGCCCGCCATCCACCTGAAAGAGACCGACGTTTCCGAAGCCTACAAGGACGTCGTGGCCCGTTACCTTGGCGAAGACAAGGCCCTGCGCTTTACCGACTACGAGAAGCCGGGTTTCCTGAAACGCCTGTTCGGAGGCAAGTAAGCAATGTCCTTCCTGTCGTTTCTGCTTGGTCAAAAGAAATCGTCCGCTTCCGTCGCCAAGGAGCGGTTGCAGATCATCCTGGCCCACGAGCGGGGCCGCGGCGACTCGCCCGACTACCTGCCGCAGCTGCAGCAGGAACTCATCGCGGTCATTTCCAAGTACGTGAAGATCAACCCCGAAGACATCAAGGTGCACCTGGAACGCCAGGACACCCTCGAAGTGTTGGAAGTGAAGATCGAAATGCCGCAAAGCGAAGCCTGACGCACGCGCCGCGCAGACGTTCTGCGCGGCCCGCGGCACGTTCGCGCGCAAACGAAAAACCCTCGGTTTCCCGAGGGTTTTTTCATGGGCGAAACATTCAACGCAGGCGGCAGCAGGCACGGATACCTGCCGCGGGCACCGGCCCACCCAGGGCCAGCGTGCCCTTGCCGCAGCTGGCTTAGTGCTTGCCGACCTGGTCGCCGATGACACCGCCGATGGCTGCGCCACCCACGGTACCCAGGATGCCGCCGTTGGTGATGACGGCGCCCGCCACACCACCCAGCGCCGCACCGCCCACCGTGCTCTTCTGGCGATGGCTCATGCTGTCCCAGGACGAGCAACCTGCCATCGTGGCAGCCATGGCAACAGCGACACAGATTTTGGAAACAGATGCGATCTTCATGATGAGGCTCCTATTCTTGTACCCGGGGCCGCACCTGAACAAGACGCGAGCGCACGACACCCCTATGGGTTTGGAACCTTCAGGATCGCAAAATATCCCGGGGGACGGTGTGAGGTTTGCCCAGGAATTGTGTCAAAGGGCGAGGGAATCTTTGCGGTTCCCCTGGGCCGTGTTGCAGGGCTTACGCACTATTTGACCAGACGTAACACGTCGCGGAAGCGCGGATGCTCGCAGGTGTCCATCCATTCGAAAATGGCCATTTCCGAGGTGACGATCTCGGCGCCATGGGCGCGCGCGCGGCGCAACGCCGCATGGTGGTCGGACGGCTTGCGCGAGCCTGCCGCATCCGACACCAGCACCGCCTTGTAACCCGCATCGATCAAACCGATGACGGTCTGCAACACGCAGATGTGGGCCTCGCAGCCCGCCACCAGCACGGTCTTGCGCGCGGCCGGCAGCCAGGCGTCAAAGCCGCGTTCGCGCGTGGAAGAGAAATGCATCTTCTGGAACGTGGACTGCACCAGCTCGTTCAGCGGCGCCACGGTCACGCCGAGCATCTTGCTATGGTGTTCCGTCGCCACCACCGGCACCTCGAGCAGGCGCGCGGCCTGCGCCAGCTTGTGCGCCGTGGCCAGCACCGCATCGCCATCGTGGATCACGGGCATCAGGCGGCCCTGCATGTCGACGATGAGCAAGGTGGAATCAGAGGCTTGCAGCAACATGGTGGATCTCCAGAAATCAGTAGGACAAAGCCAGCATAGCGATCTTGTCGACAGGCATCGTATTGCTGGCTCAGTGATATTGAGGGGGTTCAGCGAACAAGCTCAGTTCACTGGCAAGCGACCGTAGACGCTTGTCCTTGGTCCACAACGTTGCACCCGGTGTCAATCGAGTTGAGGCCAAAAGGTGCAAATCCACGTAGCCGATTCCTTTGCCAAATAGTCTCTCGGCCTGCAGAAAATGCATCACCTCGTTGTGACTTGCTCTCACGACTTGGGGTAGTAGCGTCAATGCATCCATTACCGTTTCGCGTCTTCCCAAAGAGCCAAGTGCGAGTTCGCCAACCACGAATGGATGCATCAGCACGCTTTCATCATTCAATAGGCGTTCAAGGCGGGGTTCACCCTCAGCCAAATGATCGATCCAGACAGAGGTATCAACCAAGATCATCGGCAGTCTCCGTTTGACGCCGAGGTATCGGCTTCAGCTTGGGAGAGCTTCCACCCAGCTTGGCCAGCCGCTTCGCGGCTTCTTTCTGCACCAGCTTGGTCAGTGCTTGCTGGAGCAGCGCGGACGTTTCCTGAATACCCGTGTAGGTTCGGGCCAGTTCCAGCAGATCGTCGTCGAGTGTCACAGTGGTACGCATGCGAACCTCCCCGTCGTAAATTTGAATCAAAAATAACATCAAATGATGCTGCTTTTGATTCTAACACCTCAAAAAAAATCCCGGCACATCGGCCGGGATTTCTCGGACTGCGTTACAGGCGGGATTACTTCAGGGCCTTGTAGCGCAGGCGCTTGGGCTTGGCGCCTTCTTCGCCCAGGCGGCGTTTCTTGTCGGCTTCGTACTCTTGGTAGTTGCCATCGAAGAACACCACTTGCGAGTCGCCTTCGAATGCCATGATGTGCGTGGCGATGCGGTCCAGGAACCAGCGATCGTGGCTGATCACCATGACGCTGCCGGGGAACTCGAGCAGTGCGTCTTCGAGGGCGCGCAGGGTTTCGACGTCGAGGTCGTTGGACGGTTCGTCCAGCAGCAGCACGTTGCCGCCGGCGATCAGCGTCTTGGCCATGTGCAGGCGGCCGCGTTCGCCGCCGGACAGCTGGCCGACCACCTTGTTCTGGTCGCCGCCCTTGAAGTTGAAGCGGCCCAGGTAGGCGCGCGACGACATTTCGAACTTGCCCACGGTGAGGATGTCGGCGCCGTCGGCCACCGCGTCGAACACGGTCTTCTTGTCTTCCAGCGCATCGCGCGACTGGTCGACGAAGGCCAGCTTGACGGTCTGCCCGACCTTCACTTCGCCCGAATCCGGCTGCTCGCGGCCGGCGATCATGCGGAACAGCGTCGACTTACCGGCGCCGTTGGCGCCGATGATGCCGACGATGGCGCCCGGCGGCACCTTGAAGCTGAGGTTGTCGATCAGCAGGCGATCGCCATAGGCCTTGCTGACGTTGTTGAATTCGATGACCTCGTTGCCCAGGCGCTCGCCCACGGGAATGAAGATTTCCTGGGTTTCGTTGCGCTTCTGGTATTCGTAGGACGACAGTTCCTCGAAACGGGCCAGACGCGCCTTGGCCTTGGCCTGGCGGCCCTTGGGGTTCTGGCGCACCCATTCAAGTTCTTTCTTGATGGTCTTCTGGCGGGCCGATTCCGAGGACTCTTCCTGCTTGAGGCGGTCTTCTTTCTGCTCGAGCCACGAGCTGTAGTTGCCCTTCCAGGGGATGCCGTAGCCGCGGTCCAGTTCGAGGATCCATTCGGCCGCGTTGTCCAGGAAGTAGCGATCGTGGGTCACGCCCACGACGGTGCCCGGGAACTTGTGCAGGAACTGCTCCAGCCATTCGACGCTTTCGGCATCCAGGTGGTTGGTCGGTTCGTCGAGCAACAGCATGTCGGGCTTGGACAGCAGCAGGCGGCACAGCGCCACGCGGCGCTTTTCACCGCCGGACAGGTTGCCGACGATGGCATCCCAGGGCGGCAGGCGCAGTGCGTCGGCGGCGATTTCCATCTGGTGCTCGATGTCGTCGGCGCCGCTGGAGGCGGCGGCCGCGATGATGGCTTCAAGTTCAGCCTGTTCGGCGGCCAGCGCGTCGAAATCGGCGTCCGGCTCGGCGTAGGCGGCGTAGACCTCATCCAGGCGCTTCTTGGCGGTGACCACGGCGCCCAGGCCTTCTTCGACGGCCTGGCGGACCGTGTGCTCGGGGTTGAGCTGCGGTTCCTGCGGCAGGTAGCCGATGTTCAGGCCCGGCATGGGCGTGGCTTCGCCTTCGATCTCGCGGTCCACGCCTGCCATGATCTTCAGCAGCGTCGACTTGCCCGAGCCGTTCAGGCCCAGCACGCCGATCTTGGCGCCAGGAAAAAACGAAAGCGAGATGTCACGCAGGATCTGCCGCTTGGGCGGCACGATCTTGCCGACGCGGTTCATGGTGTAGACGTATTGGGCCATGGGCTCGTATAGGGTAAGAAAGCTGATGAACCGTTGATTGTAGGCCGGATCCCTGACAGGCGCGCGTCAGCCTTGCGCGGCGGGCTTGCCCCCGGCGAACGGCGCACGCATCTGCGCCAGCATCACCCCTGCCAGCGCCATCGCGCCGCCCACGATATGGAACAGGTGCGGCTTCTCGTCCAGGAACAGCGCCGCGATCGCCACCGTGGCCACCGGCATCACGTTCAGGAACATGCTGGCGCGGTTCGGCCCCAGGTGCCGCACCCCCTGCATCCACAGGAACGGCGCGAACAGCGACGGAAATATCGCCGCATACAGCACCAGCGGCAGGTTCTCGCCATTGAGCGACGCGGCCGGCGCCATCAGGAAGGCCGGCAGCTGGAACAGCACGCCGAACGCCACCTGCACATACAGCGACTGCCACGGCCCCACCGGCAGGCCCCAGCGGCGCAGCAGCACGCCGTACAGCGCATACGCCAGCGCCCCCAGGCCCATCAGCACGTCGCCGTGATTCGCGCCCACCGACAGCAGCCGCGCCGGATCGCCCTCGCCGATCAACAGCGCCAGCCCCGCCAGCGACAACAGGCCGCCCAGCAGCGCCATCGCCGACGGCCGCTCGCGCAGCACCAGCGCCCCCACCGCAATCGTCATCAGCGGAATCATCGCCGTGATGATGCCCATATTGGTCGCCGTGGTGCTGCTCGCCGCCACATAGGCCAGCCCCTGGTACAGCGCCATGCCCAGCCCGCCCAGCACCGCGAACTTCGGCAGGTAGGGCAGCACCACGCGCCGATTGCGCCACACCCCCGGCAGCGCGAACGGCGTCAGCACCACGCCCGCCAGCGCCCAGCGATAAAAGCCGATGACTGCCGGTGAAATCACGTCCGCCGCCATCTTGGTGACGATCATGTTGACCGACCAGATCAGCGCCGCCAGCAGCGGAAACAGGAAATAGCGGGCCGGAACAGGAGAAGAAGCCGGGGAAGAAGCCGAGGAAGAGGCCGGGGTCGTCCCCGGAGAAACTGCGCGCGTCATGGAAGCGGTACTGCCAAACAGGAATGGCTGGCCAGTGTAGGGCTATGTCCGACTCGATGTATATAATGAAAATCAGACAAATTCCTGCGAACTTCGGACATGGCTGCTACGCCCCCGGACCTCGGCCCTGGCCGCCCCTACCCCCTGGCCTGCCGCATCCTGCACTTCCTGCCGCATTCACGCGTCAGGCGGCACACCTCGCCCTGGGGCGAACTGAACTTCGCCCTGTCCGGCATCATGGAAATCGGCATCGAAGGCGCCACCTACCTGTCCCCGCCCCAGTACGCCATCTGGATACCGCCCCAGATAGAGCACTGCTGCCAGAACCAGGACGACGTCCATTACGCCTGCATCGACATCCCTGCCGCGGCCTGCGCCGACCTGCCCGCCGCCCCCTGCACCCTCGAAATCAGCCCCGTCATGCGCGCCGTCCTGGCCGACTTCGAACGGCGCGGCATCACCTACCCCGACACCCCCGAAGATCGCCGCCTGGCCCAGGTCGTCATCGATCAGATCCGCGTCGCCCGCGCCTACGCCAGCTACCTGCCATCCGCCAGCGAACCCGTCCTGGCCCCCATCCTGGCCGCCCTGCAAAGCCAGCCCGGCGACAAGCGCAGCGCCGCCCACTGGGCCGCCACCGCCGGCATCACCGAGCGCACCCTGCTGCGCCACTGCCAGCAGCACCTGGGCATGACCTTCAACGAATGGCGCCAGCGCCTGCGCGTCGTCAGCGCCCTCGGCATGCTCGAAGCCGGCCAGTCCGTCCAGGCCATCGCCCGCGACCTCGGCTACAGCACCCCGTCCGCCTTCATCGCCATGTTCCAGCGCCTGACCGGCCAATCCCCCGACAGCGCCCGCAAGCGCACCGACCCACCCCGCCCGTCGCACCATCCCGGTGCGCCCGCTCCGCTATAGCCGCACTCCCCCCGCGTAAATCGTCATCCACCCGTGCGATGCACGGCTTGCGCGATCGCGAGACAATAGCGGTTGTTTTTTCGTAACGCCGTACCCGCGGCATCATCGCGCCCAGGAACCCCCATGTCCGCCTCTGCCACGCCCCCGCCTTCCCTGACCCACTTCAGCGCGACCGAACTCGACATGCTGGCCAAGACCGCCGACGCCCTCAGCGCCTACCTCGGCAAGCCCGTCCTGGCCGAAGTCGTCCTGGGCGACGAAGGCACCGAATGGGTCACCTACGGCGTGCCCATCGACGAAAACGCCAAGACCGACGAAGCCCAGACCCACGTCCAGCTGGGCGGCCCCGGCGCCCGCCTGCTCGGCAACCGCGGCGGCCTGCCCCAGACCGACGACGACACCTACGACTGCCTCTACCTCTGGGCCATCCAGATCTCGCTCAACGAAGGCGAACGCTTCATCAAACTCGACCACGACGGCGAAGAATCCGCCTGGTCCGACAACCTGGAAGACGTCCTGCCTTTCGCCCTGACCGAAGAACCCCTGCCCGACCCCGACGAAGAAGAAGACGACGCCGAAGACGACGACGAAGAAGACGACCCCCTGGGCCACGACCACCCGCACGACCCCAACGATCCGGGCCACCGCCACTGAGCAACACGGCGAAGCAACAGTCGAACACTCAAAGCTGGAAAGGGACCGCCCAGAACGAGCCGGTCCAGCAAAGCGGCCAAGCCGCAACGACGCCCCACAAGCCAAATGCGGCGACGGGCCGCCCGCGCGGCCTCGTTGCCGCGGCCCCGCAAGACGCTCCTCCCCCAAGAAACCCGAGGCAAGAACGCCAAGCAAACCCGTCGCCCCAGCAACGACGGCGAGCAATCAACGCGAGTCTGGCACGGCGTGGGGCGGGGTGCCAGACGTCTAAAGAACCCAAAAACGCCAAGAAAAAGAAGCCTAAATCCTCCCCTCCTGCACCGCATGACAAGCCACCACCGACACCCCCGCCAACACAGCAACAGGCGCCTCGGCCTTGCACCGCTCATCCGCATGTGGACAGCGGGGATGAAACGTACACCCTGAAGGCGGATTCAGCGGATTGGGCACTTCCCCCGCCACTGCCGTGCGCGGCTTGCCCGCCCCATTGATATCCGGAATCGCCTCCAGCAGCATCCGCGTATAAGGATGCCGAGGCCGCGCAAACAGCTCATCCCGGGGCGCGACTTCCACCATGCGCCCCAGATACATCACCCCCACCCGGTCCGCCACATGGTGCACCACCGCCAGGTTGTGCGAGATGAACAGATAGGTCAGCCCCAGCTCCCGCTGCAGGTCCTTCATCAGGTTGAGCACCTGCGCCTGCACCGACACGTCCAGCGCCGACGTCGGCTCGTCGCACACCAGGAACTCCGGATTCACCGCCAGCGCCCGCGCAATCGAAATGCGCTGGCGCTGCCCGCCTGAAAACTGATGCGGATAGCGGCCCTGGTCCGCCGGGTCCAGCCCCACCTGCTTGAGCAGATCCCCCACCCGCGCCGTCCGCTCCGCCGGCGTCATCGCCGTATGCGTCAGCATCGGCTCCGCAATGATCCGCCCCACCCGCCAACGCGGATTCAGGCTCGCATACGGATCCTGGAAAATCATCTGCAGCCGCTTGCGCAGCGCCCGGCCGCCCGGCTCCGACATCTTCGACAGCGGCTGGCCGTCGAAGCGGATATCGCCGCGCGTCAGGCCGTACAGGCCCACCAGCATCCGCGCCACCGTCGACTTGCCGCAGCCGGACTCGCCCACCAGCGCCAGCGTCTCGCCGCGCGCAATCTCGAACGACACGCCGTCCACCGCCCGCAGCATCACCCGCGGCTTGCCTGCCAGCTTGCGTTCCAGCCAGGGCGGCGACACATCGAACCAGCGCGCCGCGTCCTTCACTTCCACCAACGGCGCGCTCATGCTGCCACCTCCGATTGCTTGCCACTCGGGGCCGCGGCCCCCTCATGCAGCCAACAGGCTGCGCGCGACGTGCCGGCCGGCATCAGCTCGGGCCGGTCCAGGGCGCAACGCGGCAGGCGCTGCCCGCAGCGCGGGTTGAACGCACAGCCCGGTGGAATCGCATTCAGCCGCGGCATGCTGCCGTCGATCTGCACCAGCCTTTCCGCATGCCCTTCCAGCGACGGGATCGACCCCATCAGCCCCGCCGTATACGGGTGGCGCGGCTGGTGGATCACATCGGCCACCGGACCGATCTCGGCTACCCGGCCCGCGTACATCACCGCCACCCGGTCCGCCGTTTCCGCGATCACGCCCATGTCGTGCGTGATCAGCATCACCGCCGTGCCGTGCTCGCGGCACAGCCGCTTGAGCAGCTCGATGATCTGCGCCTGGATCGACACGTCCAGCGCCGTCGTCGGCTCGTCCGCCACCACCAGCTTCGGTTCGGCCGCCAGGGCCAGCGCAATCACCACGCGCTGGCGCATGCCGCCCGAGAACTGGTGCGGGTAATGGTCGATGCGCTCGCGCGCGGCGGGAATGCCCGTCGACGCCAGCAGTTCCACCGCCCGGTTGCGCGCCTGCGACCAGCTCAGGTCCAGGTGCGTCACGATGGTCTCGGCCAATTGCCGGCCCACCGTGTACAGCGGATTGAGCGAGGTCAGCGGGTCCTGGAACACCGCGCCGATCTCGCGGCCCCGCACCCGGCGCATCTGCTCGTCCGGCAGATTGTCGATGCGACGGCCCGCCAGCAGGATTTCGCCGGCGGCGATGCGGCCCGGCGGTTCCAGCAGGCCGATGATGGACGCGCCCGTCAGGGACTTGCCCGCGCCCGATTCCCCCACCACGCCCAGGACTTCGCCCGCCTGGATCGAAAAGGACACGTCGTCCAGGGCGCGCAGGGTGCCGCGGCGCGTCGGAAATTCGACGCGCAGATTGCGGACTTCAAGAAGTGCGCTCATGTAAGACCTCAATTCAGACGCGGGTTGAGCGCATCGCGCAGCCAGTCACCCAGCAGGTTGACCGACAGCACCAGCAGCACCAACGCGGCGCCCGGGAAGATGGTGATCCACCACTCTCCGGAAAACAGGAAATCGTTGCCGATGCGGATCAGCGTGCCCAGCGACGGCGCCGTCGGCGGCACCCCCACCCCCAGGAACGACAGCGTCGCCTCGGTGATGATCGCAGTGGCCAGGTGCACGGTCGCCAGCACCAGCACCGGCCCCAGCACATTGGGCAGCACATGGCGGAACATGATGACCGGCGAAGCCACCCCGATCACCCGCGCGGCCTGCACGTATTCGCGGTTCTTCTCCACCAGCGTCGACCCCCGCACCGTGCGGGCGTACTGCGGCCAGCCGGCAAGCGCGATGGCGCCGATCAGCACCGGGAACGCGATGATCTCGTGCAGCTCGCGCGGCACTGCCGCACGCGCCACGCCGTCGATCAGCAGCGCGATCAGGATCGCCGGGAACGACAGCTGCACGTCCGCGATCCGCATGATGAACGCATCGATGCGTCCGCCCGCGTAGCCAGAGATCAGCCCCAGCACGATGCCGATCAGCATCGACAGCAGCACCGACGCCAGGCCGATCAGCAGCGACACGCGAGTGCCGTACAGGATCGCCGAATACAGGTCGCGGCCCTGGCTGTCGGTGCCCAGCAGATAGGTCTGCTGGCCGTTGGCCTCCCAGGCCGGCGGCAGCAGCGCATCCAGCAGTTCCACCTTGGTCAGGTCGAACGGATTGTGCGGCGCGACCCAGCCGGCGCCGAACGAGCCGATCAGCAGCAAGGCCAGCAAGACGGTGGCCACGATGGCCACGGGCGCCCGGCGCCAGGCCCAGGCAATGTCGCTGTCCCACCAGCGTTTCATGACGGCGCGCATCAGTGGCCACCTCCGCCGCGGGTCAATCCCGAGCGCAAGCGCGGGTCCACGACAAAATACAGAAGATCGACGATCAGGTTGATCACCACGAACACCAGCGCGATCAGACACAGGTACGCGGCCATCACCGGCACGTCGGCGAATTGCACCGCCTGGATGAACAACAGGCCCATGCCCGGCCACTGGAACACCGTCTCGGTCACGATGGCGAAGGCGATGATGCCGCCCAGCTGCAGGCCGGTGATGGTGATGACCGGCACCATGGTGTTCTTCAGCGCATGGCCGAAGTGGATGGCGCGGCGCTTCAGGCCGCGGGCGCGGGCGAACTTGATGTAGTCCGACCGCAGCACCTCGAGCATTTCCGACCGCACCAGCCGCAGCACCAGGGTCATCTGGAACAGCGACAGCGTGATGGACGGCAGGATCAGGTGCTTCCAGCCCGTGGCGGTGAACAGGCCCGACGTCCACCAGCCCACGCTGACGGTATCGCCGCGGCCATAGCTGGGCAGCCAGCCCAGCTGCACCGAGAACACCAGGATCAGCAGGATGCCGATCAGGAAGGTCGGCAGCGACACCCCCAGCAGCGAGCCGGCCAACAGCAGCTGCGACAGCAGGCTGTTGCGCTTGAGCGCGGTATACACGCCCAGCGGCACGCCCACCACCAGCGCCAGCAACGCCGCCACCATGGACAGTTCCAGCGTGGCCGGCAGGCGCGATTTGAGCAGGGTGGAAACCGGTTCGCTCTGGCGCAGGGAGATGCCGAAATTACCCTGGGCGGCGTTGGCCACGAAGTGGCCGAATTGAACGATGGCGGGCTCGTTCAGGCCCAGGCGTTCACGCAGTTCGATGCGCTCGGCATCGGTGGCGTCCTGCCCCAGCATGATGGTGACAGGGTCGCCGACGTATTGAAAAAGCACAAAGGCCAGTAGCGCGACGGTGAGCATCACCGCTACGGCCTGCAACAGGCGACGCAGTATGAAAGCAAACATAGGCGGGAAAAGCAAAGACGGCGAAGCCCCTCAGCAGGGGCTTCGCTGTCTGGTTAGCCGGGATCAGTCGACCTTGACCCAATCGGCAACGAGGCGATTGTCGGCGCGGTGGATGACCGTGACGTTCTTGCGCATGGCCCAGGGAATGACCTGGTCGTGCAGCGCGATGTGGCCGAATTCCTTGGCGTGGACTTCCAGCACCTTCTGGATGTCCGCGTCGCGCTTGGCCGCGTCGGTTTCGGTCTTGATGCGATCGATGATCGCGTCCAGTTCCTTGTTGCTGTAGTTGCCCAGGTTGTACATGCCGTCCGCGCCTTCGCCCTTGGTGCGGATCAGGTTCTGCAGCGTGTACATGGCGTCGAACGTCGGCACGCCCCAGCCGAACAGGTAGGCGCTGGTGTCGGAATTCTGCACCTTGGGGAAGTAGGTCGAACGCGGCATGGCGTTCATCGTGGCCTTCACGCCCACCTTGGCCCACATGCCCACCACGGCCTGGCAGATCGCCTCGTCGTTGATGTAGCGGTTGTTGGGGCAGTCCAGCGTGAAGTTCAGGGTGCCGTCGTAGCCGGCGTCCTTGAGCAGCGCGCGGGACTTCTCGGGATCGTAGGGCACGCGCTTGTGCAGCGATTCGGTCCAGCCATGCACCTGCGGCGCGATCATGGTGCCGGTGGGCGCCGACAGGCCGCGCATCACGGCGCGCTTGATGGCGTCCACGTCGATGGCGCGGTACAGCGCCTCGCGCACGCGGATGTCCTGGAACGGATTCTTGCCCTTGATGTTCGAGTACTGCAGCTCGGGGCGCTTCTGATCCAGGCCCAGGTAGATGGTGCGGTATTCGTTGCCTTCGACCACCTTGGCCGACTGGCGCAGGCGGTCCAGGTCCTGCGCGGCCGGGTCCAGCACGAAATCGATCTCGCCCGACAGCAGCGCGGCGGTGCGGGTGGCGTTCTGCTTGATGGGCGTGAACACCACTTCGGTGACGTTGCCGACCTTGCCGGCCTTGTTCCACCAGTCCTTGTTTTCTTCGAACACCGTGCGCACGTCCACTTCGCGCGACTTCAGCTTGTAGGGGCCGGTGCCGTTGGTGTTGCGCGCGCCGAAGGTCTCTTCCTTGTTGACGAAGTCCTGCGGCTTGGCGATGTTGTTCTTTTCCGACCAGGCCTTGTTCATGATGAACACGTTGGGCAGCTGGCGCAGCAGGACCGGGTTGGGCGCCGAGGTCTCGATCTCGACCGTCAGGTCGTCGATCTTGCGCGCTTCCTTGATGCCGGTGGTGTAGGCCTTGTAGTTCGACGTGGGCGCCATGGCGCGATGCACCGAGAACACCACGTCGTCGGCGGTGAAGGCGGCGCCGTCATGGAACTTCACGCCGGGGCGCAGCTTGAAGCGATACAGCGTGGGCGAGACCTGCTCCCACTCGGTCGCCAGGCGCGGCACCACCTTGAAGTCCTTGTCGTAGTCCACCAGCGGTTCGTAGATGTAGCTGTTGGCGGCGATCGTCATGCCTTCGTTCTGCGAATGCGGATCAAAGGTGAGGATGTCGCCCTGGGCGGCCCAACGGAAGGATTTGGCCTGCCCGATCGAGGGCACGGCCACGGCGGCGGCGATCGCGATGGCAATCAAAGTGCGGCGCATAGGTGTCAACTCCTGACTGTAGTCTGAATACCGGCGCGATATTGCCTAGCCGCAAGACCCTCGTCAATTAAGGGTTTATGCGTACCGGAGCCGGTTTTCACAGGAGAAACACAATTAGGGACATATAAGGACATGACGAAAAAATCGCATATCCGCCCAAGTAAACAGTGTTCACCTGTCGGACAAGCCCTATTCGTCCGTGTCCAGCGGCAGGTCCAGCGGCACGTGTTCCGTCATCAGCACGCGCAGCATGTCGATCAGCAGCGCCGCCTTTTCTTCGCCGAAAGGCGCCAGCACCGCCTTCTGGTGCTGGGTGGCCTGCTCGCAGAGCGCCGCGATCAGGTTGCGGCCCTTGGTGGTGATGCCGACCCGCGTCTGGCGGCGGTCGGCGCGCACGCCGGTGCGCGCCACCAGCCCCTCGGTTTCCATGCGCTGCACCACTTTGCTCAGGGTCGGCTGCTTGGTGATGGCCAGCACCGCCAGGTCGCCGATGGTTTCGCCCGCGCTGCCTTCCAGGCTGGCCAGCACCCGCCATTCAGTGACCGACAGCCCGGCTGACTTCACCTGCTGATGGAATTCGGCCGAGATGCGCTGGCTGGCCTGCGCCAGCAGGTAGGCCAGGTAATCGTCGACGAACCGCGTGCCGGTCGCCAGGGTCCCGCTCTGCTTGTCCGACCGCATGTTGCTTTGCTCCCACGCACCAATATGGATAGGCGGCGTCATGCCGCAGGGCGCATTGCACCACGGCGGCGCGAAGGCGCGCCATGACGCGACGCAATGCTGTTGCGCAGCACAGGGTATACCCCGAATCGCAACCCGTTTTTGCACCATCAAAGCGCCTTTTTTCAGGCGCGGCGATAGAGAACAACCAGTATATACACCCTTGTTTTAGCGTGATATTTTTTTGATTCCATGAAATTTCATCTTTTTTGTTGACAGCTAAAACGTTGACTCCTAAAGTATTTTTCAGAGTGAAATTTCGTGACGTGGCCTTGCTGCGCAGCAGCAACGCTTGAGGACCCGCAAGCCGGTCCGCGTGGAGGAGTTCGAGATGGCTGAAAGGTCTTTCAAGAAAGAAGTCCAGCAGTTGCGTATCGGGGCCGGCGAAGAGTTTCGCGGCGAAGGCATCCTGGCCGTCACCAAGGCCTTGCTGCAGTCCGGCGTGGGCTACGTGGCCGGTTATCAAGGCTCGCCCATCTCGCACTTGATGGACGTGCTGGCCGACGCCAACGACATCCTGCAGGAACTGGGCGTGCACTTCGAGGCCAGCGCATCCGAAGCCACCGCCGCCGCCACGCTGGCCGCGTCCGTCATGTACCCCATCCGCGGCGCCGTCACCTGGAAGTCCACCGTGGGCACCAACGTCGCGTCCGACGCGCTGGCCAACCTGGCCTCGGGCGGCGTCACCGGCGGCGCGCTGGTGATCGTGGGCGAAGACTACGGCGAAGGGTCGTCCATCATGCAGGAACGCTCGCACGCGTTCGCCATGAAATCGCAGATCTGGCTGCTGGACCCCCGCCCCAACCTGGAAAGCATGGTCAAGGCGGTGGAAGACGGCTTCGCCCTGTCGGAAGCCAGCAAGACGCCGGTGATGCTGCAACTGCGCATCCGCGGCTGCCATGTGCACGGCCGCTTCATCGCCAAGGAAAACAAGCGCCCGGCGTTCTCGCTGGCCCAGGCCCTGGAAAGCCCGGCGCGCGACACCAGCCGCATCGTGCTGCCGCCCGCCTCGTTCCTGCACGAACAGGAAAAGATCAAGGAACGCTGGCCCGCCGCCATCCGGTATATCAAAGAGCACAAGCTCAACGAGCAGTTCGATGGCGACCAGGACGACATCGGCCTGATCCTGCAGGGCGGGCTGTACAACGGCGTGATCCGCGCCTTGCAGTTGCTGGGCCTGGCCGACAACTTCGGCAACAGCCGCATTCCGCTGTACGTCATGAACGTGGCCTACCCCGTCATCGAAGATGAGGTCATCGACTTCTGCCGCGGCAAGCGCTCGGTGCTGCTGCTGGAAGAAGGCCAGCCCGACTACCTGGAACAGAACCTGCACGCCGTGCTGCGCAAGGCGGGCATCGACACCCGCCTGTCCGGCAAGGACGTGCTGCCGATGGCGGGCGAATACACCACCCAGGTCATGCGCGACGGCCTGCGCGAATTCCTCAAGCGCGAACGGCCGCAATCGCTGCAGACGCATGCGGCGGTGGCCGTGGACCGCGAAGCCAGCGCCGCGCCGCAGCTCGAGATAACCGAGATCGCACGGCCCAAGCCGGCGCCGCGTCCGGCCGAGCAACCCATCACCTTCCACAAGCAGGTGGCCGACCTGGCCGCCGTGGTACCGCCGCGCCCAGCCGGCTTCTGTACCGGCTGTCCGGAGCGGCCGATCTTCTCGGCCCTGACCCTGGCCCAGGAAACGCTGGGCCAGCACCATATCTCGTGCGATATCGGCTGCCACCTGTTTTCGATCCTGCCGCCCTTCAACCTGGGCGCCACCACCATGGGCTACGGCCTGGGCGCGTCCAGCGCAGCGGCGTTCAACGTGCCCGCGGCCAAGCGGCCGATCTCGATCATGGGCGATGGCGGTTTCTGGCACAACGGCCTGGCGTCGGGCATCGGCAACGCGGTCTTCAACAAGTATGACGGCGTCATCGTCATCGTCGACAACTTCTATGCCTCGGCCACCGGCGGACAGGACATCCTGTCGTCGCGCGCCGACAACCCCGACCGGTCCACCAACAACCCCATCGACCAGGCCGTGCGCGGCGTGGGCGTGAAATGGGTGCGCACGCTGGACCGCACCTATGACGTGGCCAAGGTCCGCGCCACCATCGAAGAAGCACTGACCACCGACATCAAGGGCCCCAAGGTCATCATCGCCCAGTCGGAATGCATGCTGAACAAGCAGCGCCGCATCAAGCCGCTGTTCAACAAGGCGGCCAAGGAAGGCCGCCGCGTGGTCAAGGAACGCTTTGGCGTCGACCCTGACGTATGCACCGGCGACCACGCCTGTATCCGGCTGTCGGGCTGCCCGTCGCTGACGGTGAAGGACAGCGGCGACCCCTTGAAGGAAGACCCGGTGGCGCACGTGGAAAGCAGCTGCGTGGGCTGCGGCAACTGCGGCGAAGTCGCGCATGCCGCGGTGCTGTGCCCGTCCTTCTACCGCGCCGACATCGTGCACAACCCCAGCGGCCGCGACCGTTTCCTGGCGCGCGTGCGCCAGGGCGTGATCGGCTACCTGCAGCGCCGCCGCGCCGCGCGCCTGGCCAAATTCGCCCTGTGAGGACCCGCCCCATGAACCCGGTGGCATTGCAGCAAGGCACCCCCATCAAGATCGCTATCCTGGCCATGGGCGGCCAGGGCGGCGGCGTGCTTGCCGACTGGATCGTCGACATGGCCGAACACGCCGGCTGGTGGGCCCAGACCACGTCGGTGCCCGGCGTGGCCCAGCGCACCGGCGCCACCATCTATTACCTGGAACTGCTGCCCGAAGCCGATGTGGCGCGTGCCGGCCGTCCGCCCGCACTGGCGCTGATGCCCACCCCCGGCGACGTCGACCTGGTGGTCGCGGCCGAACTCATGGAAGGCGGCCGCGCGATCCAGCGCGGCCTGGTCACGCCCGACCGCAGCGTGCTGATCGCCTCGTCGCACCGCAGCTACGCGGTCAGCGAGAAGTCGGCGCCCGGCAACGGCATTGCCGATCCCAACAAGGTACTGGAAGCCGGCCGCGCCGCCGCCCGCCGTTTCCTGTGCTTTGACCTGCAGGACCTGGCCGACCGGGCCGGCAGCGTCATCAGCGCCAGCCTGTTCGGCGCGGTGGCCGGCAGCGGCGCCCTGCCGTTCTCGCGCGAAGACTATGAAGCCACCGTGCGCCGCGCTGGCGTCGGCGTGGATGCCAGCCTGCGCGCCTTCGCGCTGGGCTTTACGGCTGCCGACCAGGCGCCCGCGCAACCGGCCGCGATCGACCTGACCCGCCCCGTGCCGGTACTGCCCGAACGCGCCGCCAGCCCGCGCACGCAGGCGCTGCTGGACACCATTGCCCGCGATTTCCCGCCCTGTGCCCAGCCCATGCTGGTGGCCGGCGTGCGCCGCCAGATCGAGTTCCAGGACCTGGCCTACGCCCAGGATTACCTGGCGCGCATGCAAGCCCTCCGTGAACTGGACGCGCGCCACGGCGGCGAAGCCAGGCAATGGGCGCTGACCTGCGCCGCCGCGCGCTACCTGGCCACCGCCATGGCCTACGACGATGTGATCCGGGTGGCCGACCTGAAGACCCGCGGCTCGCGCTTCGAGCGCGTGCGCAGCGAAGTGGGCGCCAAGCCGGACCAGCTGGTCTACACCACCGAATTCATGCACCCGCGGCTGGAAGAGATCTGCGGCACGCTGCCCGCAGGCCTGGGCCGCTGGCTGGAGCAATCCAAGGGCTTTGGCGGCTTTGTCGAGCGGCGCCTGGGTAAGGGCCGCCGCATGCAGAGCGGCACGCTGGGCGGCTTCATGATGCTGTACCTGCTGGCCGGCATGCGGCGCTTTCGCCGCCGCACGCTGCGCCACCAGATCGAATCGGCCGCGCTGACGCAATGGCTGGACCTTGTGGCCAGCCTGGCGCCGCGCGACTACGACCTGGCCGTGGAAACGGTCAATTGCCGCCGCCTGGTCAAGGGCTACAGCGACACCCACGTGCGCGGCGGCGGCAAGTACCGCCAGCTGATCGCGGCCGCGGCCCAACTGGCGGGCCGGCCCGATGCCGCGGCGTCGCTGCGGTCGCTGCGCGAAGCCGCGCTGGCCGACGAGAAATGCGGCCCCATGGAACGCCAGCTGGCCGACGTACTGGCCCAGAAAATGGCCGCCTGATCCCAGAACCTAGAGACGAACGCCGTGCAAACCCTGAAACTCATCGTCCGCGAGATCCGCCAGGAATCGCCCCTGATCCGTTCGCTGCGCCTGGCGCGCGAAGACGGCGGCGCCCTGCCGGCCTTTGGCCCCGGCGCCCACCTGAAAGTGTCGGTGCCCGGCCTGCGCGAGGCACGCTGCTATTCACTGGTGCAGCTGGCGCCCGAGGCTGGCCGCTTTGCCGAGCCCGCCGAATACCGCCTGGGCGTGCGGCTGGAAGAAGCCAGCCAGGGCGGTTCGCGCCACATGCACGGCCTGGCGGTGGGCGACACGCTCACCGTCGAAGGCCCCAAGAACGACTTTCCGCTGCACGAATCGCCCGCGGGCGACGAACCGGTCGTGCTGATCGCCGGCGGCATCGGCATCACGCCGGTGGCCTCGATGGCGGCCGCGCTCAAGTCCGCCGGCCGCGCCTTCCGCCTGCACTACAGCGGCCGCAGCCGCGACCAGCTGGCGTTCCTGCCGGAACTGCAGGCCCTGGCCGGCGACGCGCTGGCGCTGCACGCCGACGATGAGCCGTCCTGCCGCTTCGATCTGCAAGCCCTGCTTGACGCTGCCAACCCGCGCCAGCACCTGTACGTCTGCGGCCCAAAGGGCCTGATCGACGCCGTCATCCAGGGCGCCCGCGCGCGCCACTGGCCCGACGCCCACATCCATTTCGAACTGTTCGCCAGCGCCGCGCCGCAGGCCGGCGACCAGCCGTTCGAGGTGGAACTGCGCCAGTCCGGCCGCGTGCTGACGATACCCGCCGACAAGACCATCGTCGACGTCATGGAAGAAGAAGGCTGCGATCCCATGTTTGACTGCAAGCGCGGCGAATGCGGCGTCTGCCAGGCCACCGTGCTGGAAGGCGAGCCCGACCACCGCGACTACTACCTGTCGGACACCGAGAAAGCCAGCGGCAAGATCATCCAGATCTGCATCTCGCGCGCCAAGTCGGCCCGCCTGGTGCTGGACCTGTAGAGCCGGTCCGCAGAAAGGAGACGAGCATGGCCAAATACCGCGACAATCCCGACGCCATCCGCGCCCTGCTGCGCGAGACCGAGGTACACAAGGACCTGTTCATCGACCAGGAACTGTTCGACCTGGAAATGGAACGCCTGTACGCCAACACCTGGGTCTACGTCGGCCACGACAGCCAGGTGCCCAACCCGGGCGACTACATCACCACCACCGTCGGCAACCAGCCGGTGGTGATGGTGCGCCACAGCGACCGCACGGTGCGCGTGCTGCACAACCGCTGCCCGCACAAGGGCACCATGGTGGCGGGCGACGCCTGCGGCAACACCGGCAAGTTCTTCCGCTGCCCCTATCACGCCTGGACCTTCAAGACCGATGGCAGCCTGCTGTCGATCCCGTTGAAAAAAGGCTACGAGAACACCGGCCTGGAACAGTGCGAAGCCAGCCAGGGCATGGCGGCCGTGAAAGACGTGCGCAACCACCGCGGCTTCGTCTTCTGCCGCCTGAACCCCGAGGGCCAGTCGTTCGAGGACTTCTTCGGCGACGCGCTGTCGACCCTGGACAACATGGTCGACCGCTCGCCCGAAGGCCGCCTGGAAGTGGCTGGCGGCGTGCTGCGCTACATGCACCGCTGCAACTGGAAGATGCTGGTCGACAACCAGACGGACACCTGCCACCCCATGGTGGCGCACGAGTCGTCGGCCGGCACGGCCGTCAAGGTCTGGGAACAGGCCCCGGCCGGCACGCCCAAGCCCATGGCGGTGGAATTGTTCGCGCCGTTCATCTCGCCCTATGAGTTCTTTGAAAACATGGGCATCCGCGTCTGGGAAAACGGCCACGGCCACACGGGCGTGTCGGATTCGATCCACGCGGCGTATTCCGGCATTCCGGGCTACTGGGAATCCATGGTGGCCGCCTACGGCGAAGAGCGCGCACACCAGATCCTGGGCGACGTGCGCCACAACACGGTGTATTTCCCCAACATCATGGTCAAGGGCCCGATCCAGACGCTGCGCGTGTTCAAGCCGATCGCCGCCGACCGCACGCTGGTGGAGTCCTGGACCTTCCGCCTGGTCGGCGCGCCCGACCTGCTGCTGGAACGCACCCTCATGTACAACCGGCTGATCAATGCGCCCACGTCGGTAGTCGGCCACGACGACCTGGAAATGTACGAACGCGCGCAGGACGGCCTGCAATCGCGGGCCCGCGACTGGGTCAACATCGGCCGCCTGTACACCCCCGACGAGGCCGGGCGCAAGAACGTCACCACCAACGGCACCAACGAATGGCAGATGCGCAACCAGTACCGCGCCTGGGGCCGCTACATGACGCAGACGGAGGCAGCATGAGTTTTTCCGAACGCGACCTGATCGATTTCGTCTACGCCGAAGCGCGCCTGCTCGATGACCTGCGCTTCGAGGACTGGCTGGACCTGTATGCCGAAGACGGCTACTACTGGATGCCGCTGGCCCACGGCCAGACCGACGCCAGGCTGCACGCCTCGCTGATGTACGAAGACAAGCTGCTGCTGCGCGTGCGGGTCGAGCGCCTGGCCGGCCAGCGCACCTTTTCGCAGCAGCCCAAGAGCCGCTGCCACCACTTGCTGCAGGCGCCCACGATCGAACGCGACCATCCGGAATCCGCCCCCGCCGAAGGCCGACACGTGCTGCGCACCGCGTTCCACTATGTCGAGACGCGCCAGGACGCGCAGACGCTGTACGCCGGCTGGGCCACCCACCACCTGGTGGAACAGGACGGCGCGCTGCGCATCCGGTTAAAACGCGTTGACCTGGTCAATTGCGATGCCGCCTTCGGCAACATCCAACTGTTCATGTAGGAGCGGCTTGTGAGCACCACCGTCCATCAGGCCTTTCGCGACACCGCGGCCCGCCACGGCGCCAGGCCCTTCCTGTGCATCCTGCCGGAAACGGCCGAGGCCTACGGCATCGGCGCCGGCGAGCTGGGCTATGCGCAGGCCGCCAGCGCCATCGAGACGCTGCGCGCCGCCTACGCCCAGGCCGGCTACGGCCACGGCCACCGCGCCGGCCTGCTGCTGGAAAACCGCCCGGCCTTCTTCCTGCACTGGTTCGCGCTGAACGCGCTGGGCGTGTCGGTGGTGCCCATCAACCCCGACCTGCGCGCGGCCGAACTCGAATACCTGACCGGCCATTCCGAGATCGCGCTGGCGGTGGCCCTGCCCGACCGCCATGCCGACCTGCTGGCCGCGGCCGAACGCGCCGGTCGTCCCTTGCGGGTGATGGCGCCGGACGACGCACCACCCGCCGCGCCGTTTGCCGCACCGCTGGCCGGCGCACCCGGCGAACTGACCGAATGCGCGCTGCTGTACACGTCCGGCACCACCGGCCGGCCCAAGGGCTGCATCCTGCCCAACCGGTATTTCCTGCATGCGGGCGGCTGGTACGCGCGCATCGGCGGCCTGGCCGAGCTGCGGCCCGGCGAAGAACGCATGCTGACGCCGCTGCCGCTGGTGCACATGAACGCCATGGCTTATTCCGCCATGGCGATGGTGCTGACCGGCGGCTGCCTGATTCCGCTGGACCGCTTCCACCCCAAGACCTGGTGGGACAGCGTGCGCGATTCCGGCGCTACCGTGCTGCACTACCTGGGCGTGATGCCGGCCATCCTGATGAAGGCCGAGCCGTCTGCGCAAGACCGCCAGCCCGCCATCCGCTTCGGCTTCGGCGCAGGCGTGGACCGCAAGCTGCAGCAGCCGTTCGAAGCGCGCTTCGGCTTTCCGCTGCTGGAAGCCTGGGCCATGACCGAGACCGGCGCGGGCGCCGTCATCATCGCCAACCAGGAACCGCGCCATATCGGTGAAAGCTGCTTCGGCGCGGAAGAAGACGATGTGCAGGTGCGCATCGTGGCCGACCACGGCGGCGAAGCGGCGGCCGGCGAACCCGGCGAGCTGCTGGTGCGCCACGCCGGCAGCGACCCGCGCTACGGCTTTTTCGCCGGTTACCTGAAAGACGCGGACGCCACCGACCAGGCCTGGGAAGGCGGCTGGTTCCATACCGGCGACATCGTGCGCCGCGAGGCCGACGGTGCGCTGCGCTTTGTCGATCGCAAGAAGAACGTGATCCGCCGCAGCGGCGAGAACATCTCGGCCGTGGAAGTGGAAAGCGTGCTGCTGCAGCACCCGCTGGTCAAGGCCGTGGCGGTGGCCGCGGTGCCCGACCCGGTGCGTGGCGACGAGGTGCTGGCCTGCGTGGTGGCGGAAACGGCTCCCGCCGACGCTGCCGCCCGGGCCGACGCCGCGCGCGGCATCGTGCAATGGAGCCTGCAGCAACTGGCCTACTACAAGGCGCCCGGCTATGTCGCGTTTGTCGACAGCCTGCCGCTCACCACCACCAACAAGATCCAGCGCGGCGAGATGAAGACGCTGGCGCCGACGCTGCCGGGCACCGCCTGCTGCGTGGACACCACCGCCATGAAAAAGCGCCAGGAGCCCGCCCGATGACCGCGCCGCGCGCCCGCTACGACGGCGTGGTGGCGGCCCTGCCCGTCAGCATTCCGTACGAGCGTTATTCCACGCTGGCTGCGCACGGCTGGCTGGGCCGGGCGCTGGCCGCGCTGATCCGCCAGGCCGGCATTGCCAAGACCGACGTCGACGGCCTGTGCGTGTCCAGCTTCACGCTGGCGCCGGACACCGCCGTGGGCCTGGTGCAGCACCTGGGCATGAGCCCGCGCTGGCTCGACCACCTTCCCATGGGCGGCGCCAGCGGCGTGGCCGCGTTGCGCCGCGCCGCCCGCGCGGTGCAGGCCGGCGACGCCAGCATCATCGCCTGCATCGCGGGCGACACCAACCAGGTGGACTCGTTCCGCAATACCGTCAGCCAGTTCTCGCGCTTCGCCCAGGACGCCGTCTACCCGTATGGCGCGGGCGGCCCCAACGCCAGCTTCGCGCTGCTGACGGCGCACTACATGCGCGCCACCGGCGCCACCCGCGAAGACTTCGGCAAGGTCTGCGTGGCCCAGCGCGACAACGCCCTGCGCTACCCCCACGCCCTGATGAAAAAGCCGCTGACGCTGGCCCAATACCTGGACGCCCGCGTCATCGCCGACCCGATCCACCTGTTCGACTGCGTCATGCCCTGCGCGGGTGCCGACGGTTTCCTGGTGATGACCGAGGCCCGCGCCAAGGCGCTGGGCCTGCCCTACGCCCGCATCCTGTCCACCATCGAACGCCACAACGCCTGGATCGAAGACCCGATCCAGACCCGCGGCGGCTGGACGATGGACATCGACGAGCTTTACGGCATGGCCAACGCCAGCCCGGCCGACATGGATTTCCTGCAGGCCTACGACGACTACCCCGTCATCAACCTGATGCAGATGGAAGACCTGGGCTTTTGCGCCAAGGGCGCGGCGCCCGAGTTCGTGCGCGCCAACACCTTCACGGTGGACGGCAGCCTGCCATTCAATACCAACGGCGGCCAGTTGTCGGTGGGCCAGGCTGGCGCGGCCGGCGGCTATCTGGGCATGGTCGAGGCCTTGCGCCAGCTGACCGGCACGGCCGGCGGCACGCAGGTCGCCGACGCGCGGCTGGGCCTGGTGAGCGGCTTTGGCATGATCAATTACGACCGCGGGCTGTGCACCGCCGCGGCCATCCTGGCCAGGAGCGACGCATGACCGAGCCGCTAGCCAAGCCGCCCCGCAAGAACCCGGTAGCGCGCACCCGCCAGCCGACCCTGCCGCCCGGCGCCCGCAGCCGCGCCGCGCTGGGCCTGACGGCCGCGGCCGCCGAGGGCCGCTTCGACCTGCAGACCTGCGCCGACTGCGGCGCGGTGCAGTACCCACCACGCGACGCCTGCGGCCATTGCCTGTCCGACCGCCTGCCATGGCGCCAGGCGGACCCGAACGGCGTGCTGCTGGTCAGCACGACCCTGCATCACAGCAACGACCTCTACTTCCGCGAGCGCCTGCCCTGGCGCGTGGGCACCGTGCGCATGGACGCCGGCCCCTCGGTCGTGGCCCACATCCACCAGGATTGCGCCGACGGCGCCCGCGTGCGGCTGGCGCTGAAGCTGGATCGCGCCGGCCAGGCCGTGATGATCGCCCTGCCCGAAAGGAATACGCCGAACATGGAAGACGACAAGACCCTGCGCGAAACCTCGTGCGATCCGAAGTTCCGCCGCGCGCTGATCACCGACGGCAAGTCGGCGGTGGGCCAGGCAGTGGCGCGCGCGCTGCTGGACGCCGGCAGCCCGACCGTGTTCCTGGGCGATCCGCAGGCCTGGCGCCAGGACGCCGGCTTCAATGCACTGGCGGCCGACCCGCGGGTGCAGGTGCTGGCGCTGGACGTGACCGACTCCGATTCCGTCGAACGCGCCGCGGCGTCCATCGGCGGCAAGGTCGAGATTCTGGTCAACACGGCCGACCTGGAACGCGAAGGCGGCCTGCTGGACCGGCGTGACGTGAACACCGCGCGCGATGCCATGGACGTGAACGTGCTGGGCCTGATGCGGCTGGCGCAAGGCTTCGGCCCGGCGCTGTGCGGCCGCGCGGCCGATGGCGTCAACAACGCGGCGGCCTGGGTCAATGTGCTGTCCATCTACGCCCACATGAACCTGCCCTCGCGCGGCATGTGGTCGGCGTCCAAGGCGGCCGCGCTGTCGCTGGCGCAGTGCCTGCGCGCCGAGATGCGGCCGGCGGGCGTGCGGGTGGTGAACGTGTTTCCGGGCCCGGTCGACCATGAATGGGAGCAGCGCACGCCGCCCCCGCGCGTGGCGCCCAAGGCCATCGCGAGCGCCATCGTGCGCGCGCTGCAGGACGGCGTCGAAGACGTGTATGTCGGCGACGTAGCGCAGGAATTCCGTGCACGGCTGGCGGAAAACCCCAAGGGACTGGAGCGGGAACTGGGCGCCTGACGGCCGGCCCACGCCCGACGACACGAAAACCAAAAGGAGCAACAGATGAGCCAACCCATTCTTGCCCAATTCATGACCGAACTGGTTTCGGGCCGCATCCGCCTGGTGGACCTGACCGAGACGCTGACGCCGGAATTTCCCACGATCGTGCTGCCGCCGGAATTCGGCCAGGCCTGGCCGTTCCGCATCGAAGAGATTTCGCGCTACGACGAGCGCGGCCCGGCCTGGTACTGGAACAACTTCTCGTGTTCGGAACACACCGGCACGCACTTCGACGCGCCGGTGCACTGGGTCACGGGCAAGGACCAGCCGGACAACACCGTGGACACCATTCCGGTGGACGCCTTCATTGCCGGCGCCTGCGTCATCGACTGTTCCGCAGAAGCCCGCGACAACCCCGACTTCCTGCTGACCATCGACTTCGTCCGGGCGTGGGAAGAAAAGCACGGCCGCATTCCGGCCCGGTCGTGGGTGCTGATGCGCACCGACTGGTCCAAGCGCGCCAAGCCCGCCGAATACCTGAACATGAAAGAAGACGGCGCCCATTCGCCCGGCCCCGATGCCGAGGTGGTGCCGTGGCTGATCAAGGAACGCGACGTGCACGGTTTCGGCACCGAGTCGGTGGGCACCGACGCCGGCCAGGCGCATCACCTGAACCCGCCCTACCCCTGCCACTACTACATGCACGGCAACAACCGCTACGGCCTGCAGTGCCTGACCAACCTGGACCAGCTGCCGCCCACCGGCGCCGTGATCTTCTCGGCGCCGCTGAAGATCCGCAGCGGCTCGGGCAGCCCGTTGCGGGTATTGGCCTTGGCGCCCCGCGCCTGATCCGCACGCAAAGGAAATCCGCATGACTCCATCCAACGTTGCGATCGTCACCGGCGGCAGCGCCGGCATCGGCGCCGAAATCTGCCGCAGCATGCTCGATGCCGGCTACGAAGTGATCTCGATGGCGCGCCGCGCCGCCGACTTCAGCCACCCGCGCCTGCACAACGTGCAGGTGGACCTGCTGGACGCGGACGCTACCGCCCAAGCCGGGGCCGAGGTCGTGGCGCGTTTTCCCGTCAGCCACGTTATCCACAACGCCGGCGTGATCTGGCCCAAGCTGCTGCCCGACGTCACGCAGGAAGAGCTGCATGGCCTGACCCAGATCCACCTGGGCGCGGCCATCAGCCTGGTGCAGGCGGCCCTGCCCGGCATGCAGGAACGCAAGTTCGGCCGCATCGTCATGATGTCGTCACGCGGCGCGCTGGGCCTGCCCACCCGCACCGCCTATTCCGCCACCAAGGCCGGCATGGTCGGCATGGCCCGCACCTGGTCGCTGGAACTGGCGCCCTACGGCATCACGGTCAATGTGGTGGCGCCCGGCCCGATCCAGACCGACATGTTCTACGAGGTGATCGAGCCCGGCAGCGAGCGTGAAAAGCAGCTGGCCAACGGCATTCCGGTCAAGCGCCTGGGGCGTTCGGACGACGTGGCGCGCGCCGTCATGTTCTTTGCCGACCCGGCCAACAGTTTCGTCACCGGCCAGACGCTGTTCGTCTGCGGCGGCGCCAGCGTCAGTTCCATCACCATCTGAACGGCCTTTTTCACGCCCGCTTCGGGTTTTGACGGATAGGTAAGCACGGGGACCGGGTCTACAGTGCTGAGCCTTGCCTCTCAGAAAGTTTAAGCCGCAAGTAATTCCAGCCGTACCCGCGCAGTTCCCGTTTTCTCCGTTTTCCAGCCGCACTCCTTTTACGCTCCCTATCCGGAGGTTTTGCCATGCTGTCGAAGAAACTCCCCCTGGCCGCCGCCGTCCTGGCCGCGCTGTGTTCCCTGCCCGCCCTGGCCCAGGTCAAGGTCGGCGTGGTGTCCTCGTCCACCGGCCCCACGGCGCTGGTGGGCATTCCGCAGAAGAACACCGTGCCGCTGCTGCCCAAGAAGATCGGCGACCTGACGGTGGAATACATTTCGCTGGACGATGCCAGCGATTCCACCAACTCGGTCACCGCCTTCAAGAAGCTGATCACCGAGCAGAACGTGGACGCGCTGATCGGCCCGTCGGGGTCGCCCAACGCCATGGGCGTGATCCAGTTCGCCGCCGAAGCCGGCGTGCCGATGCTGGCGCCGGTGGGCACCGCGGCCGTGGTGCTGCCGATGAACGAGCAGAAGAAGTGGGTGTTCAAGACCACGCAGAACGACGACATCATCGCCCGCGCGCTGGTCGACCACATGGCCAAGACCGGCATCAAGACCGTCGGCTTCATCGGCCTGAACGATCCGTATGGCGAGAATTGGTACAAGGTCTTCTCGGGCCTGGCCGCCGAAAAGGGCATCAAGATCGCCGCCAACGAGCGCTATCTGCGCTTTGACAGCTCGGTCACCGGCCAGGCGCTGAAGATCCTGGCCGCCAAGCCCGACGCCGTGTTGATCGCCGCCCCCGGCGCGGCCAGCGTGCTGCCGCAGACCACGCTGTTCGACCAGGGCTACAAGGGCAAGTTCTACCAGACCCACGGCGCCGCGCTGCCCGACTTCCTGAAGCTGGGCGGCAAGAAGGTCGAAGGCACGGTGCTGGCCGCCAGCCTGATGCTGGTGCTGCCGGAAATGCCCGACAGCAACCCGTCCAAGAAGGTCGCCAGCGACTACATCGCGGCCTACGAGAAGCTCAACGGGTCCAAGCCCGCCACCTTCGGCGCCAACGTCTACGACGCCGGCCTGCTGCTGGAAAAGGCCATTCCGCTGGCCGAGAAGGCCGGCAAGCCGGGCACCAAGGAATTCCGCAGCGCCCTGCGCGATGCGCTGGAGCAAACCCGCGAGCTGGTCGGCACCCAGGGCGTCTACAACATGAGCGCCGCCGACCACAGCGGCTTTGACGACCGCGGCCGTGAACTGATCACGGTGAAGGACGGCAACTGGACGTTGGTGAAGTAAAAGTAAAGGCGGGGGAAGGCCCCCCCCCGAAGCGCCGCGCGCTTCCCCCCAGGGGGCATGCCTGCGGACCGGCAAAGCCGGCTCCGCGGCATCCCGCTGGGGATGCGTTCAAGTGAAGATGAGGTCGCCGTCATGTTTGTCTGTTTTATCCGGAAGTACTGATGAATGCTCAGATCGCCCTGATACTCGGGCAGGATGGCATCACCAACGGCGCCATCTACGCGCTGCTGGCCTTGTCCATCCTGCTGGTCTTTACCGTTACCCGCGTGCTGTTCATCCCCCAGGGCGAATTCGTCGCCTTCGGCGCGCTGACCATGGCCGCCCTGCAAGCCGGCAAGCCGGTGCTGCTGGTGTGGCTGCTGCTGGCCTTTGCGCTGGCCGAGGCCGTGGCCGACCTGCTGGCGCGCGCCAAGCGGCCGGGCCGCCAGCGCGGCGCCTGGCGCATCGGCGCCAAGGTCGCGTATCCGCTGATCCTGGCGGCGCTGTTCTATCGCTTGCCGTTGGCGCAGCTGCCGATGGCCGTGCAGGCGCTGCTGACGCTGTTGCTGGTGGTGCCGATGGGGCCGCAGCTGTATCGCCTGTTCTACCAGCCCATCGCGTCCGCCTCGACGCTGGTGCTGCTGATCGTGTCGATCGCGGTGCACCTGGCGCTGGTGGGCCTGGGCCTGTTGGCCTTCGGCGCCGAGGGCGCGCGCACCGCGCCGTTCAGCGATGCCAGCCTGACGCTGGGCCCCATCAACGTCAACAGCCAGGCGCTGTGGGTGGTGGCGGTGTCGGCGCTGCTGATCATCGTGCTGTACCAGTTCTTTGAACGCTCCATGTACGGCAAGGCCCTGCGCGCGGCCGCTTTCAACCGCCTGGGCGCGCGCCTGATGGGGATTTCGCCGGTGTTCGCCGGCAAGGCCACGTTCTTCCTGGCGGCGCTGATCGGCACCGTCTCGGGCATCCTGATCGCGCCCATCACCACCATGTACTTCGATTCCGGCTTCATGGTCAGCCTGAAGGGCTTCGTCGGCGCCATCATCGGCGGCCTGGTGAGCTACCCCCTGGCCGCTGGCGGTGCGGTGCTGGTCGGCCTGATCGAGGCGTTCTCGTCGTTCTGGGCCAGCGCCTACAAGGAAATCATCGTATTCACCCTGATCATCCCCGTGCTGCTCTGGCGCTCGCTGAAAAGCCACCACGTCGAGGAAGAAGAAGAATGACCCCGCGCCATCTCGTCCTCGCGTTCCTGGCGCTGCTGGCGGCCGCCCCGCTGGTCCTGCCGCCGTTCTACGTCACCCTGCTGAACTACATCGGCCTGTACGCCATGGTGGCGCTGGGCCTGGTGCTGCTGACCGGCGTCGGCGGCCTGACCAGCTTCGGCCAGGCCGCGTTCGTCGGCGTGGGCGCCTACACCACCGCGCTGCTCACCACGCAGGCCGACGCCCTGCCCGCCTGGCTGGCCTGGCTGGGCGCCTCGCCCTGGCTGACGCTGCTGGCCGGGCTGCTGCTGACGCTGGTGATCGCCTACCTGCTGGGCGCCATCACGCTCAAGCTGTCCGGCCACTTCCTGCCGCTGGGCACCATCGCCTGGGGCCTGTCGCTCTACTTCGCCTTCGGCTCGGTCGAAGGACTGGGCGGACACACCGGCATTCCCGACGTGCCCGCCATCCACCTGTTCGGCTGGGCCCTGACCCAGGGCGGCGAGATCTACTACCTGATCTGGGCCTTTCTGCTGGTGGCCATGTGGTCCACCAGCAACCTGCTGGATTCGCGCGAAGGCCGCGCGATCCGCGCCCTGAAGGGCGGCCGCGTGATGGCCGAGTCCATGGGCGTGGACACCGCGCGCTCGCGCATGGTGATCTTCATCATCGCGGCGTTGCAGGCCTGCGCGTCGGGCTGGCTGTACGCGCACATGCAGCGCTTCGTCAATCCGAACCCGTTCGGCCTGCAGATGGGCATCGAATACCTGTTCATGACCGTCATCGGCGGCGCCGGGCAGGTCTGGGGCGCGCTGGTCGGTGCAGGCGTGTTCACGGTGCTCAAGCAATGGCTGCAGGACTGGCTGCCCAAGCTGCTGGGCCAGACCGGCAATTTCGAGGTCATCATCTTCGGCTTCGGCATGGTGCTGCTGCTGCATCGCGCCCGCGGCGGCCTGTGGCCGGTGCTGGCGCGGCGCTTTCCGATGAAGAAAAGCGTGCGCAAGATCGACGCGCAGGCCGAACCGCTGCCGCGCAAGCCCATGCCGCCCCGCGGCGACGTGGTGCTCAAGGCGGTGGACGTGACCCGCAAGTTCGGCGGCCTGGTGGCCAACAACGCCATGAACCTGGAGATTCGCGCGGGCGAGATCCTGGCGCTGATCGGCCCGAACGGCGCCGGCAAGAGCACCATGTTCAACCAGATCTCGGGCGTGGACACGCCGACCTCGGGCCAGGTCACGCTGCTGGGCCAACCGGTGGCCGGCGCCGGGGCGCGCAAGATCGCGCGCCTGGGCCTGTCGCGCACCTTCCAGCACGTGCGCCTTCTGGGCCGCATGAGCGTGCTGGAAAACGTGGCCATCGGCGCGCACCTGCGCGGCCACCGCGGCGTGCTGCCGGCCGCCTGGCGGCTGGACCGCGCCGAAGAGGCCCGCCTGCTGGCCGAAGCCGCCCGCCAGGTCGAACGCGTGGGCCTGGGCAAACACCTGCACGACGACGCCGGCTCGCTGGCGCTGGGCCAGCAACGCATCCTGGAAATCGCGCGGGCGCTGGCATCGGACCCCTGCATCCTGCTGCTGGACGAACCGGCCGCGGGCCTGCGCTACCAGGAAAAATGCGAGCTGGCCGAGCTGCTGAAAAAGCTGCGCGCCGAAGGCATGGCCATCCTGCTGGTCGAGCACGACATGGACTTCGTGATGGGACTGGTGGACCGGGTGGTCGTGATGGACTTCGGCGAGAAGATCGCCGAGGGGCTGCCGGCCGAGATCCAGCACAACCCCGCGGTGCTGGAAGCGTATCTGGGCGGAGTGGAAGAATGAGCGCGAAACTGCTGGAAGTACGCGACCTGCGCGTGGCCTACGACAAGGTCGAGGCCGTCTCGGGCGTGAGCCTGGCGGTGGACGAAGGCAAGATCGTCACCGTCATCGGCCCCAACGGCGCCGGCAAGACCACGCTGCTGTCGGCCATCATGGGCGTGCTGCCCTCGCGCGGCGAGATCGTTTTCGGCGGCAAGCGCCAGGAACACGCCGAGATCGAGGAAATGGTGGCTGCCGGCATGAACCTGGTGCCCGAAAAGCGCGAACTGTTCGCCGAAATGACGGTGGAAGACAACCTGGCGCTGGGCGCCTTCGATCGCTTTCGCCGCGGCCTGCGCGACCAGGACAAGACACTGGCCGAGGTCTACGCGCTGTTCCCGCGGCTACAGGAACGCCGCGCCCAGCTGGCCGGCACGCTATCGGGCGGCGAACGCCAGATGCTGGCCGTGGGCCGCGCCCTGATGGCCAAGCCGCGCCTGCTGATGCTGGACGAACCCAGCCTGGGGCTCGCCCCGCGCATCGTGCGCGAGGTCTTTCGCATCGTCGCGCACCTGCGCGACATGGGCGTGTCCATCCTGCTGATCGAACAGAACGCCCGCGCCGCGCTGCAAGTGGCCGACTACGCCTACGTGCTGGAAACCGGCGCGGTCACGCTGGAAGGCCCCGCCGCCGAGGTCGCCGTGGACCCGCGCGTGGTCGAGGTCTACCTGGGACTGGGCCACGCGGCCGCCGCAACGTAGTGGGTCAGGCGGGGGCTGGCGCCCCCGCGCTTGCGGCAACAGGATTCGTGTACCGGCGCCCGCGCCTCAAGCCACGCCACGCCGCCGGTCGCGCCGATACAGCGCGTAGCCCAGGGGCCACATGATGCCGACCATCACGCGCGCCCACGGCTGCGTCAGGCGGTAGGCCTGCACGGCCGTCGGCACGCCGGAATGCTTCAGGTGCAGCCGGAACCGCGTGTAACGCGCGGCAGCCATGATGAACTCGCGCGGCCGGAAGCGGAAGAATTCCAGGTGGTGCTGCAGCATGTCCCAGGCCAGCAGGTACAGCCCCTGCGCGTTGTTGCGCACCGACACGGCACCCTGGCTCAAGCCGCCCGGGGTGTCGTGATAGGTGCGCACGACCTGGTTGATGAAACGGCTGAGATAGCCCGCCCGCGCAATCGCCCACCACACCAGGCTTTCGGGCACGAAGCCGGCGACGTCTTCGGGAAACGGGAATTTGCGCAGGATGTCGGTGCGCATGCAGCCGAATTTCTCGCCCTTGATGCGATAGCGGAAATACACGTCGACGGCGGTGCTGTCGAAGACGTCCTGCGGATAGCGGTCGCCGACGATGCTGCCGTCGGGCCGCGCACAGAGGCCGGTGATGGCCACGTAGGAATCGCGCCGTGCCGGGGGAATGGCGTCCCAGGCGGCCTTGAAGGTGGCCAGGGCGTCAGGCGGCATCTCGTCGTCGCTGTCGAGCCCGACGATCAACTGGCCATGCGCCTCGCGCACGCCCCGGTTGAAGGCGGTTTTCTTGTGCTGGTTGTTCTGCCAGACATAGCGGATGGGAAAATCGGCCCGCTGCTGCCAATCGAGCACGGCTTCGTGGGTATTGTCGGTGGAGCCGTCGTCCACGATGACCCATTCGAAATCCCGAAACGTCTGGCGGGATAGCGATTCATACACCCGGTGCAGGGTGCCCGCCCGGTTGTAGGTCGGCGTCAGAACGGTAAAGAACGTCGGCGTGTCAGTCATGCCTGCTGTGCCCTTTTGCGATTTCCGGATAACCGCTGCGGTCTTGGTATGCGTGTTTTCGCCTGAAGTGTAGGGGATATGCCTGCGCCAACCCATGGCACGGCATGCAAATTTGCAATCAAATCTGACAATGTGCGGATTCCAGGACAGGCCCAACCCGCCTGGGAACCCGTTGGGGCGGGCGCCGGAGTGGCGTAAACTCGGGCGGCCCCAACCGGAATGCCTATGGAAGCTTCGACCGTCCAGCTCAATGACATCGCCTTGTTCGTAGAGGTAGCCAAGCGCAAGAGCTTCAGCCTGGCCGCCCGCGCGCTGAATATGCCCACGTCCACGCTGTCACGCCGGATCAACGAGCTGGAACGCGCGATCGGGCTGCGCCTGATCAACCGCAATACGCGCCGCCTGGACCTGACGGAAGCGGGCGCGGCCTACATGAGCCGCTGCCAGGGCCTGATCGACGAGGCGCGCCTGGCGCACGAACAACTGCAGACGCTGTCGGGCGGCCCATCGGGCAACCTGCGGGTATCGATGCCCTACAGCCTGGCCATCTGGCTGCTGCCGGAAACGATCAACGATTTCACGGACCGCTATCCGGAAGTGGAATGCGAGTTCGACCTGAGCATGATGACGGCATCGGACGCGCAAGGCACGCCGTTCGATATCGTGCTGCGATTCGGCCGCAACAGCGATTACCCGACAGCCAATATCGACAACGGCACCGCGGCGGTGACGCCGCGCAGCGACGGCGCGGTGATCCAGGAACTGGTGTCGCTGGACAATTACCTGTACGCCTCGGACCGCTATCTGGAACGTTTCGGCGAACCGAAGACGCCCAGCGATCTGACGCAGCACCAATGTCTGCGCACGACGATCGATGACGCACATTCCCACTGGACGTTGCACAACGGCAAGGTGAGCGAGCGGGTTCCGGTCAGCGGGCATCTTGCTGCAAACAATATGAGTATCGCGGGGACGCTGGCGGGGTTGGATCTGGCGATTACGCGAATGCCGCATTGTCAGGCGTTGGATCCGATCATCAAGCGGAATTCTTTGCGGCGAGTGTTGCCGGGATGGTCTGTGGATCCTATTTCTATCTATGTTGTCTATCCTTCGAGTATTCAGCCGGCTAAGACTCGGGCTTTTATGGATTTCATTCGGCCTAAGTTGGGGCCTGCGGAGTAGTTCTTAAGCCGCGATTGGCGGGGGCGGTGTGGGGTGGGCGGGGCTACGATTGCGGTCCGGAGCCTTCGCTCCGGACTGCCCCGTCCTCATCCTCGTACGCCTTCGGCTCCCTACGGATTCCGTCGGGCGCATCTAACGCCCCACCCACCCCACACCGCCCCCGCCAATCGCTCTTGATGAGGATTAGCCACGGCCCCTGGGGCGAGTTGTGTGCTTGGCATGTTGGTGAAGATCAGTGGGGGGGTGGAGCGGGGTGCGGGGCCCGTCTCGTGCCGGCCGCGCGGGCGGCCTTACGAGACTTACGCGCCGTCTTGCGTACACCGATGCCGCTATCGCGCTTGCGGAGCGCGCGCGCGTTTGGGTCACCTGTTGAATTGACGCCCGACTGGCCCCAGCCTTCTAGCGGCGCGGATGCCGTGGCGTTCGACATGAATGTGCAGCGCCCGATGGGCGGCGCGCGAGAAAGCCGCCACGCGCAAGCCAGCCCATGCCGCGCCGCCCATCACCGCCCCCCCAAAACAATTGCGTAACCTTAAGAACCCCTACCTCCACCAGCGCGAAGCGCCACCGCCACACAGTCAGCAACACGAACGCCAAACGTGGCCGCCCGCGCGGCCGCGGCTTGGCGACCCTGCAGATTCCATTCCCTGCACACGGGTCTAGCAACGCGACAAATCTCAGCAGACGTAGTCCCTCGCGGCGGTGGCATGCGGGGCGGGCAACCTCGATGCGCCCGAGGGAATCTGAAGGAGGAGCCGAAGGCTCGGACGAAGATGACGAAGGGGCAGTCCGGAGCGAAGGCTCCGGACCGCAATCGTGGGCGCCCGCCCCGCATGCCACCGCCGCGAGGGACGACCTACGAAGATCAACGCCCAGCCCACGAAGCAACCTCCGAAAAGCCAAAATTAGCGCTCTCCCAAATTTCAAGCTAGAATACCGAGTTACCCAATTCCCCCGCCAGCCCAGTATCCGGTTGTGCGGTCGGTTGGAAGACCGCAAGTTGGAACTTCCAACCGCAAATCCGATTTCCGCAAATTCAACAGGAGAATCAACATGGCTGAACGCAAACGCGTGCGTCGTAACACCCTGGAACGCCGTTGCCTGGGCAAGGCCTTCAAGCGCTTGTTCGTCAAGTCGCCCAAGGGTGTTTTCAAGATGCTGGAAAAGATCAAGCGCGTCTAAATGGCCGCTGGTTGCCCGGGCTTTGCCTGGGTAGCTTGATCGAAAAATCCCCGCCTGGCGCAAGCCAAGCGGGGATTTTCCATCTGGGGCCCGGATTTGCGGGGTTGGCCTCGTCGGCCTGACGCGGGCTCCAGTATTACGCGTGCCTCGCCGGTTCGGCATATCGCCTGGCGAAGCGGGGCCAGTCCGGTCCCCCGCTTCGCCCTAGCCCTTCAGCTTTGCCAGCACCTGCTCTGCCCGCGGCAGCGGATTCACCGCGCCATATCCCAGCGTCGACAGCGCGGCCGCCACGTTCGCGTAGCGGACCGCGTCTGCCCAGTCGTCGCCCTGGCAGCGGCGGGCCAGCAGGCTGCCGGCGAAGCAGTCGCCGGCGCCGGTGGCGTCCACGGCGTCCACGCGCAGCGCGGCGACCGGGGTGCGGGTCTTGCCGTCGTCGATGATCGAGCCGTCCTTGCCCAGTTTCAGTACCACCACGCCGGTGGCGCCGGCGTCACGGATCCAGTCCAGCGTGCGTTCGGGGTCGTCGTTGCCGGTCAGGTGCTGCATGTCGTCCATGCTCGGCAAAAACAGGGTCGCATGGCGAAGGGCTTCGCGCAGCGTTGCGCGGGCGCGGTCCAGCGGCCACAGGCGCAGGCGCAGGTTCGAATCCAGGCTGACCTCGACGCCGGACGCGCGGGCGCGGGCCATCGCGGCGAAGACCGTGTCGCAGGCACTGGTGCTGATCGCCAGGCTGATGCCGGATACGTGCAGGAAGCGGGCGCGTTCGATCTGGCCGCCGGCCAGGCTGGCGGGCGTCATCAGGCTGGCGGCCGAGCCGCGGCGCAGGTAGCTGAAGGCGTGGCCGTCGGGGCCGTGCTGCACGAAATACAGGCCCGTGTGCGCCGAGGCGTCGACCTCGACGCCCGACGTGTCCACCCCTTCGGCCTGCCACAGCGCCAGGAACTGGGCGCCGAACGTGTCGTCGCCCACCCGCGTCAGGTAGGCGCAGCGCGCGCCCTGCCGCGCCGCCGCGATCACCGCGTTGGAGGTGTCGCCGCCGAAGCCTTGCAGGTATTGCAGCTGCCCCTGGCTGGTCTGGTTCAGTTCGACCAGGGGTTCGCCCAGCGCAACGATATCGAAATCAGCCATTAGCGGCCTCGCGGGTGCGGGTGATCTGCGCCACCAGCGCGGCCGTGTCGCGGGCGGCGAAGGCGGCCTTGTCGTACAGGTTGCTGCCGATGCCGACCAGGCCGGCGCCGGCCGCGAAATAGCTGTTCATGTTTTCGGCGGTGACGCCGCCCGTGGGGCAGAACACCGTGTCCGGGTATACCGACTTCAACGCGGCCAGGTGCTTGGGGCCGCCCGTGTCGGCCGGGAACACCTTGACCACGTCCACGCCGGCGCGGCGTGCCGCCAGCACTTCGGTGGGCGTGAAGGCGCCCAGCAGGCACAGGGCGTCGGCCGCGTGCGCCAGGTCCACGATCTCGGTGGCCAGGGCCGGCGACACCAGGAAGTCGGCGCCCGCCACCAGGGCCTCGCGGGCCTGTTCTTCGTTCAGCACGGTGCCCACGCCCAGCAGCAGGCTGGGGCCGTGCTTGTCGCGCAGCGCGCGCACCAGGTCGGTCACGCCGGGGATGGTCCAGGTCAGTTCCAGCGTCGTGCAGCCGGCGGCGACGGCGACTTCGGCCGCATAGGCGGCGGTGTTGGCGTCGGTGTAGCGCAGCACGGGCACGACCCGGGCGGCCAGCAGGGCGGCGAGCTTGGAGGCAAGGGGAGCAGCGGTCATGGGATTCCTCGGGGACGGGCGTTCAGGCGCCGCCGGATGACACCGGCAGGACGGCGAGTTTGGCTGAGGCGGCGTCGCGCAACCGCAGCAGGGGTTCTATATAGGCGGCTTGCGGATCGTCGCGGCGCCGGAACAGCAAGGTGCTGACGCTGACGCAGGCCACCGGCTGGCCGGCGGCGTCGCGCAGCGCCACGCCGTAGCAGACGATGCCGGGTTCGTTTTCCTCGTTGTCCATGGCGTAGCCGCGCGCGGCCGTGTCGACCAGCGCCGCGCGCAGGGCCGGCAGGGTCGACAGCGTGCCGGGCATGCGCGATTCCAGCGGCAGGTCGCGCAGCAGGCGCTCGCGCGCCGGCTCGGCCAGCGCCGCCAGGTAGGCCTTGCCGACCGCGCTGGAATGCAGCGCCACGGCGGCCCCCACGCGCGAGGCCATGCGGACCGGGCCGGGGCTTTCGAGCTTGTCGATGTAGATCATTTCGGCGCCGGCCGGCACCGCCAGGTGCACGGTTTCGCCGGTGTCGTCGCGCAGGGCCTGCAAGTCGGCCGACAGCGCGGCGCGCAGGTCGAACTGCGACCAGGCGCGGCTGGCCAGCGCCAGCAGGCGTGGCCCCAGGCGATAGGCGCCGTCGGTTTCGGCCACCATGCCCTGCTCGGCCAGCGCCGCCACGATGCGGTAGGCGGTGGGCCGGGGATAGCCGCAGCTGCGCGCCAGCGCGGCCGCCGTGGGCGGATGCGGGGCGTCGGCCACCGCCTGCAGCACCGTCATGAACTTGGCGAACGCCGCAGCGCCCGCCACCTTGGTTTCCGACACGACCACCCCCATGTTGGGAAGATGCCCAGCGTTAACAATGCTTATGCAGAATGCGCAAGGCAAACCGCGCGAATATCAAACGAATCTGCGATACTGTTTATTTGTACAGCAGCTGAGCGCGTGATTGACCACATTGTGGACTCATGCCTCACTATATAGGCAATTATTCCACATCGCCGCGTCCGGAACCAGCGACAGGCCGTCGCCCGGGCGGGCCCCTCCCTCAGGCTACGATACCGTCCATGAGCTCCCAAATCCGCATCGTTGGCGCCCGCCAGAACAATCTCAAGAACCTGGACCTGACCATCGCCACCGGCGAATTGGTTGTCGTGACCGGCGTATCGGGGTCCGGCAAAAGTTCGCTGGCCTTCGACACGCTGTACGCCGAGGGACAGCGCCGCTACGTGGAAACCTTCTCGCCCTATGCGCGCCAGTTCCTGGACCGCATGGACAAGCCGCAGGTGGACCGCATCGAAGGCATCCTGCCGGCCATCGCCATCGACCAGACCAACCCGGTGCGCAGCTCGCGCAGCACGGTCGGCACGATGACCGAGCTGAACGACCACGTGAAACTGCTGTTCGCGCGCGGCGCCCGGCTGCACTGCCGCGGCTGCGGCAAGGTGGTGCGGCGCGACACGCCCGATTCCATCTACCACTCGCTGGCCGAACGCTCGGCCGTCGCAGGTGACCCGCGGCTGGTGGTGACCTTCCCCATCGCCGTGCCCGCCAACTTCACCGAAGACGAAGTACGCGGCTTCCTGGAGCAGCAGGGCTACACCCGCGTGCACGCCGAGGAAACCGCCGTGCCGCGCGCCACCGCCGCGGCCAAGAGCGCCAAGAAGGGCAAAGGCAAGGCAAAGGCCGACACCGACGAGCGCCGCATCCTGCATGTCATCCAGGACCGCTTCCGCTTTGCCGGCACCGAACGCGAACGCGTGATGGAAGCGCTGGACACCGCGCTGCGCATGGGCGCCGGCCACCTGGCGGTGTACGTGATGGACGCCGAGGGTGCCGATGCGCACATCTGGAAGTACAGCGACCGCCTGCACTGCGCCGATTGCAACATCGAATACACCGACCCGCTGCCCAGCAGCTTCTCGTTCAATTCGCCGCTGGGCGCCTGCGAGGCCTGCCGCGGCTTCGGCCGCGTGATCGGCATCGACTTCGGCCTGGTCATCCCCGACGAAAACAAGACCCTGCTCGAAGGCGCCATCAAGCCCTGGACCACGCCGTCGTACAAGGAATGCCAGGACGAGCTGCAGAAGTACGCGCCGCGCGCCGGCATCCCGCTGGGGGTGCCCTGGAAGAGCATGAGCGAAGAGCACAAGCGCTGGGTGCTCTACGGCACGCCCGACTGGAAGGGCGGCAACGATGCCTGGAAGCACCAGTGGTACGGCGTGCAGCGCTTTTTCGATTGGCTCGAGACCAAGTCGTACAAGATGCACGTGCGCGTGCTGCTGTCGAAATACCGCAGCTACACGCCCTGCCCCACCTGCAATGGCGCCCGCCTGAAGCCCGACGCGCTGCTGTGGCGCCTGGGCACCAAGGAAGAAGCCGACACCGTGCTGCCGCCCGACGACGGCCGCTACAAGCGCTTCATGCCGGTGGGCGCCAACTGGACGCGGCCGCAGCTGGACGCCATGGACGGCCTGTCGGTGCATGACGTCATGCTGCTGCCCATCGAGCGCGTGCGCACGTTCTTCGACAAGCTGTCGTTCTCGGGCGCGCTGGACGCGGCCACCGATCTGCTCATGACCGAAGTGCGCGCCCGCCTGAAGTTCCTGTGCGACGTCGGCCTGGGCTACCTGACGCTGGACCGCCAAAGCCGCACGCTGTCCGGCGGCGAGGTGCAGCGCATCAACCTGACCACCGCGCTGGGCACCTCGCTGGTGAACACGCTGTTCGTGCTGGACGAGCCGTCCATCGGCCTGCACCCGCGCGACATGCATCGCGTGGTCGAAGTGATGCACCGCCTGCGCAATGCCGGCAACACGCTGGTGGTGGTCGAACACGACCCGCAGGTCATGGTGGCCGCCGACCGCATCATCGACATCGGCCCCGGCCCCGGCGAACGCGGCGGCAACATCGTGTTCGACGGCACGCCGGCGCAATTGCGCGCGGCCAACACGCTGACGGGCAACTACCTGGGCGGCCGCCAGCGCGTCGAAGCGCCGCGTCCCATGCCGGTCGCGGCCAATACGCCGCGCCTGCTGCTCGAAGGCGTCAGCGCCCACAACCTGAAGAACGTCTCGGTCGAACTGCCGCTGGGCCGGCTGGTCTGCGTGACCGGCGTGTCCGGTTCGGGCAAGTCCACGCTGGTGCAGGACGTGCTGTACCCCGCCCTGCTCAAGCAGAAGGGCAAGCCGTCCGAAGCGCCGGGCGCGTTCGAACGCTTGCTGGGCGCCGAACAGATCGCCGACGTCGTGATGGTGGACCAGACTCCCATCGGCAAGACCGCGCGGTCCAACCCGGCCAGCTACGTGGGCGCGTTCGACGCGATCCGCAAGCTGTTTGCCCAGGCCCCGCTGGCGCGTGAACGCGCCTATACGGCAGGCACCTTCAGCTTCAACGGCGGCGACGGCCGCTGCCCCACTTGCGGCGGCACCGGCTTCGAACACGTCGAAATGCAGTTCCTGTCCGACGTCTACCTGCGTTGCCCCGACTGCGACGGCAAGCGCTTCCGCCCCGAAGTGCTGGAAGTGCGCGTCGAACACCTGGGCAAGAGCGCCTCGATCGACGAGGTGCTGGAAATGACCGTCAGCGAGGCGCTGGAATTCTTCAAGGGCCTGCGCGACGTGCAGACGGGCCTGGCGCCGCTGGCCGACGTCGGCCTGGAATACGTGCGGCTGGGCCAGCCCGTGCCGACCCTGTCGGGCGGCGAGGCGCAGCGGCTCAAGCTGGCCGGCCACCTGGCCGAGGCCGCGCGCAGCGGCATCTCGACGGCCAAGGTCGCCAAGAAGGGCAGCCTGTTCCTGTTCGACGAACCCACCACCGGCCTGCACTTCGACGACGTGGCGCGCCTGATGCGCGCCTTCCGCAAGCTGCTGGCCGCCGGCCACACGCTGCTGGTCATCGAGCACAACCTGGACGTCATCCGCGCGGCCGACTGGCTGATCGACCTGGGCCCCGAAGGCGGCGACGCCGGCGGCCTGGTGCTGGGCGTGGGCACGCCGCAAGACCTGATGGCCAACCCGGCCTCGCACACCGGCGCCGCGCTGCGCGACTACGAAGTCAGCATCCTGCCGGCCGACGTGGTGGTGACCAGCGACGCCGACGCCCAGGAAGTCGAACAGGCCGGCCTGACCGCCCGCATCGCCGAACCGGCCGCCGCCTATGGCGCGGGCGAAGGCACGCCGCTGCAGTCGGTGATGCGCAAGCGCCGCCAGGACAATATGTCCATCGAGATCCGCAACGCGCGCGAGCACAACCTGAAGAACATCAGCGTCGAGATTCCGCGCGACAAGTTCACGGTGATCACCGGCGTGTCCGGCTCGGGCAAGTCGACCCTGGCCTTCGACATCCTGTTCAACGAAGGCCAGCGCCGCTATCTGGAATCGCTCAACGCCTACGCCCGCGCCATCGTGCAGCCGGCCGGCAAGCCGGACGTGGACGCCATCTTCGGCATTCCGCCCACGGTGGCGATCGAGCAGCGCACCAGCCGCGGCGGCCGCAAGTCGACCGTGGCCACGATGACCGAGATCCATCACTTCCTGCGCCTGCTGTACGTGAAGCTGGGCACGCAGTACTGCCCCGACTGCAACGTGGCGGTGGAACCGCAGAATGCGGACCAGATCGTGGCGCGCCTGCTGCGCGACCACAAGGGCGAGCACATCGGCCTCCTGGCGCCGCTGGTGACCGCGCGCAAGGGCTACTACACCGACCTGGCCAAGTGGGCCGGGTCCAAGGGCCACACGCACCTGCGGGTCGACGGCGAATTCATTGCCGTCGCGCCGTGGCCGCGCCTGGACCGCTACAAGGAACACACCATCGAACTGCCGGTGGCCGACGTGGTGGTGGACCCCGCCAACGAGGCCGACCTGCGCGCCGCGGTCAAGAGCGCATTGGAAAACGGCCAGGGCGTGATGTCGGTGGTGTGGCCCGTGAACAAGCTGCACGAAGCGCTGAACAGCGAATTGCAGCAGCAGCACTTCTCGGTCAAGCGCGCCTGCCCGTCTTGCGGCACCAGCTTCCCCGAACCCGATCCGCGCCTGTTCTCGTACAACTCCAAGCACGGCTGGTGCACCGGCTGCTTCGGCACCGGCCTGCAACTGCAAGGCTTCGACGAAGAACAGACCGGCGAGGAAACCGCCTGGAACGCCTGGTACGAAGGCGAGGCCAAGGCCTGCACCCAGTGCGACGGCCAGCGCCTGAACCGGGTCGCCCGCGCGGTGCGCTGGCGCGACAAATCCATCGCCGAACTGGCCTCGCTGCCGGTGTCGGACGCGCATACCTTCTTTACGGGCCTGGTGGCGCGCGGCCGCGAAGGCGAGATCGCCCGCGACATCCTGACCGAAATCCGCGGCCGCCTGAATTTCATGCAGGAAGTGGGCCTGAACTACCTGGCGCTGGACCGCGCCGCGCCGACGCTGTCGGGCGGCGAAGCGCAGCGCATCCGCCTGGCGGCGCAGCTGGGGTCCAACCTGCAGGGCGTCTGCTACGTGCTGGACGAACCCACCATCGGCCTGCACCCGCGCGACAACCGCATCCTGCTGGACGCGCTGGCGCGCCTGGAAGGCAACGGCAACACGCTGGTGGTGGTCGAGCACGATGACGACACCATCCGCCGCGCCTCGCACATCATCGACATCGGCCCGGGCGCCGGCATCCGCGGCGGCCGCGTGGTCGCCCAAGGCACCGCGCAGGACCTGATCGACGCCCCCGAATCCGTCACCGGCCGCTACCTGGCCAAGCCGCTGCAGCATCCGCTGCAGGGCCGCCGCCCGGTCGAGGCCGACACGCCCATGATCGAGATCAAGGGCGCGCGCCTGCACAACCTGCGCAGCGTCGACGCCAAGATCCCGGTGGGCCGCTTGAGCGTCGTCACCGGCGTGTCGGGTTCAGGCAAGTCGACCCTGGCGCGCGAAGTGCTGCTGGACAACCTGATGCAGGCCGTGTCGCAGGGCAAGGCGCCCGGCTGGGCCGGCTGCGAAAGCATCAAGGGCTGGGAAGCGATCGACCGCGTGCTGGAAGTGGACCAGACCCCCATCGGCAAGACGCCGCGCTCGTGCCCGGCCACCTACGTCGGGTTCTGGGACGACGTGCGCAAGCAGTTCGCCGATACCCGCGAGGCCCGCATGCGCGGCTGGACGGCGGCGCGCTTCTCGTTCAACACCGGCGACGGCCGCTGCCCGATCTGCGAAGGCCAGGGCATGCGCACCATCGAAATGAACTTCCTGCCCGACGTGAAGGTGCCGTGCGATGCCTGCAACGGCGCGCGCTTCAACAACGACACGCTCAGCGTGCAGATGCGCGGCAAGAACGCAGGCGAATTGCTGGCCATGGAAGTGGACGATGCCATCGGCTATTTCGCGGCGCACCCGAAGATCCACCGCCCCCTGCAACTGATGCAGGACGTCGGCCTGGGCTACCTGACGCTGGGGCAGCCGTCGCCCACGCTGTCCGGCGGCGAGGCCCAGCGCATCAAGCTGGTGACCGAGCTGTCCAAGGCGCGCCTGACCGACGGCCTGATCAAGACCGGCCGCGCCTCGCGCATTCCGCACACGCTGTACGTGCTGGACGAACCGACGGTGGGCCTGTCGATGGCCGACGTGGAGAAACTGATCCACGTGCTGCATCGCCTGGTCGAAGCCGGCAACACCGTGGTGGTCATCGAGCATAATCTCGACGTCATCGCCGAAGCCGACTGGCTGCTGGACCTGGGCCCCGAAGGCGGCACGGGCGGCGGCAAGCTGGTGGGCCAGGGTTCGCCGGAACACGTCATGGCCCAAAGCGCCCAATCGCACACCGGACGGGTCCTGGCGGAGTTCCTGGCACAACAATAAAGAGCGTCATGCATTGTCGTTTTGAAGACCGGCTGGCCGGCCGCGCCCTGCGGCTGGACGGCCTGCTGGCCCGCATCGAGGCGCGCGCGGCGGCCGAGGTCGGCCCCGCGCTGGCCGCCATCGACGCGGCTCGCGGCCAGGGCCATTGGGTGGCCCTGCAGCTGGATTACGAACTGGGGGAATGGCTGCTGCCCGAGGCCACCCGGCCCGCGCCCGCCGGCCCCTGGACGCCGCCGCGCGACGACGGCGCGGCGCGCCTGACCGCGCTGGTGTTCGAACGCAAGATCGACGAAACGCCCTGGGACGCCCCCGCGGCCGACAGCGCCCCCGCCGCCCTCAGCATTCCGGCGCCGCGCATGCTGGAAGCCGACTACGTGCGCCAGATCGACGCCATCCGCGGCTTGATCGCCGACGGCGAGCTCTACCAGGTCAACTACACCCAGCCGCTGGACCTGCAATACCAGGGCGACGCGGCCACGCTGTACCGCCGCATCGCCGCGCGCAATCCGGTCGCGCACGCCGCCTTCATCCAGGACGGCGCACGCACGGTGCTGTCGTTTTCGCCCGAATTGTTCGTGGCCCGCCGCGGCCCGCAACTGACCACCCGGCCCATGAAAGGCACGGCGCCGCGCCACGCTGATCCGGCCGAAGATGCCCGGCTGGGCCAGGCGCTCTTGGCCAGCGACAAGAACCGCGCCGAAAACCTGATGATCGTCGACCTGCTGCGCAACGACCTGGGCCGCCTGGCCGAGCCGGGTTCAGTCAAGGTCGATGCCCTGTTCTCGCTGGAACGCTACCCCACCGTCTGGACCATGACGTCGACCGTGTCGGCCCAGGCCCCCGGCGCCACGCTGGAAGACGTGCTGCGCGCGCTGTTCCCGTGCGGCTCGATCACCGGCGCGCCCAAGGTGGCCGCCATGCGCCGCATCCGCCAGATGGAAGCGGCGCCGCGCGGCCTGTACTGCGGCAGCATCGGCTGGCTGGCGCCGGACGGCGATTTCTCGCTGAACGTGGCGATCCGCACGCTGGTGCTGGATGCCGCGGGCCACGGGGTCTACAGCGTGGGCGGCGGCATCGTGCACGATTCGGACCCGGCCGAGGAATGGCAGGAATGCCACTGGAAGGCCCGCATATTGCGCGCCTGAATGCGCAAGCGACGCGGGCAGAGTAGGATAGAGCGCGGCCCCGCCCGCCGCCGTTCGCCGCTGTCCGCCGATACCCAGGAGCCCCCATGCAACCCGAACTGATCGAGACCATCCTGGTCGATGCCGAGCGCCGCGTGCCGCTCTTGACGCGCCATCTGCAACGGCTGGAACAGTCCTGCAAGGCGCTGGGCTACACCTGGGGCGGGCGCACGGTCGAAAGCGACATCATGATCGCGGCGCTCAGCCTGGTCACGCCGGGCGCGCACCGCCTGCGCCTGCTGGTCGCGCGCGACGGCAGCCGCCACATCCAGACCGCCGTGCTGCCGCCCCTGCCCGCCGTGCAGGAAATCATGCTGGCGCCCGAGGCGCTGCGCTCGTCCGAACCGCTCTTGCGCTACAAGACCACCTACCGCCCCTGGTACACCAAGACCATCGAATGGCTGCCCGCGCATCCGCATATTTTCGACCTGGTCTACCTGAACGAGCGCGGCGAGCTGTGCGAAGGCAGCCGCAGCAACGTCTACCTGCGGCTGGACGGCGACTGGTACACCCCGCCGGTGGACAGCGGCTGCCTGCCCGGCGTGCAACGCGGCGAACTGTTGGATAACGGCAACGTGACCGAACGCGTGCTGACCCTGGCCGACCTGCACGCCGCCGACGAGATCCGCCTGTCCAACGCCCTGCGCGGCTGGTTCGACGTGACGCTGCGCGAAGCCTGACGCCGCCTGGCGCGGGACAGCGCCGATTGCCAAACCGGCAAGGCTGACGAATAATTGATACTCATTCTTATCTATTGTTCGGCGTCGGCAGCGTCCCATCGTGTTTCCTTCTTCTTGCGCGGCATCCCCCAACGTTGAAACCCTGTACAGCGACCACCATGGCTGGCTGCAGGAATGGCTGCGCCGGCGGCTGGGCAATGCCTTCGATGCCGCCGACCTGGCGCAGGACACTTTCCTGCGGGTGCTGCGCACGCTGGAACCCATCCGCGAACCGCGCGCCTACCTGACCACCATCGCCCACGGCCTGGTGGTGAACCACTGGCGCCGCCAGGACCTGGAACGCGCCTACCGCGAGACGCTGGCCACGGTGTCCGACACCCTGGCCCCGTCGCCCGAGGAAGGCGCGCTGCTGCTCGAAGCCCTGTGCGAGCTGGACGCGCTGCTGAACCAGCTGAACCCCAAGGCCCGCGCCGCCTTCCTGCTGGCGCACCTGGACGGCTACACCTACCTGGAGATCGCGGCGCGGCTCGACGTGTCCGAACGCATGGTCAAGAAGTACATGGCCCAGGCGATGCTGCACTGCCTGACCGCCGGCCAGGCGCTGGGACCGGGCACGCCATGAGCGCCACGGGCGCGCCGCCCAGTTTCCAGGTACTGCAGCAGGCGGCTGAATGGTTCGCCGTGCTGGGCGCGCCGGCCGTCGATACCCAGGCGCACCAGCGCTGGCGCCAGTGGCTGGACGCCGACCCTGCCCACCAGCAGGCCTGGCGCCAGGTCGAGGCCATCAGCGGCAAATTCCTGAACGTGCCCGGCGGCAACAAGCCCATGGCCCATCGGCTGCTGGATGCCGCCGCGGCCGGCCAGGCGCGCCGCCGCCAGGCGCTGAAGATGCTGACGCTGCTGTGCGGCGTCGGCCTGGGCAGCTGGGGCGCGTCGCAAGCCGTGCCCTGGCGGCGCTGGACGGCCACGCACCATACCGCCCTGGCCGAACGCTGCGAGGTCCGGCTGGCCGATGGCGGCAGCGTCTGGCTCAATACCGACAGCGCGATCGACGTGGACTACGGCCCCGACCTGCGCCGCATCCGCCTGGTGGCCGGCGAAATCCTGGTCACCACCGCGCCCGACATCCAGACGCCCGCGCGGCCCTTCGTGGTCGATACCGCCCAGGCCCGGCTGCGGGCACTGGGCACCCGCTACAGCGTCTACCAGGAAGACGACGCCTGCGTCGTCGCGGTGTTTGACGGCGCGGTGCAGGTCGAACCGGTGACGCCGGGCGCGGCAGGCGGCATCCTGCATGCTGGCCAGCAGGCCCGCATCACGCGCGCCGGCCACGTCGTTGCCGAACCCGCGGCCCTGGCGCGCCGTTCGTGGGCCGACGGGCTGATCGTCGCCGAGAACATGCGGCTGGGCGATTTCGCGGCGGAACTGTCGCGCTACCGGCGCGGCCACCTGGGCTGCGACCCCGCGATTGCGGACCTGCGCATCGTGGGCACCTATGCCACCGTCGACACCGACCAGGTGCTGGCGACCCTGGAAAACACGCTGCCCGTGCGCGTGCGCCGGACGCTGCCGTGGTGGGTGGTGCTGGAAGGCCGCTAAGGGGCCGAAAAAAAGGGCCGAAAAAAGCCGACGAAACGGCGACAAAGGGGCCGGCCGATTCTTTTTGCGCGAAGGCGTCGCCGAGGTTCCCTTTTTCGCGTCGTGGATTGGCATACGGGTGAAACCACCCATTTCTCCCTTCCAGACCGGGCCGTACCATGCACATGCCTTCCCCTTCCCGCCGACGCGCCGCCGTCCGCCTGCCCGCCGCCACGGCCGCCGCCACACTGATCGGGCTGGCCCTGCCCGGCGCGGCCCCCGCCCAGACGCCAAACGCCACCCAGGCCACCCAGGCCGCCGCCGAGCGCGACTACGACATTGCCCCCGGCGAGCTCAGCCGCGTGCTGACCGAATTCGCCGTGCAGGCCGGCATCCAGGTCTCGGTCGAGGCAACCCTGACTGCCGGCCGCCAGAGCCCGGGCCTGCGCGGCCGGCAATCCGCCTGGTCGGGCCTGAATGCGCTGCTGGCCGGCACCGGCCTGCAGCCGGCCCGGCGCGGCAACGCCTACACCATCGTTCCCGCGGCCAATGCCGATGCGGTGACGCTGCCGGGCATCACCGTGCAGGGCAGCGCCACCGCCGCCCTGCAACAGGACGGCCTGGCCAGCGACGGCTACCGCGCCAGCACCGTATCCGCCGCCGGCGCGCTGGGCGGCATGGAGCTGCGCAACGCCCCCTACACCTTCAACGTCATTCCCCGCGAACTGCTGCAGAACGTGCAGGCACAGTCGCCCGACGACGTCTACAAGATCAACCCGTCCACCCTGACGCAGGTGCCGCAACTGGCCGGCTGGGCGCCGATGGTCAAGATCCGCGGGTTCAACAGCTACGACCGCGCGGAAGATGGCCTGCGCCATGCCTACGGCTTTGCCGCCTCGCTGGAAGACAAGGAACGCGTCGAAGTGCTGAGCGGGCTGTCCGGCTTTCTGTATGGCGCGGCCTCGCCCGGCGGCATGGTCAATTACGTGAACAAACGCCCTACCCCCGACCGCTACAACAGCATCACCGTGGGCACCTATGGCGCCAGCCAGGCCTATGTGCATGGCGACTTCGGCGGCCCCATCGACGACAACGGCAAGGTCGGCTATCGCGTCAACCTGGTGCGCCAGAACGGCGACACCGCCGTGGACGACCAGAAGATCGACCGCACCCTGGCCAGCCTGGCGCTGGATTTCAACGTGACCGACCGCTTCAAGCTCGAACTCGGCGCGTCGTACAGCGACTACAAGATGCGCTCGCCCACGGCCTACTGGTTCTTTGGCGACGGCGTGCCCCGCCCCAAGGCCATGGATTCGAGCAAGGACTGGAGCCAGCCGTGGATCCGCGACGAGACCCAGAGCCGCAAATGGATGGCGCGCATGACCTACGAGGCCAGCGACCACCTGACGCTGCGCGTGGCCCATCTGCGCGAATACCAGGACCGCCCGATCCAGTACCACACCATGAACTCGGTGCAGGAAGCCGGCGAATACTCGCAACTGCGGCAAAAGGTGGGGCCGACCAAGACCGAGTCCGAGGCCTGGCAGGCCCTGGCCGACCTGTCGTTCAACACCGGACCGCTCGGCCACAAGGTCACCCTGGGCTACTACGGCTACATGGACCGGCAGTGGCAGACCACCTACTTCCCGCACACCGGTTACGTCGGCCCCTACAGCCTGGACCGCCCGACTCACGTGCCTGAACCGCAGTGGCCGTCCGACGCGTCCGCCCGGATGTACTACGCCAGCCGCATCCGCAACGACAACTTCATGATCGGCGACCTGGTGCGCTTCAATGAACAGTGGTCCGCCCTGGTCGGCATCAACCGCAGCACCATCAAGTCGATGGAACGCAACGCCGAGGGCCTTGCCGGCCAGCCCGACTACGACCGCGGCCGCAACTCGCCCAACGCGTCCCTGATCTACGCGCCCACGGCCTGGCTGACGACCTACGCCACCTACATCGAAGGTCTGGAACAAGGCGGCGTCGCGCCCGACGAGGCGGTCAACCGCCTGCAGGTGCTGCCGCCCATGCGCAGCAAGCAGCGCGAACTGGGCATCAAGGCAGAACTGGGCGGCGTGCTGGTCAGCAGCGCGCTGTTCGATATCGAAAAGGCCTACGAATATTCCAACGATGCCAACGTGTACGTGCAGGACGGCATCCAGCGCCACCGCGGCGCCGAAATATCGGCGGTGGGCAAGCTGACCGAGGCCTGGACCGTCATGGGCGGCGCAACGTGGCTGACCGCCCGCGTGGAGGGCAGCGCCAACGACGGCAACGCGCCGATCAACGTACCCAAGTTTATGGCCAAGCTGTATTCCGAATACGCCCTGCCGTTCGCGCCGGGGCTGAGCGTGACGGGCGGGGTCTATCACGTCGGCAAGCAATGGGCCACGGACACCAACAGCAGCCGGCTGCCCTCGTACACCACGTTCGACCTGGGCTTGCGCTACGCCACCAAGGTGACCGGCCGCCCCGTGACGCTGCGCCTGAACGTCAACAACGTCGCCAACCGCAACTACTGGCTCAACAGCTACTACCTGGGCAATCCGCGCAACGTTGCGCTGTCGGCGCAGATGCAGTTCTAGGCGCGCGGCCGGCACCGGCACACCGGAAAGCCCGCCGATGCAGGCCGCTTTCCGGTTGCCGCCTTCCCATCTTGCCATCCGCTAGTCCGCGAACTGCTCCACCACCACCTGCCGCAGCCATTGATTGGCCGGCTCGCGGTGGTTGCGCGCGTGCCAGAAGACGTTGATGACGGACTCCGGAATCTTCACCGGACAGGGCGCGGTGGCCAGGCCGAAGGGCTTACAGGCGCAATCGGCAAAGCGCTGCGGCACCACCGCGATCATGTCGGTAGCCTGCAGCACCGGCCCCACCGCCATGAAATGCGGCACCGTCAGCCGCAGGCGGCGGCGGATGCCCGCCCGTTCGATCACCTGGTCCACCACGCCGTGGCCGGTGCCTTCGGACACGATGCCCACGTGCTCGGCGGCGCGAAACTGCTTGGCCGACACGCCGCCGCGCGCCAGCGGATGGTCCTGCCGGAAAATGCACACATAGGGCTGGCGAAACAGCCGACGCTGAAAGAAGCCTTGCTTCAAACCCGGCAGAAAGCCCATCGCCAGGTCGATCCGCCCGCGCTCCATCTCGTCCTTCACGTCGATCGACGTCGTGCGCACGGTGCGGATGGTGACGCCCGGCGCCGCGCCATCCAGCGCCCGCATCAGCCGCGGCAGGAAATAGGTTTCGCCCACGTCGTTCACGCCAATGACGAAGGCCCGCTCGCTCTGTGCCGGGTCGAACAAGGCACGCGCATTCAGCGTGCCGTGCAGCGCCCCCAACGCATCGGCAATGGGCTGCGCCAGCGCCTCGGCATACGGCGTGGGCACCATGCCGCGCGAAGTCCGCAGGAACAGCTCGTCGCCCAGCAGCTTGCGCAGCCGGCCCAGCGCATTGCTGACCCCCGGCTGCGAAATGCCCAGGTTGCGCGCCACTGCCGACACCCGGCCGTGCTTGCACAGTTCATTGAAGACGACCAGGAGGTTCAGGTCCATGTCTTGCAGGTTCATGCGCTTGTCTCCACCAATATTGATTTTGGTGATTGTTGTCATCATCCAGATTCTATTTATTTATTCCACGCCCTGGCCGAAGATGCAACAAACGCCGCGCCCATGTCGCGCGGCCCCTGCCCGGCCGCACGGCGGCCACGGATGAAGGAGACAAACCATGCAAGCCTGGCCGGCCGACGGCACCCACCGCATTCCCTTCGGCGTCTACACCGACGCCGCCGTACACCAAAAGGAACTGGACCGCTTCTTCTACCAAGGCCACTGGAGCTACGTGGGCCTGGAAGCCGAAATCCCCCACCCCGGCGACTTCAAGCGCACGGCCGTGGGCGAGCGGTCCGTCATCCTGCTGCGCGACAACGACGGTCAGGTGCGGGTGGTGGAAAACGTCTGTGCGCACCGCGGCGTGCAGTTCTGCCGCGAACGCTCGGGCAACCGCAGCGAATTCGTCTGTCCCTACCATCAGTGGAACTACGACCTGCAGGGCAACCTGATCGGCGTGCCCTTTCGCCGCGGCGTCAAACAGGACGGCCGCGTCAACGGCGGCATGCCGCCGGATTTCAAACCCGAGGAACACGGCCTGACCAAACTGGCCGTGGCCTGTCGCAACGGCGTCGTCTTCGCCTCGTTCGACCACGACGTCGAGCCGCTGGAAGACTACCTGGGCCCCGACATCCTGCACTACTTCGACCGCGTCTTCGACGGCCGCCAACTGGTGATCCACGGCTACAGCCGCCAGCGCATTCCCGGCAACTGGAAGCTGATGCAGGAGAACATCAAGGACCCCTACCACCCCGGCCTGCTCCACACCTGGTTCGTCACCTTCGGCCTGTGGCGGGCCGACAACCGCTCCGAACTGAAAATGGACCGCCACTTCCGCCACGCCGCCATGATCTCGACGCGCGGCCAGGGCGGCAAGGGCAGCGTCACCAGCGGCGTATCCAGCTTCAAGGAACAGATGTCGCTGAACGACGACCGCTTCCTGGACATCGTGCCCGAACCCTGGTGGAACGGCCCCACGGCGGTGCTGATGACGCTGTTTCCCAGCGTCATCATCCAGCAGCAGGTCAATTCGCTGTCGACCCGCCACATCCAGCCCGTCGGCCACGACGCCTTCGATTTCGTCTGGACGCACTTCGGCTTCGCCGACGACACGCCCGAGATGACCCAGCGCCGCCTGCGCCAGGCCAACCTGTTCGGCCCCGCCGGTTTCGTATCGGCGGACGACGGCGAGGTGATCGAGTTTTCGCAGTCCGGCTTCCAGCAAAAGCCCTGGCACCGCAGCGTGGCCGAACTGGGCGGCAAGACCGCCGAGAACACCGACCACATGGTGACCGAAACGCTGATCCGCGGCATGTACGCCTACTGGCGCCGCGTGATGGAAGGGGAGGCCTGATGATGCTGGAATTTCCGCTGTACTACGCGCTGACCCGGCTGTACACCGACTACGCCGCTGTGCTGGACGCCGAACAATGGGACCGGTGGCCCGACTTCTTCCTGGAAGACTGCACCTACAAAGTGCTGCCCCGCGAAAACCACGAACGCGGCTACCCCCTGGCCACGATGTCCTTCGAAAGCCGCGGCATGCTGCGCGACCGCATCTACGGCGCCACCGACACCATCTTCCACGACCCCTACTACCAGCGCCACGTGGTCGGCGCCCCCCGCGTCCTGTCGGTCGCCGGCGAACGTATCGAATCGGAAGCCAACTACGCCGTCTTTCGCACCAAGCCCAACCAGCTCACCACCGTCTACAACGTAGGCCGCTACCTGGACGTCATCCGCCAGACCCCGGATGGCCTGAAATTCGAATCAAGACTGTGCATCTTCGACAGCGAGCTGATCCCGAATTCGTTGATCTATCCCATCTGACAGAACAGACCCGCCATGACAACCCAATGGATCAAAGCCATCCCGCTGGCCGACGTACCCGATGAAGACGTGATCGCCGTGCAAGCCGGCGACCACGAAATCGCGCTCTACGGTGTCGAAGGCAGCGTCTACGCCACCGCCAACCTCTGTACCCACGGCAACGCCCGCCTGTGCGACGGCTTCCTGACCGGCCACGAAATCGAATGCCCGCTGCACCAGGGCCGCTTCGACGTCAGAGACGGCCGCGCCCTCTGTTCGCCGCTACGCGACAACCTGGCGACCTACCCCGTCAGAATCGAAGATGGCATGGTGTTCGTAGCGCTGTAGCAAGACAGCCGATCCATCCCATGCCCAAGGCGGCGCCCACTGGCGCCGCCAATCAGCCCAACGCCAGGCGCAAGGCCTCATTGGCCGCCGCCATCCCCATGGCGGCCGTCACGGTCACGACAGACCCATACCCCGCACAAGACAACCCCTGCGGCGCAGCCGCTTGCGCGGCCACCCCCATGTCGTCGTCCATCTCGCCGGCCCGCGTCCACTCATCCGGCAAGATCGCCGGCTGATCGAACCACAGCGCATGCACCCCCATCTTGGGCACCCGCTTCAAGGCCTTGCCGTTCTTGTCCGACGCCCGGGGAAACCCATGCTCGCGCCGCAGCTTGTTGCGCAACTTGGACAGCAAGGCATCATTGACCGCCGCCGACAGATCCCCCGCCCGCAACGCCAGCGGGTCCGTCTTGCCCCCCGCCCCGCCACACAGCAACATGGGCACACCCAACGCCCGCGCATGCAAGATCATCGCAATCTTGGCCGCCGCCTGATCGGTACAGTCAATGATGACGGTATAGGGCCCAGGCAAGACCTCGCCGACATTCTCAGGCGACACAAAGTCATCCACCCGCGTCAACCGGCAAGCCGGATTGATCCCCGACACCCGCTCGGCCATGGCATCCACTTTGGACTGCCCCACGGTATCGGTCAGCGCATGAATCTGCCGATTGACGTTGGACTCCGCAATATGGTCCAGATCAATCAGCGTCAACGCCCCGATGCCGCAACGAGCAAGCGCTTCCACGGTCCACGAGCCCACGCCGCCCAGGCCGGCAACGGCAATGTGAGCGTCTTGAAAACGTTTCGGAGCGGAGGGACCGTATAGGCGGGACAGGCTGGAGAAGCGGCGGTCGAGGTCGATTTCGTCTTGGGGGTTCATGGGACGTATTTTATATGGCGCGGGGTGTTGGTTCTTAAGGCGCGCGTGACGGGGTGGGTGTGGGGTGGGCGGGGCTACGATTGCGGTCCGGAGCCTTCGCTCCGGACTGCCCCTTCCTCATCCTCGTTGTCGCCTCCGGCGACTGCCTTCGGATTCCGTCGGGCGCATCTAACGCCCCGCCCACCCCACACCCACCCCGCCACGCGCTCTTGATGAGGATTAACGACGGGCCCTGGGGCGAGGTGTGTGCTTGGCATGCTAGCCACCATCGGAGGGGGGTTGGCGGGGTGGGTCGGTGCCCGCCTCGTGCCGGCCGCGCGGGCGGCCTTACGAGGCTTACGCGCCGTCTTGCGTAAACCGATGCCGCTCTCGCGCTTGCGATGACCGTTCGATTTTGACCGCCTATTGAATTGACGTCCAATTGGCACCGGTCTTCGAGCGGCGCGGATGCCGTGGATTCCAACAAAGTTTCCAGCGCCCGATGGGCGGCGCGCGAGACGGTCTGCATGCGCAAGCAGGACCCTGCCGCGCCGCCCATCACCGCCCCACCCCCACGATGTGGGACCCAATAGAAAACCTATTTCCATCAGCGCGAAGCGCCCCCGCAACACTTTCTAGAAACGCAATGCCAAACGTGGCCGCCCGCGCGGCCGCGGCTTGGCGACCCTGCAAATTCCATTCCCCGCACACAGGTCTAGCAGCGCAACGAACCGAGACACGCGTAGCCCGGCGCGGGGGTGGCTTGCGGAGTGGGCAACCTCGATGCGCCCGAGGGAATCTGAAGGAGGGACCGAAGGTCCGGACGAAGATGACGAAGGGGAAGTCCGGAGCGAAGGCTCCGGACCGCAATCGTGGGCGCCCACTCCGCAAGCCACCCCCGCGACGGGCGACCTACGAAGAACTCCCCGCCACCAGCAAACCAAACACCACAAAAGTAGACAACCTACTCCACATTCGTAGCAGCAACAGAATCATCCCCTCCAAGCGCCTGATAAACCTTCACCTGATTAACCAACCGATTCAACACATTCTCATCCCGAGCAATCTCCGCCACCCGCCGCTTCTCCTGCGCATCCAACCAAAACCGCAACGACACCGACCCCGCCCGATACCGGACTTCGTACAGCCGCTCAGCCTCCCGAGCCGCCTTCAACGAGGCCTCGAGCTGCTCCCCCTGCACCCGCAGCTGCGTCCGATTGGACAACGCATTTTCCACATCCGCCATCGCCTGATAAAGAGATTGCCTGAACGTCACGACCCGTTCATCGAACTCCGTCCGAGAAATCTTCAGATTCAGTCCCAGCCGGTTCCACTGCAAGAATGGCAGCGTCACCGCCGTCGTCAGCGCCCCCACCGGATTTTGCAGAATGTTCGACAGCGTCGGGCTGCTCGTTCCCAGCGATCCCGTCAGCGTCAGCGTCGGATAGAAGCTTGCCCGCGCCGCGTCCACATTCGACAGCGCCTCGCGCAGACGAAGTTCCGCCGCGCGCAGATCCGGACGGCGTCCCAGCAGCTCCGCCGGCACGCCTGCCCGCGCCTCCGGCAACGGATATTGGGGTAGCCGCGGCGGGTCCGCCATCGTGCGGTCCGGCGGGCTATCGAACAGGATCGTCAGCGCATTCACGTATTCCACATGTTGCTGCACCAGCAGCGCGTGCGCCGCCTGCTGGCTCGCCACCGTCTGCTCCGCTTCCGCCATCTCCAGCGCCGACGCCCCGCCCGCCGCATATTGTGCCCGCACCAGGTCCTGCGTCCGGCGTGCATACGCAATGCTTTCCAGGCTGCTCGCAATGCGTTGATTGATGAACGCCGTCTGCCAATACAGCGTCGCCGTCGTGCCCACCAGCGACAGCGCCGAACTCTGGCGGTCCTGCTCGCTCGCCAGCGCTTCCCAGTCGGCCGCATCGCGCTGGCGCGACAGCTTGCCCCACAGGTCCACCTCGTAGCCGATCGACAGCTCCGTGCCGTTCGTGCGCGTGATTGCGCGGTCGCCGTAGAAATTGCGTGAGCGGGTCACGCTGGCGTTGCCCGTCAGCTGCGGAATCAGCTGGTCTTCGGCCAGGCCCGCCTGGTATTGCGCCCGGCGTACCCGGATCGCCGCGGCGGCCAGGTCGTTGTTGCGCGCCAGCGCGCCTTCGACCAGTCCATTCAACACCGGGTCATTGAAATTGCGCCACCACGCCCCGCCCTCCGCCAGCGCCGCGGCCGGCGCCATCGGGGCTGCCGCATCGGACGCATAGGTCCAGGCCGCCGGGGCGCGCGTCTCGGGCGCCTGGTACTCGGTCTTGAGCAGGCCGCCGCAGCCCGACAGGGCCAGCGCCAAGGCCAGCGCGGCGGGTTTGTAGATCAGGGAAACTGCTTTCATCGTCCTCATTCCCGGGCCAAGGCCTCGACGGGATCCAGGCGCGCCGCATTGCGCGCCGGTAAATAGCCGAACAGCACGCCGATCAGCGTCGAGCACGTGAATGCCGCCACCATCGACGCCGTCGAATAGATCATGCGGAACGAGCCGCCCGTGGCTTTGGCCACCAGCACGCCCAGGCCCAGCGACAGCGCGATACCCACCGCCCCGCCGATCAGGCACACCAGCACCGCCTCGATCAGGAACTGCTGCATGATGTCGCTGCGGCGCGCGCCCACCGCCATCCGCACCCCGATTTCCCGGGTGCGCTCGGTGACTGACACCAGCATGATGTTCATCACCCCGATGCCGCCCACCATCAGCGAAATCAGCGCAATCAGCGACACCAGCAGCGTCATCGTCGCCGTCGTGCGTTCGATCGTCTTGCGGATCGCGTCCGTGTTGAACACGAAGAAATCCTTCACCACGTGGCGGCGCAGCAGCACCCGGGTGATCGCCTGCTCGGCCGCGGCCGGCGGCGACGCATCATTCACGCGCACCGTGATGCTTTTCAAATGCTGCTGGCCCAGCACGCGCGACAGCGCCGTGGTGTAGGGAATCCAGACGTTCAGCGTTTCGTTGTTGCCGAAGACCGTGTCGTTCTTCTTGGTCACGCCGATCACGCGGGCCGGCATCGCGCCCAGGAACACGATCTGGCCGATGGCATCGGTGTGCGAGCCGAACAGCGCCTTGCGGGTGCTTTCGTCGATCACCACTTCCTGCGCGCGGCGGGCCACGCTGGTGGCGTCGAAGAACTTGCCCTGCGCCAGCTTGACGTTGCGGACCCGGAAATATTGCTCGCCCACGCCCTGGATCGAACCGTTCACCGCCACGTTGCGATAGCGCAGCGTGCTGCTGGTGGAGACTTCCGGCGTCACGCTGTCCACGTACGACTCGCGGGCCAGCGCATCGGCGTCGGCCGGCACCAGCGTGCGGATGTTGACGGCCTTTTCGTCGCCGAAGTCCTTGCCCGGAAACACCTCGACCGTATTGGTGCCGATCTCGCTGATGTCTTCCAGGATCTTCTGGCGCGAGCCCTCGCCCAGCGCCACCACCGACACCACCGCGGCGATGCCGATGATGATGCCCAGCATGGTCAGCGAGGTGCGCAGGCGGTGCGCGTTCATGGCCAGCAGCGCCATGCGCAGGGCCTCGCCGCAGCGGTCCAGGTAGGCCTGCCAGCTCGGCCGCGGCGGCAGCGGCGCGGCGTCCTCGCGCTCGGCCAGCACGCGCGGCGCATCGGGGTTGCGCTTGTCCGACACGATCTCGCCGTCGCTGATCTCGATGATGCGTTGCGCATGGCGCGCCACGTTCATGTCGTGCGTGACCAGGATGATGGTGTGGCCGGCCGCGTTCAGTTCTTCCAGGATGCGCAGCACTTCCTGGCCCGTGTGCGTGTCCAGCGCGCCAGTCGGTTCGTCCGCCAGGATGATGTCGCCGCCGTTCATCAGCGCGCGCGCAATACTCACGCGCTGCTGCTGGCCGCCCGACAGTTGCCCGGGGCGGTGGCCGGTGCGGTCGCCCAGGCCCAGGCGCCGCAGCAGTTCGGCGGCGCGTTCCAGGCGGGCCTCGCGGCGCTTGCCGGCATAGACGGCCGGCACCTCGACGTTGCCCTGCGCCGTCAGGTCGGACAGCAGGTGATAGCGCTGGAAAATGAAGCCGAAGTGTTCGCGGCGCAGTTCGGCCAGTTCGTCCGGGTCCAGCTCGCCGGTGCTGCGGCCGTCCACGCGGTAGTCGCCGCTAGTGGGGCGGTCCAGGCAGCCCAGGATGTTCATCAGGGTCGACTTGCCCGAGCCCGACGCGCCGACGATGGCCACCATTTCCCCGGCCTCGATGGTCAGGTTGATGTCCTTGAGCACGGCGATGGTCTGCTCGCCCGCGGGAAACTCGCGGCGGACCCCGGCCAGCGAAATAAGCGGTCCGGCCATCTCAGCGTCCTGCGGCGGCCACCGGCGCGGCGTCGGCCGACACCACGCGTTCGCCCGCTTCCAGGCCTTCCAGCACCTGCGCCTGCACGTTGTTGTTCATGCCGATCTTGACCTGGCGGGTCTCGGTCTGGTTGTTCTTGCCGACCACCCGCACGGCATAGCGGCCGTCTTCGCCACGCTTGCCCAGGGCCGAGGCCGGCACCACCACCGCGTCGCGGGCCTCGCCCAGCACGATGGACACCTGCGCCGTCATGGAGATGCGCAGCTTTTCTTCGGGGTTGGGCACGTCGAACAGGCCGTTGTAGTACACCGCGGCGCTGGTGGAATTGGAGCCGGACGAGGTCAGGGACGCGGTGGCGTCGTCTTTCTGGATCGATTCGGGCGCCGGTTCCACCGCGCGCAGGGTGGCCTGGTAGCGCTGGTCGGGTTCGCCCAGGATGGTGAAGTACACCGGCAGGCCGGGCTTGACCCGGGTCACGTCGGCTTCGGAGATCTGCGCCTTGATGGTCATGGTGGCCACCTGGGCGACCTTGATGATGGTCGGCGCGCTCTGGAACGAGTTCACCGTCTGGCCTTCCTTGGTGACCACGGCGACCACGATGCCGTCGATGGGCGAGACGATGCGGGTGTAGCCCAGGTTGACCTTGGCCGTGTCCACCTGGATTTCGGCCTGCACGATCTGCGCGTCCAGCGACGAGATGTCGGCGCGGGTCACGCCCAGCGTGGCCTCGGCGGTTTCATAGGCCTCGCGCGAGCTGGCGTCGGCCGCCAGCATCTGGCGTTGCCGGCGGAAGGCCAGTTCGGCCTGCTTCAGGGTGGCGACCTTGGCGGCGCGCTCGGCCCGGCGGGTCTGCAAGGCGGCCTGGGCATTGCGCAGTTCGTTCTGCTGGGTCAGGTCGTCGATCTCGGCGACCAGCTGCCCCTTCTTGACGCGGTCGCCCAGCGCCACCTTCAGCGACTTGAGCTGGCCGGTGGCCTGCGCGCCGACGCTCACGCGTTCGATGGCGTCCATCGTGCCGCTGGCCAGCACACTGTCTTCGAGGTTGCCGCGCGTGACTTCGGCCACGGCGAAAGTGGGTGGCGGCGGGGCCGAGAAAAAGACGGCCCGGACGCCATAGGCAATGATCAGGAGAACAACGGCGATGAGGACGTAGCGCTGGACTTTGCTGCGAGGCTTTTTCATTGAACCAGTTCGGATGGGGCGGCGGGGGCATGGCCCGCCACTCGAATAACTAAAAACGGATAGGGCTGGCGGCGCTTGCCCAGACTGCCTGCACATCCTAAACGCTGGTTTGCGCCAAAAGGATGCCCAATCTGTGGCGAAAGGGTGAAAAACGGTAAAGCGGGCCGGGCTTGGGCCGCCGTATCGAATGATTGTTCCGTTGCGTGAACGATACATCTGTTGCAGCGCATTAATGCAACCCGTGTAACCGACCTTGCGGCGAACGTGCCGCCATCTTGCCCCAACCCTATCCGACTTGGGCCATAGATGGCGCCTATCTTGTCGCCACTGCCGAAACACGATTGCCGCAGTGCAAAAAAACCGCGCCTCGACATAGCGCGACGATAGGCACAGAATGAATGCAGTTAAGTCGTATCCGTGCCTACTTCGCCCCCTTCCCCCTCTTCAAATCACGCCGCCCCGGAGTTTTCCGGGGCGGCGCTGTTGTGCGTGCTGGCCATGCTGAATCACGTGGCGCTCACAGGGGGACGGATCACCGTATCCCTGACGGCGCTGCAGATGGGCCTGTCCACCTTCAAGGTGGGCACGCTGATCGCCGTGTTCGCCGTGCTGCCGATGCTGTTTTCGGTGCGCGCCGGACGCTGGGTCGACCGGGTCGGCATCGTGCGCCCGCTGGTCACCGGCACCACGCTGGTGGTGATCGGCACCGCGCTACCCTTCGTGTCGCAGACCCAGTTCGCGCTGCTCATCGCGTCCTGTTCCATCGGCATCGGCTTCATGCTGCACCAGGTGGCCACCCAGGACCTGCTGGGTCACGCCGAACCCACGCAGCGCCTGCGCAATTTCTCGTACATGTCGCTGGCCCTGGCGGGATCGGGGTTTTCGGGGCCGCTGATCGCCGGCCTGGCGATCGACCACCTGGGCACCCGGCTGGCCTTCGGCCTGCTGACGCTGGGTCCGCTGCTGTCGGCGGCCGGGCTGTACACCTTGCGTCACCAATTGAAGGCGGTCGATTCGCTGCTGGCCGGCGCCAAGGAAGCCCAGCGCCGCCGCGTGACGGAGCTATTGGCCGTGCCGGCGCTGCGCCGCATCCTGATGGTCAACACCATCCTGTCCGGCGCCTGGGACACCCACCTGTTCGTGGTGCCCATCTTCGGCATCGCGATCGGCCTATCCGCCACCACCATCGGCGTCATTCTTGCGTCCTTCGCGGCGGCAACGTTCATCATCCGCCTGGTATTGCCGCTGATCCAGCGCCGCGTGCGGTCCTGGACGCTGGTGCGCGTGGCGATGGCCACCGCCGCCATCGACTTCATGCTTTACCCGCTGTTCACCGACGTTAGCATCCTGATCGTGCTGTCGTTCATCCTGGGGCTTGCGCTGGGGTGCTGCCAACCGAGTATGCTTTCACTGCTGCACCAGCATTCGCCGCCGGGCCGCGCCGCCGAAGCCGTGGGCCTGCGGATGGCGCTGATCAACGGTTCGCAGGTGTCCCTGCCGCTGACCTTCGGCGCGCTGGGTGCGGTCATCGGCGTCGCCCCGCTGTTCTGGGCCTATTCCGTGGCCCTGATGGCCGGGGGCTGGGCCAATCGCAACCCCCCGCTCGAGTCTGACCGGAAACCGTAGTCGTGAACACGCAGTCCCCTCCTTCCGCCGCCGGCATTGCCGGCGCCAGCCTGCCCTTTCGCCTGTGGACGCCCGAAGAACGCCAGGCGTCGCTTGCCACTGCGCTGCAACATTGGCAGGCCGGCGAGGACGTCTGGGTCTATGGGTACGGATCCCTGGTCTGGCGTCCCGATTTCGATTTCGAAGAGCGTCGCCTCGCCACCCTGCACGGCCATCACCGGGCGCTGTGCCTGTGGTCGCGCGTCAACCGCGGCACGCCCGAATGCCCTGGCCTGGTGTTCGGCCTGGACCGCGGCGGCTCGTGCCGCGGCGTGGTCTACCGCCTGGCGGGCGGCCGGGTGCCGACGTATTTCCCGGCCCTGTGGGACCGCGAGATGTCCACCGGCGCCTACCTGCCCCGCTGGCTCAACTGCACCACCGAGGCCGGCACCGTCAAAGCGCTGGTATTTGTCATGAACCGCGCCAATCCGGCGTACATCCGCGCCCTGCCCGAACCCGAGCTGCTGGCCATCGTGCGCCGCGCCGCCGGCCGCTACGGCCCCTGCACCGAATACGTGGTGCAGACGGCCCAGGCGCTGCGCGCGGCCGGCATCCATGACGCCCGCCTGGACGCCATCGCCCGCCGCCTCGAACAGGACGGCCGGCCGTTGCCCGAAGGCGCCTAGGGCGGCCACCGACCCGAATCGGCTTACTGCGGACAGGAAACTTGCCCGGACCCTGCGCGGGGTCAATAAGGGGGGCATCCCAGCGGCGGTATAAACTGCTTGTTATCAACGCTGAATCAAACGCCCCATGTCTGTCTCAGATCTGCGTCAAAGCTACGACAAGAACGTGCTGCTGGAAAGCCAGGCCGCCGCCTCGCCGTTCGAGCAATTCACCCGCTGGTTCGACGAGGCCCTGGCCGCCAAGGTCCCCGAGCCCAACGCCATGACCCTGGCCACGGTCGATGCCGACGGCCAGCCCAGCGCGCGCATCGTCCTCATCAAGGGGTTCGACGAGCACGGTTTCACGTTCTTCACCAATTACGAATCCCGCAAGGGCACCGACCTTGCCGCCGAGCCGCGCGCCTGCCTGCTGTTCTTCTGGCAGCCGCTGGAACGCCAGGTGCGCATCGAGGGCGTGGTGGAAATGGTCGCGGCCGAGGAATCGGACGCCTACTACCACAGCCGCCCGGCCGGCTCGCGCATCGGCGCCTGGGCCTCGCGCCAGAGCCAGCCGATCACCCGCGCCGAGCTCGAAGCCCGCGAACGGGAATTCCGCGAGCGCTACGGCGACCAGCCGCCGCGCCCGCCGCACTGGGGCGGTTACCGCCTCAAGCCCACTTCCCTGGAATTCTGGCAAGGCCGGCCCTCGCGCCTGCACGACCGCCTGCGCTATGTCGCCGACGGCCAAGGCTGGAAGATCGAACGCCTGTCGCCTTGACGCCGCCGGGCGCCGTGCGCGGCGCCCGCTCCCTCCCTTATCTGCATGCCCGCCTCCTCCCCTGATTTCGACGCTGCTTTCTTTCGCACCGCGCTGGGCCGCTACGCCACCGGCGTCACGGTCGTGACCACTTCCGACCTCGATGGCGCGCCCATCGGGCTCACGGTCAGCTCGTTCAACTCGGTTTCGCTGAACCCGCCGCTGGTGCTCTGGAGCCTGTCGCGCAATTCCTCGTCGCTGGCCGCCTTCGAGCAGTGCCAGCGCTACGTGGTCAACGTGCTGGGGGCCGAGCAGATCGCCCTGGCGCGGCGCTTTGCCACCGGCAAGACGCCCGACCGCTACAACGGCCTGACGGTGCACCATGCGCCGGGCGGCACGCCGATGCTGGACGGCCACTGCGCCGCCTGGTTCGAATGCCACAACCGCAGCCGCTACGTCGAAGGAGATCACGTCATCATGGTCGGCGAAGTCGAGCGTTGCGGCCACAGCGGCGAACCGCCCCTGGTGTTCCATGCGGGCGGTTTCGACCTGACCCCGGCCGGCGCCCGCGCCGGCAAGACCCCATGAGCGCCGATATCGATTGCGTGGTGATCGGCGCCGGCGTGGTCGGCCTGGCCATCGCGCGCGCGCTGGCCCAGTCCGGCCGCGAAGTGCTGGTGGCCGAAGCCACCGAGGCCATCGGCACCGGCACCAGCTCGCGCAATTCCGAAGTCATCCATGCGGGCATCTACTACCCGGCAGGCAGCCTGAAGGCCCGCCTGTGCGTGCGCGGCAAGCACCTGCTGTACGCCTATTGCGCCGAACGCGGCATTCCGCACCGGCGCCTGGGCAAGCTGATCGTCGCCACTACCGCCGAACAGGCCACCCAGCTCGAAGGCATTGCCCAGCGCGCCCGCGCCAACGGCGTGGACGACCTGCAATTCATTTCCGGCGAAGACGCCATGCGGCTGGAACCGGCGCTGCAATGCACGGCCGCGCTGGTGTCGCCGTCCACCGGCATCGTCGACAGCCACGCGCTGATGCTGGCCTTCCAGGGCGATGCCGAAAACGCGGGCGCCCAATGCGTGTTCCACACGCCGCTGGTGTCCGGTCGGGTCCGCCCCGAAGGCGGCTTTGAATTGCAGTTCGGCGGCGATGACGCCATGAACCTGACCTGCAACGTGCTGATCAATTCGGCCGGCCTGCAGGCGCCGGCGCTGGCCCGCCGCATCGACGGCGTGCCGCCCGCCACCATTCCCACCGATTACCTGTGCAAGGGCAGCTATTTCACGCTGGCTGGCCGCGCCCCGTTCTCGCGCCTGATCTACCCGGTGCCGCAGCACGCCGGCCTGGGCGTGCACCTGACGCTGGACATGGGCGGCCAGGCCAAGTTCGGCCCCGACACCGAATGGGTCGGCACCGAGGACTACACCATCGATCCGGCCCGCGCCGACGTGTTCTACGCCGCCGTGCGCAGCTACTGGCCGGCGCTACCCGACGATGCCCTGACGCCGGGCTATACCGGCATCCGCCCCAAGATTTCCGGCCCGCACGAACCGGCCGCCGATTTCGTCATCGCCGGCCCCGCCGTGCATGGCGTGCCCGGCCTGGTGAACCTGTTCGGCATAGAATCGCCAGGCCTGACGTCCAGCCTGGCCCTGGCCGAAGAGACCCTGGCCAGATTGTGAATCTCTGCGTCGCGCGCTGACTGCCCGATGGGCAAGCGCCGAGGCCCCCTCATTCCTTTTCTTTTTCCTCTCAGCCATGCAGCACAACGACTACATCCTGACCCTGTCCTGCCCCGACCGCACCGGCATCGTCTTTCGCGTCAGCGGCCTGTTGTTCGAATTGGGTTGCAACATCCTGGATTCGCAGCAGTTCGGCGACGAGGAAACCGGCCGCTTCTTCCTGCGGGTGCACTTCGACCTGCCCGTGGGCGTGGCCCCCGAGGCCCTGCGCGCCCGCCTGGACGAAGTGTCGGCCGAGTACGGCATGGACCTGCAACTGCATGACGCCCGCCGCAAGGAACGCCTGCTGATCATGGTCAGCAAGCAGGGCCACTGCCTGAACGATCTGCTGTTCCGCGTGCACAGCGGCCAGCTGCATGCCGAAGTGGCGGCCATCGTGTCCAACCACAACGACTACGCCAGCCTGGCTGCCTCGTATGGCATTCCGTTCCACCACCTGCCCGTCACGCCCGAAACCAAGGCGCAGCAAGAGCAGGACGTGCTGGCGCTGGTGGACCAGTACAGCATCGACCTGGTGGTGCTGGCCCGCTACATGCAGATCCTGTCGGCCGACATGTGCCGCGCGCTGAATGGCCGCGCCATCAACATCCACCACAGCTTCCTGCCCAGCTTCAAGGGTGCGCGCCCGTACCACCAGGCGCATGCGCGCGGCGTGAAGATCATCGGCGCCACCGCCCACTTCGTGACCTCGGACCTGGACGAAGGCCCGATCATCGACCAGGACATCGAGCGCGTGGACCACACGATGACCGCACAGGACCTGACCCAGGTCGGCAGCGACATCGAATCGCTGGTGCTGTCACGCGCCGTGCGCAGCCATGTCGAACACCGCATCCTGCTGAACCGCAACAAGACCGTGGTGTTCCGCTAGGACTTCCCCCCGCCACGCTTGGGCGGGGCATCGCAAGGCCCGGCGTTCAGCGTTTCCAGTCGGCGTCCTTGAACCAATTGCGCAGATGTTCCACGATCAGCCTGACCTTGTCAGGCTGATTGCGTCTGGTCTGCACGATGGCGTGGATATCCAGCCCCTGCGGCTCGTAGTCGGGCAGCAGCACGTCCAGCACGCCGTCGGCCAGGTCCTGTTCGACCATGTAGCGCGGATGCATGGAGATGCCCCCGCCGCGCTTGGTCATGTTCAGGATGGCTTCGCCCAGGTTCGAATTGAACGATCCGCCCACCCGCACGATGTGGGTATTGGCCTGCGCGTCGGTGAAGCTCCATTGCCCCGTGGGGGCCTTTAGGTTGTGCGCCAGGCAGTTGTGCCGTTCCAGGTCTTGCGGGGTTTCCGGCCGGCCGTGGCGCGCCAGGTAGGCGCGCGTGGCCACCACCACCTGCGGCACCACCGTGATCTTGTAGGCGATCTGGTTGGAATCCTTCAGCCGCGGCGCGATGCGCACCGACAGGTCGATGTTCTCGGCGATGAGATCGCTGCGGCCGTCGTCGATCAACAGTGACACCTTGATCGCCGGATAGCGCGCCAGGAAATCCTGGATGGCAGGCACCAGGTGCACCGTGCCGAACGAGGGCGGCGCACCGATGCGGATGCGGCCGCTGGCCGTCAGCACGGGCCCTTGCACCAGTTCCTTCAAGTTCAGCAGGCTTTGCGCCAGCGTATCGGCGTTTTCCAGCAGCAGCCGGCCGCTTTCGGTCAGGCTGACGTGCTTGGTATTGCGGTTGAGCAATTGCACTTCGAAGTGCGCTTCCAGCCAGGCGATCTTCTTGGTGACGGCCGAACGGCTGGACGCCAGGCTGTCGGCCGCCTTGGAAAAGCTGAGGCTCTTGCCGACTTCGACGAACACTTCCAGGCAGTCGATAACGTTCATTCAGGACTCGTGTGTTTCCAAAAAGGAAAAAGCCATTTCCTTTTCTAGTGATTTTTCAGCGTAACCCGCGTCACTATACTGGCCGCATGACTTCCGCCCCCTCGCCTTCATCGCTCCGGCCCGGTCCGCGCCCCTTCGATTACCACCTGTTCGGCACGCACGTCTGTTTCGGGGAAGGCGCATCGTCCTTGATAGTAAAGGAACTCGAGGCGCTGGGCTGTTCCCGCCCCGTCATCCTGACGCAGGCGCGGATGGCGAACTCCGAGCGCTTTCGCACGCTGTCGGAGGCCTGGCAAGGACTCGACACATTGCTGCTGACCGACGTGCCGAATCATTCTGGCGTGTCGTTTGTGGAAACAGTGGCCGCGAAAATTGCCGACTTCCGCGCTGACTGCCTGATCGCCATCGGCGGGGGTAGCGTGGCCGATACGGCCAAGGCCCTGGCCCTGCTGCTGGCCGAAGGCGGCGCGCTGGCCGATCACGTCACCACGTTCACGCCGCCTGCCACGGTGCACATCCCCCGGCGCGTCAAGCGGCAGCTACCCATCATCGGACTGCCGACGACGGCCTCGGGCGCCGAAGCCACCTCGTCGTTCGGCGTGCGCGGCGCCGATGGACACAAACTGATGTTCTGGAATCGCCGCGTGGCGGCGGCCACTTTGCTGATCGACCCGCTGCTGTGTGACGACCTGCCGATGGCGCTGCTGCGCGACACCGCCATGAACGGCATCGCGCACGCGGTGGAAGCCCTGTATTCGCTGGGGCGTTCGCCGGTGTCGGACTGCGTGGCGGTGCGAGCGATCGACCTGTTCGACGAGGCGCTCGCCCCCCGCGCGCTGCAAGCCGCGCCCCCGACCGCCCTGCCCGACACGACGGCCCGCGATGCCGCCCTGCGCGCCGCCATCCTGCAAGCCGCGCACCTGGCCGGCCTGGCCCTGTCGATGGCCCGCAGCTGTCTGCACCACGCCATCTGCCATGTGGTGGCGTCGCGCCAGGACCTGGCGCATGGCGCGGTCAATCGCGTGATCCTGCCGCACGCGCTGGCGTTCAACGAAGCCGTTGCGGCAGACGCCTTGCAGCCCGCGCTGGACGCGGTGAACCGGCGCGCGCAACGTCCCTATCCGACCCTGTCCGCCTGGGTGGCGGACATCCAGCGCCGCCACGAGATGCCCACGCAGCTGTCCGACCTGGGCGTGCCCGACACGGCGCTGGCGCCGATGGCGGCCGAGATCATGACCGAACGCGGCCTGGCGCTGAACCCGCGGCCGCTTGCCGATGCGGCCGACGTGCTCGGCATCTTGCGGGCCGCGTTCTGAAACCCGTTGACACCCCCAGGCGGTCCCGCGCGGACGCCAGACCCATTCCACAGACAGGAGACATCATGAAAATCGTTGCCGGGGCAGGCTCGCTGGGCGCCCGCATTCTGGATATCGACCTGGCGCAGCCGCTGGCCGACGCCGACTACCGCGGCATCGAAGCCGCGCTGGGCCGGCATGGCGTGGTGAGCTTTCCGCGGCAGACGCTGGACGCGCATCACTTGAAGGCCTTTGCCGAGCGCTTCGGCACGCTGGAACTGAACGTGGCGAACATGTACTTCGAGCCGGGCCTGCCGGAAGTGATGATCCTGTCGAACATGGTGGAAAACGGCAAACCGGTGGGCCTGAGCGATGCCGGCCAGGACTGGCACACCGACATGTCCTACAGCCGCACCATCGCGTTCAGCAACGTGCTGTACGGCATCCGGATTCCGATGCGCGACGGCAAGTCGCTGGGCAATACCGAGTTCTGCAACATGCACGCCGCCTACGACGACCTGCCCGAGGCGCTGAAGACCGAGCTGGACGGCATGACCATCACGCACGACTTCAACAAGTTCTGGGAAATGATGCGCCGGGAAAAAGGCAGCAGCCGCCCGCCGCTGACCGACGAGCAAAAGCGCCGCAAGCCGCCGGTTTCGCACCCCGTGTTCCTGACGCATCCCATCACGGGCCGCAAGGTGCTGTACGCCAACCCGGGCTATTCCGTGAAGATCAACGAGCTGCCGCCCGCACGCAGCGACGAGGTGCTGGATTTCCTGTTCAAGCACCAGTTGCAGGAGAAGTACCGCTACCGCCACCAGTGGCAGGAAGGCGACGTGCTGATGTGGGACAACATGGGCACCATCCACAACGCCGTGGCCGACTACCGGCCCGACGAGCCGCGCCTGATCAAGCGCTGCCAGGTCATGGCCGACCGGTACTTTCCCGACCTGTACTGATACGGCCATACCGATATCCATCAAAAAACAAGGAGGAGACATCATGAAGAAAAACACCCTGACCCCGCTGTTCTGTGCCGCGCTGATCCTGGCCGGCGCCGCCGCGCCCGCCCAGGCCGACGAGTACCCGTCGCGCCCCATCCGCATGCAGGTGGGCTATGCGGCGGGCGGCCCGACGGACGTGATCGCGCGCATTCTGGCCAAGCAGATGTCGGAAAGCCTGAAGACTTCGGTGGTGGTCGAGAACAAGCCGGGCGCCAGCGCGTCCATCGCGGCCAGCGACGTGATGCGTTCGGAACCCGACGGCTACAAGGTGCTGGTGACCTCGCTGACGCTGAACGTGAACCCGCTACTGTACCCGGACCGCTACAACTACGATGCGGTCAAGGACTTCACGCCCATCAGCAACTTCGCCAAGCTGCCGATGGTGGTGGTGACCTCTTACGGGTCGCCCTACAAGACCATGCAGGAACTGATCGCCGCCGGCCGCGCCAACCCGGACAAGCTCACCTTCGGCTCGTCGGGCATCGGTGGATCGGCCCACCTGGCGGCCGAGATGCTGGGCACCATGACCGGCATGAAGATGATGCACGTGCCGTTCAAGGGCAATGGCCCGGCCTTGCAGGAAATGCTGGCCGGGCGCATCTCGTTCATGTTCTATCCCAGCATCGGCATCGCCAACTACGTGGCGCAGAAGCAATTGCGCGTGCTGGCCATCGGCACCCGCGAACCGCAGCCTGAATTTCCCGGCGTGCCGACGCTGGAAAGCCTGGGCTACCCGGGCTTCGAGGAAGGCGCGTCGTGGGTCGGCATGCTGGCGCCGGCGGGTACGCCCAAGCCCATCGTCGACAAGCTGAACCAGGCCGCCAACGCCGCCCTGGCCAACCCCGAGGTACGCCAGCAACTGGCCTCGCTGGGCGCGCTGGTCGATGGCGGCACGCCCGAGCAGTTCAGCCAGTTCCTGGTGCAGGACCGGGCCCGCTGGGCCGACGTGATCAAGAAAGGCAATGTCAAAGGCGAATGAGCGGGCGCCCGCCGCCCGGAGGCTGACGCCATGACATCGCGACTGGACGATTGCTATTCGATCGAACGCCTGCGCCTGGCCGCCCGCGCGCGCCTGCCGCGGCCGATCTTCGATTTCTTCGACGGCGGCGCCGAAGATGAAATCACGCTGCGCGAGAACGTCGACGCGTTCCAGCGCCTGAGGCTGTCGCCCCGGGTGCTGCGCGATGTGTCGCAGGTGGACATGGCGGCGCCGTTCGTGGGCGCGCCCGCGGCGCTGCCCTGCGCCATCGGCCCCACCGGCGCGGTGGGCTTCGGCTGGCGCGGCGGCGACGTGGCGCTGGCGCGGGCCGCGGCACAGGCCGGCATTCCGTATGCGCTGTCCACGTCGGCCACGGCGTCGATCGAAGACATCGCCGACCAGGCGCCGGGCCGGCTCTGGTTCCAGGCCTACATCCTGCAGGACAAGGCGCGGCTGGCCGACCTGATCAGCCGGGCCGCCGTGGCCGGCTACGAGGCGCTGGTGATCACCGTGGACCTGCCGGTGGGCGGCAAGCGCGAACGCGACCTGGCGCACGGCCTGGGCTTTCCCATGAAGCTCACGCCGCGCAACGTCTGCCAGTTCGCGCGCCGGCCGGCGTGGTCGCTGGACATGCTGCTGCGGCGCCCGCCGGTCATGCCCAGCCTGGCGGGCCTGGCCGGACGCACTGCCGACCGCCGGGCGATGAAGTCTGTCGCCGGCCGCAACTATGACCCCGCCTTCGATCTGGACGACCTGGCGCGGCTGCGCGACGGCTGGAAGGGCCGGCTCATCGTCAAGGGCGTGGTCAACGGGCTGGACGTGGATGCCATCGTCGGCCTGGGCGCCGACGCACTGGTGGTGTCCAACCACGGCGGCCGCCAGCTCGACACCGGCATCGCGTCGCTGGCCGCCCTGCCCGAGGTACTGGCCGCCGCCCGCGGCCGGGTGCCGGTGCTGCTGGACGGCGGCGTGCGCCGCGGCAGCGACATCTTCAAGGCGCTGGCGCTGGGCGCGGCCGGCGTGCTGACCGGTCGCGCCACGCTTTATGGCGTGCTGGCGGGCGGCCACCCCGGCGCGTGCAAGGCCTTGCAGATCCTGCGCGACGAACTGCAGCGCACCATGCAGCTGTGCGGCGCGCGCCGCCTGGCCGATATCAACGACGACATGCTGAGGACCGTACCCCCATGAACGACACCCTGGCCCTGTGCCACAACCAGGTCATGGCGTTTTTCCGCGACCTGGACGACAACCGCTACGCCGACCTGGTGCAGCGCCTGGCGCCCGACGGCGTCTGGCTGCGCCAGGGCCAGACCCTGGCGGGCCGCGAGGCGACGCTGCAGGCGCTGTCGCGCCGTTCCACCACCCAGCGCATCCACCACCTGATCTGCAATCTGGTGGCCGACGGCCAGGATGAGGCCGACCGATGCACGATGCGCGCCTACATGCTGGTCGTGCGCCACGACAGCGGCGCACCGCTGACCGGCCCGGCGCCGCTGACGGGCATCGAGAACATCCGCACCACGCATATCGAACTGGCCCGCCGCGACGGGCAATGGCTGATCACCCGTCTGGCCAACGACGAACCCAGTTTCGCCGCCCCGGCGGCTTGAAGGAACCCACCATGAAATGGATACGCGGTAGCCAAGGCGGCAAGACGTTCTACGGCATTCTGGAAGACGACCGCGTCACCCCGGTGCAGGGCGACCCGTTCAATGGCTATGAAAAGCGCGCCGAGACGCTGCGCCTGGCCGACCTGCGGCTGGAGGTGCCGGTGGTGCCGCCCACGTTCTACTGCGTCGGCCTGAACTACATCAAGCACGTCGGCACCGAGGGCAAGCAGATTCCCACGCAGCCGGACGTCGGCTACCGCGCCAACAATGCGCTGGTGGCGCACGGGCAGGACGTTCTCATGCCCGCCGACGCCACCCGGGTGCACTACGAGGGCGAACTGGTGGTGGTGATCGGCAAGCAGGCGCGCAACCTCAGCCCCGCCGAGGCCCGCGCCTGCATCCTGGGCTACACCATCGGCAACGACGTCAGCGAACGCAACTGGCAGGCGTCGGACCGCACCTTCTGGCGCGCCAAGAACAGCGACACCTTCAAGCCCATGGGGCCGTGGATCGAGACCGACGTCGACCTGGCGCGCATGGAAACGGTGGTGCGCGTGAACGGCCGCGAAACCACCCGCTTCGGCACTAACGACATGCTGTTCGGCGTAGACGCCTTCATCAGCACGATGAGCCGCTACCTGACCCTGTACCCCGGCGACATCCTGTGGATGGGCACCGACGGGCATTCACCGGACTTGCAGGACGGCGACGTGGTCGACGTGTCCTTGACCGGGCTGGGCACGCTGACGAACCGCTTCGTGCGGCAGGCCGGCTAGCGTCAACAGGCCCTAGCCGCCGGGAAACTGGCGCTGCACCAGCGCCAGCGCCTTGTCCTGCAAGGGTGAACGATCGGCATCCGGCCAGATCACCTGGCTGACCGAGCGCGCCTGATGCTCGAACGCGATGAAGCGCGTGCCCGCCAGGCCGCTGCGCGACAGGCAGGCCGGCACGATCGACACGCCCAGCCCCTGCGACACCAGCGAGGCCACGCTGAGCCAGTGGCGCACCTCGTGCCGGATCACCGGCATGAAGCCCGCCCCCACGCACAGCGACAGCACGGTTTCGTAATAGCTGGGCGAGGCGGCCCGGGCGAAGAACACGAAATCGTCCGTGGCCAGCTCCGCCAACCGCAGCGACCGCCGCCGGGCCAGCGGGTGGCTGTCGGGCAGGCACACGACGAACGGCTCGGCCAGCAGGTCGCGCGCGGCCACCCCGGCCGGCACCGGGTTGGCATGGATGAAGCCCAGGTCCTGTTCGCCACGCCGCACGGCCTCGATCTGCTCATGCGAGTTCTGCTCGGTCAGCACGTGCTCGACGTCCGGCAGTTCGGCGCGCATGGCTGCCAGCAGCGCCGGCAGGCCGCGATACAGCATCGACCCCACGAAGCCGATGCGCAGCCGTCCGCGCAGGCCGGCGTCCACCCGCTGCACCAGCGTGCGCACGTCTTCGGCCTGGCGCAAAAGCGTCAGGGCCTCGCGGTACAGCACCTGGCCGGCCGCCGTCAGTTCCACCTGGCGGCTGGTGCGCGCCAACAGCCGCGCGCCGACGTTGTCTTCCAGCTGGCGGATGGCGTAGCTGAGCGGCGGCTGCGAAATGTGCAGGCGCGCGGCCGCCCGGCTGAAATGGCGTTCTTCGGCCACGGCGATGAAATAGCGCAACAGGCGCGGGTCCAGGTCCATCGGTCTCCTCCCTGGGCGGCGCGCGCAGCGCCATCCGAGATCCATATTTTTTTTGGATAGGTCTACACCAAAACGGTATTTGTATAGATTAATCCATCGTCGCACCATGCCAGGCAACCCCTACCCCAGCAGGATGCCGCCATGGATACCCCCGCCCAGCCCGCCGCCCCGGTTTCGGCCACGCCCGTACCGGATTCCCGCGGCCTGAACCTGTTTCGCGCCGACCCCTACGCCGCGCCGCTGGCCCGGCGCTACCTGCCCGCCGCGCTGCATGCGCACCTGCTGCCGCACCTGGACCGCCTGGGCGAACTGGCCGGCGGCCGCATGGACGAGCTGGCGGCCACGGCCGACAAGCATCCGCCCACCCTGTCGGTGCGCAGCCGCGCCGGGGCCGACGAATCACGGGTGGACAAGCACCCGGCCTACGTCGAACTGGAACGCCTGGCCTACAGCGAATTCGGCCTGGCGGCCCTGTCGCACCGGGGCGGCGTGCTGGGCTGGCCGGAACCCATGCCGGCCGCCGCCAAGTACGCGCTCAGCCACCTGTTCGTGCAGGCCGAGTTCGGCCTGTGCTGCCCGGTCAGCATGACCGATTCCCTGGCCCGCACGCTGCGCAAGTTCGGCGACCCGGCGCTGGTGGAACGGGTGCTGCCGCAGGTCACCAGCCAGGATTTCGACACCCTGCGCCAGGGCGCCATGTTCATGACCGAGCAAGGCGCCGGGTCCGACGTCAGCGCCACCGAAGTCACCGCCCAGCGCCAGGATGACGGCACCTGGCGCGTATCCGGCGACAAGTGGTTCTGCTCCAACCCCGACGCCGGCTTTGCCATGGTGCTGGCGCGCAGCGAGGCCGAACCGGGCCTGAAGGGCGTGTCGCTGTTCCTGTTGCCGCGCGACCTGGAAGACGGCACGCACAACCGCTACCGCATCCTGCGCCTGAAGGACAAGCTGGGCACGCGCTCGATGGCCAGCGGCGAGATCCGGCTGGAAGGCGCCACGGCCTGGCTGGTGGGCGAACGCGGCAAGGGCTTCAAGCACATGGCCGACATGATCAACAACTCGCGCCTGTCCAACGGCATGCGCGCGGCCGGCCTGATGCGCCGCGCGGTCACCGAGGCCGTCTACGTCTCGCAGCACCGCCGCGCCTTCGGCAAGCGCCTGATCGACATGCCGCTGATGCAGCGCCAGCTGGTCAAGATGACGGTGTGGGCCGAACAGGCGCGCAGCGTCATGTTCCAGACGGCGCGCGCGCTGGCCGACGCCGACCAGGGCGGCGGCGCCCCCGCGCTGGCCCGCATCCTGACGCCGCTGATCAAGTTCCGCGCCTGCCGCGACGCACGCAAGGTCACCGGCGACGCCATGGAAGTGCGCGGCGGCTGCGGCTATATCGAAGAATGGACCGAACCGCGGCTGGTGCGCGACGCCCACCTGGGCTCGATCTGGGAAGGCACCAGCAACATCGTGGCGCTGGACGTGCTGCGGGCCATCAAGAAAGAAGGCTCGCTGCCCGCGCTGCGCCGCCACATCGACCATTTGCTGGCCGACGGCCTGCCCTGCCCGCCCGAACTGGCCGACACCCAGGCCCGCGCGCTGGAACAGACCTATGCGCTGGCCGAGCACGCCGCCCAGGGTGACCGCGCCGAACTGGCGCGCCAGGCCGCCGCGCTGCTGTACCACGCGGTGTCGATGGCGGCGCTGCGCTGGGAAGCGGCCGGCGAGGGCCTGGCCAGCCGTGCCTTGCTGGCCGACCAGGTGCTGCAGCATCGCCTGGCGCCGCGCGATCCCTACGCCATTGCCGCTGACGAAAGCGCCGCCTGCCGCGGCATCCTGCAATACGCGCTGTAGGCTGGCGCCCTTTGCCGCACCCGTGGCAGGACGGGTGTGGAAGCTTTACCTGGCGATGCGGCATGGCCCGCACGCCTGTTCGACCCACGACGCCGGCGGCACAGTCGGCGCGCCCCTACCACTGGAGACTTCCATGAAACGCTTGTTCACTCCCCTGCTGCTGGCCGCCGCCGCGCTCACGGCCGGCGCCGCGCCCGCCCTGGCCGCCGACGCCTACCCGTCCCGCCCCGTCACGCTGGTGGTGCCCTTCCCGCCCGGCGGCCCCACCGATGCCCTGGCCCGCCGCCTGGCCGAAAAGCTGAAGACGCCGCTGGGCCAGACCGTGATCGTCGAGAACCGCGCCGGCGCGGGCGGCAATATCGGGTCCGAATACGTGGCCGCCGCCAAGCCGGACGGCTACACCCTCCTGTTCGGCACGTCCGGGCCGCTGGCCATCAACGTCAGCCTGTACAAGAACCAGGGCTACAACCCCGAGACCAGCTTCGCGCCCATCATCCGCATCGGCCACCTGCCCAACATCCTGGTGGTGAACCCGTCGGTGCCCGCCAACAACGCACAGGAACTGATCGCCTACGCCAGGAAGAACCCGGACAAGCTCAGCTACGCCTCGTCCGGCAACGGCGCGTCGTCGCACCTGGCGGGCATTCTGTTCAACCAGATGGCCGGCACCCAGGTCATGCACATCCCCTACAAGGGCACGGGGCCGGCGCTGAACGACCTGCTGGGCGGACAGGTGTCGATGTCGTTCACCGACATCCTGACCGCGCTGCCGTACATCAAGGCCGGCAAGCTGCGCGCCATCGGCCTGGCCAGCGGGCAACGCTCCGACGCCCTGCCCGACCTGCCGACGCTGTCCGAGCAAGGCCTGAAGGGCTACGACGTCAGCGTGTTCTTCGGCATCGTCGCGCCCAAGGACACGCCCGCCGCGGTGACGGCCAGGCTGAACCAGGCGTTCCAGACCGCGCTGGCCGACCCCGCCATCGAACAGACCCTGCGCAGCCAGGGCATCGTGCGGGCCGAAGACCAGACCCCGCAAGGCCTGTCCGCCTTCATCGCCACCGAAGTGCCCAAGTGGCGCACGCTCATCCAGAGCGCCCACGTTTCCATCGACTGACTCCGAGGCTCCATGGCTCCACAGCTTCCCGATGCCGGCGCCCTGGCCGGCTGCAAAGTGATCGACCTGTCCCGCGTGCTGGGCGGCCCCTACTGCACCCAGATCCTGGCCGACCACGGCGCCGACGTGCTCAAGATCGAGCCGCCCGGCGGCGACGAGACGCGCGGCTGGGGTCCGCCTTTCCTGGGCGACACGGCCTCGTACTTCGTCGGCGTCAATCGCAACAAGCGCGGCATGACGCTGGACCTGTCGCAAGCCGCCGGCCAGGAACTGCTGCGCCACCTGCTGGCCGATGCCGATGTGCTGGTCGAGAACTTCAAGCCCGGCACGCTGGAAAAGTGGGGCCTGGGCTACGACACGCTGAGCCAGCAGTTTCCCCGGCTGGTGCACTGCCGCGTCAGCGGCTTCGGCGCCGACGGCCCGCTGGGCGGCCTGCCCGGCTACGACGCCTGCGCGCAAGCCATGTGCGGCCTGATGAGCGTGAACGGCGAGGCCGACGGCGAAGCCACCCGCGTGGGCCTGCCGGTGGTGGACATGGTGACGGGCCTGAACGCCGCGGTGGCGATCCTGCTGGCGCTGAACGAGCGCGTGCGCAGCAGCCTGGGCCAGTTCCTGGACATCACGCTGTACGACTGCGCGCTGTCGCTGCTGCATCCACACGCGCCCAACTATTTCTACAGCGGCAAGACGCCGGGCCGCAGCGGCAACGCGCATCCCAACATCGCACCCTACGAAACGCTGCCCACCGCCAGCGGCCCGATCTTCCTGGCGGTCGGCAACAACCGCCAGTTCGCGCAGTTGGCGCAGGTGCTGGGCGCGCCCGGCCTGGCCGACGACCCGCGCTACGCCGCCAACGCCGACCGCCTGGCAAATCGCCCGGCGCTGCGCGACGACCTGGCGGCGCTGCTGGCCCGCCACGAGGCCGCCACGCTGGCCGACCGCCTGCTGCGCGCCGGCGTGCCGGCCGCCGCCGTGCAGACCGTGGACCAGGCGTTGGCGCATCCGCACACCCGGCACCGCGGCATGGTGCTGGAACAAGGCGACTACCGCGGCGTGGGTTCGCCCATCAAGCTGTCGCGCACGCCGGCCACGTTGCGGCGGCTGCCGCCGGATCTGGCCTAGGACGCGCCTAGCCGCCCTTGGCCAGCCCTTCGCGCCGCGGATCCACCCCGCCTTGCAGGCCGTCCGGCGTGATCACGATGCCATGGATGCCGCTGGGAAACTCGGTGATCTTCACCGGGTGCCCCATGCGTTCCAGGGCCGGCGCCAACGCTTCCAGCGCGGTGCCCTTTTCCAGTTCGGTTTCCTTGTTGCGGCTGCCCATGTTGGGCAGCGCCGCCGCGGCCTGGATGTCCAGGCCCCAATCCAGCACCGCCACCACCGTCTTGGCGACGTAATTGATGATGGCGCTGCCGCCCGGCGAGCCCACCAGCAGGTAAGGCTTGCCGTCGCGCAGCACGACCAGCGGCGACATCGCGCTGCGCGGGCGCTTGCCGGGTTCGACGCGATTGGCCACCAGCCGGCCTTCGGGGTCCTTGAACGATGACGAGAAATCGGTCATCTCATTGTTCAGCAGGAAGCCGCGCACGAAGATCTTGCTGCCGAATTCGTTTTCGATGGTGGTGGTCATGGACAGCGCATTGCCGTCCGCGTCCGCCGCCACCAGGTGGCTGGTCGATGGCTGTTCCAGCGCGTTGTCCTGGCCCAGCGACAGCAGCTTGCCTTCGGGATCGCCGGGCAGCGCGACCTTCATGCTTCGATCCGGCTGGATCAACGCGCCGCGGGCGCGCAGGTAGGCCGGGTCCAGCATGGCGCGCACCGGCACCTTGACGAAGTCGGGGTCGGCCACGTAGAAGTCGCGGTCGGCAAACGCCAGCCGGCCCGCTTCCGAAAAATAGTGCACCGCCTCGACGCTGCCGGGCGCATAGCGCGACAGCGGATACTGTTCCAGCTCGCCCAGCATCTGCAGCACGGCGATCGGGCCGCTGCTGGGCGGGCCCATGCCGCACAGCTGGTAACCGCGATAGGCGCCGCAGACCGGCTCGCGCTCGCGCGCCTGGTAGCCCACCAGGTCGGCCAGCGCCAGGTCGCCCGGCTTGGCGTGGGCATGCACCGCCGTCACGATGTCGCGCGCGATATCGCCTTGATAGAACGCGTCGGCCCCGCCCTGGGCCACGGCCCGCAGCGTGGCCGCGAAGGCCGGGTTCTTCAGCACATGGCCGACGGGCCACGCGGCGCCGTCGGGCGCATAGAAATAGGCGGCGGCCGCCGTCTGGCGCGGCAGCTCCTTGTTGCCCGCCAGCAGCTTGTGCAGGCGCGGCGACACTGCAAAGCCCTGTTCGGCCAGGCGGATGGCGGGCTGGAACAGATCGGCCCACGGCAGCTTGCCCTGGCGCCGGTGCGCCATTTCCAGCCCGCGCAGCAGGCCCGGCACGCCCACCGCCATGCCGTTGTTGACCGACTGCACGAAGGGCAACGGCTTGCCCTCTGCATCCAGGAAACGGTCGGGGCGCGCGGCGGCTGGCGCGGTCTCGCGGCTGTCGTACGTGACGATGCGGCCTTGCCTGGCCGAGTACACCACCATGAAGGCGCCCCCGCCGATGCCGGACGATTGCGGCTCGACCAGGTTCAGCACCAGTTGCGCCGCGATGGCGGCATCGACCACGCTGCCGCCCCGGCGCAGCATCTCGTCGCCGGCCTCGGTGGCCAGCGAGTTGGCCGCCACCATCATGAAATGCGGCGCACGCACCAGTTCACGCGCGCGGGTGCCGGTGGCGGCTTCGGGGTTGAGGTCGTCGGTAGCGACGGGCGAGCGGGCCCAGGCGGATGGCATCGCGGCCAGCGCGGCGGCGAGCAGGACGGCAGCGCAGGGACGCATGCGCATGACAGACTCCATCGGGTGGCGCCGGCAGGCCGGCATGAGCTTGCATGATAGACAAATCGGCGCGGTCCTTGATACCGCCGCATGCCGTCTCGCCGCGCCGTAGAATGCCGCTTTGCGCCGACACTTTCCCTTTCCCATGCGCCTGCGCCACATCGAGATCTTCGAAGCGATCCGCCGCACCGGCTCCCTGACACAGGCCGCGGCGGCGCTGCACATCACGCAACCGGCCGCCAGCAAGCTGCTGGCCAGCGCCGAGACGCAGCTTGGCTTCAAGCTGTTCGAACGCGTCAAGGGCCGCCTGGTCGCCACGCGCGAGGCCGACATCCTGACGCCCGAAGTCGCCCGCCTGAACCAGGACCTGGACAGCGTGCGCCGCCTGGCCGCCAGCCTGCGCGACCGCCCCCATGCCCATCTGCGGCTGGGCTGCGCGCCAGCGTTGGGCCTGGGCCTGTTGCCGGGCGTGGTGCGGGACAGCCGCCAGGCCCAGCCCGGCCTGACCTTCGACATCCATACCCATCACAGCACCGAGCTGGTCAACGGCATGCTGACGCGCGAGCTGGATCTGGCGGTGACCTTCGACACCCGCGACACGCCGGGCCTGACACGCATCGAGCTGGGCCACACCGAACTGGTGCACCTGAGCGCGCAGCCCGGCCACGGCCCGCTGGCGTTGGCCGACATTGCGGGCGACGCACTGATCCTGCTGGATGCCAGCGATGCATCCGGCGCGCTGTTGCAGATGGCGCTGGATGCGCAAGGCCTGGCCCCGCGCGCCGCGGTGCGCGTGCAGACGCACTACGTGGCCTGCGCACTGGCCCAGGCGGGCGCGGGAGACGCCATCGTCGATGCGGTCACGGCGCAGGCGATGCTGCATCCCGGCATGCACCTGCGACGGCTGGCGCCGATCTTGCAAGTGCCGATCAGCGTGCTGGCGCGCGAGCAGGACCCGTTGTCGGCGCTGCACCGCGACCTGATCGACCGGCTGCGCAGCGCGTGCGAAGCGAGCCAGGCCGCGCTGCACGCCTAGCCACGACGAGCGTACGGCCCCAACGAAAAAGAGCGCCCGAGGGCGCTCTTTGCTTGGCGATTCAGGCAGCGGGCCAGGCCCGCGCCATCACGCCATCAGTCCAGCTTGATGTTCTGCTTCTTCACGACGTCCTTCGCCCAGTCGTACTGCTCTTTGATTTCCTTGGCGAATTCTTCCGGCGTGTTGCCCGACGGGGCCGAGCCCTGATCGTCCAGCGCCTTGATGACCTTGGGGTCCTTCAGGGCCACGACAGCGGCGTCACGCAGCTTGTTCACGACTTCCATCGGGGTGCCCTTGGGCGCCAGCAGGCCGTACCAGACCGGCTGGTTCAGCACGGGGAAGCCGGCTTCCTTGAAGTTCGGCACGCCCTTGAGCGACGCGATGTCTTCCGGCCACGCGATGGCCATGGCGCGCAGCTTGCCCGCCTGGATCTGCGGCATGGAGGACGGCAGGTTGTCGAACAGGATTTCGATCTGGCCGCCGACAGCGTCGGCCACGGCCGGGCCCGAACCCTTGTAGGGCACGTGCACGATGTCGGTGCCCGTGGCCATCTTGAACGATTCACCCATCAAGTGCAGCACGCCGCAGGTGCCCGAGCTGCCGTACGAGTACTTGCCGGGGTTCTTCTTGAGTTCTTCGACGAAACCCTTGAAGTCCTTGGCCGGGAACTTCGGGTTCACGGCCACGACGTTGGCGGTGTTGGCGAAGTTGGTGACGGCCTGGAAGTCCTTGATCGGATCGTACGGCAGGTCGTTGGGGCGGCACGCCGGGTTCACGGCCATGGTCGACACGGTGGCGATCGACAGCGTGTAGCCATCCTTGTCGGCACGAGCGGCTTCGGCCGCACCGATGGCGCCGCCTGCGCCGCCCTTGTTTTCAACGACCATCGGCTGACCGAGTTCCTGGCTCATGCGCTGCGTCACGAGACGGGCGATGATGTCGGTGGAACCGCCCGGCGCGAACGGAACGATGACGCGAATCGGCTTGCTGGGATACTTGTCGGCGGCGTGGGCGACGGAAGCGCCGAGCGTGCCTGCGGCACCGGTTGCCACTGCGATGGCCAGAGCCAGGGAGCGAACTTTATTCATGGGTGTGTTTCCTCCAAGTGTGCGAGCCCGTATGTGAACGGACCGTTTTGTGGTGCACCCGCCTGTGGGCGGGTCAGCAGTTAACGGTGGGGGCGCATTGCTTAGTGTGCAGGGCAGAAAGCCGTGCTGTTTATGAGTTGCTTGTGGCACACGCGCCCGCCGGAATGACGGAGAATAGCAGCAAATGCTTACAGTCGCATAGGACGCCGGTCCCCGGCCCAGACCTCGAAAAAAACACATCACACTATGTCGGTCGCACTGCTGGTTTTCCCTGATTTCTTGCTGGTCGCGCTGGGTTGGGCGCTGCGCCACAAACTGAATTTCTCACGCGAGTTTTTCGCCGGCACCGAGCGGCTGGTGTACTTCGTGCTGTTCCCCGCACTGCTCTTTCAATCGATCCTGCGCACGCCGATCAGCGCGGGCAATGCCGCAATACTGTTGCAGGCGACGGCCGCAGTGATCGTGTCGGGCGTGGCGCTGTCGTGGCTGGCGGGGCTGGTGCTCAAGCCGTCTTCGTTGGGGCTGGCGTCGTCGGCGCAATGCGGCTTCCGGTTCAACACGTATATCGGGCTGGCGCTGTCGGCGAGCCTGGGCGGCGCGCTGGGGCAGACGGTGATGGCGCTGATCATCGGCTTCGCGGTGCCGATGGCGAATGTGGCGGCGGTGTACGGGTTGGCGCGGCACAACGGCGGCAATCTGCTGCGCGAGCTGGCGCGCAATCCGCTGGTGGTGTCGACGCTGGCGGGGCTGGCGTGCAATCTGGCGGGGCTGCATCTGCCGGGGCCGGTGGATACGGTGCTGGCGCGGCTGGGCGCGGCGGCGATCGCGTTGGGGATTCTATGCGTGGGGGCCAGCCTGGCCTGGGAAGGCGGCAAGGGGTACGGGGGGTTGATTGCCTGGATGCTGGTGGTGAAGCTGGTGGGATTGCCGCTTGTGGCGCTGGGGGTGGCGAGTTTGCTGGGGCTGCCTGCGCTGGAGGCGCGGATGCTGTTGTTGTTTGGGGCGTTGCCTACGGCTTCTGCGGCTTATGTGTTGGCGATGCGGATGGGGGGGGATGGACGGATGGTTGCCGTCTTGATTTCCCTTGGGACTTTGGTTTCTGCTTTGACGATTCCTTTGTGGATGATGGTTGCGGGGGGTGGGTGATCTTGCTTGCCTAGGTTTGTTCTTCGTAGGTCGCCTCTCGCGGCGGCGGCTTGCGGAGCGGGCGCCCACGATTGCGGTCCGGCGCGCGGGCGCCGGACTGCCCCGTCGTCATCTTCGTCCAGGCCTTCGGCCTTCCCTTCAGATTCCCTCGGGCGCATCGAGGTTGCCCGCTCCGCAAGCCGCCGCCGCGAGAGGCTACGTGCGTCTGGGGTTGGCGCGCTGCCGGGCCTGGGCTTGCGTGAGAGATTTGCGGGGCCCGCAAAAACCGGCTGCGCGGGCAGCCGGTTTTTGCATACGTGGTGTAGGGCGTCGTGGCGTTGGACGCTTCGCGCTTGCGCAGCGGGGGGAAGCGATGTGTGTTGGCGGCATGCGAAGCGTTGGAGGTGGTTGCTGCGCATGGGCTGCGAACTAGGTGACGATTGCCCTCGATGCCGGGTTGGTTGGCGAAAAAAAAATCCGTCCCTTGGGACGGATTCTGTTTTTGGGCGGGCGGCGCTGGCTTTTTCCGGCGCCGCCAGGCGCTTTACTTGCCGGCGTTCGTCATGCTGGCGGGGACGACCCAGTCGGCGAATTGGGCTTCGGTGACGTAGCCCAGGGCCAGGGCGGACTCTTTGAGGGAAAGGCCTTCCTTGTGGGCTTTCTTGGCGATCTGGGCGGCCTTGTCGTAGCCGATGTGCGGGTTCAGCGCGGTGACGAGCATCAGCGAGCGGTCGACGAGTTCGGCGATGCGTTCGCGGTTCGGTTCGATGCCGGCGGCGCAGTGCTGGTCGAAGCTGGCCATGCCGTCGGTCAGGAGGCGCACCGATTGCAGGAAGTTGTGGATCACCAGGGGCTTGTAGACGTTCAGTTCGAAGTTGCCGCTGGCGCCGCCGATGTTGATGGCGACGTCGTTGCCCAGGACCTGGGCGGCCAGCATGGTGATGGCTTCGCACTGGGTCGGGTTGACCTTGCCGGGCATGATCGAGCTGCCGGGTTCGTTTTCGGGGATGCTGATTTCACCCAGGCCGGAACGCGGGCCGCTGGAGAGCCAGCGGACGTCGTTGGCGATCTTCATCAGGCCGGCGGCCAGGGACTTCAGGGCGCCGTGGGCGAACAGCAGGGCTTCGTGGGAAGCCAAGGCCTGGAATTTGTTGGGGGCCGAGACGAAGGCGGTTTCGGTGGCGTGGGCCAGTTCGGCCGAGACCTTGGCGCTGAATTGCGGATGGGCGTTCAGGCCGGTGCCGACGGCGGTGCCGCCGATGGCCAGCTGGTGCAGGCCGGGCAGCGTGGCGCGGATCTGTTGTTCGGCCAGGTCGAGCTGGGCGACGTAGCCGGACAGTTCCTGGCCCAGGGTCAGGGGCGTGGCGTCCTGCAGGTGGGTGCGGCCGATCTTGACGATGTCGTAGAACTCGGCGCTCTTGGCGGCGAAGGTGGCGCGCAGGGTCTTCAGGGCCGGCAGCAGGTGGTGTTCGACCTGGACGGCGGCGGCCACGTGCATGGCGGTGGGGAAGGTGTCGTTGGACGACTGGCCGCGGTTGACGTGGTCGTTGGGGTGGACCTTGCGTTCTTCGCCGCGCACGCCGCCCAGGATTTCCGAGGCGCGGTTGGCCAGCACCTCGTTCATGTTCATGTTGCTTTGCGTGCCCGACCCGGTCTGCCAGACAGACAACGGGAATTCGTTGGGCCACTTGCCGGCGATGACTTCATCGGCGGCGCGGATGATGCCGTCGGCGATCTTGGGATCGAGCTCACCCAGGTCGGCGTTGACCTTGGCGGCCGCGCGCTTCAAGCGCGCCATCGCGTTGACCAGGGGTTCGGGCATTTTCTCGGTGGAAATCGCGAAAAAATGCAGCGAGCGCTGGGTCTGTGCGCCCCAGAGGTGGTCTTCGGGGACTTCGATGGGGCCGAAGGTGTCTTTTTCGATGCGGGTCTTCATGGCGCTTACAGCTCCGTAGCAGCGTCCGTCGCGGTCGGCGGAGGAGCCGCCAGGCACGACTTATTTGAGAATAGCAATCACTTATAGATTAGCAGAAACCCGAATTCCTATAATTGCGTTCAATCCGCGTTTCCATCCTGATCTTTTACCACTCGCCCACTGCCCCGCGCCATGTCCGCTCCCCTCAGCAGCCTGACCCTGCACCTGCCCGACGAAGCCGCTACCGACGCCCTGGCGAGGCAGCTGGCGCCGCTTGTTTCCGGCAAGCAAACCGGGCTGGCAGGCGCATGTATCCACCTTCAGGGGGACCTGGGGGCAGGAAAGACGGCCTTCACCAGGGCATTGTTGCGCGAATGCGGCATCACAGGCCGAATCAAGAGTCCAAGCTACGCGCTGCTTGAATCCTATAAAGTTTCTAACTTATACTTCTATCATCTTGATTTTTATAGATTTAGTGATTCGCGCGAATGGTTGGACGCAGGATTCCGGGATTTACTGCGTGAAGATGCGGTCGTTTTGATCGAATGGCCGGAGCGGGCCGAGGGTCTTTTGCCCCCGCCCGACCTGCAGATTTCCCTGGCTTACGCCGGCCTGGGACGCGACGCCACCCTGACCGCGTACACAGCTCGAGGACAAACATGGTTGAACGCGATTGTCCCCCCGCCCGTCACGGCGCCCTCCCCGCAGCAGGCGCCACCCGACGCCGCCTGATCAGCGTCGCCGCCACCCTGCTCGTCCTGCCGGTCATACCGCGCCTGGCGCAGGCGGCAACGATCCTGGCCGTGCGTACCTGGCCGGCCGACGAATACACCCGGGTCACCCTGGAACTGGACAGCGAGCTCAAGGCCGAACAGTTCACCCTGGAAAATCCCCACCGCCTGGTGGTCGATATCGAGGGTCTGACCCTGAGCGCCGCGCTGAATGACCTGGTATCCAAGGTCCGGCCCGACGATCCCTACATCCAGAGCCTGCGCGTGGCGCAGAACCGCCCGAACGTGGTGCGACTGGTGTTCGACCTGAAGCAGGCCGTGGCGCCGCAGGTGTTCACGCTGAAACCGGTGGCGGACTACCAGTACCGCCTGGTGCTGGACCTGTACCCCAAGATCGCCCAGGACCCGTTGGTCGCCATCCTGAACAAAAGCGGCCCCGACGCCGACGATCCGCTGGCGCGCATCCTGGAAGACATCCAGCGCAACCCCGCCACCCGCGCCGACCCGCCCGAACCGCCGCGCGTGCGCGGCCAGCAGCCGGCCCCGCCCCTGGCGGTGCCCAAGGCGCCGCCGGCCACCGCGGGCCGCGGCAAGCAGCGCATGCTGACCATTGCGCTGGATCCGGGCCATGGCGGCGAAGATCCCGGCGCCATCGGCAGCAGCGGCCTGCGCGAAAAAGATGTGGTGCTGCGCATTGCCCGGCGGCTCAAGCAGCTGATCGACAGCCAGCCGTATATGCGGGCCTACCTGACGCGCGACGACGATTTCTTCGTTCCGCTGCATGTGCGTGTGCAGAAGGCGCGGCGGGTGCATGCCGACCTGTTCGTGTCGATCCACGCCGATGCCTGGATCAAGCCTTCAGCCAATGGCTCGTCGGTGTTCGCGCTGTCCCAGCGCGGCGCTTCCAGCACCCAGGCGCGCTGGATGGCCGACAAGGAAAACGCGGCCGACCTGATCGGCGGCGTCAACCTGGGCAGCCACGACCGCCAGGTGGCCAAGGTACTGCTGGACTTGTCCACCACCGCGCAGATCAACGATTCGCTCAAGGTCGGCAACGCCTTCCTGGACGAGATCAAGAAGATCAACCGGTTGCACAAGAACAGCGTGGAACAGGCCGGCTTTGCCGTGCTGAAGGCGCCGGACATCCCGTCGGTGCTGGTCGAGACCGCCTTCATCAGCAACCCGCAGGAAGAGGCGCTGCTCAAGACCCAGGCGCACCAGGAAAAGTTGGCGCAGGCCATGATGACGGGCATCCAGCGCTACTTCACGGCCAACCCGCCGCTGGCGCGGCTGGGCGACGTCAGCTGACCCCGGGCGGGGCCCCTGCGAGTCCCGCTTGCCGGCCTCGGACAAAGGGCTTGGCCGCCCCTGACCTGAGCGCCGGGACAAAAAAAAGCCATGTGCATGCACATGGCTTTTTTCTTGCCGGCGCGCTCGCCCTACCCGCCCCGGCGCGCACGCAGCAGCTTGAACAGCGCCGCCCCCACCACCGGCACGATGGCCGCAGCCAGGCCGAGCAGCACGATGGTGTTCAGGTATTCCTTGACCAGCGGAATGTTGCCGAAGAAGTAGCCCGCGGCCACCAGGCTGATGACCCACAGCAGCGCGCCCAGAATGTTGAACAGCTGGAAGCGCGACAGCGGCATGTCGGCCACGCCGGCCACGAACGGCGCGAACGTGCGCACCACCGGAATGAAGCGCGACATGACGATGGTCTTGCCGCCATGTTTTTCGTAGAAGGCGTGGGTACGCATCAGCGCGCCGCGGTCCAGGAAGCGCAGGTTCATCGAAAACACGCGTGGCCCGAAATAGCGGCCAACGGCGTAGTTCAGGGTATTGCCCGTGACGGCCGCCACGATCAGCAACGCCGACAGCAGAATCGGGTCCAGGCTGCCCGTGGCGCCGAAGGCGCCGGCAATGAACAGCAGCGAATCGCCCGGCAGGAAAGGCAGCACCACCAGCCCGGTCTCGGCGAACACGATCAGGAACAGCACCAGATAGACCCACACGCCGTATTGCTGGACCCAGACGCCCAGCGTCTGGTCGATGTGCAGCACCATTTGGAAAAAATCAAGCATTGATACGGCCCTGAAAGCGGTTGGGGAATCAGCCTGGAAATATAGCCCACCGGATCAACGGGCAAAATCAAGAGGCTAAAATCATCTCTATAGCTACACCGGGACACCCCATGACAGAACGCCGCTCCATTCTTGCGCTTCCCGACCTGCTGATCAGCCAGATCGCCGCGGGCGAAGTGATCGAGAGACCCGCATCGGTACTCAAGGAAATCCTTGAGAACGCCATCGACGCAGGCGGGCGCGCGATCGAAGTCCGCCTGGAAGGCGGCGGCATCCGCCGCATTGCGGTCACCGACGACGGCGGCGGCATTCCGCCCGAAGAGCTGCCGCTGGCCCTGGCGCGCCATGCCACCAGCAAGATCCGCAACCTGAACGAGCTGGAATCGGTGGCGTCCATGGGGTTCCGCGGCGAAGCGCTGGCCTCGATCGCGTCGGTGGCCCAGGTGTCCATCATTTCGCGCACCCGCGACGGCGAGCACGCCTGGCAGATCGATGCCGGCAGCATGCAGGTCGGCCCCGCCTCGGGCCCGCCGGGCACCACCGTGGACGTGCGCCAGCTGTTCGATGCCGTGCCGGCGCGGCGCAAGTTCCTGCGCTCGGAAGCCACGGAATTCGGCCATTGCGTCGACGCCATGGAGCGCATCGCCATGGCGCATCCGCAGATCGCCTTCCGCCTGTTCCACCACGACCGCGCGCAGCGCCAGTGGCTGCCCGCCGAACCGCCGCAGCGCATCCGTGACGTGCTGGGCGCCGAATTCGCCGAACACGGCCTGCTGCTGTCGCACAGCGTGGGCACGGTCAGCCTGGCCGGCATGATCACCCGCCCCACCGCGGCCCGCGCCCGCGCCGACCGCCAGTACCTGTACGTCAACGGCCGCTACGTGCGCGACCGTACGGTCAGCCACGCGCTGCGCGCCGCCTACGCGGACGTGCTGCACGGCGACCGCCAGCCGGCCTACGTGCTGTTCCTGGACATCGACCCGGCCGCCGTGGACGTGAACGTGCACCCGGCCAAGCACGAAGTGCGGTTTCGCGACAGCGGCGCGGTGCACCGGTTCGTGACGCACGCGGTCAGCCAGACGCTGGCGCAGACGGGCGGCTCGTCGGCGGTGGCCCCGGCCGGCGCCGCGCGCGATGAGGAATTCGAAACCGTGGCGCCGTCGGGCACACCCGCAGGCGCAGCCGTGCCCGCAGATGGCGCGGCAAGCGCACCAGCCGCCCTGCACGCGGCCGGAGAAGCCTCGCCCCGCCCCGGCTACGCTGGTGCCGGCAGTGCCGCCCCGTACGGCCTGCGGCCCTCGCCCACCGCGCCGCGTCCGCACACGCAGGTGCCGTTCCGCCTGCACGCCGAACCCGCCGGCATCCCCGTGGCCGACTGGCAGGCGCTGTACCGCCCCCTGACCGACGACACCGCCCCGCGCACCGAACCGCTGCGCGATGCGGCCACGCCGCTCGCCCCGCAAACCGCGGCCGTCTCCTCCCTGCCCGCCGACGAAGAGCATCCGCTGGGCATGGCGGTGGGCCAGTTGCACGGCATCTACATCCTGGCGCAGAACCGCCGCGGCATGGTGCTGGTGGACATGCACGCCGCGCACGAACGGGTGGTCTACGAGCAGCTCAAGCAGGCGCTGGACGCGCGCAGCCTGCCGCGCCAGGACCTGCTGGTGCCGGTGGTGTTCCACGCCCAGGAAAAGGACGTGGCGGTGGTCGAGGAATTCGAAGAACAGCTCGAAGACCTGGGCTTTCAGATGCGGCCGTCGGGTCCTACGTCGATCGCGGTGCGCTCGGTGCCTGCCATCCTGGCGCGCGGGGACATCGAGACGCTGGCCCGCGCCGTGCTACGCGACCTGGCCGGCGTGGGCGTGTCGCGCCTCTTGACCGAGCAGCGCAACGAACTGCTGTCCACCATGGCCTGCCACGGTTCGGTGCGCGCCAACCGCAAGCTGACCCTGGAAGAAATGAACGGCCTGCTGCGCCAGATGGAAGCGACCGAGCGCGCCGACCAGTGCAACCATGGCCGCCCGACCTGGGTGCAGTGGTCGGTGTCTGACCTGGACAAGCTGTTCCTGCGCGGGCAATAGATCTTGCCCGTGCCGTCCCCCGCCCCTCTCGTCATCTGCCTGGCCGGCCCCACCGCGGCCGGCAAGAGCGCATCCACCCTGGCGCTGGCCGAACGCTGGCCGCTGGAGATCGTCAACGTCGATTCGGCCACGATCTACCGCGGCATGGACATCGGCACCGCCAAGCCGTCGCCGGCCGAACAGGCCCTGGTGCCGCAGCACCTGCTCGACATCCTCGACCCGGCGCAATCGTATTCGGCCGCCGAATTCCGAACCGACGCGCGCCGCCTGATCGGCGAGATCCGCGCGCGCGGCCGCATTCCGCTGCTGGCTGGCGGCACCATGATGTACTACAAGGCGCTGCGCGACGGCCTGGACGACCTGCCGCAGGCCGACCCCGCGCTGCGCGCCGAACTCGAAGCGCGCGCCGCCCGCCTGGGCTGGCCGGCGCTGCATGCCGAGCTGGCCGTGCTGGACCCCGTCACGGCGGCGCGCCTGGCGCCCAACGACAGCCAGCGCATCCAGCGCGCGCTGGAAATCTGCCAGTTGGCCGGCCAGCCCATGTCCGCCCTGCTCAGCCGCGGCCAGCGCCCGCCCGACGATGACGCCGACCGCTACCTGACCATCAGCCTGGAACCCTCCGACCGCGCCGCGCTGCACACGCGCATCGAACAGCGCTTTGACGCCATGCTGGGCAACGGCCTGCTGGACGAGGTGCGCGGCCTGCATGCGCGCGCCGACCTGCACCCCGGCCTGCCGTCGGTGCGCTGCGTGGGCTACCGCCAGATGTGGGCCCACCTGGACGGCGAGATCAGCCTGGACGAGGCCCGCGAACAAGGCATTGCCGCCACCCGCCAGCTGGCCAAGCGCCAGATCACCTGGCTGCGGGCCCAGCCCGAACGCATCATCGTCGACTGCCTGGCCGCCGACGCGGTGGCGCAGACCATCGACGCGGTGGCCATGGCGCTGGCCGACGCGCCTTGAGACACGGAAATTCCGGCCTGCGGGCCTGACCATTCGCCGCAGCCGGCCATCCACGGCGGCGGCAAGACACGGGGGACAGGGTTCATGGACATCAACGAAGCGAACAAATCCTTCGCGGCCGCGCTGCGCAAGCAGAACAAGGCCCTGATCGGCACGATCCAACGGCTGCTTCAGGAACGCCCGTTCTCGCTGGACAAGGGCGTTTCCAAGGAAACCGTGGACGCCATCCACTTTGAGTACGACTGGGAGTCGTTCGCCCCTGTCGCCATTCCGTTGAATACGCGTTCGGGCTACTGCGGACGCGGCCTGCCGCTGGCATTGCCGGCCCCGCTGATTCCGCCGGCCGTCGACGCCGCGCTGGACGAGGCCACGGACAACGAGGACGATGACTTCTGCGACGAGCTGCGCGAAGCCATGACGGACACCTATGTCGCGTGGTTCCAGGCGGCCTGGCGGGACGCGCGGGCCGTCAACCCATCCCTGCGCGGCTTTCTGTCCGTGCACGACACGATCTGGCGCACGGATCTGGATACGGGCGAGGAATTCCGCGAGGACGCGGGCCGGGTCAAATTCTTTTGATGACCCGGTGAAATGAAAAAACCCGCCACCAGGCGGATTTTTTACGCGAGCCTGCCGGCTCAGACCACCACGGTCTGGGGCATGCCGTCGGTTTGCTCGACGATTTCACCCAGCTTGCTGACCGTTTCGCCCTGCTCGCGCAGCGTGGCGGCGATGGCGTCGGCCTGGGCCGGGTCCACCACCAGCACCATGCCGATGCCGCAGTTGAAGACGCGGTACATCTCGGTGTCTTCGACGCCGCCCTGGGCTTGCAGCCACTGGAACAGCTTGGGCATTTCCCAACTGTCGCGCTGCAGCCTGGCCGCCAGGCCGGGCTGCAGGATGCGCGGCACGTTGTCCAGCAGGCCGCCGCCAGTGATGTGGGCCAGGCCCTTGATGGCGGTGCCGTGCTTGGCCAGCGCCGCCAGCACCTGCTTGACGTAGATGCGCGTCGGGGCCATGACCACGTCGACCAGCTTCTGGCCGTGGAAGTCGTCGTCGGGCTTGGCGCCGGCGCGTTCCAGGATCTTGCGCAAGAGCGAATAGCCGTTGGAGTGCGCGCCGCTGGACGCCAGGCCCAGCACCACGTCGCCGGTCTTGATCGACTTGCCGTCGATGATGGCCGACTTTTCGACCGCGCCCACCGCGAACCCGGCCAGGTCGTATTCGCCGTCCGGGTACATGCCCGGCATTTCAGCGGTTTCGCCGCCGATCAGGGCGCAACCCGACAGCTCGCAGCCCTTGGCGATGCCGCCCACCACCGACGCCGCCGTGTCCACCGAAAGCTTGCCGCAACCGAAGTAGTCCAGGAAGAACAGGGGCTCGGCGCCCTGCACCAGGATGTCGTTGACGCTCATGGCCACCAGGTCGATGCCGACCGTGTCGTGGCGGTTCCAGTCGAACGCCAGGCGCAGCTTGGTGCCCACGCCGTCGGTGCCCGACACCAGCACCGGCTCTTTGTAGTGCTTGGGCACTTCGAACAGGCCGCCAAAGCCGCCGATACCGGCCAGCACCCCGGGACGCATGGTGCGCGCCGCGAGCGGTTTGATACGGTCGACCAGGGCGTCGCCCGCGTCGATGTCGACACCGGCATCGCGGTAGGTCAAGGGAGCTTTGGGTTGATTCGTCATGAGAAATGCCGTGGGGTATGTAACAATTGCTGGGAATTTGGGTGGAACGCCCTGCATTTTACGATGTTGCGGCCCGGTCCAGGCTGACGGGCGCCGAAAGCCGCCCGGGGCGGGCGGGCCGGCGGGTCGGTATTTTCGCGCAAACCCAAGCCAGGCAAAGGGCTTGGACGCGACACCGCCCCCCCGGGTGGTTTAAAGTGTAGGGTTGGCCGATAGCGATTTTGCCAGTTTCTGGCGGGCAATGCCGCCTTCGGCCTTGGGCAAGAGCCAACGCCCCGCGTCACCCGCCTGATCGATAACCTCTCATGAACCGCCAGCTGCTGCTTGACGTTCTTCCCGCGCCAGCGCCATCGCTGAACAATTACATCGCCGGTCCCAACGGAGAGGCGCTGGCGGCCGTGCGCACGCTCGCCCCGGGCCGCGCGCTGTATATCTGGGGTTCCGCCGGCTGCGGCCGCAGCCATCTGCTGCGCGCCCTGACCGCGCGCGCGGACGCCGTCTACATCGAAGCCGCCAACAGCGCCAACATCCTGCGGGTGCTGGCCGAAGCCGATTCCAAGTCGCCCATGCCCAAGTTCGTGGCCGTGGACGACGTGCACCGCATGGACGAACACCGCCAGGCGGGCCTGTTCGCCCTGTACAACCGCTGGCGCGAATCCGCCGCCACCGGCCGCGCCTTCGCGCTGGCCGTGGCCGGCGACCGCGCGCCGCTGTCGATGCCGCTGCGCGAAGACCTGCGCACCCGGCTGGGCTGGGACCTGGTGTTCCGCCTGGATCCCCTTTCCGACGCCGACAAGCTGGCCGCATTGGCCGCCCAGGCGGCCGAGCGCGGCCTGCACCTGGCGCCCGAAATCATCAATTGGATGCTCACGCACCACGAGCGCGACATCCGCAAGCTGGCCGCCTTGCTGGACGCGCTGGACCGCTATTCCCTGGCCACTGGCCGTCCCATCACCCTGCCCCTGTTGCGCGCCATGCTCGCAGACCCTGATTCACAACGCCCATGACCTCCCGACGTCTCGCCCTGTTCGACCTGGATCACACCCTGTTGCCGCTGGACAGCGACTACCAATGGGCCGACTATCTGGCGCGCACCGGCCGTGCGGGCGACCCCGACCAGGCCCGTCGCCGCAACGACGACCTGATGGACCGCTACAACCGCGGCGAACTCACCGCCGAGCAGGCCGCCGAGTTCATGCTGGGCCTCCTGGCCGCGCACGCGCCGTTCGAACTGGCGGCCTGGCACGAGGAATTCATGGCCGAGGTCATCCGGCCGTCGATCACGCCCGCCGCGCGCGAGCTGGTCGAATCGCACCTGGAAGCCGGCGACCTGTGCGCGGTGGTCACGGCCACCAACAGCTTTGTCACCGCCCCCATCGCCCGCGCCTTCGGCGTGCCCCACCTGGTCGCCACCGACGCCGAAGTCCAGCGCGGCCGCTACACCGGCCGTATCCTGGGCACGCCCAGTTTCAAGGAAGGCAAGGTGGTGCGCGTGAACGATTGGCTGGGCGCCATGGGATTAGGACTTGCAGATTTTTCCGAATCGTTTTTCTATAGCGATTCGGTCAATGATGTCCCGCTGCTCGAAAAGGTGACCCGTCCGATCGCCGCCAACCCCAGCCCGACCCTGCGCAAGATCGCCCAGGAACGCGGCTGGCAAGTGATCGACCTGTTCGACCACGTCATAGATGCCAAGTCCTAAATGATCACCGAAACCATAAAAAAATTCGTCGGCCGACTGTTCGCGCCGGCAGCCCGGGGGCCTTTGCGCATCGGACGCGACAAGCACGGCATCGACCGGCGCAACGTGTCGCGCCACGCCATCAAGGTGTGCGAGGTATTGCGCCAGCATGGCTATGAAGCCTATATCGTCGGCGGCGCCGTGCGCGACCTGATCGTCGGCCTGGAACCCAAGGACTTCGACGTGGCCACCAACGCCACGCCCGAGCAGATCCGCCCGCTGTTTCGCCGCGCCCGCATCATCGGCCGCCGCTTCCAGCTGGTGCACGTGGTGTTCGGCCAGGAAATCATCGAAACCTCGACCTTCCGGGCCCCGGCCTCGGAAGACCAGGAAACCGACGAACACGGCCGCATCCTGCGCGACAACGTGTTCGGTTCGCACGAAGAAGACGCGGCCCGCCGCGACTTCACCATGAACGCGCTGTATTACGACCCGCACAACGAGGAAGTCATCGACTTCCACAACGGCGTGGCCGACCTGAAGAAACGCCAGGTCCGCATCATCGGCGACCCCGCCAAGCGCTACCGCGAAGACCCCGTGCGCATGCTGCGCGCGGTGCGTTTCGCGGCCAAGCTCAACGGCACCATCGATCCGGCCACGCGCCAGCCCATCCGCACGATGGCCAACCTGATCGAAAACGTGCCGGCCTCGCGCCTGTTCGACGAAATGCTCAAGCTGCTGACCTGCGGCCATGCCATGGACTGCCTGCGCCAACTGCGCGCCGACGGCCTGCACAACGGTCTGTTGCCGCTGCTGGACGTGGTGCTGGAACAGCCCGGCGGCGAGAACTTCGTCGAACTGGCGCTGGAACGCACCGATGCCCGCGTGCGCGCCGGCAAGACCATCAGCCCCAGCTTCCTGTTCGCCGCGCTGCTGTGGCAACAGGTGGACGTGCGCTGGAAGCAGCTGCGCGCCCAGGGCGAGCACACCATTCCCGCGCTGTCGCAGGCGGCCGATTCGGTGCTCGACGAACAGACCGAAAAGCTCGCCATCCAGCGCCGTTTCTCGTCGGACATGCGCGAAATCTGGTTCATGCAACCGCGCTTCGAGCGCCGCATGGGCAAGACCATCTTCCGCATGATCGAACAGCCGCGCTTTCGCGCCGCCTGCGACTTCCTGCAGCTGCGCGCCGCGGCCGGCGAGTTCGACAGCGTGCTGGCGCAGTGGTGGATGGACCTGGCCAACGCCGATGACGCCACCCGTGCCGACATGATCGAAGACCTGGGCCGCCAGCCGCGCGACCCGGCCGAGGCGCCCGCGCCGTCGGCGCGCAAGCGCCGCCCGCGCCGCCGTCCCAGCTCGCGTGCCGCCAGCGGCGGCGCCGGGTCCGCCGAATAAGGCCATGGCCGCCCCCGTGCGCGCCTACATCGGGCTGGGCGCCAACCTGGGCGACAGCGCGGCCACCTTGCGCACCGTGCTGGCCGAGCTGGCCGGCGCGGACGGCATCGACGCGGTCACCGTGTCACCGTTCTACCGCAGCGCGCCGGTGGACGCCACCGGGCCGGATTTCGTCAACGCCGTCGCAGCGCTGGACACCCCCCTGGCGCCGCTGGCCCTGCTGGACCTGCTGCAAGCGCTGGAACAGCGCCATAGCCGCGAACGCCCCTACAAGAACGCCCCCCGCACGCTGGACCTGGATCTGCTGCTGCATGGCGACACGACGATGGCGCACGAACGCCTGGTGCTGCCCCACCCCCGCATGCCATTACGCGCCTTCGTGCTGCGCCCGCTGCGCGACCTGGCGCCCACGCTGACGCTGGCCGGCCGCAGCCTGGATGCCTGGCTGGACGAGATCACCGACCAGCCGATCGAACGCATTGCCTGAGAACGTATTGCCTGAATGTGGCGCGGCCGGTTCCGGCCGCGCATTCCCCTGATCGCTGCCCCGCCCCCTGCCCGGCTTTCCGTGAACCGGACGCGGGCCGCTAGGCCTTGGGCGTGAACGCCAGCATGGCGCGTTCGACATCGCTCACCGTGGGCAGGCCCGCCTCGTTGCCCAGGTGCTGGATCTTGTGCGCCGACGCGGCGCGCGCGAAAGTGAAGTGTTCTTTCCAGGGCAGTTCGGGCCGGTTCAGGTACGACCACACATAGGCGCCGTGGAACACGTCGCCCGCACCCGAGGTATCGACGATGCGCGCGGCGGGCACGTCCAGCGACGGCAGCGTGTCGACGGTGCCGCTTTCGTCGTACCAGAGCATGCCGCGCTCGCCCATCGTCACCGCGCCGATGCGGCAGCCGCGCTGGCGCAGCAGGTCCAACAGGCCTTGCGGCGACAGGCCCAGTTGTTCGCACATGCGCTCGGCGCATACGGCCACGTCGATATGGCGCAGCAACGCATCCGTGTTCTCGCGCACCCCGCCGCCGTCCAGTGACGTCAGGATGCCGGCCTGGCGGCAGGCGCGCGCATAGTGCAGCGCGGCGTCGGGCTGATGGCCGTCCAGGTGCAGCACGCGGTAGCCAGACACGTCCAGGCGCGGAAAGTCGTTCAGGTAGTCGGTATCGCGCGCCCGCACGATGGCGCGCTTGCCGTGGTTGGGCATGATGAACGACAGCGACGAGCGGCGCACCTGGCGGCCGTGCAGCGTCACGCCATGCGCGGCGGCCATGTCGGTGTACATGTGGCCCAGCCAGTCGGGCGCCAGCGAGCACACCAGGTCGGGCTGGGTACCCAGCTTGCCGCAGGCAAACGCCGCGGTGACGGCATTGCCGCCGAACGATACGGCGTAATCGCGCGCCACGCGCTTGTCGTCGCCGGTGGGCCACTCGTCGGCCAGCACGGTGACGTCGATGTAGGTATGTCCGATGAACAGCGCTTCGCTCATGGGTTCATCAACCGCCGACGGCTTCCCCGGCCTGCGCCAGCACGCGGCGCGCGCGGGTGATGACAGGCGCGTCCACCATCTTGCCGTCCAGCATGAAGGTGCCGGTGGACTTGTCGCGGTGGGCATCGACGACGCGGCGGGCCCAGGCCAGTTCGGCCGGGTCGGGCGCGAACGCCGCGTGGATGACGGGGACCTGCGCGGGATGGATGCACAGCATGCCGCCAAAGCCCATCTGCTGCGCGCGCGCGGCGGCGCGCGACAACCCGGCGTGATCTTCGACCCCCGCGAACACGCCGTCCAGCGCGGTCGCCAGCCCGGCCGCGCGCGTCTGCAACAGCACCTGCACCCGGGCCTGGTCCAGCACGGCCTGCGCGCCGTCGGTATCGGGCGCCAGGCCCAGGTCCAGGCCGTAATCAAGGCTGCCAAAGGCCAGCCGGGCCACGCCGGGGGTGCCGGCTACCTCGGCGGCGTTGAGCACGCCGCGCGCGGTTTCTATGATGGGGATGACGGGCAACCCGGTCTGCGCCACATGGCGCACCTGGGCCAGGCTTTCAGCCTTGGGCAGCAGGATGCCCGCCACCGCCGGCCGGCCCCGGCAGGCTTTGAGGTCGTCGTCGTGCCACGAGGTGGACGCATCGTTGATGCGCACCCACACCCGCGCCTGCGGGTGGGTGCCCAGGAAGTCGCACAGGGCTTCGCGGGCCGAGGCCTTGGCCAGGTGTTCGACCGCGTCTTCCAGGTCGACGATCACGGCGTCGGCGCCCGCGGCCAGGGCCTTGGGAATACGCTCGGGGCGCGAGGCCGGCACGAACAGCGCGGTACGAACGACGGAATGCATCACACGACCTCCGAGGCATGGAATTGCGCCACCTGATCCGGCGCATATCCCAGAGATGCTAGCACTGCATCCGTGTTTTGGCCCACGGCGGGCACGGCCGCCATGCGCGGCGCGAAGGCGTTGCTGCTGGCCGGCGGCAGCAGCGCCGGCAGCGCGCCGGCCGGGCTGTCGACCTGGCTCCAGCGGGCCCGCGCCTGCAACTGCGGGTGCGCCCACACACCGGCCATGTCGTTGACGCGCGCATTGGCGATCTGGGCGTCTTCGAGGCGGTCGGTAACCTGCTGCACCGACAGGTCGGCAAAGGCCGCCACGATCAGCGCCCGCAAGGCGTCGCGGTTGGCGGTGCGCAGCGAATTCGAGGCAAAGCGCGGGTCTTCGGCCAGCTCGGCCTGGCGCAGCACCTGGGCGCAGAACACGCGCCATTCGCGTTCGTTCTGCAGGCCCAGCATGATGGTGTTGCCGTCACCGGTGGGAAACGGGCCGTACGGGTAGATGGACGCATGCGCGGCGCCGGCGCGCACGGGCGGCGCCGCGCCTTCGAACGCGTAGTACATCGGAAAGCCCATCCACTCGACCATGCTTTCCAGCATGGAGACATCCAGCCGGCTGCCCAGGCCCGTTTTCTGGCGCAGCAGCAGCGCATTGAGAATGGCCGAATAGGCGTACATGCCGGCGGAGATGTCGGCGATGGAACAGCCCGCCTTGACCGGATCGTCGGCCGTGCCGGTGACCGACAGAAAGCCGCTTTCGCTCTGGATCAGGAGGTCGTAGGCCTTTTTATCCTGGTAGGGGCCGCCTTCCCCGTAGCCGGAGATATCGCAGACGATCAGGCGCGGATACCTGGCGTGCAGCGCCTCGAACGACAGGCCCAGCCGGGCCGCGGCGCCGGGCGCCAGGTTCTGTACCAGCACGTCGGCCTGTTGCAGCAGGCGGTCCATGATGTCGCCGGCTTCGTCGCGCTTGAGGTCGAGCGTCAGGCTTTCCTTGGACCGGTTGGTCCAGACGAAGTGCGACGACAGGCCGCGCACACGCTCGTCGTAGCCGCGGGCGAAGTCGCCGGCGCCGGGGCGTTCGATCTTGATGACGCGCGCGCCCATGTCGGCCAGTTGGCGGGTGCAGAACGGCGCGGCGATGGCGTGTTCGAGGCTGACGACGGTAATGCCGTCCAGCGGGCGGGGGGCCGGGTTGCTCATTCGGTGAACCTCAGTTCGGCTTGATGGGCCAGCGTGCCGTCCTGCTCGGCCCACAGCTGGGCCACGCCGGCTTGCTCGATGCGGCCGGCCACGAGGAACGGCGCGGGCGAGATCAGCGGGCGCAGGCCGCGGTAGGTCAGGTGCGTGGGCCGGGCCTTGGGATGGGCGCGCTGGAACGCGGCGACCATCTCGGTGGCGATCAGCGGCCCGTGCACCACCAGGCCGGGGTAGCCCTCGGTGCCGGTGACGTAGGGATGGTCGTAGTGGATGCGGTGGCCGTTGAACGTCACGGCCGAGTAACGGAACAGCAGCACCGCCGACGGCTCGACCGGGTCGCGCCATTGCGCCTGGGGCGCGGGCTCGGTGCCGGCCAGCTTGGGCGGCGTGGGCTGGCGATAGACGATGTCCTGTTCTTCCAGGATGGCCAGCTCGCCTTGCTGGCGGTATTCGTGACGCACGGTGACGAACAGCAGCGCACCGCTGCGGCCAGCCTTTTCCTTCACCTCCGCCACGGCCGAGATGCGCTCGGCCGGCACGCCGACGCGCAGGGGGTGCAGGAATTGCACCCGGCCGCCGGCCCACATGCGGTTGCGGTCGTGCGCCGGGGGCAGGAAGCCGCCGCGCGCGGGGTGGCCATCCGTCCCCAAGCCATCCAGGCCCACGGTGCTGATGAAGAACGCCCACTGCCACAGGGGCGGCAAGGGGTCGCCTTGCGCAGGCGCCGGGCCGCCCAGCGTGGCGGCGATGCGGGCGGCGTGGCCGGGGTCCAGCGCATCCGCCTGGCGCTCGCCGCTGCCGATCCAGGCGGCCGGGTCTGTCGATGTCATGCCGATATCCTTGTCATAGGGGTTGACGGGTAGCATCCCGCAAGCCGCGCAGGCTGTGAATTCGTTTTTCCTCAAGGCGGGGTTTGCGGCGCATGAATCGTGCGCCCCGCGCCCGCCGCCGTAATATAGGCGCCATGCACTTCGACCTTGCCGACCTACGCCTGTTCATCCACATCGCCGAGTCTCCCAGCCTGACGCAGGCCGCCAAGCGGGCGCACCTGTCGCTGGCCGCGGTCAGCGTGCGCATCAAGGCGCTGGAAAACCAGCTCAATACCCGCCTGTTGTACCGCGACAGCCGTGGCGTGGAAATCACCCCTGCCGGGCAGCGGCTGCTGCAGCACGCCCGGGTCATCATGCGCCAGGTCGACCACCTGAAGCACGATTTCCAGGAACAGGCCGACGGCGACGCGGGCCATATCCGCATTTTCGCCAACACCACCGCCGTCACCGAGTTCATGCCCGACATCCTGGCGCACTTTCTGTCGGGCCATCCGGGCGTGACGGTGGACCTGCAGGAACGCCTGACGCGCGACATCGTGCGCGGCGTGCTGGACGGCACCACCGACCTGGGCATCGTGGCCGGTCCGGTCGACGCGCCCGAACTGCAGACGATTCATTTCAGCACCGACCGCCTGGTACTGGTGGTTCCCAACGGCCACGCGCTGCAGGCGCAGGACAAGGTCAAGCTGGCCGACGCCGTGCGCTACCCGTTCATCACCATGCACGAAGGCTCGACCCTGGTGGCGTTTCTGCGCGATCAGCTGGAGCGCATTGGCCAGCGGCTGCCGCAGCGCATCCAGCTCTACAGCTTCGATTCCATCTGCCGCATGGTGCAGGCGGGCGTCGGCGTGGGCGTCATTCCCGACTCGGCCGCGCGCCGCTACGGCACGGAAATGAAGCTGCGCGTGGTGGAGCTGGACGAACCCTGGGTGGTGCGTGAACGCAAGCTGCTGGTGCGCGACATCGACGCCCTGCCCGGCTGTGCACGCGAGCTGATCGAGCAGATCCGGCAGCCGGGCGAGGCCGCACCCGCGGCCTGATCCGAAGCCAGGACTGGCTCTGGCCCCGGACGGGTTCCCGCCCCGCTGACGTCGCCCGGTGCTGCGGTGTCCGTCTCAACGCCCCTTGAAAGCCGGCACGCGTTTCTGCGCGAACGCCTGCATGCCTTCCAGGTAGTCGTCGGTGTAGCCTAGCTCGCGCTGCAGCCTGCATTCCAGGTCGAACTGCTCGGCCAGCGTATGGCCGCTGGACGCATGCAGCGCCGCCTTGGTGGCGCCGTAGGCCCGCGTCGGCCCCGCCGCCAGCGTGGCAGTCACCTCGGCCAGCGTGCCGGCCAGGGCCTCGTCCGGCACCACCCGCCAGATCAGGCCCCACGCCTCGGCCTGCCGCGCGCTGACGGCTTCGCCGAACAAGGCCGCGCCCATGGCCCGCGCCGAGCCCACCAGGCGCGGCAGGAACCACGTGCCGCCGGCATCGGGCAACAGGCCGATCTTGCTGAACGCCTGGATGAAGCGCGCAGACTCCACCGCAAACACCACGTCGCAGGCCAGCACCAGGCTGGCGCCCGCGCCGGCGGCCACGCCGTTCATCACGCACACCACCGGCACCGGCAGCGCGCGCAAGCGCATGATCAGCGGACGATACGACTTGGCCAGGATTTCGCTCAGGTCGCGCCGGCTGCCGTCTTCGGGCGGCTTGCGCTCGCCCAGGTCCTGCCCGGCGCAAAAGCCGCGGCCGGCGCCGGTGATGACCACGCCGCGCAGGCCGGCGTGCGCCTCCAGCTCGTCCAGCGCCCGCGCCAGTTCGGCGTGCATCACGGCGGTGAAGCTGTTCAGCCGTTCGGGACGGTCCAGCGTGATGACGCCCACGCCCTGGTCCAGCACGAAGCGGATCTGCGTGTAGCCGGCGCGCGACGCGCTGGCATCGGTATGGGCGGTGCGCATGTCTGCGGCTTCCGATGATGTGGGCGTCATGCCAATTCCTCCAGCACGGCCAATTGCTCGGCGCTGTCGCCCAGCAGCAGGTCCACCACCGTCAGGCGCTTGAAGTAGTCGCCTACCTCCAGCTCGTCCGTCATGCCCATGCCGCCATGCAGCTGCACCGCCATCTGCGCGACCTGCCGGCCAGCGCGCGCGGCTTCCAGCTTGGCCGAGGCCAGCATGCGGCGGCGCTGGGCGGCGTCCGGCTCGGTCAGCGCCGCCACCGCCACATAGGCCATGGACAGCGCCAGTTCCTTGGCCACCAGCATCTCGGCCAGGCGATGCTGCAACGCCTGGAACGAGGCCAACGGCTGGCCGAACTGCTGGCGCGTCTTGAGATAGTCCACGGTGATTTCCAACAGACGCTCCATGGCGCCGGCCGCGTGCGCGCACAGCGCGGCCGTGCCCCATTGCAGCGCCTCGGCCAAGGCGGCGTCGGCCTGCGCGCCTTGCGCCAGCAGGGCGTTCGCCGGCAAGGCGACGCCCGCGAAATCCAGCCGTGCGCAGCGCGCGCCGTCCAGCGTCGGCGTATCGGTGACGCGCACGCCCGCGGCGTCCGCCGGCACCGCCAGCAACACGGTCGCGCCGCTCTCGTCGCGTGCGCTGACCCACCAGGCCTGCGCGGCCGCACCGTGCCACACCAGGTGCTTGGCGCCATCCAGCCGCCAGCCCGCCCCGTTGCGCACGGCTTGGCAGACGTCGGGCCTTGCCTCATAACGCCGCCCCGGTTCCTGCCAGGCTACGCTGACCACGCATTCGCCCGAGGCAATGCCGGGCAGCCAACGCTGGCGCGCCTGCCCGCCGCAGGCCTGGATCAAGGCGGCGCCCATCACCGCGCTGGGGATGACCGGCTCGGCCACCAGGCCGCGGCCCAGTTCCACATGCACGGGCAGCAGGCTGGCGGGCACTTCGCCAAAGCCGCCCGCGTCCTGCGCAATGGTCAGGCCCAGCACGCCCACGTCGGCCAGTGCGGCCCAGGCACGGGCATCGAGCCGCCCCGCCGTTTCGCGGGCACGGCGTTGCGGCCGGGTCCATGCCTGGTCCACCAGGCGGCGCAGGCTGTCGGCCAGCATGCGCTGTTCTTCGGTATAGAGGAAATCCATGCGTCGTGTTCCTTGGGCGAATGGCGGCGGCCTACAGGCCCAGCACCAGGCGGGCGATGATGCCCTTCTGCACTTCGGTGGTGCCGCCGTAGATCGAGGTCTTGCGCATATCGGCGTAGCCGGCGCCCGAGGCGGCGGCCATCTCGGGGCCGGGTCCGTGCCAGTCGGCGTCAGCCAGCATCCAGGCCGGGTCATAGGGCCAGGCGTCGGGGCCGGCCACTTCCATCTGCAGCATCGCCAGGTCCTGCTGGATCTCGGAACCGCGTATCTTCAGCACCGACGCCTCCGGCCCCGGCGTGCCGTCGTTGCTGGCCGCCACGCGCAGCAGCAGCATCTCCAGCGCCATGATGTCGACCTCGATGCGCGAAATGCGGTCGCGCATGCGGCTGTCGGCCAGCAGCGGCCGGCCCCGCGAGGTGGCGCGGGCGGCCATGCCCTTCAGGATGTCGAGTTCGCGATGGCAATGGCCCAGGCCGGCGATGCCGGTGCGTTCGTGGCCCAGCAAGTATTTGGCGTAGGTCCAGCCGTGGTTTTCTTCGCCCACCCGGTTTTCCACCGGTACCCGCACGTTTTCCAGCCACACCTCGTTGACGTCGTGGCCGCCGTCGAGCGTGCGGATCGGGCGCACCGTGACGCCGGGTGCGCGCATGTCCAGCAGCAGCATCGAAATGCCGCGCTGGGCCCGCGCGTCGGGATCGGTGCGCACCAGGCAGAACATCCAGTCGGCGTACTGCGCCAGCGTGGTCCAGGTCTTCTGGCCGTTGACGATGTACTCGTTGCCGTCGCGCACCGCGCGGGTCTTGAGCGACGCCAGGTCCGACCCGGAGCCCGGTTCGGAATAGCCCTGGCACCACCAGTCCTGCACCCGCGCCATGCGCGGCAGAAAGCGCGCCTGCTGCGCGGCGCTGCCGTACTTCATCAATACCGGGCCGATCATCGACAGGCCGAACGGCAGCAGCCGCGGCGCGCCGGCCTTGAAGCATTCCACTTCGAAGATCAGCCGCTGCAGCGCGTTCCAGCCAGTGCCGCCGTGTTCCACGGGCCAATTGGGCGCGCCCCAGCCCTGGTCGGCCAGGAGGTTGTGCCACCGCACGTAATCGTCCCGCTCCAGCCGTTGATGGCGGCGCACCTTGTCGCGGATGTCCGCGGGCAATCGGTCGGCGGCAAACGCGCGCACCGTCTCACGAAACTGGCGCTCTTCGGGCGTCCAAGTCAGATTCATGGCCTGTCTCCTTTGACCGGTATCTAGCCATGGCCCGCCCCGCCCGGACAATCTGCGGTTGCCGAAGGGCGGCTTTTGCGGCGATGTAGGGACTCAGCCCCGCGTCGCCGCACCGCAGGCACTACGGGCCGGCAAAAGGCCTGCTTCAGCAATGAAGAATGGCACGCGCCGGCACCAGCCCCGACACTGGCGGCTCGTCAACCCGGAAACCCCATGCAATGACCGCTACCGCCCCGAACGACGCCGCCACCGGCGTCGACGCGCAGTACCGCCAGGCGCTGGACCAGGGCCGCTTCCTGATCCAGCACTGCGCCGCCTGCGACCGCGCCGTGTTCTATCCCCGCATGCTCTGCCCGCATTGCGGCGCCGACCAGCTGTCCTGGAAAACGCCCGACGGGCGCGGCACCGTCTATTCCACCACCGTGGTGCGGCGCAAGCCCGAGGCGGGCGGCGACTACAACGTGGCGCTGATCGACCTGGCCGAAGGCGTGCGCCTGATGAGCCGGGTCGACGGCATCGCGCCCGACGCCGTGCGCATCGGCATGGCGGTGCGGGCCCAGGTGGCGGTCACCGAGGGCCGCGGCCTGGTGGTCTTCGTTCCCAACAAGGAGGCGCCATGACGCTGAACGATCTGCGCGGCGCCGTCGCGGTGGCCGGCGTGGGCCATGCCGGCCTGGGCCAGGCCAACGGCTATACCGAAATGGAAATCCTGGTGCAGGCCGCGCAGCGCGCCGTCGCCGACGCCGGCCTGACGATGCAGGACATCGACGGCCTGTGCACGGCCAGCGTGGCCGCGCCGATGTGGGCGATGCCGGTGATCGAACACCTGGGCATCCGCCCGACCTTCATCGACAGCACCATGCTGGGCGGCTCCAGCTTCGTGGCCCACCTGCTGCCCGCGCTGCATGCGCTGGCCTCGGGCCAATGCAACGCGGTGCTGGTCTGCTACGGCAGCACCCAGCGCACGTCCACCCTGAGCCGCGCCGAGATCGGCCGCGTGCGCAAGCAGTTCGATCCGCAGCCCTACGAAACGCCGTACGACCCGCTCAGCCCGCTGTCGTCGTATGCGCTGGCCGCCGCGCGCCACATGCACCAGTACGGCACCCGCCGCGAAGACCTGGCCCGGGTGGCGCTGGCCGCCAACCAGTGGGCCCAGCTCAACCCCGAGGCGCAACTGCGCGAGCCGGCCACGCTGGAACAGATCCTGTCGGCGCGCATGGTGTCGGACCCCTTGAGCGTGCGCGACTGCTGCCTGGTGACCGACGGCGCCGGCGCCTATGTGCTGGTACGCGCCGAACGCGCCCGCGACCTGCCGCGCCCGCCGGTGTACGTGCTGGGCAACGCCACCGCGGTCTGGAACCGGCAGATCTCGTCCATGGAAGACCTGACGGTGACGGCGGCGGCGGAGTCCGGCCGCCGCGCCTACGCCATGGCCGGCGTGGCGCCGCGCGACATCGACGTGGTGGAGCTGTACGACGCCTTCACCATCAACACGCTGCTGTTCCTGGAAGACCTGGGCTTTTGCGCCAAGGGCGAGGCGCGCGACTTCATTGCCGACGGCGCGATCGCCCCGGGCGGACGGCTGCCGGTGAACACCAACGGCGGCGGCCTGTGCTGCGTGCATCCCGGCATGTACGGCGTCTTCATCATGATCGAGGCGGTCAGGCAGTTGCGCGGCGAAGCCGGCGCGCGCCAGGTGTCCGGCGCCGACCTGGCGCTGGTGCATGGCAACGGCGGCACGCTGTCCAGCCAGTCCACCGCCATCCTCGGCACCGCCGCCACGTTGTAGCTTCCACCACGATGTTCCCGGCAGAACCCGATATCCGCAGCGACACGATTTTTCCCCACCGTCTTTCCCAAACTCGCGGCGCCACTTATCCCCAGCCGCTGAAACAAAGGCCGGCGTAGGCGCGCACGCTTCGTTCCGCTCTGCGACCGGCCTATCCCCAAGGAGACATGAGCGTGAACATCAAGCCCCTGCTGGCCGCGGCGACCTTCGCCGCGGCCCTGGCGACCGGCGCCCCCGCCGCCGCCGACAATGCCTATCCCGACCGGCCGATCCGCCTGCTGGTGGGCTACGCCCCGGGCGGCCCGGTGGACACCACCGCGCGCGTCTTCGCCAAGTACCTGGGCGACAAGCTGGGCCAGGCCGTGGTGGTGGAAAACCGCGCGGGCGCCAGCGGCATGATCGCGTCCGACGCCACGGCCAAGGCGCCACCCGACGGCTACCTGCTGGGCTTTGCCGCCAGCCCCACGCTGACGATGTCGCCGCTGGTGCAGCGCAGTACGCTATTCGATCCGCGCAAGGACTTCTCGCTGATCGGCCTGATCGTGGACTACGCCAACGTGCTGCTGATCGGCCCGCAGGCGCCCGCCAAGAGCGTGGCCGAACTGGTGGACTACGCCCGCGCCCACCCCGACGCGGTGTCGTTCGGATCGGCAGGCATCGGGGCATCGAACCACCTGTCGGCCGAGCTGCTGAAAAAGCAGGCGGGCGTGCCGATGCTGCACGTGCCCTACCGCGGCAATTCACCGGCGATGATGGACGTGGTGAGCGGCAAGATCACGTTCATGTTCGACATCACCAGCACGGCGATCCCGTTCATCAAGAGCGGCAAGGCGCGCGCGCTGGCGGTCACGTCACGCACGCGCAACCCCGAGCTGCCGGACGTGCCGACGATGATCGAGGCGGGCATGAAAGACTACGAGGTGGTGGGCTGGTACGCGCTGGTGGCGCCGAAGAAGCTGCCGGACAACATCCGCGCCCGCCTGACCCGCGCACTGTCGGACGTATCGCAAGACCCGGCGTTTCGCCGCGCGATGACGGAAGGCGGCTACACGATCAACACGGGCGACGCCGCCGCGCTGCAAGACCGCATCGACCGCGAGTACGCGCTATGGGCGGACGTGATCCAGAGCGCGAACATCCAGGCGAACTGACCCTTTTCTGTTGAACCGCACCCGGAACCTGCCTATGAGCCGAACGCCCGCCTTGCGCACGCAAACCCGATTGCCGATCATCGGCGCCCCCATGTTCCTGGTCTCGGGCCCGGATCTGGTGGCCGCGCAATGCGGCGCCGGCATCATCGGCACGTTCCCATCGCTGAACGCCCGCCCGCAGGAGCAGCTGCACGAGTGGATCACCCGCATCGAAACCCGCCTGGCCGCGACCCGCCGCGCATCGCCAGGCACGCAGGTCGCCCCGTACGGGGTGAACCTGATCGTGCACCCCAGCAACGCCCGCTGGCAAGGCGACCTGGCAATCTGCGCGGAACGCCAGGTGCCGCTGCTGATCACATCGCTCTCCCCACCGGAAGCCGTGGTGCGCGCCGCCCACGCCTACGGCGGCCAGGTCTACCACGACGTAACAACGGTCCGCCACGCCAAGCGCGCGCTGGACGCGGGGGTAGACGGCCTGATCCTGGTAGCCGCCGGCGCAGGCGGCCACGCGGGCCAACTGAACCCGATCGCCCTGGTCAACGAAATCCGCGCGTTCTACGACGGCCCGCTGGCCCTGTCGGGCTGCATCAGCCACGGCAAGGACATCCTGGCCACCGAGGCCCTGGGCTGCGATTTCGCCTACATGGGCACCCGCTTCATCGCGACCCAAGAATCCCTGGCAAACGAAGCCTATAGGGAGATGGTGTTAGGCGCGCAAGCCGCAGACGTACTCAACACCCCCTATTTTTCCGGCGTCCCCGCCAACTACCTGACCCCCAGCATCCAGGCCGCAGGCCTGGATCCCCACCACATAAAAAGGCAAACAACACCCCCAGCCCCCAACCTGGACAAATCCACCCGCCCCACCCCCTGGAAAGACATCTGGAGCGCGGGCCAGGGCGTGGGTTCAAGCCAAGAGATCTTGGCGGTGGCAGATCTGGTTGCATTGCTGGAGGCAGAGTATCGAGAGGCAAGGAAAACATTGCTTCGTATTTCTTGAGATTGCTTGATTACTTCTTTTGTGGTTTTTGTTTTTACTTATGTGATTCTGTTTGGGTTGTGCGGTCGGTTGATCTTCGTAGGTCGCCCCTGGCGGGGGTGGCATGCGGAGTGGGCGCCCACGATTGCGGTCCGGAGCCTTCGCTCCGGACTTCCCCTTCGTCATCTTCGTCCGGGCCTACGGCCCCTCCTTCAGATTCCCTCGGGCGCATCGAGGTTGCCCACTCCGCATGCCACCCCCGCCAGGGGCTACGTGCGTCTGGGATTGATGCGCTGCTAGACCCGTGTTCAGGGAATGGAATCTACCGGGTCGCCAAGCCGCGGCCGCGCGGGCGGCCACGTTTGGCATTGCGTTGCTGGAATGTGTTGCGGCGGCGCTTCGCGCTGGTGGAGATTGGGGTTCTTTTGGTTCCTCGCGTCGGGGGGAGGGGCGGTGATGGGCGGCGCGAGCAGGCACTGGCTTGCGCATGTTGACTGTCTCGCGCGCCGCCCATCGGGCGCTGCGCACTGACGTCGAACGCCACGGCATCCGCGCCGATAGATACTGCCGCATTTGCGCCAGCACCAGGCACGCACAAAACAGGCCGCTCTAACACCACCAGCATCAACCACCAGCGTCGACCACCAGCATCGCCACCCACACGCGAGAGCGGCATCGGCGCCCGCAAGACGCCGCGTAAGTCTCGTAAGGCCGCCCGCGCGGCCGGCACGAGACGGGCACCGTCCCACCCCGCCCACCCCACTCTGACCGTGGCTACCATGCCAAGCACACCGCCCGCCCCAACGTCCGACGCGAATCTACAGTGTGAGCGCTTGGCGGTGTCGGTGTGCGGTGGGCGGGGCGTTAGATGCGCCCGAGGGAATCGGAAGGGAGCCGAAGGCGGACGACGATGACGACGGGGCAGTCCGGAGCGAAGGCTCCGGACCGCAATCGTAGCCCCGCCCACCGCACACCGACACCGCCAAGCGCGACTCAAGAACGACACCCCACCACCCTACTCAAGCCTAATATCCGCCTTCTTAATCAACTCCCGCCACTTCACAACCTCGCCCCTCACAAACTCCCCAAATTCCCCAGCACTCCCAGGCTTAGGCTCAGCCCCAGCCGCCAACATAGCCTTCGCTGTCCCCGCGTCAGACAAGACCTTCACCAAATCGGCATTCAGTTTAGAAACGATCTCCCCCGGCGTCCCCTTAGGTGCCATCAGCCCGCTCCAGGAATACGCCTCGTAGCCCGGCAACCCCGACTCTGCAATCGTCGGCACGTCCGGCAGCATGCTTGAGCGCGTCGGATTGCCGACCCCCAGCGCGCGCACCTTGCCTGTCTTCAGATGCGGCACGGCGGAGGGCCCGTCGGCGAACATCACCTGTACCTGGCCGCCCAGCAGGTCTTGCATCGCCGGGGCGCTGCCTCGGTACGGGATGTGTTGGATCTTGACGCCTGCCATCGCGTTGAACAGCTCGCCCGCCAGGTGCGTGCCGCCGCCCGTGCCCGACGAACTGAACGACAGCTTGCCGGGGTTCGCCTTCGCATAGGCGATCAGTTCGCTCACCGAATTCACCGGTAGCGATGGGTTCACCACCAGCACGATCGGGAAGACTGCCGCCATGCCGACCGGCACGAAATCGCGCGTGATGTCGTACGTCAGGTTGTCGCGCAGGCTTGGCAGCACCGCATGGTGGATCGAGGCGAAGAAGAAGTTGTAGCCGTCGGGTTCGGCCTTGGCCGCGAATTGGGCGCCTACGATGCCGCCTGCGCCCGAGCGGTTGTCCACGACCGTGGGCACCGACCAAAGGTGGCCCAGGGGTTGGGTCGTGAAGCGGGCGGTCGTATCCACCGGGCCGCCGGCGGGAAACGGCACGATGAAGGTCACGGCGTGGCCGGGCCAGGTGGCGGCTTGGGCGAACTTGGGAAGCATGGCGGTGGCGCACGCGGCGCCCAGCCCCGCGATGACGCGGCGGCGTTGAGGATCTTGCAAGGCGGTCTCCTGAGGGTCGTTCTTGTCGGTGGCCTGGCCGCAAACCGCACCTGAACCACGCGGTGCCCTGCCGCCTGCCCGCCCCGTCTTCTGCGTTGCCGCGCGTCATGCACGGCCGGGGCTTTTTTTATTATTTGCCTCCGCGCCGCTTTTGCCGCTACACATTTTCAAAAGCCCCTCTTTCGCCGGCATGCCGCGTTCGGTCAGCGGACACTATCTGTGGCGGCTACTGGCCGCGCGCCGCGCGTTGCACGTGTTCGATGAAGCACTCGGCGAAACTGGGCAGGTCGCGGCCGCGTTGGCGGCACAGCAGGCGGTCGCGCAGGGCCCAGGGGTCTTCCAGTTTCAGCACGTGCAGCGCGTCGGGGCGGCTGTAGCGCGCGGCGCAGGCGCGGGGCACCACGGCGATGCCGGCGCCGGCTTCCACCATGCGGCACACGGCCTCGAAACTGCCCACGTGCACACGTTGGCAGATGCGCTTGCCCAGGCCGCTGGCGATGTCTTCCAGGAAGGTCTGGATCGCACTGTCGGGGTGGATGCCGACGAATTGGTAGGCATCCACCAGGTCGACGAAATGGGCCGACTTCGAGGCAGCCAGCGGGTGGTCCAGCGACGTCACCACCGTCAGTTCGTCGCGGAACAGCGGCGTGACGTCCAGGCCTTCGACATCGATATTTCCAGCCACCAGGCCAAGATCGCCGGCCCCGGCGCGGATCGCGATGACGATGTCGCCCGAGATCTTTTCTTCGAGTTCCACGTCGACGTCGGGGTTTTCCGCCAGGAAGGTCGACAGTGCGTCGGCCAGGAACGAATTGGTGGCGGTCGTGTTGGCCAGCAGCCGCAGCCGGCCTTTCAGGCCGCTGGCGTAGGGCTGCAGATCGGCGTTCAGGCATTCGAGCTGGCGGAACACGGCGTTGGCGTGCTTGAGCAGCACTTCGCCCGCCGGTGTCAGGGCCACGCCGGTCGCCATGCGCACCAGCAGGCGCGCCTTGAAGGCTTCTTCCATGTGCTTGACCCGCGCGCTGGCGGCGGGTAGCGACAGGAACGTGCGTTCGGCCGCGCGCGTCAGATTCAGCGTTTCTCCCACGTTCAGGAAGAGCCGCAGGTCAGTCAGATCATGTCTCATGTTCCACCACACAGAAGGGGGGCATTTCTAATTTTGAATTCTTCGAATGCCGTCACGAACATACCATGGGGCAACCCCGTAAACCATCGGGTTTGACGCGGAACTGTTTTCCATGCGGCGTGCGCGCCGCGGCACAGGAGTAGGCCCAATGAGCGGTATTGTTTCCGGCAAGGTAGTGGTCGTGACGGGCGCGGGCGGCGGTATCGGCCGCGGCGTTGCATTGGCCATGGCGCAGGCGGGCGCCAAGGTGGTGGTCAACGATATCGGCGTGTCGCTCACCGGCGAAGGCGGCGGCGACGGCCCCGCGCACGCCGTGGTGCGCGAGATCATCGCGGCGGGCGGGCAAGCGGTGGCCAACACCGACAGCGTGGCGGCCTACGACAGCGCCAGCCGGATCGTGCAGACCGCCATCGACGCCTTCGGCCGCATCGATGCGGTGGTCAACAACGCCGGCAATCTGCGCGACCGCGTGTTCCACAAGATGAGCGAAGAAGAGTGGCGCCAGGTCATCGACGTGCACCTGAACGGTTCGTTCTTCATGAGCCGTGCGGCGGCGCCGTATTTTCGCGAACAGGAATCGGGCGCCTTCGTGCACATGACGTCCACCTCGGGACTGATCGGCAACTTCGGCCAGGCCAACTACGCGGCCGCCAAGCTGGGCATCGTGGCGTTGTCCAAGTCCATCGCGCTGGACATGGCGCGCTATCACGTGCGTTCGAACTGCATCGCGCCCTTTGCCTGGAGCCGCATGACCAGTTCCATTCCCGCCGAGACCGACGAGGAAAAGGCGCGCGTCGAGAAACTCAAGAAGATGGAAGCCGGCAAGGTCGCGCCCCTGGCCGTGTACCTGGCCAGCGATGCGGCCAGCGAAGTCACCGCGCAGATCTTCGCGGTGCGCGCCAACGAGATCATGCTGATGAGCCAGCCGCGCCCGGTGCGCAGCGTGCACCACAGCGATGGCTGGACGCCCGAAAGCATCGGCGAGATCGCCGTGCCCGCCATGCGCAAGCACTTCTACGCGTTGGAGCGTTCGCCCGACGTGATCGACTGGGACCCCATCTGAGACCGCCATGCCGCTGGACTACGCAACCGTGAAGCACTGGCGTTTCGATGACGTGCGCCAGCACTACGAAGACAAGGACACCATGCTGTATGCGCTGGGCATCGGCCTGGGGCAAGACCCCGAAGACAGCCGCCAGCTGCGCTACGTGTATGAGAAAGGCCTGCAATCCTTTCCGACCATGAGCGTGGTGCTGGGCTATCCCGGCTTCTGGATGAGCGATCCGCGCGCCGGCATCGACTGGGTGCGGCTGGTGCATGGCGAACAGCGCATGACGCTGCATGCGCCCCTGCCCACGGCCGGCACGGTCGTCGGCAAAAGCCGCATCACGCATGTGATCGACAAGGGTGCGGACAAAGGCGCCATCGTCGTCACCGAACGCACGCTGCATGACGAGGCCGGCACTCACCTGGCCACGCTGCAGCAAAGCACGTTCTGCCGTGGCGACGGCGGTTTTGGCCAGGGCGATGCCAGCCCCGAACCCTTGCCGGCCGCGCCGGCCGGCGAACCGGACCGGCGTTGCGAATTGCGCATTCCGCCGCAGGCCGCCTTGCTGTACCGGCTGAACGCGGACCGCAATCCGCTGCATGCCGATCCCGAGGTCGCGCACCAGGCCGGCTATGCGCGTCCGATCCTGCATGGCTTGTGCACCTATGGCGTGGCGGCGCACGCCATCGTCAAGACCTGGTGCGACTACGACGCCGCGCGCCTGACCCGGCTGGACGCGCGCTTCTCGGCGCCGGTCTACCCGGGCGAAACGCTGCAATGCGACATGTGGCGCCAGGCCGATGGCCAGATCCGCTTCATTGCCCGCGCGCTGGAACGCGGCACCGTCGTCCTGACCCATGGCGCCGCCGAGGTGCGGGCATGAGCCGCGCGCCCGCCCTGGACGGCATCCGCGTGCTGGACCTGTCGCGCATCCTGGCCGGCCCCTGGTGCACGCAGAACCTGGCCGACCTGGGGGCCGATGTCATCAAGATCGAACGGCCCCGCGTCGGCGACGACACCCGCGCGTGGGGGCCGCCGTTTCTCAAGGATGGCGACGGCGTCGACACCAACGAGTCCGCCTACTACCTGAGCGCCAACCGCAACAAGCGCTCGGTCGAGGCCGACATGGCCACGCCGGAAGGCGCCGCGCTGATTCGCGAGCTGGCGGCCGTCAGCGACATCCTGGTCGAGAACTTCAAGGTCGGCGGCCTGGCCAGGTATGGGCTGGACTATGCCAGCCTGCAGGCCATCAATCCGCGCCTGATCTACTGCTCGGTCACCGGCTTCGGCCAGGACGGCCCGTTCGCCCGCCGCCCCGGCTACGACTTCATGATCCAGGGCATGGGCGGACTGATGAGCATCACCGGCGAACGCGACGACCTGCCGGGCGGCGGTCCGCAAAAGGCCGGCGTGGCCGTGACCGACATCGTGACCGGCATGTACGCCACGGTGGCGATCCTGGCGGCGCTGCAAGAGCGCCACCGCAGCGGCCTGGGCCAGCACCTGGACATCGCGCTGCTGGACAGCCACGTGGCGCTGCTGGCCAACCAGAACTCGAACTACTTCAATTCCGGCGTGGCGCCCACACGGGCGGGCAACGCGCACCAGAACGTGGTGCCCTACCAGGTGTTCGCCGCCAGCGACGGCCACCTGATCGTGGCCACGGGCAATGAATCGCAGTACCGCGCGTACTGCACGGCCATCGGCGCCGCCGAGCTGGGCGACGACCCGCGCTTTGCCACCAACCGGTTGCGCGTGACCCACCGGGACACGCTGGTGGCGCTGCTCACCGAGATCATGCGGCAGGGCAAGCGCGATGACTGGATCGCCAGGCTGGAGGCCGTGGGCGTGCCCTGCGGACCGATCAACGACATTGCCCAGGCCTTTGCGCATCCGCAGGTCGCGGCGCGGCAGTTGCGGCGTGACCTGCCGCATCCGTCGGGCGGCGTGGCGCCCGTCACCGCCAGTCCGCTGCGGTTTTCGGCGTCGCCCGTGGTCTACCGGCGCGCGCCGCCGCTGCTGGGCCAGCACACCGAAGAAGTGCTGCGCGAGGTGCTGGGCAAGTCGCCCGAGGCCATTGCCGCGTTCACGAAGGGAACGGCCGGCTAAGCGCGGGCAGGCCCGCGTGCACGGTCAGGAATGGCGGTAATGCCCATCCCGAGCGGCGCGACGTCACGGATGCCACTGCGTGCGCACCGGGGCGGCGCGTTGCGCGCCGCCGCTCAAGGCATACGACAACTGGCTGGCCTTCTGGCTGACCAGCTTGGCAAAGCCTTGCAGCTTGGCGCGCGGCAGCCTGCCTGCCGGCCCCGACACGCTCAGGGCGCCCAGCAGGCGCCAGTTCGACCCGAACACCGGCGCCGAGACGCTGGCGATCTCGGCTTCACGCTCGCCGATCGAGATATAGAAGCCTTCGCGGCGGATGCGTTCGTACAGCGCGCCCGGCTCGCCTGAAAACGCCAGCAGCACGCGCCCCGGCGAGCCTTTTTCCAGCGGCAGCACCTCGCCCATGCGGATGTGGTGGCGGATCGCCTTGGGCCCTTCCACCCGCACCAGGCAGGTGCGGATATCGCCTTCGCGCACAAAGAACGACGAACTTTCACCCGTCTCGCGCGTCAACGCACGCAGGGTCGGCTCGATCTCGTTGTCCAGGTCGAACGAGGCCTGGTAGCGCGCGCCCAGCCAGCCCGTCGCCGGCCCCAGGCGCCACGCGCCGTCTTCTTCACGCTGCACCAGGTAGCGCGCCTGCGCCAGCGTGCGCGCGATGCGCAGCGTGGTGGTCTTGTGCATGCCGGCGCGGCGGCTCAGTTCGGCCAGCGACACGAACGCGTCGTCGACCTGGAAGGCCTCCAGCAGGCGCATCGCGCGCGCCACGGCAATCACGCCGTCGGCTTCGCGAACCTCGGGGACCACGGCGGGAACAGGTGTCTTCTTCATGGCGGGTGCGTTTCACGGCATGCGCCGCGTTTCATTCAGTGAAACAGCATTGTATGCAGCGAAACGTCTTTCTATAGTTCGACGGCCATCAAGCCCGCACACGACGGGCGGTGGCAACCGGCCCGCGGGGCCTGTGAACACCAGAACACTTCGGAGACAAACCATGAACGTGCTTATGCGCGCGGCCGTCCTGGCCGCCGGCCTGCTGTGGGGCGCCGCCAGCGCCGCCCAGACCTATCCCGACCGCCCGATCCGCCTGATCGTGCCCTTCCCGCCCGGCGGCGGCACCGACATCATCGCGCGCGAGTTGGGCGTGGCCCTGAACAAGACGTCGGGCTGGAGCCTGGTGGCGGAAAACCGGCCCGGCGCCGGCGGCAACCTGGGCGTGGAAACCGCCGCGCGCTCGGCGCCCGACGGCTACACCCTGGTGCTGGGCCAGACCAGCAACCTGGCCATCAACCCCACGCTGTACACCAAGCTGTCGTACGACCCGTCCAAGGACCTGGCGCCGGTCGCGCTGGTGGCCACCGCGCCGCTGGTGCTGGTGGTGGCCGCGAATTCCTCGTACCAGACGCTGGCCGACGTGGTGCGCGAGGCCAAGGCCCACCCCGGCGCGCTCAATTTCGCCTCGCCGGGCAACGGCACCGTCGCCCACCTGACCGCCGAGCTGCTGCAGCAGTCGGCCGGCATCCAGCTGCAGCACATTCCGTACAAGGGCGCCAACCAGGCGCTCAATGACCTGTTCGGCGGCCAGGTGCAGTTGTTCATGTCGTCCATTCCCACCGCACTGGGCCAGATCCGCACGGGCAAGCTGCGCGCGCTGGCGGTGACGTCGGGCAAGCGCGTGGCCGAGCTGCGGGACGTGCCCACCGTCAGCGAGGCCGGCTACAGCGGCTTTGACGCCACCACCTGGTTCGGCCTGCTGGCCCCGGCCGGCACGCCCGAACCGGTGATCCAGGCGCTGAACGCCGCCGCCAACAAGGCCATGGCCAGCGCCGAATACCAGGAAAAGATCCGCGCCGAAGGCGGCGAAGTGCTGGGCGGCACGCCGCAGGCGCTGGCCCAGCGCCTGAGCCACGACCGCGAGCTGTGGGCCGCCATCGTCAAGAAATCTGGCGCAAAGATCGACTGAAGCCCGTCGACTGAAACCCATCGATTGAACCCCGGTTCACTTTTCATCCCGACATAGGAAGCAGCATCATGAACCCGACCTCCCTGCCCGCCATTCGCCGCGACATCCAGCGCGTGCGCCCCGAGCTGGTCGAACGCGCCCGCGGATTCCAGGCCGCCATCCTGGCCGACGTGGGCGGACGCCGCGGCGCGCTGGGCGGCCGCATCGCGCCGCTGTCGCCGCGCATGCACGTGGCCGGCCCGGCCTTCACCGTCGAGCTGCGGCCCGGCGACAACCTGATGTTCCATGCCGCGCTGGCGCTGGCGCAGCCGGGCGACGTCATCGTCGTCGAAGGCAAGGGCGACCGCTCGGCCGCGCTGTGCGGCGCCATCATGGTGACGCAGGCGCGCGCCAGCGGCCTGGCCGGCTTCGTGGTCGATGCCGCCGTGCGCGATGCGGCCGAACTGGTCGAAGGCGACTTTCCCGTGTTCGCCGTGGGCACCAACCCCAACGGCCCCACCAAGGGCCTGCCGGGCCGCGTGAACTGGCCGGTGACGCTGGCCGGCGTCACCGTGAATCCGGGCGACCTGGTCGTGGGCGATGCCGACGGCGTGGTGGTCGTGCCGCGCGAAAACGCAGAAGAAATCCTGGCGCTGGCCCAGCAGAAGGTGGACGCCGAAGCGCGCCGCATCGCCGAGATCAAGGCCGGCCAACTGGGTGCGCCCTGGCTGCAGGACGCCTTGCGCGCGGCTGGCGCCCTGCGCGCGGGAGAAACGCTATGACATCCGCCGCGTCCTCGATGGATGCAATGGCCGCATCCGCCCGCCCCATCATCCTGGTCACCGGCGCCGACCTGGCGGACGAGGCCGTGAAGACACTGGACGGCTATGCGCTGGTCTACGCCGGTGCGCGGCCCACGGAACAGGACCTCTTGGCGCTGGTGCGCCAGCACGATCCGGTGGCGCTCATCGTGCGCTACGGCCGCATCAGCGCCGCCGTCATCGAGGCCGCGCGCTCGCTGCGCGTGATTTCCAAGCACGGCAGCGGCATCGACACCATCGACAGCGCGGCGGCCGCTGCGCGCGGCATTGCCGTCAAGGCGGCGGCCGGCGCCAATGCCGCCGCGGTGGCCGAACACGCCATCGCGCTGCTGCTGGCCTGCGCCAAGTCCATCGTGCCGCTGGACGCCCGCATGCACGCCGGCCACTGGGACAAGGCCACGCACAAGAGCATCGAACTGGCCGGCCGCACGCTGGGGCTGGTGGGCCTGGGCGCGATCGGCCGGCGCGTGGCGACGGTCGCGCACGCGCTGGACATGCGGGTGATCGGCCACGACCCTTACGCCGAGAACCTGCCGCCATGGATCGAACCGGTGGACTTGCCGCGGTTATGGGCCGAGTCGGACGCGATCTCGCTGCATTGCCCGCTGACCGACGCCAATCGCGGCCTCATCAGCGCGGCCACGCTGGCGCAGTGCCGCGACGGCCTGCTGCTGGTCAACACCGCGCGCGGCGGGCTGGTGAACGAAGAGGATCTGCTGGCCGCGGTGCGCAGCGGCAAGGTGGCCTGCGCCGGGCTGGACAGCTTCCAGCAGGAACCACCGCCCGTGCCGCATCCCTTTCACGGCCAGCCCGGCCTGCTGTTGAGTCCGCATGTGGGCGGTGTCACGCGCGATGCCTACGTGAAGATGGGCGTGGGCGCGGCGCGCAATGTGCTGCAGGTGCTACAGGCCGCCTGACGCGCCAGGCGAGGTCACCAGCGGTCGGCCAGGGTGCGGCCAGGGCAGCCGCCCCGGCCCAGTTCAGGCCGGCGCGTCCAGCATCCAGTGGCGCGTGGCGAACCAGCCGCGGAACACGCGTGCGCCCTGCTCGCCCGCTTCGTGCTGCGGCAGCGTGGCGCCGCGCGCCGCCTGCTGCAAACCGCGCATGACGGGACGGAACAGCGCCTGGAACGCCGCCCCCTGCGCCGCCAGGTGTGCCTGCATGGCGGCAATCGTCTCATCCCGCTCGGCCGGCGTGGCCAGCGACAGGAAGAACAGCGCCTGCCGCCAGGCCACGGCGGTATTGCGCAGCATGCGGATGCGCGCATGCCAGACATCGATCTTCATCTGCTGACGCGCGCAGAGCCACTCGAACGCGGCAAAGGCCAGTTGGCCGTGGCGTTCGCGCAAGGCCGGCCCCAAGCCGGCGCCGGTCACCAGCAACGCCAGGTTGTGGGTAGTCAGGATCTGCTGCTGTTCGATCACCATGCCGTTCGCGCCGACCTGCCCGAACCCCGGCGGCACACCGGCGCGCGCGGCGCACAGGCGGACAAAGGCCGCTTCGCCGCGCGTGGGCGCCAACGCCAGGATGGCGGGCACTTCCAGCGCGTAGTAACGGGCGTACAGGCTGCCGTCCAGCAAGGCCGCCGCGCATCGCGCGGCCTGGACAAACTGGGGGCCGAACTCGCCCATGAAGATATCGGCGGCCAACTCCTCGCCCCACGGCAGGTCGCGGCCGGCCCGTTCGCTCAAGGCGCGCAGCTCTTGCAGCAGCTTGTTGGGCAGCGCGGCGTGCGGGAACGCGGTCAAGGCCAGGCCGGCGATCTCGGTCAACGCGGCGCCGGCCGCGTCGGCATCCCGTTGCGCCGGCTGGCGCAAGCTTTCGACGGCAGCAATCCACGGCAGATCGCCAAGCGCCGCCTGGCGCGCCAGATTCAGCAGCAACAGGGACCGCCGACGCCGGAACGCGCGATAGGTCGCTTCATACAGCGCACGCAGCGTTGGATCGACAAAGCCCGCGCCTTGCTGCGCGGCGGTGACCTGCGGTGTCAAGGTGGCCAGGAATTCGCTCGAGCGGATCAAACCTCGTTCGACCAATTGCGCCAGCGTACCGGTCCGGCAGCGCAGCACCCGCCGCGCCACGGGCGCCGGCACGGCCAGGCGTGCCGGCAGACCCGCGCCGCGCGCCTCGGTCTCGGCCAGCGGCGCCAGCACGGGCGCCAGGTCCTGCACGCCGGCCTGTTCGGGGTAGTCCCGCAAGCGGGTGGCAACAACGCGTGCCGCCGCTTCAAAGCCCGGCGCGGCGACGTCGCCGCGCTGCCGGGCCCGCAGGGCCTGCACCGCCTGGCCGTCCGGCGCGCCGTGCGCCGCCACATAGTCCTGCAACAGGCGGCGCACCCGCCCCACCTGCCTGCCCGTCAAGGTTTCGGCGGCCCGGACGCATTGCGCCAGCAGGTCGAACAATTCACGCTTGTGCCGGTGCCGCCGCGACAGGCCGCCCAGCGCTCGCCCAGAGGCCGCCTGCGCCGCCTCGACCTCGCCCACCAGGGCCGCCGCGCGTTCGCTCCAGCCCTCGGGATAGCGCCGGCATGGCCAATCGTCCTGCACCGTTTCCAGAAACAGGGCCACCGCGCGGTCATGGCGCGGTAGCAGCTCGGTCACGGTCGTGCGCTGTGCTTGCAAGCGTGGTTGCGGCGCCAGCGCGGCCAGCACCCCGGCAACCTCGCCCGCGGTCCTGACATGCAGGTCCGCAGCGGCCGGCTCGTCGCCGGCCCAGGGCGCGGGATAGAAGCGCAGGCGGTCAAAGAACGGCGCCAGCTCCGCGACCAGGTCGCGCGCGGCTTGCGCCTGCCCTTGCCGCAGCAGCCAGGCCACGGTCAACAGCGCCGCTTCCTCGGGCAGGTCGACGCGGTAGTCGCCATCGGCCAGGCGCGCCTGCAACTGGGCAATGCCGGCCTCGCCAAGAAAATAGGTATTCAGATCGCGCCGCTCGTGGCCGGTGCGGATGCCCGGCGTGCGGGCGGCCAGCTCGCGCTCGAAGTCCGCCAGCGGTCCGCCCGCCAGCAATTGGCCGGTGGCGAATCCGCCCGTGACGACTTCCAGCGTGACCCAGTCGGGAATGCCGGCCAGCGGCGTGCGCGACCCGTAGTCGACCGTGCCGGCCAGCGCCTGTTCCAGCACCTGCCGCCAACGCAGCACGCGCTCGGCGGCGCGCTCGCGCACGTCGGGATCGGCGTGGGTCTCGTGGGTGAGGAAGGCCTTGGCGAGCATGGCAGCCGCGTAACCGCTGCCGATCGCGCCCGCCTCTGGCGCGTCGTCGTGAGGCATCGAGCACCTGAGTGAAAGAGGGATCCGGGAGCTGGAGTCGAACCAGCGCCTATCCAGAGTGGAGCCGGATGTTCTACCGCTGAACTATCCCGGAATTGGAGGCAGTATAAACACAGCCCTGCCGCGAAAAAAATCGGCCGCTACAAGAGCGGCCGACTTCGATGCAGACGAGGCTTACGCCACCGCGACCGGGATCTTGCCGATCTTGGCCTGCCATTCCTTCGGGCCGGTCGTGTGGACCGAGGTGCCCTGGGCGTCAACCGCCACGGTCACCGGCATGTCCTTCACGTCGAATTCGTAGATGGCTTCCATGCCCAGGTCGGCAAAGCCCAGCACCTTGGCGCCGCGAATGGCCTTGGACACCAGGTACGCCGCGCCACCCACGGCCATCAGGTAGGCCGAACCGTGCTTCTTGATCGCCTCGATGGCGACGGGACCGCGTTCGGACTTGCCGATCATGGAGATCAGGCCGGTCTTCTCCAGCATCATGTCGGTGAACTTGTCCATGCGCGTCGCGGTGGTCGGGCCAGCGGGACCCACCACTTCGTCGCCCACCGGATCCACCGGACCCACGTAATAGATGACGCGGTTGGTGAAATCCACCGGCAGGGGCTCGCCCTTGGCCAGCATGTCCTGGATGCGCTTGTGCGCGGCATCGCGGCCGGTCAGCATCTTGCCCGACAGCAGCAGGGTCTGGCCCGGCTTCCAGCTGGCGACTTCTTCGCGCGTCAGCGTGTTCAGGTCGACCTGCCTGGACTTGTTGTAGTCGGGCGCCCAGTGCACTTCGGGCCATTCCGACAGCGACGGCGGGTCCAGGCGGGCCGGGCCCGAGCCGTCCAGCTCGAAGTGCGCGTGGCGGGTGGCTGCACAGTTCGGGATCATGGCGACGGGCTTGGAGGCCGCGTGCGTCGGGAAGGTGCTGATCTTGACGTCGAGCACGGTGGTCAGGCCGCCCAGGCCCTGCGCGCCGATACCCAGCGCGTTGACCTTTTCGTACAGCTCGATGCGCAGCTCTTCCAGCTTGTTCTGCGGGCCGCGGGCCAGCAGCTCGTACATGTCGATGTCTTCCATCAGCGACTGCTTGGCCATCAGCATGGCCTTTTCAGCGGTACCGCCGACGCCGATGCCCAGCATGCCCGGCGGGCACCAGCCGGCGCCCATGGTCGGGACCGTCTTGAGCACCCAGTCCACCAGCGAGTCGCTGGGGTTGAGCATGGCGAACTTGGACTTGTTTTCCGAACCGCCGCCCTTCGAAGCCAGCTGCACGTCGACCTTGTCACCCGGGACAAGTTCGACGTGCAGGATACAGGGCGTGTTGTCGCGGGTGTTCTTGCGGGCGAACAGCGGATCGTCCAGCACGGAGGCGCGCAGCGGATTGTCCGGGTTCAGGTAGCCGCGGCGCACGCCTTCGTCGCACAGTTCCTGCAGCGTGCGCTTGGTGTCGAAGCGCACTTCCATGCCGACCTTCAGGAACACGTTGACGATGCCGGTGTCCTGGCACAGCGGACGCTTGCCCTCGGCGCACATGCGCGAGTTGGTCAGGATCTGCGCCATCGCATCGCGCGCGGCCGGGCTTTCCTCGCGCTCGTAGGCGCGGGCCAGGTGGCGGATGTAGTCGACGGGATGGTAGTAGCTGATGAACTGGATGCCATCAGCGATAGACTGGATGAAGTCTTCTTCTTTGATGAGGACGGACATGGCGATATGCGGGTTACGAAGGGAACGTGAAAACGCGGCCGGCTAGCCGGCCGCGCGCGATGGGGTGCAGCTTATTTTATTTTGCCTGCCAGACGGGCTTTCTTTTTTCAGCGAAAGCCGTGGCGCCTTCTTTCGCATCGGCCGACGCGAAAATATGGGCGATCAGCGGCCGCTGGCGGTTGAACATGTCGTCCTGATTCCAGTCGCCCGACTGCGCCACGATGCTCTTGGCAGTCTGCACCGACAGCGGGCCGTTCTCGACGATGGCGCGCGCCAGTTCCAGCGCGCCGGCCAGGGCGCCGCCGGGTTCGGTCAGGCGGTTGACCAGGCCAAAGCTGTAGGCGCGCTCGGCGCTCAGCATGTCGCCCGTCAGGATCACTTCCATGGCGATGTGGTACGGCAGGCGGCGCGGCAGGCGCAGCATGCCGCCGGCGCCGGCCACCAGGCCGCGCTTGACCTCGGGCAGGCCGAACTTGGCGTTGCTGGCGGCCACGATCAGGTCGGATGCCAGGGCCATTTCGCAGCCACCGGCCAGGGCATAGCCTTCGACCGCGGCGATCAGGGGCTTCTTGGGCGGCGCTTCGTTCAGGCCGGCGAAACCGCGGCCTTCCACATAGGGGCGCTGGCCCGACTTGGCAAAGGCCTTCAGGTCCATGCCCGACGAGAACGTGCCGCCCGCGCCCGTCAGGATGCCGATGCGCACGTCGTCGCGGCTGTCCAGCTGGTCCAGCGCGGCGGCCATGGCCTGCGCGGTTTCCAGGTTGATGGCGTTCTTGGCTTCGGGGCGATTGATCGTGATGATCTGGATGCCGTCGGCGACTTCCACCGAGATCAGGTCAGACATGCGGATGCTCCTTCCGGGGTGTTGGTGTGATGCGTTGGTTTTATATAAGACTGCGCGTCAACCTGGAATGATACGACCAATGGTTGGCCGCCGCAGGCGCGGGGCCGGCCGGTGTCCGCCAGGAGCACGCCGGCCGGACGGCCCCTGCCATCCGTCCCCGGCGGGACGATCGGCGGCCATGGCACGCCAGGAAATATGTAACGGCAGGGATATCGCCCCATTTCCGGGGGCCGGCCCCCGCCCTGCCCCGGGCCAGTTAAAATGCCCGGTTTCCCACGCCCACGGCAGACGTCGCCCGGCGACCGAATTCCAAGAATCCTATGCTCACCTTTCAGCAAATCATCCTTACGCTCCAGGAATACTGGGACAAGCAGGGTTGCGCCCTGCTGCAGCCCTACGACATGGAAGTCGGCGCCGGCACCTCGCACACGGCCACATTCCTGCGGGCTATCGGGCCGGAACCCTGGCGCGCCGCCTACGTGCAGCCCTCGCGCCGTCCCAAGGATGGCCGCTACGGCGAAAACCCCAACCGCCTGCAACACTATTACCAGTACCAGGTGGTGCTGAAACCCGCGCCCCCGGAAATCCTGGACCTGTACATCGGTTCGCTCAAGGCGCTGGGCATCGACCCCACGCAGCACGACATCCGCTTCGTCGAAGACGACTGGGAAAACCCCACCCTGGGCGCCTGGGGCCTGGGCTGGGAAGTCTGGCTCAACGGCATGGAAGTCACCCAGTTCACCTATTTCCAGCAAGTGGGCGGCCTGGACTGCACCCCGACCACCGGTGAAATCACGTACGGCCTGGAACGCCTGGCCATGTACCTGCAGGACGTGCAAAGCGTGTACGACCTGGTCTGGACCGAAGGCGCCAACGGCAACCGCGTGCTGTATCGCGACGTCTTCCACCAGAACGAGGTCGAGCAATCCACCTATAACTTCGAGCACTCGTCGGCCGAAATGCTGTTCTCGCATTTCAACGACTACGAAGCCGAAGCCAAGCGCCTGATGGACGTGCCCCTGGCGCTGCCCGCCTACGAGGCCGCGCTCAAGGCCGCGCACACCTTCAACATGCTGGACGCGCGCGGCGCGATCAGCGTGACCGAACGCGCCGCCTATATCGGCCGCATCCGCAACCTGTCGCGCGCCGTCGCGCAGGCCTACTACGATTCCCGCGAACGACTGGGCTTTCCCATGCTGGGCCGCGACAAGGCCGCCGGGGAGGCTGCATAAATGACGACGAACATCCGCCCGCTGCTGGTCGAACTGCTGACCGAAGAACTCCCGCCCAAGGCCCTGCAGAAGCTGGGCCAGGCCTTTGCCGAAGGCGTGCGCGCCACGCTGCAGCGCCACGGCCTGTTGGCCGACGGCTGCGCCGTGCAGGCGTTTTCCACGCCGCGCCGCCTGGCCGTGCACCTGTCGGCCGTGCTGGCCCAGGCGCCTGACCAGGCCTACGCCGAAAAGCTGATGCCCGTGAAGATCGGCCTGACCGAAGACGGCAAGGCTACCCCGGCGCTGCAGAAGAAGCTGGCCGCCAAGGGCCTGGACAACATCGACCTGGCCACCCTGGAACGCGAATCCGACGGCAAGCAGGACTACCTGGTTGCCCGCGGCACCGCCCCCGGCGCGCAGTTGGCCGCCGGCCTGCAGGAAGGCATCGACGCGGCCATCGACGGCCTGCCGATCCCCAAGGTCATGCGCTACCAATTGGCCGACGGCGTCACCACCGTCAAGTTCGTGCGCCCGGCGCACGGCCTGGTCGCCCTGTTCGGCGCCGACGTCGTGCCCGTCACCGCGCTGGGCCTGACCGCCGGCCGCGACACCCTTGGCCACCGCTTCATGAGCAGCGGCGCCGTGTCCTTCGCCGATGCCGACGCCTACGCCGCCACCCTGGCCGACAAGGGCCATGTGGTGGCCTCGTTCGAAGGCCGCCGCGATGAAATCCAGCGCCAGCTGCTCGACCACGCCGGCCGCCTGTCGGCCACGCTGGGCGACGACCCGGAAGTGGCCGCGCTGCTCGACGAAGTCACCGCCCTGGTCGAACATCCCACCGTCTACGTGGGCCAGTTCGAAGAGCAGTTCCTGCAAGTGCCGCAGGAATGCCTGATCCTGACCATGCGGTTGAACCAGAAATACTTCCCGCTGTTCGACCCGGCCACCGGCCGCCTGACGCACCGCTTCCTGATCGTGAGCAACATGCACACGGACAACCCGGTGAACATCGTCGAAGGCAACCAGCGCGTGGTGCGCCCGCGCCTGGCCGACGCCCAGTTCTTCTTCGAAACCGACCGCAAGACGCCGCTGGCCGCGCGCGTCGAGCAACTGGGTTCGATCGTCTACCACAACAAGCTGGGCACCCAGCTTGAACGCGTCGAACGCGTGCGCGCCATCGCCCGCGACGTGGCCGGCAAGCTGGGCAGCGACGTCACCGCCGCCGACCGCGCCGCGCTGCTGGCCAAGGCCGACCTGGGTTCGAACATGGTGGGCGAATTCCCCGAGCTGCAAGGCATCATGGGCGCCTACTACGCTGCCGGCGACGGCGAGCCGGACAGCGTCGTGCAGGCCCTGCGCAACCAGTACCGCAACCGCTACGACGCCCCCGTCACGCAAGACGGCCTGACCGCCGCCGCGCTGTTCATCGCCGAGCGCGCCGAAACCCTGGTCGGCATCTGGGCCATCGGCCTGGCGCCCACCGGCGAACGCGATCCCTTCGGCCTGCGCCGCGCCGCGCTGGGCCTGATCAGCGCGTTCGAGCAACTGGCCGCGGGCGGCTGGCTCAAGCTCAACCAGGACGGCCCGCTGTCGCTGGACGGCCTGCTGGCCGCCACGGCCGCCACCTTCCCGGCAGGCAAGATCCCCGCCGAAACGCTGGCTGAAGTGCGCACCTTCATCTACGAGCGCTACCGCAACCAGCTCATCAACGACCACGACCGCAACGCGGTCGAGGCCGTCATCGCCCTGACGCCGCCGCTGCACCAGGTGGCCGAGCGCGTACGCGCCGCCGCCGCCTTCGCGCAGTTGCCCGAAGCCGCCAGCCTGGCCGCCGCCAACAAGCGCATCGGCAACCTGCTCAAGAAGGCCGAAGGCGAGATCGGCGCGGTCAACGATGCCGCCCTGGTCGAACCCGCCGAAAAAGCCCTGGCCGCCGCGATTGCCGCGCTGCGCCCGCAGGCCGAGGCGCAACGGGCGGCCGGCGACTTCGCCGCCAACCTGCGCACCCTGGCCCAGGCCCGCGAACCCGTCGACGCCTTCTTCGCCGACATCATGGTCATGGCCGACGACCCCGCCGTGCGCGCCAACCGGCTGGCGCTGCTGGGCCAGTTGCACACCCTGATGAACCAGGTCGCTGACATTTCCAGGCTGGCACAGTGAAACTCATCATCCTCGACCGCGACGGCGTCATCAACCAGGACAGCGACGCATTCGTCAAGAACCCCGACGAATGGATCGCCCTGCCCGGCAGCCTGCAGGCCATCGCGCGCCTGACCCAGGCGGACTGGACCGTGGTCGTCGCCACCAACCAGTCGGGCCTGGCCCGCGGCCTGTTCGACATGGACACGCTCACCGCCATCCACACCAAGATGCGGCGCGAGCTGGCCGCGGCCGGCGGCAGCGTCGATGCCGTCTTCATGTGCCCGCATGGCCCGGACGACAACTGCACCTGCCGCAAGCCGCGCCCCGGCATGTTCGAGCAGATCGGCCACCGCTACGACGTCGACCTGGCCGGCGTGCCGGCCGTGGGCGATTCGCTGCGCGACCTGCAGGCCTCCAGCGCGGCGGGCTGCTCGCCGTGGCTGGTGCTGACCGGCAACGGCAAGAAGACGCTGGCCAAAGGCGGCCTGCCCGACAATACGCGGGTCTGCGACGACCTGTCGGCCGTGGCCGACGCCCTGCTCCAGGACAACTGATGGCCCGGCTGCGCTCGTTCCTGTATTTCCTGTTCCTGGCCATCACGGTCATCCCCTACGCCTTCGCCTGCATCCTGTGGGCGCCGCTGCCGCTGCACCTGCGCTACAAGCTCACCGTCGGCTGGCCGCGCCTGGCCATCTGGGGCGCCAAGGTGTTCTGCGGCATCCGCTGGCAGGTCAAGGGCTGGGAAAACCTGCCCGACGGCCCCGCCGTGCTGCTGTCCAAGCACCAGTCGGCCTGGGAAACCCTGTTCTTCCCGGCCTACATGCCGCGCGAAGTCTGCTTCGTCTACAAGAAAGAACTGCACATGGTGCCGTTCTTCGGCTGGGGCCTGGCGCTGCTGCGCATGATCGCCATCGACCGCTCCAAGGGCCGCGACGCCTTCGACCAGGTGGTCAAGCAGGGACAGACCCGGCTGGACGAAGGCCGCTGGCCGCTGCTGTTTCCCGAAGGCACCCGCGTGCCGCCGGGCAAGACCGCGCGTTTCAAGATGGGCGGCGCCCTGCTGGCCTCGCGCACCGGCGCGGTCGTCATCCCGGTCGCGCACAATGCCGGCGAATGCTGGCGGCGCAACGCCTTCGTCAAATATCCGGGCCTGGTTACGCTATCCATCGGTCCCGCGATAGAATCCAAGGGAATCTCCCCCGAAGAACTGAACCAGAAAGTGCAAGACTGGATCGAAGGGGAAATGCGGCGTCTTAACCCTGAAAGGTATGGCCAGCACTGATCAGCTCGAACTTCTGTTCGACGTGCACGACCACGACGCGCCCTCGGGCGCGTCGTCGCTGAACGCGCGCCCCCCGGCTCGGCCCTCTGTCCCACGCGCTGCCCCGCCTGACGTCCACCCGCAGTCTGCGCTGCTGTTTCCCGCGGCGGCGCCTGTCGCGCCCCCTGCTGTTACGCCCCCTGCTGTTACGCCCCCTGCGGCCGCGCCATCCGCCCCCAAGCCTGCCGGCGAGCCGCTGCTGACGCTGTCGCCCAACGCCGCCTCGCGCGTGCCCACGCCCTGCCCCGATCCCATGCCGCCCGGCGCCCGCTGGCGCGAGGTCGACACCGACCCGCAGCCCATCGGCTTCGTGCTGCTGCGCTCGCGTCGCCGCAGCATCGGCTTTGTCATCACCGACGACGGCCTGCGCGTCACGGCGCCCAACTGGGTCACGCTGGCGCAGATCGACGACGCCGTCCGCGAAAAAGCCCGCTGGATCGTCGCCAAGCTGCGCGAATGGCACACCCGCAAGCAGCAGCTGGCCATGGCGCACACGCGTTGGCAGGCGGGCGGCGAACTGCCTTACCTGGGCAAGCGCATCGTGCTGGGCGTGGGGGGCGACAGCCGCCAGACCTTCCTGTCCGGCAATGCCGATGCCCCTGCCGATGGCGACACGCTGTGGCTGGCCCTGCCCGCCACGGCCGACCAGGGCCGCATCCGCGACGCCGCGCAGGCCTGGCTGCAGCAGCGGGCCGGCGCCTGGTTCGGCGCGCGGCTGGCGCACTTCCTGCAGATCAGCGGCCTGAAGATCAGCCGCTGGCGCCTGTCGTCGGCAGCCACGCGCTGGGGCTCGTGCACCAGCGACGGCAACATCATGCTGAACTGGCGCCTGGTCCACTTTGCACCGGCCATCATCGATTACGTGATCGCGCACGAGCTTGCCCACTTGCGCGAAATGAACCACAGCCAGGACTTCTGGCGCGAAGTGGGCCAGATCCTGCCCGACTTCGAAGAAGCCAAGAACGTGCTGCGGCGCCACGATCCCGCCTCGCTCCCCCAATTCTAGGACTGGCGCGAGGCGACTTTGCGACCCCCTCGGAGACACCAAAAATGCTGCTGCTGATTCCCGGCCCGGTCACGACCGATGCCCGGGTGAAGGCCGCCATGGCGCAGGATTACGCGCCCTGGGACAACGAATTCCGTGCGCTGTACCGCCAGGTCTGCGCGGGCGTGCTGCGCGTGGCCCAGGCCGACGCCGCCCACCACGAAGCGCTGGCGCTGCCCGGCTGCGGCCATTTCGCGGTGGAAGCCGCGATCCGCACCTTCGTGCCCGCGGGCGGGCGCCTGCTGGCGCCGTCCACCGGCGCCTACGCCAGCCGCCTGCAGAAGCTGGCGGCCGACGCCGGCCGCGTCGCCGTGCCGCTGGCCGTGGGCACCCGCGAACGCGTCGATCCGCAAGCCGTGGCGCGGGCGCTCGAGCAAGACCCCACGCTGACCCATGTGGCGCTGGTCTACAGCGAAACCGGCAGCGGCATCTGCCACGACGTGCCCGAACTGGCCCGGGTGGCCCACGCCCTGGGCCGCCGCGTCATCGTCGACGCCGTGTCGGCCTTCGGCGCGCTGCCGCTGGACCTGGCTGCCCTGCCGGCCATCGATGCCGTCGTGCTGACCGCAAACAAATGCCTGGAAGGCCTGCCCGGCGCCGCCTTCGTCGTGGCCCGCCGCGACCGCCTGCAAGCCGCCCAAGGCAATGCCGGCAGCTGGTCGCTGGACCTGGCCGACATCTACCAGCACACGCTGGCGCCCAACGCCGGCCCGCGCTTCACGCCGCCCGCCCCGACGCTGGCGGCGCTGGCCGTGGCGCTGGACCTGTATCATCAGGAAGGCCGCGAGGCCCGCCTGGCGCGCTACACCGCCAACATGCGCACGCTGTACGACGGCGTGGCCGGCCTGGGCCTCACGCCCTACCTGACGCCCGACCTGCAAGGCCCCATCGTCGTCAACGTGCATGCGCCCGACGCGCCGACCTGGAATCTGCAGCTGTTCGTCGACGCGCTCAAGCAACGCGGTTTCGTGCTCAGCAATTTCACCAACACCGAACAACCCACCTTCCGGGTCGGCTGCATCGGCGCCTTCGGGCCCGACCAGATGCGGCTTGCGGTCGACGCCATGGGCGGCGCGCTGCAAGACCTGGGAATTTCCAGGGACCATGCCGGGCACGCCCGGTTCGTCCCCCAACCCCTCACCGCTTAAGGAATTTCTCCATGCGTATGCTCCACACCATGCTGCGAGTCGGCAACCTCGACAAGTCCATCGATTTCTATACCAACGTGCTCGGCATGCGCGTCCTGCGCCGCAACGACTACCCCGACGGCAAGTTCACCCTGGCCTTCGTGGGCTACCAGGACGAATCCGAAGGCGCCGTCATCGAGCTGACCCACAACTGGGACACCGACAAGTACGACCTGGGCACCGGCTACGGCCACATCGCCCTGGAAGTCGACAACGCCTACGAAGCCTGTGACAAGGTCAAGGCGCGCGGCGGCAAGGTCACCCGCGAAGCCGGCCCGATGAAGCACGGCACCACCGTGATCGCGTTCGTCGAAGATCCGGACGGCTACAAGATCGAGTTCATCCAGAAGAAGGGTCGGGTAGATTAAGGGCCCCCACGCCGCGCCCGCTCCGCAGGCTTGCTGCCCCCCGAGGGGGCGCTTTCCCCTTGGGGCGGCCCGGCGGGGAAAGAATCCTTCTGCTAGATTGATCGTTCTTTCTTGACCGTCATCATGATCCACACCATCCTCAAAATGGGCGATCCCCGGCTGCTGCGCGTCGCGCCGCCGGTCGAGCGCTTCGATACCCCCGAGCTGCACGCCCTGATCGCAGACATGTTCGAGACCATGGCGGCGGCGCAGGGCGTCGGCCTGGCCGCGCCGCAGATCGGCGTGGACCTGCAATTGGTCATCTTCGGTTTTGACCGCAACGAGCGCTATCCCGACGCGCCCGCGGTGCCGCAGACGATCCTGTGCAATCCCGTCATCACGCCGCTCTCGGACGAAATGGAAGACGGCTGGGAAGGCTGCCTGTCGGTGCCGGGCCTGCGCGGCACGGTGCCGCGCTACCGCCACATCCGCTACACCGGCAAGGACCCCTACGGCCGCGACATCGAGCGCGAGGCCGAAGGCTTCCATGCCCGGGTGGTGCAGCACGAATGCGACCACCTGATCGGCCGGCTGTACCCATCCCGGATCCAGGATTTCACGAAGTTCGGCTTCACTGAAATCCTGTTCCCGGGCATGGACCCGAATCAGGACGACTGATCGGCGGGCGGTGTCGGCGCGGGCTTGACGTCCGTGCCGGCATCGGCCTTGGCCGCGGGCTCGTGTGCCGGCGCGGCTGAGGCCTTGGCCGCAGGCTCGCGGCCCGGCGTGGCTTCGGCCTCTGCCGCCTGCGGCGACAGGTCGCTCGGCGCGAAGTCATCCACTTGCAGCACCCGCGACACGATCGCCTCGGCCTCTTCCAGCTGCGCCGCCTGCGATGCCGAGATCGCGCCATGGCGATGCGCCTCGCGCCAGTCGCGCACGCCCGACTGCTTGAGCCGGTCGCGGATGGGCTGCACCGCATCCACCACCGCAAAGGCGCGTGTCAGCAGCGCCAGCGGATCATCGTCTTGCGCACTGCCGGCCGCCGCCCGTTGCAGATCGGCCGCCAACCGCACGTGCGTGGGCGACGGCTTGAGCAGCAGTTCGGCGCATTCGCGGGTCAGTGCATCGTCCGGCCCCTTGGCCAACCGCAGCGGCAGGATGGCGGCCCGCAAGCCCCAGGCCATCACCCGGCCGGGCAGGTTCGACAGCACCTGGTCCATGCGTTTTTCGATTTCCGCGTAGCCTTGCTGCAGGCACCAATGCACCAGCGGCAGGTCGTCGTGCTTGCGGCCTTCGTCCTCCCAGCGCTTGAGCACCGCCGACAGCAGGTACAGCTCGGACAGAATGTCGCCCAGCCGCGCCGAGATCATCTCGCGACGCTTCAGCCCGCCGCCCAGCTGGGCCAGCGTGGCATCTGCCAGCAGCGCGAAGCCGGACGCATAGCGCCCCAGCCGGCGATAGTGCCGGGCGGTGGGTCCGGACACCGGCGACGGCGCCAGGACGCCGCCTGTCCAGGCACGGCCAATGGCACGCAACGCATTCATGCCGGTATGCCGCAAGTGACGCCAGAACACGTCATGGAAGACCTCCATGCCGCGCTCTTCGTCGGGGTTGCCCAGCGCCAGCATTTCCGGCATCAGGTACGGATGCGCGCGAATGGCGCCCTGACCGAAGATGATCAGGTTGCGGGTCAGGATGTTGGCGCCTTCCACCGTGATGGCGATGGGCACCGCACGGTACAGCGCGCCGAGGTAGTTGCTGGGCCCGTCGATGACCGCCCGGCCGGCATGCACGTCCATGGCGTCGTTGACCGACACCCGCATGCGCTCGGTGGCGTGGTACTTCATGATGCCCGACACCACCGCCGGCTTCACCCCCTGGTTCAGCGCCGCGCAGGTCAGCCGGCGGGCGGCCTCCACCAGGTAGGCATTGCCCGCCAGGCTGGCCAGCCTTTCCTGCACGCCTTCGAACTTGCCCACCGGGATGCCGAATTGCTCACGCACCCGCGCATACATGCCGGTGGCGTGCGCGCTCATGACGCAGGCGGCGGCCGACAGCGACGGCAGCGAAATGCCGCGCCCCGCAGCCAGCGCGCTCATCAGCATCTGCCAGCCATGGCCGGCGCGTTCGGCCCCGCCGATCAGGGCGTCCAGCGGCACGAACACGTCGTGGCCGCGGTTGGGGCCGTTCTGGAACACCTGCATGGCCGGCAGGTGGCGGCGGCCGATCTCGACGCCGGGCGCGTCGGTGGGCACCAGCGCCACCGAAATGCCGATGTCGCGCGCGCCGCCCAGGATGCCATCGGGGTCCGACATCTTGAATGCCAGCCCCAGCACCGTGGCCACCGGCCCCAGCGTGATGTAGCGCTTGTGCCAGTTCAGCCGCACGCCGATCAGTTCACGGCCATCGACCACCTGGCGGCAGACGATGCCGGTATCGACCATGGACGCAGCGTCTGACCCCGCTTCGGGGCTGGTCAGCCCGAAGCACGGCACCTCGCGGCCATCGGCCAGGCGAGGCAGCCAATAGTCACGCTGGGCAGGGGTGCCGAACTGCAGCAGCAGCTCGCCCGGCCCCAGTGAATTGGGCACCATGACGGTGACCCCGGTGGTGATGGAATAGGCGGAAATGCGCCGCACCACTTCGGAATGCGCGTAAGGCGAAAAGCCCAGCCCGCCGTAGCGCTTGGGGATGATCATGCCGAAAAAGCGCTGCGCCTTCAGAAAGGCCCAGACCTCGGGCGGCAGGTCGCGCCGGTGCCAGGTGATGTCCCATTCGTCCAGCATGGCGCACAGCTGCGCCACGGGGCCGTCGATGAAGCGTTGTTCGTCGGGCGTCAGGGTGGCCGCAGGCACGTCGAGCAGCTTGCGCCAGTCGGGGTTGCCCGTGAACAGGTCGGCGTCCCACCAGGTGTCGCCGGCCTCGATGGCTTCGCGTTCGGTGGGCGACAACGGCGGCATGGCCTTGCGGGCCCAACGGTAAGCGGGTTCGGAGATGCGGCGCCGGCGCCATGCGTTCAAATCCATGTGCTCCCCTTCTTGTTCGATGCCACTGGGCGTATCAGGCCAAAGTACCAGAATTGGCCCGCCGGGGCCAAGCTGGACAGGGCTGACTCTGCGACAATGGGCCTCCCCTTTGCGGGAACGCAATCAACCGCTATCCAGGCACACGCCGCATGCTGAACAAACTCTGGCTGGGCTTTTTCCTGACGGCCACCGCTGCCGCCCTGTACCGCTGGCTGGCCATCGGCGACCCCGACGTCTTTCGCGCCATGGTCGCCAGCCTGTTCGACATGGCGCGGGTCTCGGTCGAAGTCATGGTGCTGCTGTTCGGCACGCTCACGCTGTGGCTGGGCTTTCTGCGCATCGCCGAACGCGCGGGCCTGGTCGAAAAGCTGGCGTGGCTGCTGGGGCCGCTGTTTGCCCGGCTGATGCCGGAGGTGCCGCGCAACCATCCCGCCATCGGCCTCATCACCCTGAATTTCGCCGCCAACGGCCTGGGCCTGGACAACGCCGCCACGCCCATCGGCCTGCGCGCCATGCGCGAGCTGCAAGCGCTCAACCCCAAGCCCGACACCGCCAGCAACGCGCAGATCCTGTTCCTGGTGCTCAATGCGTCGTCCTTGACGCTGCTGCCGGTGACCCTGTTCATGTTCCGCGCCCAGCAGGGCGCGCCCGACCCCACCCTGGTATTCCTGCCGATCCTGCTGGCCACCAGCGCATCCACGCTGGCCGGCTTCCTGGCGGTGGCGGCCTGCCAGCGCCTGCGGCTGGCCGATCCGGTCATCCTGCTGTGGCTGGGCGGCGTGGCGCTGGTGCTGGGCGGGTTCATGGCGCTATTGGCCAGCATGTCGGCCACCGCCATCGCCGCGCTGTCGTCGCTGATGGGCAACCTGGCCCTGTTCGGCATCCTGCTCGCCTTCCTGGTCGTGGGCGCCTGGAAAAAGGTGCCGGTCTACGAGGCCTTCATCGAAGGCGCCAAGGAAGGCTTCGACATCGCCAAGAGCCTGTTGCCGTACCTGGTGGCCATGCTGTGCGCGGTGGGCGTGCTGCGGGCATCCGGCGCGCTGGACTTCCTGCTCGATGGCATCCGCTGGCTTGCCGCCCATGCCGGCTGGGACACGCGTTTCGTCGACGCGCTGCCCACTGCATTGGTCAAGCCGTTCTCGGGCAGCGCCGCCCGCGCCATGATGCTCGAAACCATGACGCATTTCGGCGTGGACAGCTTCCCGGCGCTGCTGGCGGCGGTGGTGCAAGGCAGCACCGAAACCACCTTCTATGTGCTGGCCGTGTACTTCGGTTCGGTCGGCATCCTGCGCGCGCGCCATGCGGTCGGCTGCGCGCTGATCGCCGACCTGGCCGGCGTGCTCGCGGCCATCGGCGTGTGCTACTGGTTCTTCGGCTGAACGCCAGCGGCGCCGGTCCTGGTACGGGCCGACGCCGCCGCCCGTTCAATCGACCAGCAGGATCTTCATGCCATTGGTGCCGCCGCTGTCGCGGTAGAAATCGCCCTTGGTCAGGATGACCCAGTCGCCTTCCTTCACCAGGTTGCGCTTTTTCAGTTCGTCGATGGCGGCGTTGCTCAGGTCGGCCGGCTCGTAGTCGGACGGCGCGAACGGAATGGTGTAGACGCCGCGGAACATGGTGACGCGATTCTGCGTGACGCTGTGCGGGCTGTAGCAATAGATCGGCACGCCGGAACGGATGCGCGACATGATCAACGGCGTGTGGCCGCTTTCGGTCAGCGCGATGATCGCCTTCACGCCCGGAAAGTGGTTGGCCGCATACATGGCCGCCAGCGCAATGGTTTCGTCGCAGCGCGTGAAGGTTTCGCCCAGACGGTGGTGCGACTGCGTGCTGGTGGGATGCTTTTCGGCGCCCAGGCACACCCGCGCCATGGCCTGCACGGTTTCGACCGGGTACTGGCCCGACGCGCTTTCGGCCGACAGCATCACGGCATCGGTGTAGTCCAGCACCGCATTGGCCACGTCCGACACTTCGGCGCGCGTGGGGATGGGGCTGGAAATCATGGACTCCATCATCTGGGTCGCGGTGATCACCACCTTGTTCAGCGTCCGCGCGTGCTGGATGATGCGCTTCTGGATGCCGACGAGCTCGGCGTCGCCCACTTCCACGCCCAGGTCGCCGCGCGCCACCATCACGCCGTCGCTGGCGCGGATCAGCGCGTCCAGCGCCTCGTCGTCGGCCACGGCTTCGGCGCGTTCGATCTTGGCAATGATCCACGCGTCGCTGCCCGCCGCGCGCAGCAGTTCGCGCGCCTCGTCGATGTCGCTGCCATAACGCGGGAACGACACCGCCACGAAGTCCAGCTGCATCTCGGCGGCCAGCTTGATGTCAACGCGATCCTTGTCGGTCAGGCTGGGCGCAGACAGGCCGCCGCCGCGCCGGTTGATGCCCTTGTTGTTGGACAGCGGGCCGCCCACGGTGACAGTGGTGTGGACCTCGTCGCCTTCGACCCGGTCCACCACCAGCACCACGCGGCCGTCATCGAGCAGCAGCTCGTCGCCCACGCGGCAATCCTGCACCAGTTCTGGGTAGTCGATGCCCACGATGCTGGCCGTGCCGGCATCTTTCGGATGCACGCGCGACAGCGTGAACGGCTGGCCCACCTGCAGATGCACCAGCTTGTCGGTGAAACGCGCGATGCGAATCTTGGGGCCTTGCAGATCGCCCATGACGGCAACGAAGCGGCCTTGCCGCGCGGCGGTCTCGCGCACCAGGCGGGCGCGTTCTCGGTGATCGTCGGCACTGCCGTGCGAGAAGTTCAGCCGTGCCACATCCAGGCCCGCCTTGATCATGGCGTCGATGCGTTCGGGCGTCGACGTCGACGGGCCCAGGGTGGCGACAATTTTGGTGCGGCGCAATACAGGCATGGCGATCCACTCTCACATGAACAACGAAAGCGTTATGGTACGCCGGCCGCGGATGCACGGGTATCATGGTCAACACCCTGACACCCTCTCTGTGCCGCCGACTCCGTGAAAATCGTCATCGCTCCTGACTCGTTCAAAGAAAGCGTTTCCGCACCCGACGCCGCAGCGGCCATCGCGCGCGGCGTCAAGGCCGCCTTTCCCGGCGCGCAGACCGTATGCATTCCGATGGCCGACGGCGGCGAAGGCACGGTACAGGCCGTGCTGGCCGCGGCAGGCGGCCAGGCGCGCCAACGCACCGTCAACGATGCGCTCGGCCACAAGGTCGATGCCGTCTGGGGCTTGCTCGATGACGGCACCGCCATCATCGAAATGGCCGCGGCGGCCGGCCTGGAACTGATCCCACCGTCCAAGCGCGCCCCCCTGCGCGCCAGCAGCCACGGGGTGGGCGAATTGATCCTGGCCGCGCTGGATGCGGGCGCCAGGCACATCATCCTGGGCCTGGGCGGCTCGGCCACCAATGACGCCGGCGCCGGCATGCTCACGGCGTTGGGCCTGCGCCTGCTCGACAAAGAAGGCCGCAGCCTGCCGCCCGGCGGCGGCGCACTGGGCCAACTGGCCAGCATCGATACGCGCGGGCTGGATGCGCGCCTGGCCGATGTCCGCATCGACATCGCCTCCGACGTCGACAACCCGCTGTGCGGCCCGCAAGGCGCGTCCCACATCTTCGGTCCGCAAAAAGGCGCCTCGCCCGAACAGGTGCTGATGCTGGACGACATGCTGTCGCACTTTGCCGACGTCTGTGCGCGCCAACTGGGCGCCGACCGCCGCGACGAAGCCGGTGCGGGCGCTGCGGGCGGCCTGAGCTTTGCGGCCAAGACCTTCCTCAACGCGCAGTTCCGTCCCGGCGTGGACATCGTGGCCGAACTCGGCGGCCTGGCCGCCGCCATGCAAGGCGCCGCGCTGGCCTTCACCGGCGAAGGCCGCATGGACGCACAGACCCTGCGCGGCAAGACGCCCGCCGGCGTGGCCCGCATCGCCCGCCAGGCCGGCGTGCCGGTGGTGGCCCTGGCCGGTTCGCTGGGCGAGGGCTACGAGGCCCTGCACGCCTGCGGCATCAGCGCCGCCTTCAGCCTGGCGCCCGGCCCCATCACGCTGCAGCAGGCCCTGACCGACGCCGAACGCCTGCTGCACGATCGTGCGCGCGACGTCATGCAGCTATGGATGGCCGCGCAAAAGCGCATGCTGTAGCCCGCGCGTTTTCGCTGTGCTGCTTTGGCTTTGCTGTTTTGGCCGTGCCGTTTTCCCGGCACCGCCAACGCGACGCCATTTTTCCGGCACGAAAAAAAGCCCGCTCGACGCGGGCTTTCTTGATGGCGATGCAGTTTCAGCCGCGTTGCAAGATGCCGGCCTCGACCAGCGCATCCGACAAGCGGATGTAGCGATCCACCGAGATATCCTCGGCGCGCGCCGTGGGCGCGATGTCCAGCGCTTCCCAGGGCACTTGCGGCGCCCAGTCGGCCAGCACCCGGCGCAGCATCTTGCGACGCTGCGAAAACGCGCGGGCCACCACGGTTTCGAAGGCGCGCTCGCTGACCGGCCGCAAGCGGTCGGCCGGCAGCGGCACCATGCGCACGATGGCCGACACCACCTTGGGCGGCGGATCGAAGGCCTCGGGCGGCACGTCGAACAGCTTGTGCATGCGGTAGCGCGATTGCAGCATCACGGACAGGCGGCTGAAATCGCCGCTGCCGGCCTGCGCCACCATGCGGTCGATCACTTCGCGCTGCAGCATGAAATGCTGGTCGCGGATGTGGTCGGCCCAGGTCATCAGGTGAAACAGCAGCGGGCTGGAAATGTTGTAGGGCAGGTTGCCCACCACCCGCAGGCCGTTGCCGAATTGCGAGAAATCCACCGTCAGGGCATCGGCCTCGACCACCGTCAGGCGGTCGGGTTCGAACTGCTTGCGCAGGCGGGCCGCCAGGTCGCGGTCGATTTCAACCGCGGTCAGGTGATTCAGCCGTTCGAGCAGCGGCCGGGTCAGGGCCGACAAGCCGGGGCCGATCTCGACCACGGCATCGTCGCGGGCGGGTCCAACTGCCCGGACGATGGACTCGACCACGCTTTCGTCGGTCAGGAAGTTCTGGCCAAAGCGCTTGCGCGCCTGGTGTGAAGACATGAAAAGCCTGGGCTGGTGATCAGCGGTTGTTCTGGTTGATACGGTCCTGCTTCTCAAGACGGTTGTCCACGTACGCCTGGGCGCGCAGTTGATCAAGCCAATCTTCAAAAGCGGGTTGGGCGCGGCGCTCGAACAGGATCTGGCGGGCCTTCATGCGCGCCAGGTCGTCGGTGGCGTCATGCTGGCGGCGCTCTTCGACCTGGATCAGGTGCCAGCCGAACGGCGTCTGGATCGGTTGGCTGATTTCACCCGGCTTGAGCGCGTTCATGGCGGCCTCGAAGGGCGGCACGGTCTCGCCCGGGTTCAGCCAGCCCAGATCGCCGCCCTGCGGCGCGGTCGCGTCCTGCGAGTACTGGCGCGCCATGTCTTCGAACTTGGCATCGCCGGCCACCAGGCGCTGACGCACCTGTTCCAGGCGCTGACGAGCCTGCTCGTCGCTCATGACGGTCGAGGTCTTGATGAGGATGTGGCGCGCATGCGTCTGCATCACTTCCACGGGACCTTGCGGCGCTTGCGCCTGGGGCTGCGGACGCGGCTGCGGCGCCGGCGTGGGCGCCGGTGCGCGGGCCGTGCGGCTGGGCGCGGGCTGCGCCGTGCCGCGGTCCATGACCTTCAGGATATGGAAGCCGTTGCCACTTTGCAGCAGCGTGCTGACCTGGCCTTTTTGCAGATTGGCGATGGCCTTGGCGAACAGGTCGGGCCAGCCGTCCAGCGGACGCACGCCCATGACCCCGCCCTGCAAGGCTTCGGGACCGTCGGAACCGGCGGCGGCCAGGCTGGCGAAGTCGTCGCCGCGCTTGGCGCGCGCCAGCAGATCTTCGGCCTTCTTGCGCAAGGCGGCCACCTGGTCCGGCGACGAGCCTTCCGGCACACGCACCAGGATCTGCGCCACGGCGTAGAGCATCGGGCCGGCGGCTGCGGCAGCCTGTTCGGGTGCGGCTTCCGGCTGCACCTGCGGCGCGGCCTGCTGGGCCGGCTGCGAAGCGGCAGCGAACGCCGGGTTGCGGCGCTGGTCTTTCAGGAAGGCATCCACTTCGGCATCGGAGATGACGATGTTGGAATCCACCGCGCGCTGGCGCAGGCGATCCGAACGGATCTCGTCGCGCAGCGACTTGCGGTAGCTGTCCCAGGTGGTGCCGGACTTCTCGATTTCCTGGCGCAGTTGCGCGGCGGTGATCTTGTTGCGGTCGGCGATGGTCTTGATGGCCTGGTCGACCTGGGCTTCGTCGACGCGGATGCCCATGCGGTCGGCTTCGTGGCGCTGCACCCGTTCCATGATCAGGCGTTGCAGCACCTGGTGCTGCAGCGTCTTGTCGTCGGGCACCTGGATGCCACGCGCCTTGAGTTCGCCGGCGATGCGCAGCGAGGCGTCGCGCAGTTCGCGCAGGGTGATCACATCCTTGTCGACCACGGCAGCAATGCCATCGACGAACTGTTCGCCCGCAGGCTGCGGCGCGGCTTTCTGCGCGGTGGGCGCGTTCTTGCCGCCCTTGCCGGTCGGCTCCGCTGCGTGCGCGGCGGAGAAGGCGGCGCAAACGGCCAGCAACAGCGCGTTGCCGGAGAAGCGACGCAAAGAGTGCAACCTACGCATCATTCATACCTTTCAAATGTGGTCCCGGTAGGAACAGGCGGGGTGATGTTCGAATAACCGGGGATACTTCTATTCAGCAGGTTCATCGGATCGGTTCCCAGGGAACCCAGTCCGGTCAACTCAAGCTGGAAAAACAGCGCCGTATTGGCGTCGGTGGCTGACACGGCATAGCGTTGGAACACCATTCGGCCAACCCAGCAGCAGTCGCCCTTGTATTCGACGCCGGCAATGGCCTGCGTGATACGCGGGGAATCGGTCGTGCCGCTCACGGTGCTGGAAGGCCCATTACGCAGCGAGTAGTCAACCCGGCCCACGCCATACCAGCGCTTGGTGAACGGCCACTGGACCGCCAGGCTGATCTGGTTCTGGCCTTGGGGCTGGTACTGAACACCGGTTTGCGGATCGCGCTGATAACGATACGCCAAGGCGATCGTGGTCAGGCGCTGCGGCGACCAGCGGCCGCTCAGCAACGTGCGCGACCAACGGTTGTCGTAGGGGTTGTACTGCGCCGCCACATCGGTGGTGAACGTATCGGTGAGCGCAGCGCTGGCGCCCACCAGGAAGTCGGAACGCACGTTTTCACGCGGCGTTTCGCCCGGCAGGGTCACTTGCTGGTCGGCGAAATACAGCCGCTGCGCCACGGCCAGGGACGCGCGCTCGAAACCGGACGAGGCGTCGAGCCAACGGGTCGTCAACGCGGCGGTCAACTGGTTGGCATTGGAAATGCGGTCCCAGCCACCGGTATAGATGTTCTCTTCGAAGGCCTGCGAAAAGCTGAAGTCGGACAGCGAGGTGTCGTAGACCGGAATCTTGGATTGGTCGCGATACGGCACGCGCAGGTAATACAGGCGGGGTTCCAGCGTTTGCGTCGACGCCTTGCCGAACAGCGTGGTGTCACGCTCGAAGATCAGGCCGGTATCCAGCGACATGATCGGCACGGTGCGCGATTGCGAACGCGGATAGCCGACCGATGTGCCGGCGTTGGCGGTCCCGGCATTCAGGCCGAGGTAGTCGCCGTTATACCAACTGGTCTGGTACTGGGTGTAATTGACGCCCACCTTGGGCACCACGAACCAGCCCGGACGGACGATCGGGTACGACACCGTCGGATACGTCTGCAGACGATCGCCATTGGGGCCGTTGCGCTTGCCCAGCAACAGCGGCTGGCTGAAGCGAACGGCGGTCGAGGTCCATTCGACGTCGAAACCGCCCCAATCGTATCGGGCGCCGCGCAGGAACAGCTCGGGCTCTTTGTCGTACGGCGGCGTCAGCAGGGCGTTGGGATCCTGCAAGGTCTGATACTTGTAGACCTGGGCGTAGGCGCTCCAGTAGTTCGATGCCCAACCCACCCGCGCGCGCTGCGGCAGATACGTGGTCGATGCCTGATTCAGGCCCAACTGCGAAATATCGCGGAAATAGTCGTTGTCCGAGACTTTGGCCACGTCCCAGTCGGCGTAGAAACCGTTGGACAACAGCTGCTGGTGGCGCCACCAGTACATCCATCGGTTTTCGCCAGAGACATTGTCATTGGGCAGATAGGCGCCATAGACACTGCCGTTGTAGCCCCATCCCAGATAGCGGAACTCGCCGCCCAGTTGCAGCCCGCGCTTGGAGAAGTAACGCGGCTGGATGGTCGCGTCGTAGTTCGGCGCAATATTCAGGTAGTAAGGCAGCGAAAAATCAAAGCCGCCCTTGCTGGTCGTGCCGTAGGTCGGCACCAAAAAGCCCGACTTGCGCTCTTTCTTGACCGGGAAGGTCATGTAGGGCGACGCCAGGATCGGCACATCCTTGAAATACAGCACGCCGCTACGGGCCACGCCTTCGTTTTCGTCGAAGTCGATGTCGACCGTGTTGGCCTTGATGTACCAGGACGGCGTCTCGCAAGCGCAGCCGCTGTAGGTCACCGTGTGCAGCCGCATCTGCGACTTGCTGAAGATGTCGGCCTTGTCGGCCACGGCAAAGCCGCCCGTGGCGCCCAGCCAGAAGTTGGGCTTTTCGACTTCGCCGGAATACTTGTCGACGTTGAACTTGGCGGTCGGACCGGTCACCAGGGTGCCATCGCGCATCATGCGCGCATTGCCCTGGACGTCGACGTCACCCGTGTCCTTGCGATAGTTGATGCGGTCGCCCTTGATCACGCCGTCGATGCGGCGCACCTGCGCCGCGCCGGTCAGCGTCAGGTCGGAGTCCGGATCACCTTCGATCGTGTCGGCCTCCATGTAGGCAGGGATATTCCCGTCCGGCAGGCGGTGCATCCGCAGTCCGGGGGAGGTGCGCAGCTCGGGAGCCGCGGTGATCGACGTCGACGAGGGAGCCGAACCTTGGCTGCCCTGGGCCTGAGCGGCCCCGGCGACGCTGATAGCAGATAGGATCAACCACCGAACCTTGCGCACGAGTGAAAACAGCCCTTTTTTACGATGGGGGAACCAGGCACCGGCGCCCAAGAAGGGCCAATGCTAACGGAAACGAGCCGGTATTATAGAGAAGCCGCGCCAGACGCCCAGCCTTATGTGCGCGGAACCCAAATTTCAGCAATATTGCCCTTCTGACACGGATCTTCCTTGAAAAACGATCATGACCCCCGCCTGGCGCAGATCCGCGCCTGGCTGGCAGGCCTGCCCGCCCAGCTGGGCCTGGCGCTGGACACGCTGCGTCCCGCCTCCGCCGATGCCAGCTTCCGCCGCTATTTCCGCCTGGACGCCGCCGGCCGCACCCTGATTGTCATGGACGCCCCGCCCCAGCACGAAGACTGCCGCCCGTTCCTGCACGTGGGGCAACTGCTGCGCGATGCCGGCCTGAACGTGCCCGCCGTGCTGGCGCAAGACCTGGACCAGGGCCTGCTGCTGCTGTCCGACCTGGGCGAACAGACCTATTACCAACGCATCCAGGACGGCCTGGACGACGCCCGCCTGCAATCGCTGTACCGCGATGCCCTGGCCGCGCTGGTGCGGCTGCAACAGTCGGCCACCACCGGCCTGGCCCACTACGACACCGCCCGGCTGGCCGACGAACTCAAGCTGTTCCCCGAGTGGTATGTGCAAAAGCACCATGGCGCCGCCATCGACGACAAGACCGCGCTGGCCCTGGAAAAGATCTTCGCCCTGCTGTCCGCCAGCAACGGCAACCAGCCCACGGTGCTGGTGCACCGCGACTTCCATTCGCCCAACCTGATGGTCTGCGACCAGCCGCAATACGGCCCCAACCCGGGCATCATCGACTTCCAGGACGCCCTGGCCGGGCCCATCACCTATGACCTGGCGTCGCTGGTCACCGACGCCCGCACCACCTGGGAAGAGCCCCAGCAACTGGACTGGGCCATCCGCTACTGGGAAATGGCGCGCGCCGCCGGCCTGCCCGTGGATGCCGACTTCGCCGAATTCCACCGCGCCTATGAATGGATGGGGCTGCAGCGCAACCTGCGCATCCTGGGCGTGTTCGCGCGCCTGAACCACCGCGACGGCAAGGCCCATTACCTGGCCCACATGCCCCGCGTGAACGGCTACGTGCGCCAGGTGGCGCAGCGTTATGGTGTCTTCACCCCCCTCCTGCGCCTGCTGGACAAGCTGGACGACCGCCAGGTCAGCGTCGGGTACACCTTCTGATGCGAGCCATGATCCTGGCCGCGGGCCGCGGCGAACGCATGCGCCCGCTGACCGACCGCCTGCCCAAGCCCATGCTGCCGGTCGGCGGCAAGCCGCTGATCGTCTGGCACCTGGAACGCCTGGCTGCCGCCGGCATCCGCGATGTGGTCATCAACCACGCCTGGCTGGGGCACGAAATCGAGCGCGCCCTGGGCGACGGCGCCGGTTTCGGCGTGCGAATCCGCTATTCGCCGGAAGGCACCGCCCTGGAAACCGCCGGCGGCATCGCCCAGGCCCTGCCGTTGCTCGGTCCGGCCCCGTTTCTGGTGATCAGCGGCGATATCTGGTGCGACTGGGACGTGGCCACCGCCCCCGCCCTGGCCGCCTGCCTTCCGGCGGACAGCGCCTGGCTGCTCATGGTCGACAACCCGGCGCACCACCCCACGGGCGATTTCGTGCTGGAATCCGATGGCCGGGTGCATGACCACGGCGAACCCCGTTTGACCTATTCCGGCTTCGGCGTCTACCATCCCAGCCTGTTCGCGGGCATTGCCCCCGGCACGACCGCCAAACTGGCCCCCCTGCTCCGGCAAGCCATGGAGCAGGACAAGGTGCGCGGCGCACGCCATACAGGCCGATGGACAGACGTCGGCACCCCCCAACGGTTGGCCGACCTCGACGCGCAGCTCGCTGCCCGCCCGGTCTGAGTCCCGGCCAATGTCCACATATTTCACAATATCAAGGTGCGCAACGAGGCTTGTCCGCGCGCCCAACGCCCCGGGTTAACCGGGTATTCTCTGACGCTTTGGCTCGCGTGCGCAGCGCGCAGCCAGGCAACACACAGGAAGTTTTCTAGGAATGGGGATGTTCGGAAGATCGCAACGGGCCGTGTTCAAGCCCTCCGTATACCAACCCGGCCAACGCACGCGCCGCATGCCGCGCTGGCTGGTCCTGCTTCTGGTGGGCATCGCCCTGGGCGCGGGCGGCGTGCTCTTCCTGCAAACCAACTACGGTCCGCAGCGCCTGACCGTCGAGCAATCCGAGCAATTGCACAGCGAACTCAGCGCCTCCAAGCTTGAGAACCAGCGCCTGCAAAGCCAGCTCGAAGAAGCCACGCAGCAGCGCGACGCCAACAAGTCCGGCCACGAAAAGCTCACCGCCGACCTGGCCGATGCCCGCGCCAAGCTGGAAACCCAGAACAAGGAATTGGTCCTGTTCCAGGACGCCATGCCGCCCGATCCCCGCGGCGGCAACCTGGGCATCCGCTCGGCCACCTTCAAGCGCCAGCCCGGCCAGCTCGATTACCAGGTGCTGGTGATGCGCGAAGAGCGCACTGGCGCCCCCTTCAAGGGCACGCTCACCTTCTCCATCGACGGCAGCTACCCCAACGGTCGCGCCGCCACCGTCACCCCGGAAGGCCCGTCGCTCAATGTCGACCGCTACGACTATGCCCTGGGCCAACTGAAGCTGCCCGACGGCTTCACCCCCAAGGTCGTGGTGCTGCGCGTCATGGACGGCGCCCAGAAGCAGCAGGCCATGCGCATCTACTACGTGCGCAACTGAGGCCGCCAGGCTTCACGAAAAACCCGCCAGCCGGCGGGTTTTTTTATGGGCACGCGAACCGGACGGCGCCTGCGTCTACGAGGCCGCCTTCGGCGCGGTCGCCCCCATCTGCGTGGCAGCCTCGTCCATGAACTGCGCCATGCGCACATCCAGTTCCGTCACGCCGCCCGCGTCATGCGTCGTCAACGTGACGTCCACCCGGTTGTAGACATTGGTCCATTCGGGATGATGGTTCAGCTTTTCGGCAAACATGGCCACTCGCGCCATGAAGCCGAAGGCCGCATTGAAACTGGCGAAGCGAAAGCGCTTCTCGATGGCGTCGCGCATGGCGACGGCCTGCCAACCAGACAGGGCGGCCACCGCCATGTCGGTGCCGATGCGGGCAGGGGGAAACATGCTCATGGTGAACTCCAGGAATAAGCGTGGGCGGGCGCCGCGGCGCGGGCTACGCGCCAGGCGCCCGGCACGCGCCGCTATTGCTTGACCGCGTACAGGTAGATCTCGACCCGGCGGTTCAGCGCGCGGCCGTCCGCGGTGGCATTGTCGCCGATCGGATCGTTGGGCCCGCGGCCTTCGATCGACAGGCGCGTTGCCGCCACGCCCTGTTTGGACAGGTAGTCCGTCACGCTGCGTGCGCGATTGACCGACAAGGTCTGGTTGTGCGCCAGCGCACCCGTGCTGTCCGTATGGCCCACCACCTTGGCCCGCAGCTCGGGATGCTGGTTGAGCGAACGCGCCACGCTGTCCAGCACGGGCAGCAGCGCCGGCTTGAGGTCTGTCTTGTCCGTATCGAACGACACGTTGCTGGGAATGTTGACCTTCAGGCTGCCATCCGGCATCTCGACCACGTCGATGCCCAGCGACGTGGCGCCCGAGCTTTGCACGTCGTCCTTGACCACCTTCCAGTTGTAGCCGACCAAGCCGCCGGCCACCGCGCCGATGCCCGCGCCGACCGCGGCCCCCGTGCCATGGCCGATCAAGGCGCCGATGCCGGCGCCGATGGCCGCCCCTGCTCCCGTTCCCACGGCAGTGTTGGTCTGCTGTTGGGTGGCGCACCCCGCCACCAATGCCCCGGATGCCGCAACTACAGCGATACGCTTGAGTATTGTTCTTGAGTACATGACAACCTCCACGATCCTGTCGGTGCGCCGGCGGATGCCGGCAGCAAGGACCATGTTAAGTCCAGTCATGCCTCGGGTGTCAGCGGTCGGCGCGCAACATTTTGTACCTCTGTCGGGGCGGCCCGTGCCGGGGCGGCCCATGCCGGGGCGGCCCCATGCCGGGACAGTCATGGGCCTGTGCCGCGCTAGGCCCTGCCACCAGCATCAACGCGGCGCGCTGCCCGCATGAAAGCCGGCCAACCAGGGCAAGGCGGCCTCCAGGCGCGGCGACTGCGCCTCGGGCGCCGGAGCGCCTTCCGGCAATGCCAGCCCGACCCGGTTGTGCCAATAGGTGCGCAGGCCGACCTTGCTGGTGCCGAAGAGGTCGTAACCCGAGCCCGCGACGAACGCCGCCTGCGAGGCGGGCGTGTCCAGGCGTGCCAGCGCCAACGCGTAGGGCCGTGGGTCTGGCTTGTAGAAACCCGCCTCTTCCGAGGTCACCACCACGTCCCAATCCACGCCCAGCAACGCGGCCGCGCGCTGGCCCAGGCGTTGTGAACAGTTGGTCACCACGCCCAGTTGGCAATGCGGGCGCAGCGCCTGCAGCAGTTCACGCGCACCGTCCCAGGCGGGCAGATCATCCCAGCCCGCCTCCAGCGCCGCCGGCGCGTCGGCCGGCAAACCAACGGCCCGGGCGGCCGCCTCGACCAAGTGTTCGTAAGGCTGATAGGCGCCGCAGCCATAAGTCAGCCGCAGGTACTCGGCCCGCCAGGCACGGCCACGGGCTTCGGAGCCGGCCGCGGCATTCCAGACCGTCCATGAATCCAGCAAGGCGGTCAACAGATCGAACAACACCGCGCGGGGATAGGCGGCAGGCGAGGCAACGACGGACATGGCAGCACTCCAGAAAATCGATGCCGTCACTATAGAGAGGCCATCGCGCGCCGTGGTTTAGCCGGGGTGCAACCACCCTTAAGGTTTGGCTTAATGCCTGCCACCCCTCACCAGCGGTACGTCGCGGTGGCCAGCACCGTGCGCTGGTCGCCATAACGGCAATCACCACCGCTGCAATTGCTGAGATAGGACTTATTGCCCAGGTTGCGCACATTCAGCGCCAGGTTCCAGTTCGGCATCTGGTAGCCCACCATCGCGTCGAACAATGTGTAGCCGGGCAGTTTTTCCGCCGCCGATTCCAGGTACCCCCGGTTCGGCCCGGTGTAGCGTGCGCCCAGCCCGATCTTGATCCCCGACGCGAAGCGGTAGTCGGCCCACACTGCGAACTGATTGCGCGACACCGCCTGCATCTGCTTGCCGACCTCGCTGGGCGTGCTGCTGGCGGTGATCTCGGCCTTGGGCGTGTACGTATAGGCGGCCACCACATTCATCTGGGTCAGCGGCCGGAATGCGGCCTCCAGCTCCAGCCCGCGCACCTGCACCTCGCCCGTCTGCTTGGGCAGGAAATCCGGCGTGTAGGTAATGTAGTTGTGGCGCCGCAGATCGAACACGGCGGCGCTGTAACGGCTGCGCCCGCCCGGCGGCTCATAGCGGATGCCCAGCTCATACTGGCGGCCGGTCTCGGGCCGCATCGGGTTGTTGGTTTCGGGATCGAGGGTGGCCGTGGGCGAGAACGATTCCGCGTAGCTCACGTAAGGCGCCAGGCCGCTCGGATGCAGGTAGACCAGGCCGGCGCGCTTGCTGAAGTTGTGTTCGGATATCTTGGTGCGAGAGCCGTCGATGTTGCTGGCCACGTCGGCCGACGCCTTGTCGTAGCGGCCGCCCAACGTGGCCACCCAATTGCCCCATTTGACCTGGTCCTGCAGGTACAGGCCGGTCTGCGCCAGCCGGGTCGTGGCGTCGAACCAGGGGGCCGCCGTTTCAACCCGGCTGCCATAGACCGGCGAATAGCCGTCGATCGGATCGACCACGCCGTCGTTGTAGGTACGCTGGTCGTTGCGGGAATGCTGGTAGTCCAGCCCGAACAGGAAGGTGTGGGCCCAGTCGCCCAAACTGACCTTGGCCTGGGCCTGGTTGTCGATGGTGAACAGGCGCGCGTTTTCCTGGCTGCCGAACGGATAGCGTTCCAGCAGGCGGAAGTTGGCCGGATCGTCGGGGTTGTCGGGGTTGACCGTGGCGAAGCCCCCGCGCACATAAACCTGCCGGTAATCCACGCTGGTGTAGCCGTAGCGCGCATTCTGCCGCACGGTCCAGGTGTCGTTCAGGCGATGCTCCAGCAGGTAGCCGACCATCCACTGTTCCTGGTTGAAACGGTCAAAGCCCGGCTCGCCCACATACGTGTTGCGCGAAAACTTGCCGTTCGGGTTCGGCAACTGCGTGCCGATTTCGGGAAAGCTGGCGTACGAACTGCCGTCGCGCACTCGCAGGTAATGCGACAGCAACGTCAGCGTCGTATCGCTGGACGGTTTCAGTGTCAGCGCCGGCGCGATAAAGAAGCGGTCATTGGGCAAGCCGCTGGCGGGCAGTTCGGCGTCGCGCGCCAGGCCCGTGACGCGATAGAGCACCTTGCCGTTCTCATCCAGCGGGCCCGAGAAATCCCCCGCCACCTGGCGCCGGTCGTGATTGCCCAGCTGCACTTCCAGCTCGCGCAGCGGTTCTTCGGTGGGGCGCTTGCTGACCACGTTGATCATGCCGCCCGCGCCGTTCTGGCCATACAGCACAGACGTCGGGCCGCGCAGCACTTCGATGCGCTCCGCGCCGTAGACCTCGGTCTGCCAGACCGCCCAACTGTTGTTGTTGCGCAGTTGCAGGCCGTCCAGGTAGTAGCCCGGCGTCTGCGCGTCGAAGCCGCGGATGATCGTCCAATCAAAGCGCGTGTCGGCGCCCCACGGCGACGTATTGATGCCGGGTGTGTAGGCCAGGCTTTCCTTGAGCCGCGAGGCCCCGCTCTCCTTGATGAAATCCGCCGTCACCACCGAGATCGACTGCGGCGTCTCCAGAATGGAACTGTCCGTCTTGGTGCCGGTCGCGCTGCGCGTGGCCACGTAGCCGTCCACCGCGCCCCAGGCGGTTTCCGCGTTGCCGGTCACCGTCACCGCCGGCAAGGTGGTCGTGCCATCGGCCTGCGCCGGCCGCAACGAATAGGCCCCGCCGTTCCCGCGCACCACGCGCAAGCCCTGCCCCTGGAGCAGGCCGGCAAAGCCGTCCAGCACGGTATAGCTGCCGGCCAGGCCGGCCGTGTGCTTGCCGCGCGTCAATGCCGCATCCACCGACAGCTCGACGCCCGCCTCGCTGGCATAGCGCGTCAACGCTTGATCCAGCGGTCCGGCCGGAATCCGGTAGCTGCGCAGGGCAGCATTCGGCCCCGCGGGGGGCGCGCTCTGAGCCTGGGCCAGGACCGGTGTCGATGCCAGCAAGGCAGCCCCCAGGCCGAGGCGCAGGCACAGCGCCGCCTGCGCACGGCGGGCCTGGGCGGGTTCAGGGGAAAAGAGGAAATGCAAAGATGCGGTGCGGCGGCTTGCCATCAGGTCGGTCCCAGAAAGTACGGAAGAAGTGCTACGGCTGATACGTCTTCCGGACGAACGGGCGATTTCCTCAATGCCCCGCCAAAAAAAATTGCAACAGGCGCCCCTAACGGGCGGTCCGCGCGCTCACGGTCACCCAATACGGGCTGCGATAGCGGATATCCACCGGCAATCCCAACGCCAGATTGCGCAGGGCGCGATCGGTGTCCTGCAACGAGAACACGCCGGTCACGCGCAGGTCTGCGACGGCAGGGTCGCAGCGCAGAAAGCCGCTGCGATAGCGGCCCAATTGCGCCGTGAAGTCGGCCACCCGCAAGTCTTCCGCCACCAACACCCCGCGCGCCCAGGCCGCGTCGGCCTCGCGTGCGGCCATCGGACCTTCGGCATGGCGGGCATCGAAACGAACGCGCTGGCCGCTGTGCACCCGCAAGGCCGCGTCGGTCGCATCGCCGGGATAGACATCGACCGCGCCCTCGTAGACCGCCAACTGCGCCAGTCGACCCTCGTCCCGCAGCGTGAAGCGGGTGCCCAGCGCCTGCACCCAACCCTGCCGGCTTTGAACCCGCAACGGCCGCGCCAGCGGATCGACCGCGGTGGTCACCAGGATTTCGCCTTCCCGCAGGAGGATGCGGCGTTCGCGCCCGTCAAAGCGCACGTCGATAGCCGAACGGCTATCAAGCACCACCCGAGTGCCATCGGCCAGCGTGATCTCGCGGATCTCGCCCACGCCGCTGCGATAGTCCGCCGTCAGGGCGTACCAGCCGCCGCTTTCCCGCAGCGCGCAGGCGGTGCCCACGGCCACCGCCGCCAGGCCCAATACCTGCAGCGCCTTGCGGCGGCCGGCGGCCACGGCCGGACGGGCCTCCAGCAGCACCTGACGGGCGGCTGGCTCGGACACCCCGCCCAGCTTGCCTTCCATCACCTGCAGCCGGGTCCAGGCGCGCTGATGATCCGGGTGGGCCGCCAGCCAGGCATCACAGGCGGCCCGATCCGCCGCGCTCGCCTCGCCCGACCACAGCCGCGCCATCCAGGCCGACGCGCGCCGCACGATGGCGGGGTCGATCGGCCCCTGCGCCGCCACCCGCCCCAAGGCGTCAGTCCGTGCCATCGTAAAGCGCCTGATAGCAGGCCAGCAGCGCGGCCGCCACGTACTTCTCGACCGACGACACCGACACGTGCAACCGCTCGGCGATCTCGCGATAGCTCAGCCCGTCCAGCTTGCACAGCAGCAACGCCATGCGCGCCTTGCGGGGCAGCTTGTGCAGAATGGCATCAATCTCGACCAGCGCCTCCAGCGCCAGGGCGCGCGTCTCTTCGGATGGTGCCAGCGCCTCGGGTAACGCGGCGATGGCTTCCAGGTAGGCCGCCTCGATCCCGCGGCGCCGATACAGGTCGATCAACAGGCCATTGGCAATCTGGGTCAGGTAGCGGCGCGACTGGTGCGGGTGCGGCGTCGTACCGGACGCGAGAATGCGTACATAGGTGTCATGCGCCAGATCGGCGGCATCGAATGCATTGCCCAGCCGCTTGCGCAGCCAGCCACGCAACCAGCCGTGATGGTCGCCGTAAAGCACTTCGATGGGCTGGGTGGAGGTCCCGGTCGCGGACATGAAGGTGGAACAGTACGTTTGCGCGGCGCATGTCATGGCGGGTTTCACCATATGAAATGCGAATTATTCTTAATATTAATTTAGCTGGAAGTGCGCAGCAAGCAGCGCCGCTTGCCAATATCCGCGCCCCGGACGGGACGGCACCGATGCCAATAATCAGAATGTTCCAATAGGCGCGGGGGTTGGGGAAAGCAAGACTGCCATTCATGTCCCGCTCATCGTCTATCCCCTCCATCCTCCCTCGAATCAAGCGCTTCACAGCTGCCCTGCTCTTGGCCGCATTGGCGGCGGGCATCAGCGCGTGCGATCAACGCCAGCCCTTTGACTCGCAGGTCTGGGCCAGGCCTTACTCCTTCGACACGTCTCAACGCGCGGCCATGCTGGACGACCTGTTGGCCAGGCACACGCTGACCGGCCTGAGCCGCGACGAGACGCTTGCCTTGCTGGGCCCCCCTGATCGCTATGTCGACCCGCAACGGCACGAACTCGAGTATCGCGTCGACATGGACTTCGATACGATCGATCCCGTCTACACCAAGTCGCTCAGGATCACGTTGGACGAAACGGATACGGTGGCGCACTGGCGCATCGTCGAGTGGCGCAAGCGCTGAACGCCGACGAAGGCCTTGGCACAGGCAAAAAAAACCCCGCGCGATGCACGGGGCTGAGCAGCGTCAGGGCAAATGCAGATCAGCTGTCTTGTTCGGCGCGGGCTTCGGCCAGTTCGGCGTTGGCATGATCCAGCTTTTCCTTGGCACGGTTGATGCGCTTGGCATCGCCGTTGCGGGTTTCGCGGTCCAGCGTGGCTTGGCGCTCTTCGACCTTGGTCTCTTTTTCGGCGACCTTGTCGGCACGCTCGCGGGCCAGGCTCTTGTCGTCGCACTGCTTGCTCTTTTCGAGCGCCACGCGCAGACCGGCAATGCGCGCATTGTCCGCATGCGCACGCTGCGCGATGTCGAGTTCTTTTTCAATCTGGTCGGTCTTGGCCGCGCAGCCTTTCAGCTTGTCGGCGTACGCATCGGTGTGCGAAAAGACTGCCGCACCAACGGTGACGGCCCAGCAGGCGCTGGCGACGCAAAGGGAAAATCGGGAAATTGCCATGAGGAAAGTCCTTGGTATGAGGTTCGAGCGGAATAGATCGAACACGATCATGCCAAGGCGATGTCGCTCCAGGAATTGGAACATTCTGAATTTCCGAGGTTGTGATCTGGTGCTTTGCTTGGCATCGCGCCCCGGCGCGAGCAACCCGACATTGCGTTGGCAATTACGTCGTAGCGCGATACACTTTCGTTCGCCAACGATTGCAAATGCAATCGTACGAGTGCGGACCCAGCGTGACGCATTCCTGGCGTTGCCTACGTACACGCTTCGTCATCCGGATCATGCAGCATGCGTCTGTTGAACATCGAGTCCTCACCCCGCGGCGCCCAGTCCGCGTCCATCGCCATCGCCAACGCGTTCATCGACGCCTACCGGCAGGCCTGCCCTGCGCTGGAAGTCGATACGCTGAATGTCTGGGAAGAAGCGCTGCCGGAATTCGACAGCCAGACCATCGGCGCCAAGTACAAGCGCGTCTCGAACACGCCCTTGGACACCGCGGAATCATCAGCCTGGGCGCGCATTGAATCGCTGGCCAGGCGCTTTCAGGAAGCGGACCGGATCGTCATGGGCGTGCCGATGTGGAATTTCGGCTATCCCTACAAACTCAAGCAATTGATCGACCTGGTCAGCCAGCGCAACATGCTGTTCACCTTCAATGGCCAGGCCTACGGCCCGATGCTGGACATCGCGCGGGCGTTGGTCATTCATGTACGCGGCCAAAGCCACGACAATGCCGCGAGCGGCCACAGCAGCCCCGGGTTCACGCACCAGGCGGACTATATCGAGTTCTGGCTGAAGTTCATCGGGGTCCGGGACGTCAGCAGCCTGACGGTCGAACACACCTGGGATGCGCGGGCGCCGGAAACCCTGCAGCAAGGCAAGGCCCGGGCGGCGACGCTGGCGTTGGATTTCTGATTCGCGCTGCCGCACCAGACAACTAACAACGACAAACAAAAACGACAAATAAAAACGCCTTGGGCGCTAAGCGACCAAGGCGTCTTGAAATTCTGGTGGGCTGTGAGTGGCTCGAACACTCGACCTACGGATTAAGAGTCCGCTGCTCTACCAACTGAGCTAACAGCCCTGCAGGTTCATCCACTTCGTTTGCATCGTTGCCGCTGCGCTTCGTTGTGTGTGAACTGCGAAGAAGCAAGATTATAGGGAGCTTTTTTTAAATGTGCAAGTCGACTGCTGATCGACCAAAAAAAAGTGGCCCGCCGACGTGCCTGGCAGGCTCCAGGCTCGGCCAGCACAGGCGCCGCGGCAGGCTGCCCCAGGCCCTTCGAGGCCCGGATCGGCCTGCCCGGAACGCCCTGCCCTCGCCCATCAGGCTGCGTAGCCGCCGTCCACCGCCAGGCTCGCACCCGTCACGTAGCGTCCGTCCGGACCGGCCAGGAATGCCACCATGCCGGCGATGTCGCGCACTTCGCCGTAATGGGGCAAGGACAGCACCGCCACCAGATCGCCGGCGTGATCGCCGTCGGCGGGGTTCATATCCGTGTCGATGGGGCCAGGGTGCACAACATTGACGGTGATGCCGCGCGTCCCCAGGTCGCGGGCCAACCCACGAGTCATGCCCAGCAGCGCCGACTTGCTTGCCGAATAGAGCGTCACGCCCGCCCGCCCCGAGCGCTCGGCCAGGCAACTGCCAATGTTGATGATGCGCCCGCCATCCGGCATCGACGCCTGCGCGGCCTGGATCGCCACGAAAGGCGCACGCACGTTGATGTTCATCGTGCGGTCGTAGTCATCCAGCGTGACCTCGCCCAGCGGACCGGCCAGGAAGATGCCGGCGTTGTTCACCAGCACGTCCACCGGCCCCAACTGCTCGATGGCCTGCTCCACCGCGCCGCGAATCTGGGCGGGATCGGCCGAGTCCGCCTGGATGGCGCGGGCGCGTCGGCCGCCGACTTCCAGTTCGCGCACCAGCGCGGCTGCCGCTTCCTGCGACGCCGCGCTGACGTAGGTGAATGCGATATCCGCGCCGTCCGCGGCCAGGCGCCGTACGAGCGCCGCGCCAATGCCCCGGCTGCCGCCGGTCACGAAAGCCACCTTTCCGTTCAGATTCTGCATGGGATCATCCTTAATTTGTAGTGATCAGTACAAATATCATCCATCGACTGTACGCAGCCGTCAACGATTTTCTTATCGATCAACACAAAATATCCCTCGCGAGTAAAATGCCGCCCATGGCAGAACGTGGGCGCCCCCGGAACTTCGACCGAGCCCAGGCCTTGCGCAAGGCCATGGAAGTGTTCTGGTCGAAGGGATATGAAGGTGCATCGCTAACCGATCTGACGGCTGCGATGGGCATCAACTCGCCCAGCCTGTACGGCGCATTTGGCTCAAAAGAAGGACTATTTCGCGAAGCGGTGCAGCTTTATCGCGACACCGACGGCGCCGCCTCTCGGCGCGCCCTGACCGATGCCGAAACCGCCCGCGATGCCGTGCAAGGCATGTTGCTGGCCGCCGCCGAGCGCTTCACGACGCCTGGCGCGCCACCCGGCTGCCTGATCGTTCTGGGCGCGCCCTCCGGCGCCGACAACCACGACGGGGTCGGCGCCTTTCTGGGCGACAACCGCCGTGAAATGCAAGGCCGCATCCTGGCCCGCCTGACCGCCGGTGCGGCCGCGGGCGAACTGCCCCCGGGCGCCGACCTGAAAAACCTGGCGGCGTTCTACACCACCATCCTGCACGGAATGTCCATCCAGGCGCGCGACGGCGCCAGCCGCAAGACTCTGCAAGCCGTGGCGCGCCAGGCGATGTGTGCCTGGGATGCGCTCACCGGCGGCATGCCCCCTTCCGGCCTGCCCCCAGGCCGCACACATTCCTGACGGGATCTCCCATGTTCCGCATCGACCTCCGGCGCCTCATCCTGTGGATCAGCCTGCTGTCGATTTTCCTGGTCCTGGCGGCGGGCCTGCATGCCAGTTATCTGGTCCAGCGCGATCTGCTGCTGCACAACGCGCTGGAAAGCAACCGCGTCTACGCGGCCAAGCTGGCCGCCACCACCGAATACTTCCTGGGCGACCTGCGCCGCCACCTGGCCTTCAGCGCCGACACGCTGGCCGACATGGAGGCTCACCCCGAACTCGCCGTGTCGGAGACGCGCCGCCAGGAAGAACAGCTGGGGCATTTCAATTCCAGCTTCGTGGTGTCGCCGGATGGCATGGTGCAGGCGGTGTCGCCGTCGTACCCGCAACTGAAGGGCCAGCAGATGACCAGCGAAGCGGCCAAGACCGCACTGACCACCCGGCGCCCGTTCATCAGCGAACCCTTTCGCGCCAGCACCGGCCGCTGGCTGATCCTGTATACCCATCCGATTTTTTCCCGCGACTACCGCTACCTGGGCTACATCGCCGGCACGCTCTATCTGCACGAAGACAACGTGCTGGACCGCCTGCTGGGCCAGCACTTCAACCGCGACGATTCGTTGCTATACGTGCTGGCGCGCGATGGCACGCTGATCTACCACCCCGACCGCAGCCGCCTGGGCCACATGTCCGCCGACAAGGCCAAGCTGGGTGCGGCGCTGCGCGGCGAAACCGGTGAGCTGCGCTTCACCGACGCGGACGGCGCCGAGATACTGGCCGGCTACGCGCCGGTGCCCAGCACAGGCTGGACCATCATCGCGCAGCGGCCGGTGGCCAGCACGTTGCTGCCGCTGAACGACCTGCTGATGGCGACCGCCCGCAACACCCTGCCGCTCCTGCTGCTGTCCATCGTGCTGCTGTGGCTGCTGTCGCGCTGGATCGCGCGCCCACTGGGGGAACTGGCTGGCATCGCCAAGCGCATGCAGGACCCCGATTCGACCGAGCGCATCCGCAAGGTGCGGTCGTGGTATTTCGAGGCCTCGCAACTCAAGCGCGCGCTGCTGATGGGGCTGGCGTCGATCCAGCACAAGATTCGCGACCTGCGCCGCGCGTCCACCACCGACACCCTGACCGGGCTGCTGAACCGCCGCGGCCTGGACGAGGCGATGGCGTTGCTGCAGGCGGCGGAAACGCCGCTGTCGATCGTGGCGATGGACATCGACCACTTCAAGCACATCAACGACCGCTACGGCCATGCGGCCGGCGACCGCGCCTTGCAGGCCCTCGCCACGCTCCTGACCGAAGGCTCGCGCAGCGGCGACACCGTGGCCCGCAGCGGCGGCGAGGAATTCGTGATGCTGATGCCGGGTGCGCCATTGGCGGCGGCCGTGGCCACCGCCGAACGGTTGCGACTGAAGCTGGCCCAGTTGGGCGCCGCCGCGGGCCTGCCCGCGCCGATCACCATGTCGGCGGGTGTGGCCCATTACCCGGAACACGGCGCGACGCTGGACGAAGTCATCCAGCGGGCCGACCGGGCGCTCTACTACGCGAAGAACCACGGCCGCAACGCCGTCTGCATCGCCGACAACCATGCCCCCGACGGCGCACGGATGGCGCTGCCCCGCTAGGCGGCCACGCGCGAGACGGCGCCAGGCGTCGTCGGCACCGGCCCGGCCGCATCGCCCACCCTACTTGCCCTTGGCAGGCGCCGGCGTCTTGGGTGGCACGCGCATCTGCTTGAGCAGCGTGGCGCAGGAATTGTCGTCGGTGGTGCTGGGCGCAATCAGCGCCAATAGGCCGGCCGCCGGCGTCAGGATCACGCCCAGGGCCACCATACCCGCCCCGCGCGCCGCCAGCGGCAGCACGTGCACGCCCACGTCGGGCGAGCCGAACGTGCCGCGCACGTATAGCGGCGAACGCAGCGAGAAGATCCGGAAGCCCTTGCTGTCCGGCGTGATGTCCAGGTCCAGCTTCTCGTTCTTGAAGTCGGTGGGGCCCGTGATGTTGATCAGGGCGTTCTCGGTGTCGAACACGAACACGCGCGGCGTCATCACGCCGCTTTTCATTTCCAGGTCGGCCGCGCCGCAATTGATCTTGACCTCGTCGTCGCCGAACAGCTTGGACACCACGTAGTTGCCCACGTTCAGGCCGGCGATTTCCATCAGGCTGCGGCTGATCACCCCATCGTTGACCAGCATCTTCACGTCGCCGGATGCCGTACCCAGCAGCGCGGCCACGGAATTGCCGGTGCCCGACAAGGCCAGGTCGCCGTTCATTTCGCCCAGCGTCTTCTGCATGGACTCGGTGGCAGGAAAGAGCTGCTTCAGGCGCAGACGCCGCGCGTGCATGTCGACGCGCCCGGTCATGGGGGCCTTGGACCCGTCCAGATGCAGCGTCGCGGCCATGGTGCCGCCCGCCATGCCGAAACGCAGCGGGTCCAGCGTCAGCTGCCCGTCCTGCAGCACCACGTGCACCGACAGGTCCGACAGGGGCAGCTTGGCGTCATGCACGATGCGGCCGGCCTCGAGCGAGACGTCGGCATCCATGTCGCGCCAGCGATCGGTGCGAAAGGCCTGGTCCGGCAGCACCTTGCCGCCGGCGCGCTTGGCCGGTGCGTCCTTGGGCTTGTCCTGGGCCGGCGCGGCCTTGCCCGAAGGCACCCCGACCAACGGCCCCAGGTCCGCCATGCGCAGTTGCCTGGACGACAGCTTGCCGGTCAGCTTGGGCCGCGGCGCAGCCAGCGAAAACGACACATCGCCGTGCAGGTCGCTATTGCCCACCTGGCCATTGAAGTCGCGGTAGTCGAACACCGCGCCCCCCGCATTGCGCAACCTGGCCACCAGATGGCCGTCGGTGGAATAGGGCGGCGTGTCCGGCAAGGTCACGCCGGTCAGCGGATACAGCTGCGCCATGGACCCGCCCGACAGCTTCAAGCGCAGGTCCAGCGCCCCCAGGTTGGCCGGGTCGGTCAGCGTACCGGTCACCGACGCCTTGGTACCGCCGATGGCGACGTCGGCCTGCACCGGGAAGGGTTGCTTGGGGTCTTGCAGGGCCAGCATGCCGCCCACCTTACCCTCGCCCTTGGTGGCCAGGCCCTTGTACTTGCCGTCCACCTTCCAGCCGAAGACATAGTCGCGCGGCGCGGGCGCCGCGCCGTCTTGCGGCACGAAGGCCGACCCGGCCACGTCGGCGAACGGCACCGGCTTGCCCAGGGGGTCGACCAGCACGGTCAGGGCTGCCTGCAGAATCGCATCAGCATAGCCCACCCGCCCCTTGTCGAAGCCGATCTCATTGATGTCCAGTACCCAGGGCGACGGCTCGCCCGATTCGGGCAGCGTGAAAATCCAGTTGGCGCGGCCGTCGGCCAGGCGTTCCAGGTCGGCGGCGAGCTCGGTCAGCTGGATGCGCCGGATCACCACGCGGTGGCTCAACAGTGGCAGCGGCGACAGGCTGAACTCGCCGCGCGTCAAGGTCGCGAACTGCGGCGCCTTGGCCCAGTCCGGATTGCCAACGCTGATGTCATTGGCGACCACGTGCGGCCATGGCACCCAGGCCCGCCAGCCGCCTTCATCGACTTCGCGCGTCCATTCCACGCTCAGATCGCCGTTGATGGCGAAGGGCCGCCCGATGGCCGCGGTGACCCGTTCGTTGATCATGGGCTTGGCGCGGTTCCAGTCAAACGTGGCGATCACCACCCCCAGCACCACGACCACGAGGGCCAGCCCCCCGACAATCCCGACCGCTATTTTTGTTTTGCGCGTCATCGTTATCACCCTGCCTTTGTCGCCGGGGCGCCGATGCCCCGACCCTAATTAGCTCAAGGGTAGCGCGCGGCGCCGGGCAGGTTAAGCTTGCCGGCCTCATAATGTGTGCGGATTTTTCAGTGTCATAGAGAGAGTGGTCGGCAAAAGTTACAAAGCAGACTGCCCACCTCCGGCTTTTCCCGCCAACGGACGGAATAATCCCTACCGAATTTTCGACGCCGCCCCTGTTCAAATGCGCGATCACCCCGATCCCGTAATCCCGACCGGGGCGGACAGCAGCACTACCTGGAGGCCCGATGCGGCATTCGAGTTTGATTTTCGTGGTGGCAGCCTTTGCGCTGCTGACACTCAGCCGCCTGGCGCTGGCCGCGTGGCAATGGCAGCGCGTGCGCAACGCGGGCGGCCTGGCGCCCCTGCTGCTGGGCGGCCTGCGCATCGACGCCCATCAGATCTGCGTGCTGGCCGCCTTGCCGGCGGTGCTGTCGCCCTGGCTGGGCCACCTGCCGTTCGCCGCCACGGCCGCCGGCATCTGGTACCTGGTTGCCTTCATCCTGCTGGCTTTCCTGGAAGTGGCCACGCCGCCCTTCATCCTGGAATACGACACCCGGCCCAACCGGCTGTTCGTCGAATACCTGAAGCACCCGCGCGAGGTATCGGGCATGCTGTGGCGCGGCTACAAGGCCGCGCTGCTGGGCGGCTTCGGCGCGCTGGCGCTGATCGGCTGGGGCGCCTACACCCTGTTCGGCCACGCCACGCCCGACCCGCAACTGGCCTGGTGGCAGATGCCGCTGGCCAGCCTGGCCATCCTGGCCATCGTCATCCTGGCCATCCGCGGCACGCTGGGCCACCGGCCCATCAACCCGTCGTCAGTGGCCTACAGTTCGGACGGCATGCTCAACACCCTGGCGCTGAACTCGCTCTATAACGTGTTCTATGCCGTCTACAGCATGAAGAATGAAAAGTCGGCCTCTGCCGTGTATGGCGGCATGGACGATGACGACATGCACCGGCGTGTGCTGACCCAGGCCCGCCTGCCCTATCCGCCCGCCAACGCGGACCACCCCAGCCTGCATCGCCAGCCCGCCACCCGCAAGACGGCGCGCCCGCTGAACCTGGTGATCATCCTGGAAGAAAGCCTGGGCGCGCAGTACAGCGCCGGCCTGGGCGGCATGAACCTGACGCCCGAGCTCGACGCCCTGGCACGCGACGCCTGGACCTTCACCCGCGCCTACGCCACCGGCACGCGCTCGGTGCGCGGACTGGAAGCCGTGGTGACCGGCTTTCTGCCCACCCCGGCCCAGGCCGTGCTGAAACTGCCCCGCTCGCAACGCGGCTTTTTCTCGCTGGCCGACCTGCTGGGCCGCCATGGCTACCACTCGCGCTTCATCTATGGCGGCGAGTCGCACTTCGACAACATGAAGGGCTTCTTCCTGGGCAACGGCTTCAAGCAGATCGTCGACCGCGAAGACTTCGTGAACCCGGCCTTCGTGGGCACCTGGGGCGCCTCGGACGAAGACATGTTCAACCAGCTGGACCGGCTGCTGCGCGAAGACGGCGACCAGCCGACGTTCACCCTGGCGTTCAGCGTATCGAACCATTCGCCCTGGGAATACCCGGCGGGCCGCATCCAGACCGAAGGCAACCCCGCCACCGTGGAAAACACCGTGCGCTACGCCGACTGGGCGCTGGGCCGCTTCTTCGAGCGGGCCAAGGACGCGCCGTACTGGGAAAACACGGTGTTCCTGATTGCCGCCGACCACGATTCGCGCGTGTTCGGCGCCAGCCTGGTGCCGGTGCGCCACTTCCATATTCCCGCGGTGATCCTGGGCGCGGGCATCGAAGCCCGCCGCGACGACCGGCTGATCAGCCAGATCGACCTGGCGCCCACGCTGCTGTCGTTGATGGGCGTGGATACCGAACACCCCATGATCGGCCACGACCTGACCCGCAGCACGCCGGGCCGCGCCATCATGCAGTACGACAACACCTACGGTTACCTGAAGGAAAACGACCTGCTGGTGATGGCCCCCAACAAGACGCCCGTGCAGTACCGCTACACCGCGCCGGAAGACTACGCGCCGGTGCCGCTGGACCCAGACCTGGCCGCCGAAGCGCTGGCCCACGCCCTGTGGCCCAGCTGGGCCTATCGCGAAGGGCGTTACTGCATACCCGGCGCGGCGACCGTCACGCCGGCCGTTTGAATGCCTGGCGTGCGCGTTCGCTGAGGCTGTGACAATAGCAGTCGGGATGGTGGTCGTTGACCATGCCGACCGACTGCATGAACGCGTAGACCGTGGTGGGGCCGACGAACTTCCAGCCCAGTTTCTTGAGCGCCTTGGACAGGGCGTCGGACTGCTCTGACGTAGACGCACCCAGCGTGGACGGCGCCCCCGCAGGCGCCTCGAAGCGCCACAGATAAGCGCCCAGCGAGCCTTCACGTTCGATCATTTCCAGCGCGCGCTGGGCGTTGTTGATGACGGCTTCGATCTTGCCGCGATGGCGCACGATGCCGGCATCGGCCAGCAAGGCCAGCACCTGTTTCTCGCCAAAGCGCGCCACCTTGGCCGGTTCGAAATTGGCGAAGCCGCGGCGGAAGGCCTCGCGTTTGTTCAGGATGGTGCGCCAGCTGAGACCGGACTGGAAACCTTCCAGGCAGAGCTGTTCGAACAGGGCGCGGTCGTCGCCTTCCGGGCGGCCCCATTCGGTGTCGTGATAGGCCATGTAGTCGGCGGAAGTGTCGACCCAGCCGCAACGGGCGCGGCCGTCGGGGAAGGCGGAATTGGCATTCATGGATAAGGTCCTGGCGGCAATCGGTTCCCGATGCTACTCCAGCCACGTCCCCGAAAAAAGTCGTAGCAGCCGCAAGCCGAATCCAGCTACTATTTCCGACCCTGATCCCGCGCCGGCCGTGTCCGCGCGCCCTTGCCGGATCTGCCAGGCGCGCGGGCGACATGCCCCGGACGCGCCCGGCCGCAGCCGGAGCCGGACAGGCTTTCGGACTTCCCACGCCATGTCCCTGCTCGAGACATCCGTCATCACGTTCGTGTCGCCCGCCACGCTGGCCGGCGACGCCAACCCGGCCGCCAATCCCTGTCTGGACTGCGGCGCCTGTTGCTCACATTTCCGGGTGTCGTTCTATTGCGGCGAACTGGCCGGCGAAAACGGCGGCCATGTGCCCATCGAACTGGTCACGCAGATGAGCCCGTTGCGGGCCTGCATGAAGGGCACGGAAATGGGCGGCGGCCGCTGCATATCGCTGCGCGGCGAACTGGGCAAGCCCGGCATCCATTGCGCCATCTACGAAAACCGCCCCACGCCCTGTCGCGAATTCGACATCTGGCAACCCGATGGCTCGCCCAACCCTGACTGCCAGCGCCTGCGGCTGAGCCTGGGCCTGCCCGCCGTGCCGCCGCGCCCGGACGCCGAAAACGATCCGCAAGGCCCGTCGCACCCCAACCAACCCGACCAGCCGGCCGCGGCCTGACATCGGGCCAATGCGCTAGCGGGCCACCGCCAGCAGGCTGTCCGCCGGCTGCTGTGCCGACTGTTGCGCCGGCTGTTGCGCCGTTTTGGCACGGCCGCGCTGAGGCTCGGCGGCGCGTCGGCGGGTCCGCACGATGCCCGGGTCCTTGCCCAGGAATTCCAGCACGTTCTGCATCACCCGTTCGCGTTCGTGGTCCACGCAGATCATGTGATAACTGTCCTGCAGCAACACGACCGAGGCGCCGGGAATGCGCTCGCCCAACAGCCGCGCCGACCGCGGGCTGGTCAGTTCGTCTTCGACCGCGTGCATCACCAAGGTCGGGCAGCGCATCTGTTCCAGCCCGCGCTTGACCATGCCGCGCAGGCGGTCCACCTGGCGCACGCAGGCCAGCGGCACCCATTGGTAGTGGAAACCATCGCCGCGCGCGAAACCCGCCTTGATGAAGGCCCGCACCAGTTCGCTCTTGACGCCGTAAGGGTCTTCTTCCTCGACCCGGATGCGGCGCGGCACCCCTGGCACGTGGTACAGCAGATAACGCAACCCGCGATACCAGGGCGTGCTCCAGCCATCCAGGAACACCGGCGCCGACAACGACACCAAGGCCCCGCGGGTGTGCGATTCGCGCTTGCACAGTTCGACCGCCAGCAAGGCGCCCAGGCACATGCCGATGACGTGCACCACCTCGTACTGGGCGCACAGCTCGCGATAGCGGCGGGTCACTACGTCCATCCAGTCCTCGACCCGCACGTCCAGCAGGTCCTCGGGCCGGCCGGCGTGGCCCGGCAGCGTGACACCGTGGGTTTCCACCCCGGCGCGCGCCAGCACCTTGTGCAGCGAGCCCATGTCGAATTCGGTGCCGCCCAGGCCGTGGATCAGCAGCGCGCAGGTGCGCTGCCCTGCCGGTTGCACAGTCGGTGGCGCAATCACGACGCGCACCCCGCGGCGGCGTCCAGCTGCCACGCGTGGCGGGTAGCCGCCAAGAGGCGCGCCAGGACCTGGGCGAAGGCGTTTGCCGGGGCCGGGGCCGCGGCGGCGCCGGCGCTCCCGGCCGGCGAGAGAACGAGGAAAGGTTGGCAAGTCATGGAACACCCTTGATGCATGGAGGGCAGGACCAGAAGACCTGTCCTACCCTGGCGCCATGGTAGGCAAGGGGCGTGCGGGAAGATCCGCAAATCTGTCGGAAAAAAGTGAAGATCCGTAAACCGCGGGAAAAGCGGGGCGTCTACTCTCGCCCGGCGAGGTAGCGCGTGGGCGTCGTGCCGAACGCCGTACGGAAACTGCCGATGAACGCGCTGGTGCTTTCGTAGCCGACCGACAGCGCCGCCTCGGTCACCGAACCGCCGCTGCACAGCAACTCCAGCGCGCGCAACAGACGGGCCTGCTGGCGCCATTGGCCCAGCGTCACGCCGGTTTCCTGGCGGAAACGCCGCATCAACGTGCGCGAGGACATGTTCAGGCGCTGGGCCCATTCGTCGATGCCGGAGGGGTCGTCCGGCGTACCCAGCAGCGAATTGGCCAGGTCCTGCAGACGCGGATCGTCCGGCATGGGCAAGAGCACCGGCGCGTGTTCGCGCTGCGCGATCTCGGCCAGCAGCACCTCGAACAGCTGTTCGAGGTAGGCCTCCGACAAGGCGCCGGTCGGGCTGGTGGTGAAGCGCTCGACCAGCGCGTCGATCAGCTTGGACGACGGCCACGAGCGGCAGTGCGTCGGCAACCGGGCGCAGGCGTCCTCCCGCACGTACAGGAACGAGCCGCGGGCCTCGCCGAACCAGCGCGCGGCGTGCGTCACCCCGGGCGGAATCCAGCCGAGGCTGCCCGGCAGCACCGTCCACACCTGCGCGCCGGCCTGCACCATCACCAGCCCTTCATGCACGAGCACCAGCATGCCCTCGTTATGGACATGGTCGGGGACGAAGATGCCCTTGGATTCCCGCGGGCGCCGCATGCTGAACGGCGTCAGCAGGACATCGGGAAGGGCTTGGTGGACCACGGTCACCTGGAACATGGTTGGCAGATTTGAGCTACAGGTTGACGGATTCCCGTTAGCGGGATCATTTGAAAATGTACATCATTCTCATCATTCGGGCATCGGCCCCGGAACCGGAGAATCTACATGGACCACACCCGCCTGCGCGTGGCCGGCATCAAAGCCACTTTCCCGCGCCTGAAGATCCTGGACGTCTTTCACCAGCATACGGATCAGCACATGAGCGCGGCGGACATCTATCGCAGCCTCATCTCGGAACGCAGCAGCATCGGCCTGGCGACGGTTTATCGCGTCATTACGCAACTTGAGGACGCCGGCGTGCTCAAACGTACTCAGCTCGACTCGCACTCGACCGTGTACGAGCTGAATGACAAGGGACACCACGACCACCTGGTCTGCCGGCATTGCGGCCGGATACAGGAATCCAGCGACCCCGCCATGGCGCAATTGGTACGCAAGATCGCCAGGGACTGCGGCTTCGCGCTGGATTCCTACAGCCTGGTGCTTTACGGCGGCTGCGGCTGCCGCAAGGATGCGCCCGCCCCTTATATCGGAGAATTCGAATGAACCGCGACCAGTTTTTCTTCCACGACCTGTCCCAATTCCCCATCGTCACGGCCAAGCACGGCAGCGCGCCGGCCGGCTATTCCACCAGCTGGATCCGCGAAATGGAAATGCTGGTCAACAACCCGCAGACCTTCGTCATGGTGGTGCCCGACATGCGCCAGGAAGCCAGCCACGACGACCGCAAGGCAATGATCGAATGGCAGACCAGCAACATGGCCCGGCTGAAGGCGCGCTGCCGCGCGTTCATCGCGGTCGAGCGTGATGCCGGCGCCCTGGCCAAGATCCGCAAGCGCGCCGAAAAGATGGCGCAGGCATTCGGCATGCCCTTCCTGGCTGTGGCCACGCCCCATGAGGCGGTGCAATGCGCCAGGGAATTGCTGGGCCAGACCGGCCCGGGCGGCTTCGTGGTGGACTGATCCACCGGCCCCTGCTGCCGCCCGTTTTTCAGCGCGCCTTCGGGCGCGCTTTTTTTCGTGCCTGGCCCGCGCCTCGCCGCCAGGCCCCAGCGCGGCGTCTTATTGCCGAAATTAGAATGCAATATTGATAAATTTGCGATTGTGGCAAAAGGTGTTGCTGGAATAAATTCCCCCTCTGGCCCGATCGCCTGTCCCGCAGGCCAGGGCTGGCATCGCAGCGCGCCGGCCTCCCCGGATGGCGCTCACGGCCTGTCCGCGGCACGACCCGCCCTCGCTTCCATGGTCCGACGCCATTGGCCGGCGCGTTCACAAGACGCCGCGGCGCGACCGCCCCAGGGGGCCGCCGCCTCCCGCGCACCCTCTTTTAGCGGTTGCCGGCCGCCCGGGCTCGACACTGAGATTTACGGCACTCATATCAATGAAGCGATTCCAATTCGACAGCACCGCGCTTCGTTACTTTCTCACCGTTGTCGACACAGGGTCCGTCAATGGCGCCGCCGCCCGGCTCAACGTCGTCAGTTCGGCCGTCAGCCGGCAGATCGCGGGGTTGGAGCAACGCCTGCACAACCAATTGTTCGAACGCCATCCCAAGGGCATGCGGGTCACCGAAGTCGGGCGGATCCTGGCCGACCATGCCCGCCGGGTGGAGGCGGACGCCGCCCGCACCTATGCCGAAATCGACGGCCAGAACGGCCGCTATACCCAAACGGTGAAGATCGCCGGCGCCCCGGGCTTTGCCGCCTGCGCCCTGCCGCGCAAGTTCGCGGCCTTCCAGGCCGAACACCCGTCCATCCGCTTCAGCCTGCATATCCTGGATGCCGGCCTGGTGTCCGAACGCGTACGCTCGGCCCAGGCCGACATCGGCGTCACCTATAGCCATTCGGCCGAAAAGGACATTGCCGTCATCTATTCGCATCCGGCCGAGATCGTCGCTGTGATGCGCCCCGGCCATCCGCTGGCAGCCTGCGAATCGCTGCACATCACCCAATTGCCGGCCTATCCGCTGGCGCTGCCCGAAGGTGGCAGCGCCCTGCGCCAGGTGCTCGACATGGCCTGCAGCCTGTACAACATCACCCTGTCGCCGGCCTTCACGTCCAACCTGCCGGACGCGGCCTACCAATATGTATTGACGGGCGATGCCGTGACGCTGTGCGCCCGGCTTACCGCCGCCGATCACCTGGAAACGGGACGCTTGATCTGCCGGCCGATCAACGACGCCCTGCTCAATGCCGGCCAGCTTCAATTCCAGACGCACGCCTCGCGCCCCCTGTCGGACGCCGCGCACCGCTTCCTGCGCTTCATCCGCAGCGACGCACCGCAACTTTTCTAGCGTAGCCCGCGGCAGGCATTGCCAAAACCAGAATGCCCCCCTGAAAAATGATCAATTGTTAGTTATGTAATTTAAATTTACAGTCAGCCCGGATTTTCCGAGACCGCGCTTTGACGGGTCAGCCCCAAGACACACACAGGAGCCCCCCACCATGCTCAAGAACCTGAAGATACGCACCGGCCTCGCGGCCGTACTGGCCCTCTTCGTATTGGCGCTGGCGGTCGCCACAGGCATGGGCTGGCTCTACGCCAAGGCCGCCGATCTGGCAGTGGACGACCTGAGCTCGGTGTCCGCCGAGCAGACCCGCCCCCTGTACGAAACCCAGACGCTGCTGCTGCGCAGCCGCTTGACGCTGGTGGCTGCCTACCTGGACATCACCACCGGCAAGGGCGCGCAGGCGCAGGCCAGCGTCGACCAGGCCACCCAATACCTGCAAGACGCCCGCAAGCGTTTCGCCGTCTACCAGCGCGTGCCCAAGAACACCGAGGCCGGCAAGAAACTGGCCAGCGACCTGGACGGCGTGTTCACCGCCTATGTGCGCAGCATCGAAGCGCTGGAACAGGCCTTGCAGAAGCAGTCCGCCGAAGGCTATGCGGCCGCCGTGGTCGACACGCGCACCGCCGACGCCCGCTTCGTCGAACGGGTCAACAGTTTCCTGGAACACACCGAACGGCGCACTGACGAGATCAATGCCGCGTCCGACCAGCGCTACGATCGCGCCGAATTGTCGACGATCATCATGCTGGCGCTGGCCGCCGCCCTGGCGGTGGGTTGCTGGCGCTTCATCAGCCGCCAGGTGCTGCAACCGCTGAAGGACGCCGCCCTGCACTTTGACCGCATCGCCTCGGGCGACCTGACCCAGCGCGTCGCGGTGAACTCCGACAACGAGATCGGCGTGTTGTTCACGGCGCTCAAGCGCATGCAGGAAAGCCTGACCCGCACCGTCAGCGAAGTGCGCCGCAGCGTCAACGAAATCAATACCGGCGCGGCCGAGATCTCGTCGGGCAACACCAACCTGTCCTCGCGCACCGAAGAGCAGGCGGCATCGCTGGAAGAAACGGCCGCGTCCATGGAAGAGCTGGCCACCGCGGTCAAGCAGAACACCGAACATGCCCACCAGGCCAATGGCCTGGCGGCCGAAAGCCGTGGCGTTGCCTTGCGCGGCGGCGAGGCCGTGGGCCAGGTCGTGGAAACCATGGCCCGTATCTCGGAAAGCTCGCGGCGCATCGCCGAAATCGTGTCGGTCATCGACGGCATCGCCTTCCAGACCAACATTCTGGCCCTGAACGCAGCGGTCGAAGCCGCCCGGGCCGGCGAACAGGGCAAGGGTTTTGCGGTGGTGGCCGGCGAAGTCCGCACCCTCGCCCAGCGCAGCGCCCAGGCCGCCCGCGAAGTGAAAGACCTGATCGAGCAATCGACCAGCAACGTCGACAGCGGCGCCGAGCAAGTGCGCGCCGCCGGCAACACCATGCAGGAAATCGTGGCCTCGGTGCAGCGCGTCACCCAGATCATGGCGGAAATCACCGAAGCCTCGACCGAGCAGTCCATCGGCATCGACCAGATCAACCGCGCAGTGACCCAGATGGACGACGTCACCCAGCAGAATGCGGCGCTGGTCGAGGAAGCTGCCGCCGCAGCCTCGTCGCTGGAAGAACAGGCCAAGCGCCTGGCGGCCACCGCCGCCTTCTTCAAGCTGCCCGCCGAGATCGTCATCGACGTCACGCCCCAGGCCATCGCGGCCCCGCTGCGCCCGGCCTACGTGGGGTAATGCGCCGCAGGGGCGACTCTGGCCAAGGCGCAATGGCGCCCCGGCCATTTAAGAGTGCGCCCGCCAAGCCGTTGTCCATAAGGTAAGGCCCCGCAAGACTGCTTGCGCCGGGCCTCCCTTCGACCACGAGCCCCGACGCATGAGCCGCGCCCTCGCCTGTCATTTTTGCCTTTCGACGCTGGCGCAAGGCGCCCCACTCCTGGAAAGCAACGGCTCGGCCATCTGCAAGACCTGTGTCGATGCCTTTTCGGCCGAATTCACCGAACGGGCCTGGGTCATGGCCGCGTCGTTGGACGAACAACTGGACGTGCTGCTGGCCGAAAGCAAGCGCGCACTGGAACAGAGCGCCACCCTGGCCGAGCGCGCCCGCAGCTGCGGCCTGAGCCTGACCGAACTATCGGCCATGCCGCCGCGCGCGCTGTCCTGATCCGTCGGCCTGGCCGACAAGTGATGCCCGGCCGCCTTCCTTGACCTCAACTGTGGTTGAGGTTTGATACTGGCGCTCCTATCAAGACCGACACGATTCTGGAGCCTGCCATGCCGTCCCGCATCACCCCCGCCCTGCCCTCGCTCGCCTTCATCAATCCGCCCGGCCTGTACGACCCGCGGCCCAATGGCTACTCACATGTGGCGGTGGCCGACACCCCGGCGCGGCTGATCTTTGCCGCCGGTCAGGGCGGTGAAAACGCCCAGGGCGAGCTGCAGCCGGACTTCCTCAAGCAGGTGCGCCAGGCGCTGGACAACGTCCAGACCGCCCTGCAAGGCGCTGGCGCCACCCTGTTCGACGTGGCCAAGCTGACCGTGCTGGTGGTGGATCACAGCCAGGAACGCCTGGCGGTGTTTTCCCAGGAGATCAAGTCGCGCTGGGGCATCCACCTGGCCCCGGCCTGCACCCTGATCCCGGTGCCACGGCTGGCGCTGGACGGCATGCTGGTGGAAATCGAAGCGACTGCGCTGCTGCCGCTTTGAGGCCGTATCAGGCGCCAAAAGCCCCACTGCGGAAATCCTGGCAGGCCTGGAAAATCTGCTCGGCCGTGTTCATCACGAAAGGCCCACCTGGCATCCGCCAGGTGCAGGTGGACGCCCTGCGCCAGCCCGTCCCACGCAATACACGCTATTCGGTCACCAGGTAAGCCTGGCCACCCGGTTTCAAGTACGGCTTCAATGCCTTGAACGGCACGCTGGCATGCGGCCCCAGGCAAGCGCCCATGGCATGGCCGATGCCCGACACCGACAGCACCAGTTCGCCAGGCGACGCCACGCTCAAGGCAAGATAGCTGGGCCAGACATCCGAGCAGCCTTCCAGCGATTCGCCGTCGGCCGCGCCCTTGGCGTTTTCCGCAGCCAGCGGCGCCCGCACCTTTTCCATCAGTGCCAGCAAGGTCGGGCTTGCGGTTCGCAGGCCATCATCACCCGGCACATACGCGTCGAAAATGCGATTCCAATTCAGGTACTCGCCGCGCAGCAGATCGAAGGTGTAGGGATCGAAATGGTTATTGGGATGCGCGCCGCCGCAGTACAGGCTGCCGGACTCGGTCACCGTCATCAGCGCCGTCGACAGCCAGTCCACCGTGATGTTCTCGTCGTCATAGCTGCCCAGCGTGCCCGCCGCCGGATTGCCGTCTGTGTAGATCGTGGCCATGCATTCCAACGCGGCCAGATTCATCTGCCAATGGCGCTGTTCCAGCAGATGATTGATGCGCACGAGCACCTGCGGGTCCGGATGGCGGCTCAGCCGCGGATAGCTGAACTTCGTGCGCGGATCGCGCCACAGGCGGTAAGCCACCACGGCGTTGCCGACGTCAGGGCCGACCGGCACGGCGTGGCCGGCAAGCTTGAGCGTTTCGTAGGGCGCATGTTTGGCATCGATGTCTGCGTTGATATCGATGCCGCTGCCCACGCCGCCGCTGATCGCATCGGTCACCGCCTGCACCGCGCCCGGCGCCAAGGCATCGGGGTCATAGTCCGCCACACGGCGCAATGTGAACGTGCGCGTCTTGCCCGTTCTGGCATCGACCCATTTGCCGTGGTAACCCGCAGCATCGCGCGTGCCGGACCAGGTCGCGGCCGGCGGCGACGCGTTCGACTCGGGGTCGCCGCCGCCTTCCTTGATGTCGTAATAGGTCCGGGGTTCGTGCAGCGCCTGCGGCGTGCCCTTGAGCGGGATATCCACGCCATGCTTCGGATAGAAGTAGCGGCCCGCCACGGAACCATCGGCCGCCGGCTGGCTGTCCAGCTCCATCACGATGTCGCCGGCGCCTTGCAGGGTGCCGGTGTACACGATGCGCGGGGTGGCCTGGGCCGAAGGGCAGGTCAGCACCCAGGCGGCCAGCGCAAAAGCGCCAAGCCATGTTCGAAAGACGCGCCGCGTGGCAGGGATCATGTTGGAAGTCTTGCCCGGCAAGGAAGTCACCGATGATAAATCAAGGTGGTCACAGTGCAGGCCGTCCGAGCGCAATGCTATACGGGCGTAAACGGGCGTATACATACAGGCGTAAAAAAAACCCCGAGCAGACAATGCAGGGGGTTCTTTCATGATCCAGCCAAACGTCTGGATCAAACTTGTAGGGGTGGTGGGCTGAGCGAGACTCGAACTCGCGACCAACGGATTAAAAGTCCGCTGCTCTACCGACTGAGCTATCAGCCCGACCGAAGCCAGAAATTATGGCTTATTTCGACGGCGTTGTCAAAACTCCATGAAAAACGGCCGCTCGCGCGGCCGTTCTGGTACTGAGGCGACGCTTCTGGCTTACCAGGCGGCGACCACGGCGCCCTTGAACTTGGTCTCGATGAACTGCTTCACGGCCGGGCTGTGATAGATGCTGACCAGCTTGGCGAACTCGGGACGGTCCTTGTCCTTTTCACGCACGACCAGCACGTTGGCGTACGGCGAATCTGGCGATTCCTGGGCGATCGCGTCCTTGGTGGGGTTCAGGCCGGCTTCCAGCGCGAAGTTGGTGTTCACGGCCGACGCGTCGGTGTCGTCCAGCGAACGCGGCAGCTGGGCGGCGTCCAGCTCGATGAAGCGCAGCTTCTTGGGGTTCTCGATCACGTCGATCGGGGTCGCCTTCAGGCCGGCTTCCGGACGCAGCTTGATCAGGCCGTTGGCCTGCAGCAGCAGCAAGGCGCGGCCGCCGTTGGTCGGGTCGTTCGGCAGCGCGATGCGGGCGCCGTCCTTCAGTTCGGCCAGCGACTTGATCTTCTTGCTGTAGATGCCGATCGGGAAGATCACGGTCTTGGCGATGCTGACCAGCTTGTAGCCGCGGTCGGCGTTGGCATTGTCCAGGTAAGGCTGGTGCTGGTAGCTGTTCACATCCAGGTCGCCCGAGGCCAGCGCGACGTTGGGCTGCACGTAGTCGGTGAACTCGATCACCTGGATGTTCAGGCCCTGCTTGGCGGCTTCCTGCTTGACCACGTCGAAGATCTGGGCGTGCGGGCCGGCGGTGACACCCACCTTCAGCGGCTTGTCCTGGGCCAGCGCGGGCTGGGCGAATACGGCGGCGCCGAGGGCAAACGCGGCCAGCGACTTCAAAACCTTGATGCTCATGTTGCGGATATCCCGAATGTCGGAAGTAGAAGAAGAACGAAAAGAAGAATGGCCGGCGATGCTCAGCGGTGCGAAATGCGGCGCACGTAGCGGTCGCCCAGGCTCTGGATCAACTGCACCAGCACGATCAGCACGATGACCACGGCGGCCATCACGTCGGACTGAAAACGCTGGTAGCCGTAGCGGATGGCGAGGTCGCCCAGGCCGCCGCCGCCGATGGCGCCAGCCATGGCCGAATAACCGATCAGGCTGACCACGGTGACGATGGTGGCGGCGATCAGGCCGGGTAGCGCCTCGGGCAAGAGCACCTTCATGATGATCTGCATCGGCGATGCACCCATGGCGCGCGCCGCGGTGATCAGGCCCGGGTCGACTTCACGCATCGCGTTCTCGGCGATGCGTGCCATGAACGGAATCGCGGCCACCGACAACGGCACGATGGCGGCGGTGGTGCCGATGGACGTCTGGGCCACCAGGCGCGTGAACGGAATGATGGCGACCATCAGGATCACGAACGGCACCGAACGCGTGGCATTGATGACCGCGCCCAGGGCGTGGTTCACCGGCTGGTTCTCCAGCATGCTGCCGCGCGCAGTGACGGTCAGGATCACACCCAGCGGAATGCCGACCAGCACCGCAATGGCGCTGGCCACACCCACCATCAGCAGGGTATCAAGCAGCGACGTAATAAGCAGGTCGATCAGTTGCGGGCTCATGAGCAATTTCTTCAACGGTAATGTCACGGGCGGTCAACGCGGCAATCGCGTCCTTGACCGCGGCGGGGGTGCCTTGCGCCAGCACGAACATCGTGCCCACGGCCACGCCCTGGATGTCTTCGACGCGGGCCTGCACCAGGCCGACGTCCAGCGAATACTGCGTGGACAGGTCGGACAGGAACGAGCCCGACGCGTCGGTGCCGGTCAAGGACAGGCGCAGCAGGCGCACGGCCTGGCCAGGCTTGGCCGCGGCCAGCGTCTCGATGCGCTGCTTCACAGCGGCCAGCGTGGCGTCGGTCAGGTCCGACGCGGTGGCCGCCGACACCATGGCGCGGGTCACTTCGTGGCGCGGCTGCGCAAACACTTCGCGCGTGCTGCCCATTTCAACCACTTCGCCTTGCGACAGCACGGCCACGCGGTCGCAGACCTCGCGCACCACTTCCATCTGGTGCGTGATCATCACGACGGTCACGCCGGTCTTGCGGTTGATGTCGCGCAGCAATGCCAGAATGTTGTGCGTGGTTTCAGGGTCCAGCGCGGACGTGGCCTCGTCGCTCAGCAGCACATCCGGATTGTTGGCCAAGGCGCGGGCGATACCCACGCGCTGCTTCTGCCCGCCGCTGATCTGGCTGGGATAGCGGTCGCGCAGATGCTCCAGGCCCACCAGGGCCAGCAGGCGCTCGACGCGCGCGGGAATTTCATTCCTGGCCACGCCGGCGATTTCCAGCGGCAGCGCCACGTTGCCGTACACCGTGCGGCGCGACAGCAGGTTGAAGCCCTGGAACACCATGCCGATGCGGCGGCGCTGGGCGCGCAACTGCGCTTCGTTCAGGCCGGTCAGCTGCTGGCCGCCGATGGCAATAGTGCCTTCGTTGGGGCGCTCGAGCAGGTTGATGCACTGGACCAGCGTGCTTTTACCGGCCCCGCTGGGGCCGATGATGCCGAAGACCTCGCCCTGCTGGATGTGCAGGTTGATGCCCCGCAGCGCCTGGAACTGGCCATGCGGCGTGGCGTAGGTCTTGGATAGGTTCTCGATCTGGATCATGGCAAGCGATTTTGTATCTTTTCTCTTCTAAAGAGAACGACCGTTTTTTCCATTTTTAATAACTAACAGTAATATAGAATGCGTCCGCACAAAGACGTAAAGGGCAGCCTGGAAGGAAAGCCTTCCTGACTGCCCTTTTGTTCGGGGGTGGCCGGTAGCCGGCCCCTCCGGGATCAGCGAGCGCGCGAGATACGCACTTCAGCGCCGCGGCGCTTGACCTCCAGCCCCTCGGACGGCGAAATGCGCAAGCCTTCCAGGCCCTTGATGTAGCTGGAGCCCTGCATCTGCATGACGCGGATCTTGTTGCGCATGACCACCGGGTTGTGCACCGGCATGCCGAACATCCAGACTTCGTCCAGGATGCGCGCCGAATTGAACTCGCCCGTGTGCTGCGCGGCGGGTCCCAGACAGAGCATATGCCCTTCGCGGCCGAACACCGGGAACTGGCCCAGGTCGCAGTCGATGGTCCAGGTGGTGCCGCCTTCGTAGCGATGGCCCGTGTTCAGGTCCCACCAGGCGTCGCCCTTGGGCAGGTACACCCGCACCTGCTTGCCCGGCTCGGTGATCGGCGCCACGAGCAGGGCCGGGCCCAGCAGGTATTGCAGGTCCCACTCGTGGGCATGCGGGTCGTTCGGGAACGACAGCGCCATGGAACGCTGCACCGGCAAGCCGGTGCGTGCGGCGTCTTCGATGGCGCCCAGCACATAGGGCACCAGGCGATAGCGCCATTGCATCCAGGTCTTGACCTGGGCCAGGGTCTCGTCGCCGAAGTCCCAAGGCATCAGGCCGGCCACGCCCTGGAAGGAGAAGTTCGCCGAGAACACGCCGGCGGTCAGCCAACGCAGGTACAGCTCGGGCGTCATGCCGGCGGCGCTGCGCGCGGCCGTGCCGATGCCGTGCACCTGCACGGGCAGGCCCGAGGCACCGATGGACAGGGCCGTGCGCAACGTGTGGCGCAGGCCGTCCCAGGTGTTGTCGACCTGCGGCCCCACCTGCCACGGCAGGCGCTGCGCCGCCGGGAACAGGTCGGTGCTGGGCACCACACCTTCGGGCGGCACCTTCAGACCGGCAACCGCGTCGAACAGTGCGCGGCGCACCAGCAGCGGATACATGCTGCGCAGTGCGGGGCCGGTTTCGCCGTTGCGGGCATTGACGCCGTCGGGAATGGCGATCTGGGCATCGCACGCGGGCGCGTCCAGGCCGTCTTCGATCAGCTGGCGATGGCGCTCGACCCACAGGTTGTAGATGTCGCGGTAGGTCAGGTCCAGCAGGCCATAAGGCTGGCCCGAGGTGGCGGCGTTGCCGTCGAACACCTGCGCCGAGCCGTCGTCCTTGGTCAGGAGCCAGCCGCGGTCTTCGAGTTCCTCGAACAGCGGGCTGGTCTTGATCACGCCCGGAAAGCCCGAGGCGGCGACATGCACGTTGTGCTTGTGGAACAGCGCCAGCATCTGCTTGGCGTCCGGGAAGCGCTGGGCATCCCATTCGAACACGGCCTTGTCGGACTGAAAGCCCCAGGCCGCCGGCTGCGCCAGCGTGACGGCGTCGACCGGAATCTGGTTTTCGCGCATGCGGGCCACCAGCGCCACGGTCTGCGTCGGCATTTCGCCGCTGGCCTGTTGCAGCCACGCGCCCATCGCCCACAGCACCGGCTGGCCGGCGCGGCCGGTCAGGGCGGTGTACTGGTTCAGGATTTCGGCGGGCTCGCCGGCAAACAGGAAGACGTCGAGCACGGCATCGTCGACACAGACGATGTAGGCCGAATCGGCCGGCGCGGCGCCCACCGAGTGCTGCACCCGGCGCATCGCGTTGACGTACACGCCCCAGCCTCGCGGACTCCATGCCAACGGCAAGGCGCGATGCTCGGGGTCGTCGGAAACGACGGATTCGTCGCGACGGTTCAGGTCGCCCGGGGTTTCGCCCAGGCCGTAGACGCGTTCGTCCGGCAGCAGGGAGAACCCCGCCGTCCAGGAGGCATCGTCGGCCTGGTCCAGCGCGTTGTGCCCAAATGCGGGCGTATGCGCGGAAACCTCGGACTCGAACACCCGCGCGTCATTGCGGTACAACGCAATCCGCACGGGGTTGGATTGGATCTCCAGGGCAACATCGCCCTGGGTGATGCGCCAACCGTCCCCGCCTTCGCGTGGCGCGATGGCGGCCTCGCCCACGGCCTCTTGGCGCGCGAGCAGCATTTCAGCCACGGCGCGCGCACGCGCGCCGGGCTTGTCATCGGTAAGGTGGTTCGCCTCGCCGCAGCGCAGGCGAAAAACACCAGGCGCATGCGCCTCGACTACCAGGTGCAACCCATCGCCCGCGTCGAAATCGATGCGACTGGGGCGGGACGTCAGCAGCTCGATGTTGTCGAGCTGGGTAGTATGGGCAAAGTCGAACTTGGGCGGCACAGAGCATCCCCCGGCTTAAGCCAAAAACCATCAAAAGACGCTATTTTGACGGATTTGAGCTTTGAAATAAACTCGGTCCCTCTTTTGGACAGCGATATCATCCAAAAAAGGGGGCACAAAGCCCCCCGTCAACGCTTGCCCGGCCAACCGCCGGTGCGCCGCCGGAACGCCAATTTTGAGCCCAAAGCGGGCTATTTGGCGCCAAATCCTGGCATTTCCCGCAATTCTACGCCACCTCGCCCGACTCCCCTCGGGGGCCCGAAGTTTTTTTCAGCGCGGCAAAATAAGTTGGGCCAGATCGGTTTCAAGCGGTGACGGTTCGCCGCAAAGGCGCGCGGCGATCAGGTCGCCCATCAGTGCCGACCACGAGAGCCCTCGCGACGCGTAACCGGCGGCCAGCCACAGGCCTGGCGCATGCACCAACGGCCCCACGGCGGGCAGCCGCCCCGGCAGCACCGCACGCCATCCCGCCCAACCGGACAGGCTGCCCGGCACCAGGGCGTCGAACCCCGGAAATGCGCCGCCCAGCAAGCCCGCCGCCTTGGCCAACGTGACTCGCTGGCCCTCGGCCCCTATGTTCGCCTGGGTCGCGCCATGCACATAGGTGCTGCCCACCACGCAACCGGCCCCGGTGTCGGGCAGCAGATAGCCTTCGCCCCCCACCACGCAGCGGGGGCCGCCCGCCAAGGCCGCAGCCGGCACCAGGGTCACTTCGCCGGCCAGCGCATGCATCTGCGCCACTCGCGGCAGGGGCGCCAGCAAGCCGCTAGCCTCCAATACCGCCTGCGCGCCGAAGGCATTGGCCAGGATGACGGTGTCGGCCTGCGCCAAATCGCGGCCTGCCGCGTCCAGGGCACGCCAGCCCGTCCCCTCGGCCACCACCCGCGCCACCGCACCCGGCACGACCTGCACCCCGGGCGTGGTCAGCAACGCGGGGATCAATTTGTTGGGCTGCACCAGCATGCCCTGGCCAAAAAACACGCCGCCGCGCGCCAGCGGCAGACCCGCCAAGGCGCTGGCTTCATCGCGGCTGACCTCACGGACCCAATCCTGGGGAAAGGCCAGGGTTGCCAGCGTGCCGGCCAGCGCGGCCGCCCGCCCCTCATCGCGTTCCAGCTGCACGGTGCCGCAGACGGTCGGCGCCGCGCCAGCAGGCAAGCCCGCCCACCGCGCCAACGCCCGCGCGCTGCCCGCGCGCGACAAGCGCGCCCGTGCGTTGTCGTCCCGCGCCAGCACAGGCGTCAACGCCGCCGCGGCATGGCCGGCATGGGCGGCCGCACCGTGCGCCAGCGCGGCGTCCAGCACCGTCACGCGCCACCCGCGCAGCGCCAGCGACTGCGCGATTCCCGACCCGGCCAGCCCTGCTCCGACCACCACGGCATGACGCTGCGCATCGGCCATGGCAGGCGCACCCGCCGCGACCCCCGGCGCCGCCACCGCCCCCACCGTCATGTGCCACTTGCCGCCATAACCTGGCGCCCGATGCACCTCGAAACCCGCATCCTGCAAGGCCCGACGCAACTCGCCGGTACATGCCCAGGTCGCCACGGTGGCGTCGGCCGCGGCCAGGCGCGCCAGCGCCTTCAAGAGCGGCGCCTGCCACATATGCGGATTGCGTTCGGGCGCAAAGCCGTCCAGGAAGTAAGCATCCACCCTGGCCGACAAGCGTGGCGCCAGCGTCTGCGCATCGCCGAAACCCAGGGTCAGCGTCACTGCGCCGCCCTCGAATTCCAACCGATGCAAGCCGGGCAGCAACGCCGGCCATTGCGCCGCCAGTTGCGCGCCCTGTGCCGCCAGCGGCTCGGGAGCATGCCGCGCCAGCAACGCCGCAAGGTCCTCACGCCCGAACGGATGCGCTTCCAGCGACACCACGTGCAGGGTCCGTGAGCGCTGCGGATCGTCACGCCACGCGCGCCATAGCGCCAGGAAATTTAGCCCCAGGCCGAAACCGGTCTCGCAGACCGTGAAGGCGTCGCGTCCACGCCAGCGTTCAGGCAGGCCATTGCCACGCAGGAACACATGTTCCGCCTGCCCCAGCGCCCCCGACGGCGAGTGGTAGACGTCGCCATAGACCGGACTGAAAAGACGGCCTTGCGCATCGAATTCAGCGACGGCGGGGGTCAGGGGAACGTAGGACGAGGACATGGAAAGCGGCGAATTGGACGACTATCAGACAGAAAGGATTATCGGACGACACGATGGCCGGCGTTGGATGGACGCCACGCACCAGGCGCCTTTTGCGGCCGTGGCCACGAATTTGACGCATACCTGGGCTTACACTCGATTCATGGAAACCTATGATCCGCCCCGCTCGCTGGCTTCTCCCATAGACCTGTGCGCTGCGATCGACGCTGCGGTCACGGCGGCGCATGCCGGTGCAGCCATCCTGCAATCCTACGCGCATCATCGCGCCGATCTCGTGATCGACCGCAAGGCGCGCAACGATCTCGTGTCGCAGGCCGACCGCGAAGCCGAGGCCGTCATTATCCAGGAGCTGCAGGCCCGCACGCCCAAGTTCGGCATCGTCGCCGAAGAAACCGGCGGCCAGGCCCAAGGCGTCGCCACCTGGTACATCGATCCGCTGGACGGCACCACCAATTTCCTGCACGACATCCCGCACTACGCGGTCTCGATCGCCCTGATCGCGCATGCCGGCGCCGCGGTCTCCGCCAACGAGCGCCTGCAAGCCGATACGCCGGTCGTCGGCGTGGTCTACGACCCCTGCCGCGAAGAACTCTTCACCGCCGTGTACGGCCTGGGCGCCTGGCTCAACGGTCGCCGCATCTCGTGCTCGCGCACCCGCACGCTCGAAGACTCGGTGCTGGCCACCGGATTTCCGTTCCGCGATTTCTCTTTCGCCAGCCAATACATGCCGATGCTGCACGACGCCATCAACCGTGCGCGCGGCGTGCGGCGCATGGGCGCAGCCGCGCTGGACCTGGCCTGGACGGCCTGTGGCCGCTATGACGGCTATTGGGAAATGGGGCTGGCCCCCTGGGATGTGGCCGCCGGAACGCTGATCGTGCGCGAAGCGGGCGGCGCCTGCAGCGACATGCATCGCACCGATTCCTGGCCCATCGGCGGACGCGTGGTGGCGGGCAATCCCGCCATCGAACGCGCCCTGCACGACATGATCGCCCCGCACCTGGACCAGCCGGGCTGACGCCCGGCCGTCCCGCATCAGGCCTGATCAGGCCGTCTGGCCCTGCGGCGCCGCGGCGTTGGCCTCGGCGCCAGCATCAGGGCGCAATTCACGCCGCAGGATCTTGCCGACGTTGCTCTTGGGCAGTTCATCACGGAACTCGACGAAGCGCGGCCGCTTGTAGCCAGTTAGCTTGTCCTTGCACCATGCCTGCACCTGCGCTTCGGTCAGCGCCGGGTCTTTCTTCACGACGAACACCTTCACGGCTTCGCCCGAATGCTCGTCCGGCACGCCGATGGCCGCGCATTCCAGCACGCCGGGCATTTGCGCCACCGCCGCTTCGACCTCGTTCGGATAGACCTTGAAGCCGGACACCGTGATCATGTCCTTCTTGCGGTCGACGATGCGCGTGTAGCCCTTGTCGTCCATGATGCCGATATCGCCGGTGCGGAAGAATCCGTCGGCCGTCATGGCGTGGCGAGTTTCGTCCGGCTTTTGCCAGTACCCCAGCATGACCTGCGGCCCGCGGATGGCCACCTCGCCCCGCTCGCCCAGCGGCACCTCGTGGCCGGCATCGTCCAGAATCGCGACCTCGGTGGACGGCAACGGCAGGCCGATGGACCCCGAATACGCCGTGGCGTTGGTCGGGTTGACCGTAGCCACCGGCGACGTCTCGGACAACCCATAGCCTTCGACCAGCGGCCGCCCGGTGATCTTGAGCCAGCGCTCGGCCACCGCCTGCTGCACGGCCATGCCGCCGCCCAGGGTCAGCCGCAGGCCGGAAAAATCCAGCTTGGCGAAGTCGTCGTTGTGGGCCAACGCGTTGAACAGCGTATTGACGCCCGGGAACACATTGATGGGCGTCTTGCGCCACGCCCCGATCAGCGAAGGCTGGTCGCGCGGATTGATGACAAGCACGTTGCGCATGCCCGCATGCAGGCCATACAGGCCGCAGACCGTCATGGCGAACACGTGGTACAGCGGCAAAGCGCTGAGAATGGTGATCTGCTGGCCCGCCATGTCGTGCAGCGCGGGGCTGGCCACGGCTTCCATCTGCATCACATTGGCGGTCAGGTTGCGGTGCGACAGCATCGCGCCCTTGGGCACGCCGGTGGTGCCGCCGGTGTATTGCAGCACCGCCAGGTCATCCATCGAAATGGCCGGCGCGGCGAACGGCAGGCGCGCGCCCTGGGCCAGCACCTGCGGCAGCATCAGCGCGCCGTCGATGCGCCAGGCGGGCACCAGCTTCTTGATGTAGCGGGCCGCCAGGTTGACCAGCGGCGCCTTCAAACCGCCAAGCAAATCGCCCGGGCCCGTCACCACAATATGCTTGAGCGCACCGCGGTCGGACACGCTTTGCAGCGTGTGCGCGAAATTCTCGAGAATGACGATGACGGACGCGCCGCTGTCCTGCAACTGGCGCTGCAGTTCGTCGGCGGTGTAGAGCGGGTTGACGTTGACCACCGCGTGGCCGGCCCGCAGCGTGCCGAGCATGGCGACCAGGTAGGCCGGCACATTGGGCATCATCAGCGCGACCCGCGAGCCCTTGGGCAACCCCAGGCTTTGCAGCCAGCCGGCGAACGCCCGGGCATGCGCATCCAGCTGCGCATAGGTGATGTCGCTGCCCATGGCGGTCAGGGCGGTGCGGGACGAATACTGCTTGCAGGCGCGGTCCAGCAGGTCGGTCAGCGAGGTGTAGCCGTCGGTGGAGATATCGGCGGGAACCCCTTGCGGGTAATGGGCAAGCCACGGGCGGGTCATGGTGTTTGTCTCCATTAAATTGGCTTTTGATTGATGATAACCTTGTTGCGTTCCCAAATTCCGCTTGATCCCTCCCATGAAACTGCTCGAACCCATCGTCGCGTGGCACCACGACATCTCCCAGATCCGACGCGACATCCACGCGCATCCCGAACTGGCTTTCGAGGAATTCCGCACGGCGGACGTGGTGGCGGCCAAGCTTGAAGAATGGGGCATCGAGATCCACCGTGGCCTGGGCGGCACGGGCGTGGTCGGCATCATCCGCGGCAACCAGCCGGGCGAGCGCGCCGTCGGCCTGCGCGCCGACATGGACGCCCTGCCCATGCAGGAAGCCAACACCTTCGACCACGCCAGCAAGCACGAAGGCAAGATGCACGCCTGCGGCCACGACGGCCACACGGCCATGCTGCTGGCCGCCGCGCGCTACCTGTCGCAGCACCGCGACTTCGCCGGTACCGTCTACGTCATCTTCCAGCCCGCCGAAGAAGGCGGTGGCGGCGCCAAGCGCATGATCGACGACGGCCTGTTCACCCGTTTCCCCATGGAAGCCGTGTTCGGCATGCACAACTGGCCCGGCATGAAGCCCGGCCAGTTCGGCGTCACCGCCGGCCCCATCATGGCGTCCAGCAACGAATTCTCGATCGTGGTCAAAGGCAAGGGCACGCACGCCGGCATGCCCAACCTGGGCATCGATCCCGTCATGGCGGCCGTGCAACTGGCGCAGTCGCTGCAGACCATCATCACGCGCAACCGCAACCCGCTGGACGCCGCCGTGCTGAGCATCACGCAGATCCACGCGGGCAGCGCCGACAACGTCGTGCCCAACCACGCCGAACTGCGCGGCACCGTGCGCACCTTCACGCTGGACGTGCTGGACCTGATCGAACGCCGTATGGAAGAAATCGCGCGCCACACCTGCGCGGCCATGGATTGCGAAGTGCAGTTCACCTTCCAGCGCAACTACCCGCCCACCATCAACCACCCCGACGAAGCCGCCTTCTGTGCCGACGTCATGCGCGACATCGTCGGCGCCGACATGGTCAATGACCACGTCCAGCCCACCATGGGCGCCGAAGACTTCGCCTTCATGCTGCAGGAACTGCCGGGCGCCTACGTCTGGATCGGCAACGGCACGGGCGACCACCGCGCCGCCGGCCACGGCCTGGGCCCCTGCATGCTGCACAACGGCAGTTACGACTTCAACGACGACCTGCTGCCGCTGGGCGGCACCTACTGGGTGCAACTGGCGCTCAAGCGCCTGGCCAAGGCCTGATCTTCCTGGCTTAGCTCACGGCCTGCCCCGCCCCCACCGCCAGGCACATCGCCAGGAAGCGCTGGGCGGCGCGGGCCGCCGCATCGGCATGCGGCACCAGGATGCTCAACGTACGCGTCAGGGGCCGGGGCAGCAGCCGCAAAGCCGCCAGCGCGCCGTCTTCATGCCGCATCGACATCGCCGACACGAAGCCCACGCCCAAGCCGGCGCGCACCGCCTGCTTCACGCCTTCCACCCCCGCCAATTCCAGCCCGATCGACGGCGCCAGCCCGGCATCGGCAAACGCGCGTTCGACCAGCCGCCGCACCCCTGAACCCGGTTCGCGCATTACCAGCGCCGATGCCGCCAGGTCGCGCAGCGTGACCGCCCCCTTGCCCGCCAGGGCATGGTCGGCCCGCACGATCGCCACCACCTCGTCCTGCCGCCAGGCGTGCACGGCCGTGTCGGCGGGCAGGCCGGCGGGCACATCGCCTTCGATGAAGGCCAGGTCCAACGCCGGCAGGCGCTCGACGATTTCGCGGGTATTGCCATCGGACAGGTGCAGGCTGACCGCCGGAAAGGCATGGCGGAAATCGGCCACCAGCGCCGGCAGCAGATAGCTGGCTGGCGTGGTGCTGGCCCCCAGGCGCAACGCGCCCGTTTCCAGCCCGCGCCAGGATTCGCGCACGGCCTGCGCCTGCCGGTACACCTGGCGCAACTGGCGCGCCTGCTCGGCCAGGCGCTCGCCCGCTTCGGTCAGCGCAATGCCGTGACCGCTGCGACGGTACAGCGGCTCGCCGAACCACTCCTGCAAGGCCCGCAGCTGGCCGGACACCGCCGGCTGCGACAGATGCAGCGCCAGCGCGGCGCGGCTGATGTTGCCGGCATCGGCAACGGCGGCAAAGGTAAGCAGTTGGTCTGGGGTCATGACGAAGCCCGATCGATGGGCACCTGGCGGTTGCTCCGAATAAATATCGGAATTTCTGATATTACATATTCAAAATAAAGATTTTTCAAATAACAGGTCGGAAATTAATATTTCGTCTAGTTATTTAGATATGCCAAAAGGCCCGCCATGAGCTCCGCCACCAGCGCCACCGCCCCCCTCTCTTCCTCACCGGCCGCCACCCCCGCGGCCACCGCCACCCCCTGGCGCGACAAGCTCAACGGCGTGCTGTTCGTCGGACTCATGGCCGCCGCGGTCATGCAGCTGGCCGACCTGCCCGCCATCCGCCAGCTGGGTTTCTCGCCGCTGGTCGTCGGCATTGTCTGCGGCATGCTGTACGGCAACTTCCTGCGCGGCACCATGCCGGTCGACTGGGGCGTGGGCGTCAACTTCACCGCGCGCCGCCTGCTGCGCATCGCCGTGGCCTTCTATGGCCTGAACATCAGCATCCAGCAGATCGCCGCCGTGGGCCTGCCCGGCCTGGCCGTCTCGGTGGCGGTGGTGGTGGGCACGCTGCTGATCGGCACCCTGGTGGGCCAGCGCCTGTTGGGCCTGGACCGCGACACCGCCATGCTGACCGCCGCCGGCAGCGCCATCTGCGGCGCGGCCGCCGTACTGGCCTTCGAACCCACCTTGCGCGCCGCCCCGCACAAAAGCGCCGTGGCCGTGGCCACCGTGGTGCTGTTCGGCACCCTGTCCATGTTCCTGTATCCGGTGCTGTACCACGCGGGCTGGCTTCAATTCGACACCCAGGCCCTGGGCATCTATATCGGCGGCACCATCCACGAAGTGGCCCAGGTCGTCGGCGCGGCCAGCAACATCGACCCGGCCACCACCGAAGTCGCCACCATCGTCAAGATGACCCGCGTTGCCCTGCTTGTGCCGGTGCTGCTGGTGCTGGGCCTGTACCTGCGTAGCGCCGCCAGCCACGCCGGCGGCCAGGCCAAGGGCGCCAAGCTGCCCATCCCCTGGTTCGCGGTCGGCTTCCTGGTCCTGGCGATCATCAACTCGCTCAACATCATCCCGGCCGACGCTGTCGCCGCCATCCGCCGCCTGGACGTCTTCGCGCTGACCATGGCCATGACCGCGCTGGGCATCGAAACCCGCTTCGCCCAGATCCGCAAGGCCGGCCCCCGCGTGATGGCGCTGGGCCTGATCCTCTACGCCTGGCTGCTGGTGGGCGGCTACGGCATCGTCAAGCTGGCTTCGTGATCCTGCGATAAACCGCTGCGACAGGCCCCCGGCGCGCGCCCGGGGGTCATGTTTTTCCTGCATAATCGGCTGGTTGCCTTGCATTGGAGCCGGCCGCATGACCTCCAGCACCAAAACCCCCTTCACGACTTTGCCCGCCGATCGCGACGCGGTATTGCGCGTCATGCCGATGCCGGCGGACGCCAATATCCACGGGGACGTTTTCGGCGGCTGGATCATGTCCCAGGTGGACATCGCGGGGTCCATCCCCGCCGCCCGCCGTGCGGCGGGCCGGGTGGCCACCGTTGCCGTCAACGCCTTCCAGTTCAAGCAGCCTGTCTTCGTGGGCGACCTGCTCAGCTTCTACGCCGCGGTCGTCAAGACCGGCAAGACCTCCGTTACCGTGTCCGTCGAGGTCTACGCCGAACGCCAGCGGCTGGACGCCGAAGTCGTCAAGGTCACCGAAGCCACGCTGACCTACGTGGCCACCGACGAAGCGCGGCGCAGCCGCCCCCTCCCTATTCTTTGAGCCGTAACGCATGACGCAGTCCGCCGCCGCGCAGAAACCGCCTGCGACGCCCCGTCGCCTCGACCCGGAAGACGCGCAACACGCCCTGGCGGAAGTCCAGGAACGCCTGCGCCGCCAGCAGCTGGTCGCCGATCTGGTCCATCGCCAGGAAGAAGGCGATGCCAAGGCCACCCTGGTCGAAGACCTGGTGCATCGCCAGCACGAGGCTGAACTCAAGACCCTGCTCGACGGCCTGCACCCGGCGGATATCGCCTTCATCCTGGAATCGCTGCCCAAGGACGAACGCCAGGCCATCTGGAAGCTGGTCAGCCCCGAGCACGACGCGGACGTGCTGCTCGAAGTCGAAGACTGGGTACGCGAATCGCTGATCGAAGCGATGGACCGCCAGGACCTGGTGGCCGCCACCGGCAACATGGACGCCGACGAGCTGGCCGACCTGGCGCCCGACCTGCCGCCGGACGTCGTCGCCGAAGTCCAGAAAGGCCTGACCGAAGAAGAGCGCGCGCAGCTGCTGGAAGCCATGGGCTACCCGGAAGACAGCGTCGGCGCCATCATGGACTTCGAAATGGTCCGCGTGCGCGAAGACGTCACGCTGGAAGTCGTGCTGCGCTACCTGCGCCGCCTGCACGAACTGCCCGACCACACCGACCAGATCTTCGTGGTCGACCGGCAAGACAAACTGCAAGGCATCCTGCCCCTGTCTCGCCTGTTGGTCAGCGAACCTGAAACCGAAGTGCGCGCCGTCATGAATTCGGACTTCCTGGCGCTCAACCCGCTCGATTCCGACGCCGACGCGGCCGGCGCCTTCGAACGCTACGACCTGGTGTCCGCCCCCGTCATGGACGACCAGGGCCGCCTCATCGGCCGCGTCACCATTGCCGACGTCGTCGACGTGATGCGCGAAGACTCCCAGGAACAAGCCCTGTCGCGCGCCGGTCTGCAGGAAGAAGACATCTTCGCCCCCGTCAGCACCGCGCTACGCAACCGCGCGCCCTGGCTGCTGTTCAACCTCTGTACCGCAGCCACGGCGTCGTTCGTGGCCTCGCAATTCGAAGGCACGGTCAGCCAGATCGTGATCCTGGCGTTCCTGATGTCCATCGTCGCCGGCATCGGCGGCAACTCGGGCAACCAGACCATGACGCTGATCATCCGCGCCCTGGCCATGGGCCGCATCACGGGCCGCAACCTGTGGCAACTGGTCAAGCGCGAGCTCTTCGTCACCCTGATGGTGGGCCTGTGCGGCAGCGTGGTCGCCGCCCTGTTCGCCTGGGCCATTTCGCATTCGCTGTCGATCGCCCTGGTCATGATGGCCGCCATGATCTGCAACATGCTGGTCGGCGCGTCCGTCGGCGTGCTGGTGCCCATGCTGCGGGCCCGCTTCGGCAAGGATCCCGCCATGGGCTCGTCGGTGCTGCTCACCTTCGCCACCGACTCGCTGGGCTTTTTCATCTTCCTGGGGCTGGCCACCATATTCCTGCTGTAGCGCGTCCGCAACGGACGTGCGCATCATTGTTTCATCGGGTGTCATCAGCGGCTATTTGACAGCCGCGTGACAGTTAATATGAAAGGCGCTCCGTTACAGTAACGGGATCGTCATCATATTCTCCGTTCCACCCATGACCGCCAGACTCCGGGCAGCCTTTTTTTGCCTGCTGCTCTCGACCTTCAGCGCCGGCGCGCACGCCTGTGAAAACTTGCCCTCATGGGCGCAGTCCGCCTGTAACCGGATCGACCAGATCTGGACCGAAGGCGGCAATGACCTCTACTTCAGCGGATACTCGTGGCACAACCGCGCCATGTACAGCCGCGAAAAGATCAACAGCTTCAATGAATTGGCCTGGGGCGGCGGTTACGGCCGCAGCATCTACGACGAAGACGGCGACTGGCAGGGCCTGTACGCCATGGCGTTTCTCGACTCGCACAGCAAGGTCGAACCCATCGCCGGATATGGCTTCCTGAAGATCGGCCGCGTGAGCGAAAACGTCCGCCTGGGCGCCGGCTACACCGTATTCCTGACGGCGCGCCACGACATCATGAGCTACGTGCCATTCCCCGGCGTGCTGCCGCTGGTCTCGGCCGGCTACAAGGACACCATGCTGTACGCCACGTACATTCCGGGCTCGCGAGGCGCCGGCAACGTGCTGTTCATGTTTGGCCGCTGGTCGTTCTGACGCGGCCACGCCACAAGATTTAGTCTGATATTACGGGGCCGAAAGGCCCCGTTTTTCTGTCGGCAGCGACCTGCCAGCCAGGCGTCAGCAGGGCTGCAAGCCCAGCCTGCGCACCAGTTCGCCCAGGCGCCAGTCGTCGATGCCGTGGGCCCGCAAGGCCCTTTCGGTTTCCACCACGTAGTCCAGGCAAGGCCCGGAATGCCCGACCGCGTTGCGCACCGAGGCCAGCAGACGGTCATCGGACAGATCGGCGGCGTACTCCTGGCAGGCGCGGTTCAAGAGAAACACCAGGCCGCGCACGGGTGCCTGCTCGGTATGGCAGGCCAGCCAGCGGGGGGTGTAGGCGCCGGTGACCATCTCGCGGCGCCACAGCGCCTGGAAAACGGCCGGCACATCGCTCGCGGCGATCAGGAAGGCCACGCCGCGGCAACAGCCGCCGCGATCCAGGCCGAACACCAATCCGGGATTGTCAGGGGAACCGCGATGGTCGTGCGACCACAGGCACAACGACCGGTGATAACCCCGCACCGTCGCCAGGCGACGCTCGCGCCAGGCAAAACCGGGGTGCCAGATCAGGGAACCATAGGCGAACACCCAGAGATCGTCGGTGCCGTTCCATCCAGCCAAAAGCTCGTCTACCGACGCGGGTTGCGTCTTCGCCAATCCGGCGCAGCCGGCGGGTACTGCCAACGACATAGGGTCCTCTGATATCCCGGTTCATTCCATAGCTGGAATGACGAATATGCTACGCCGCCTGCCGCGCAAAAGAATTGCGAGATTGCCGTCTCGCAACACCCCGAAAGAAATTTGTATTCCCGGGAAGGGGCCGCAGGGGAAAAAAATTGCGCGCCTGGGCCAAGCCGGCCGGCAGGCCGTCTAATGGCCGGTGCTAGACGGCGTCCAGCGGCAGCTCGGTGGTGCTCTTGATGACTTCCATCGAGAAGCTGGCGCTGACGTCCAGGAGGTCCACCGCCGCAATCAGGCGGCGATAGAAGCGGTCATAGGCTGCCATGTCCTCGACCACCACCTTGAGCAGGTAGTCGATATCGCCCGCCATACGGTGAAATTCCACCACATTAGGCAGCGCCATGACGGCGTTGATCAGGCTCTGCGTCCATTTTTCGTTGTGCTGGCTGGTCTTGATGGACACGAACACGGTCAGGTTCAAGCCCAGCGCGCGCGGGTCCAGCAGGATGGCGTTGCGCGCGATGACGCCGTCGTCCTTGAGCTTCTGGATGCGGCGCCAGCATGGCGTGACGGACAGATTGACCTGCTCGGCGATTTCGGCAACCGAGCAGGTGGCGTCCTTCTGCAGCAACGCCAAGATCTTGATGTCCGTCTGGTCCATGGGGTTTCCTCAAGCAATATCGGCCCAATCTTGCCCTGTCGACCTGCGCCCGTCCAGCCGTGGAACACCCTTGCCCGGCCATCGGCTCAATAGGTGCCCGGGTAGCCGCCGCCATCGAGCAGGATGTTCTGCGCCGTCATGTAGCTGGCCTGCGCCGAGCACACGTAGGCGCACAGCGCGCCCAGTTCTTCGGGCTGGCCGTAGCGGCCCGCGGGGCTGGCGCGGCCGCGTTCGTCCCACAACTGCTCGAAGGTCTTGCCGGTCTGTTCCAGCATGCCGCGGATGTGGCGCGCCTGCGCGTCGGTGGCGAACGCACCGGGCAGCAGGTTGTTGATGGTCACGTTGTGGCGCACGGTCTGGCGCGCCAGGCCGCCGACAAAGCCGATCAGGCCGGCCCGCGCCCCATTGGACAGCCCCAGCTCGGCGTGCGGCGCCTTGACGCTGCGCGACACGATGTTGACGATGCGCCCGAAGCGCCGCTCGATCATGCCGTCCACCACGCGGCGGATCATGTCGATGGGGCCCAGCATCATGGAATCCAGCGCGGCGATCCAGTCCTCGTGGCTCCAGTCGCGGAAATCGCCCGGCATCGGGCCATCGGCATTGTTGATGAGAATGTCCGGATGCGGACACGCGGCCAGCGCGGCCTCGCGTCCCGAGTCCAGCGTCAGGTCGGCCGACACCCAGCCCACCCCGTTGCCCGTTTCGCGGGAAATCTCGGCCGCGGCCTGTTCCAGCGTCTGCGGATTGCGGGCAGCGATGGTCACCGCCACGCCCTCGCGCGCCAATTGCAGGGCGCACGCGCGGCCCATGCCGCGGCTGCCGCCGAACACCAATGCGGTCTTGCCGCTGATACCCAGATCCATGCCAGACTCCCCAGAGTTGTGCCAAGAAGCGGACCAGTATAGGAGCGCCGGAGGGCCTGCGGGATGGAATTTTTTTCCAATCTTCCCTGCCAAACGGGCGAATTTGGCAAAGGCATTCCACGGCGAATCCCTAAGATGAAGGCTTGTCATTCAGGGGGATACGCATGCCTTCTGCCCAACTTGCCGCTGCCGACCTGCGCTCGCTATGCGAGTCGGTGCAGGCTGCCCAGCTGAATGCGGCGCGCGCGCTGCTGCGCGACCTGGCCGCCAGCGTCGCCAATGCCGGCGACATGCTGCAAAACCTGCCCGAAGACCTGCGCGCCGGCCGCGCCGACACCTACACCCGCCACATTGCCTATGCCGATCCGCATGGCGCCTTCACGGTAGCCTACCTGATCTGGCGTCCGGGGCAATTCAGCCCGGTACATGGCCACAAGACCTGGTGCACCTACCAGGTCCTGCAGGGCGAGCTGGCCGAAACCCACTACCGCTGGGATCCCGATGCGGCCGCCGCCATCGCCTGCGGCGAGGCCCGCCGCCGTCCTGGCGACATCGTCACCGCCACGCCAGGTTTGCGCCAGATCCACCGCCTGGGCAACGCCGGCCCCGGCATTGCCGTGTCGCTGCACATCTACGGCGTCGACCAGGCCGACCTGTGCACCGGCGTCAATCACCTGGTGCCCACGCCCGCGGCGCACTGAACGCGAAAGAAAAAGGGGCCCGCAGGCCCCGTTCTCGTTTGGGCCTTAGCCCATCCATTGGCTCACCGGCGCCGCCGTGTCCTGCAACGGCTGCGCCACCACGTCGATCAGCGTCGGGCCGTCATGCTCCATCGCCGCCTTGATCGCCGCGTCCAGCTTGGCCGGGTCTTCCACCCGCCAGGCCTTCACGCCGTAGGCTTCGGCAATGCGGGCGTGGTCGGTGCGGTCGAAATCGACGCTGTAGTAGCGCTTGTCGTAGCCGGCCTTCTGGCTGGCCTTGATCCAGCCGTAGACCGAGTTCGAAAACACGATCATCAGCAGCGGCGCCTTGTGGCGCACGATGGTCTCCAGCTCGCCCACCGTGAAGCCGAAGCTGCCGTCGCCCATCACGGACACGCACTTGGCCTGCGGCCGGCCTACCCAGGCGCCCAGCGCCGCCGACATCGAGAAGCCCAGGGCGCCATGCGCGCGATTGGTGATGAAGTGGCGGCCGGGACGCGACACGTCGTAGTAGGCCGAAAAATACGGGCAAGGCGTGCCCGGGTCCGCGCACACCACCGCGTCATCGGGCAACAGGCGGTTCAGCGATTGCACCACGCGTTCGGGGCGGATGGGCGCGTCCAGACTGGCGGCCAGGGGCTCGAGCTGCGCCCGGCGTGCGGCCTTGGCACGGCCCGCCAGCACGGCGCCATCGACCGCATCGGACGGCCGATGCGCCAGGCGCGCCTGCACTTCGGCGCCCAAGGCTTCCAGTGCCAGCTTGGCATCGCCCACCAGACCGACCTCGGTCAGGTAGTTGGCGCCGATCACCATCGGATCGATGTCGATGTGCAGGATCGGCACATCGCGGTTCGGAAAGCGCCAGTGTTCGGTCGACGTCGATCCTGCGCGGCACCCCACGAACAGCACCACGTCGGCCGCAGCCACCACGTCGCGCGTCGCCATCACCCCCCCGTTGGAACCCACCACGCCCGCATTCAGCGGATGCGTGTCGGCCAGGCTGCCCTGCCCGCTCACGGTCACGCAGACCGCGGCTTTCAAGCTTTCGGCCAATGCCTGCAATGCGCCACTGGCACCGGCGATCACCACGCCGCCACCGCAGATGATGACGGGCGAACGCGCGCCCACCAGCCGCTGCGCGGCACGCGCCACGTCGGCCGGGTCCGGCGCGAAGCGCAGCGACGGAAAGCGCGCGTGCTCGGGCTGCGCCCACACGTCGGCCGCATCCACCTGCTGCTTCATGACGTCATACGGAAAACACAGGTGCGCCGAGCCGGGCTTGCCGGTGGTCATCGCGCGGAACGCGGCGCGCACCATGCCCGGGATCTGGTCCGCGCGGTCGATCGTGCGGTTCCATTTCGTCAGCGGCCGGTACAGGGCTTCCTGGTCCAATTCAGTCAACGGGTACTTGCCGCGCGAACCCACCGCCACGTCGGACGTGATGCCTAGCACGGGAATGGACGACTCGTTGGCCTCTACCAGGCCCGGCAGCAGATAGGTCGCGCCGCCGCCGCTCGGGCCTTCGCAGACGCCGACCTTGCCGGTCACGCGGGCATAGGCGTCGGCCATGTAGCCGGCGCTGCGCTCGTCACGGGTCAGCACGTGCTGCATGCCGTGGTCCAGGCGGTAAAGCGCGTCGTAGAACGGCAGGCTGGTGTCGCCGCACAGACCAAAAATGTGTTTGACGCCGTTGTGTTGCAGCATCCGCACCATTGCTTCGGCGCCGGTCAAGGTATCCATGTCTTCTCCACGCGATGCGCGGGCCGGGCGGAACGCTGGGCGTCCCGCCTCAGGCCGCTCAGTTATCCAGATTGATGTTGCTGCTCTTGATGAACTTGCTCCAGCGGTCGTATTCCGCCTTCACGTAGGCATCCAGGGCTGGGCCATTGGACGCCACGATCTCGAAGCCCGCTTCCTGCAGCTTCTTTTTCACGTCGGGGTCGGCCAGCACCGTATTGAATGCCTGGGTCAGCTTCTTGATGGTGGCGTCGGGCGTGCCCTTGGGCGCGAACATGCCGCTCCAGGAATACGCCACGAATCCGGGGAAGCCGGACTCGGCCACCGTCGGCACGTTGGGCAGGTCGGGCAGGCGCTTCTCGCCGGCCACGGCCAGGGGCTTGATCTTGCCAGCCTGGATCTGGCCGCGCAGCGCGGCAAAACTCAGCCAGGTCATGTTGGCCTGGCCGCCCACCACGGCCTGGATGGCCGGGCCGCCGCCGCCGTATGGCACGTGCAGCAGGTCCACCTTGGACAGGCGCTTGAGTTCCTCGGGCGCCAGGTGGTTCAACGAGCCGACGCCGGTGGACGCATAGTTGAACTTGTTGGGCGGCTGCTTGGCGGCCGCCGCCAGGAATTCCTTCAGGTTGTCGCCCGGCACGCCCGGGTTGGCGCCCAGCACCAGCGGAAAGCGCACGGTCTGGGTGATGGCGACGAAGTCCTTGAACGTGTCGTACGGCAGCTTGGGCTTCACGGCGGGATTGATGCCGTGGTTGTCGAAGCTGACCAGCAACGTGCTGCCGTCCGGCTCGGCACGTGCCACGAACGCAGTGGCGATCTGACTGGCCGCCCCGGGGCGGTTTTCCACCACCACCGCGCGGCCGCCCAGTTCCTGCGACAGGCGCGGCTGCATGATGCGGGCCAGGATGTCGGTGCTGCCGCCCGGCGGGTACGGCACCACCAGGATCAACGGCTTTTCGTCCGCCGCCCGGGCGGGCGCGGCCGCCAGGCCGCCTCCCAGCGCGGCCAGCGCGCAGACGGCCGCCAGGGCGCGCCGGATCGATGTGTAGGTCATGTTCTTTCCCCTGATGTTGTGGTGTTGGCCGGCGCTGCCGTGGCGGGTTCGGCCTGGTCCCGCATGTAAATCGTGGAAAAACCGGTGCGGATGACGTCCGTGATCTGGTCCAGGCGCCGCCCGATGTGGCTGCGCATCATGTCCGGCAAGGCGTCCACGTCGCGCCGCTCCAGCGCCTGGACGATGCGCATGTGCTCGCCCTGGGTATGGCTGCGCCGGCCCTGCTGCATGTCGATCCAGCGCACGAAGTGGATGCGCGCATTGACGCTTTCCAGCGCCCGCACGAATTCCTCGTTACGCGACAGGCGCGCCAGGGTCAGGTGAAACGCTTCGTCCAATGCCAGCAGCCGCGTGGCCTCGCCGTCGTCCGGTTCGTCGCGCGACCGTTCCACGAACGCGCGCAGCTCGGCCAGTTCTTCGTCGGTCGCCCGCTCGCAGGCCGCGCGCACAATGCCCGCCTCCAGCACCGCGCGGTATTCATAAAGGCTGTGGATCTGCTTGGCGTCCAGCAAGCGGGCGATGAAGCCGCGGTTCACCGATCGGGTCAGAAATCCCTCGACCATCAGCTGGTTCAGCACTTCGCGCAGCGGCGTGCGGCTGACGTTCAGGCGCCGGGCCAGGTCCACTTCATTGATGCGCTCGCCCGGCTTGAACTCGAAGCTCACCGCCATCGCCTTGACGGCGTTGTACAGCTCGGCCTGTCCGGCCGAAGTGCGGGCAGCGGGTCGGGATTGCGTCATCGGATGGGTCAGCCGCCAGGGCGCTCCAAGCAGGGATGAAGTGCATACTAAAGTGCATACACTTTGCCTTGCAACCCGGGTTTGCCCGAAAAGCGGGCACGACTTATCCGCCCCTTTTTATAGGGCAATGCGTGGAATGGGGAAAACAGACGCGCGGCCGAGTGGCCGCGCCTGGGACTCAAAGACCGGTATCGAGCGTGTAGTGCGCGCCGTCGCGGTTTTCCAGCGTCAGCGTGGACAAGGTCGGCACGGTTGCCGACGGGTCTTCCTGCACGTGGATGCGCAGGTTGGCCAGCGGCACATCCCAGCCCCCTGCGGCGGCCTCGGCCTTCACGCCGGCCACCAGGGCCAGGCGCTCAGCCACCTGGCGCGCCTGGGCAGCCCGTGCGTCGATGCGTGTCAGGCCGCGGGCGCCGTTGGGGTGCGCCATGAGTTCGGGCGACCAGACGCACTCGGGTGTCAGGTGGCGGCAGAAATACATGCGAATGCCCGGCAACGGCTGCTCGGCAAAACGCACGGTATGGAAACGAGCCTGCACTTCCTGGCCGTCCAGCATGGCCGGCCGGCTCAATTCCTGCATGGGATTGACTGCGAAGCCGGCGGCGAGCAGGCGCTCGCGCGTGGCTTCGGCGTCATAGGTGCGAAACACCAGCGCTTCCAGCCCGAACGGAGAATCGGCGATTTCCTTGCGGGCTGGCGGCGCGCCGGGCGGCCAGCCCAGCAATTCGACATACGTGCCTTCCAGCACGATCAGGCGATTGCACGACCCCAGGTTGTGCACCGCCTTCTCACTCAGGTGAAAACCCTGGCGCTCGAAGTGCGGCGCCAGCGCATCCAGCCGGTCGCGCACCATGACCACGGCATGGTCGAATTCGGTGTGGCCGACGGAATGCAGCATGGCGTCTATCCGGTCAGACCAGCTTGCCGTGGCACTGCTTGAACTTCTTGCCGCTGCCGCACGGGCACGGATCGTTGCGGCCCACCTTGGGCAGCACGTTGCGTTGCGGCTGCGCGCCCTCTTCCGTGGCCGACTGGGCCAGGGCCTCGTCGTAGTCGGAGTGGTGGTACTGCACGTTCTGCACATGCGACTGGGCGGCTTCGGCCTCGGCCTGCTCGACCTGCTCGGACGACTGCACACGCACCGTCATCAGCACGCGTACCACGTCGTCGCGAATGCGGTCCAGCATGCCCGAGAACAGTTCGAAGGCTTCGCGCTTGTATTCCTGCTTGGGGTTCTTCTGGGCGTAGCCGCGCAGGTGGATACCCTGGCGCAGGTAGTCCAGCGCCGACAGGTGTTCGCGCCAGTGCGTGTCGATGGCTTGCAGCATGATCGAACGCTCGAACTGCGACCACGATTCCGCGCCCACCTGCTCGACCTTGGCCTGGTAGATGTCGCGGGCCGCCGCGACCACGCGTTCGCGCAGGTCTTCGTCGGTCAGCGTGGCTTCCTTTTCGAGCATCTCGACCAGCGGCAGACGGATCTGCCAGTCGGCTTCCAGCGCCTTCTGCAGAGCCGGAATGTCCCATTGCTCTTCCACCGATTCCGGCGGCACGTAGGTGTTGAACAGCTCGGTCACCGCGGCATCGCGCAGGTTTTCCACCGTGGCGCCCACGCTGGCGGCTTCCAGCACGTCGTTACGCTGCGAATACAGCACCTTGCGCTGGTCGTTGGCGACGTCGTCGTATTCCAGCAATTGCTTGCGGATGTCGAAGTTGCGTCCTTCCACCTTGCGTTGCGCGGTTTCGATCGAGCGGGTCACCATGCCCGCCTCGATGGGCTCGCCCTCGGGCAGCTTCAGGCGTTCCATGATGGCGCGCACACGGTCGCCCGCGAAGATGCGCATCAGCGAATCTTCCAGCGACAGGTAGAAGCGCGACGAACCCGGGTCGCCCTGGCGGCCGGCACGGCCACGCAGCTGATTGTCGATACGGCGCGACTCGTGGCGCTCGGTGCCGATGATGCGCAGGCCGCCAGCGGCCTTCACTTGCTCATTCAGCGGCTTCCAGTCGGCGCGGATCTTTTCGATGCGTGCGTTCTTTTCGGCTTCGGACAGCGATTCGTCGGCGCGGATCAGGTCGACCTGCTTGTCGACGCTGCCGCCCAGCACGATGTCGGTACCGCGGCCCGCCATGTTGGTGGCGATGGTGATGTGGCCCGGCTTGCCGGCTTCGGCAACGATCTCGGCTTCACGGGCGTGCTGCTTGGCGTTCAGCACTTCGTGCGGCAGCTTGGCCTTTTTCAGCAGGCCAGACAGCAGCTCGGAGTTCTCGATGCTGGTGGTACCCACCAGCACCGGCTGGCCGCGTTCGTGGCAGTCGCGGATGTCTTCGAGAATGGCGTTGTACTTTTCCGGGTCGGTCTTGAAGACCTGATCGTTTTGATCCTTGCGGATCATGGGCTTGTTGGTCGGGATGATGACCGTTTCGAGCCCGTAGATTTCCTGGAATTCGTACGCTTCCGTATCGGCCGTACCGGTCATGCCGGACAGCTTTTCGTACATGCGGAAGTAGTTCTGGAACGTGATGGATGCCAGCGTCTGGTTCTCGTGCTGGATCTTCACGCCTTCCTTGGCTTCGACCGCCTGGTGCAGGCCGTCGGACCAGCGACGGCCCACCATCAGGCGGCCGGTGAATTCGTCGACGATGATGACTTCGCCGTCCTGCACCACATATTGCTGGTCGCGGAAGAACAGCGAATTGGCGCGCAGGGCCACCATCAGGTGGTGCATCAGCGCGATATGGCGCGGGTCGTACAGCGACTCGCCCTCGGGCAGGATGCCCAGACGCGCCAGGATGCCTTCGGCATTGACGTGGCCGGCTTCCGACAGGTAGACCTGCTGGCTCTTTTCGTCGACCCAGTAGTCGCCTTCGGGTTCCGGCTCTTGCGGCTTGGGCTCGCTGGCCATGCGGGTCAAGAGCGGCGGCACCGCATTCATGCGGATGTACAGCTCGGTGTGGTCTTCGGCCTGGCCCGAGATGATCAAGGGCGTACGCGCCTCGTCGATCAGGATCGAGTCCACTTCGTCGACGATGGCGTAGAACAGCGCGCGCTGGCGCCGGTCTTCAACACGGTATTCCATGTTGTCGCGCAGGTAGTCGAAACCGAATTCGTTGTTGGTGCCGTAGGTGATGTCGGCGGCGTAGGCGGCCTTCTTTTCCTCGTTCGGCTGCTGCGGCACCACCACGCCCGTGGACAGGCCCAGGAAGTGATACAGGCGCCCCATCCATTCCGCATCGCGGCGGGCCAGGTAGTCGTTCACCGTGACCACGTGCACGCCCTTGCGGGCGATCGCGTTCAGGTAGACCGGCAGCGTCGCCATCAGCGTCTTGCCTTCCCCCGTACGCATTTCGGCGATCTTGCCGCTGTGCAGGGCGATGCCGCCCAGCAACTGCGCGTCGAAGTGGCGCATGCCGAAGACCCGCTTGCCGGCTTCGCGCACGACGGCGAAGGCTTCCGGCAGCAGGTCGTCCAGGGAAGTGCCCTGGGCGTGACGGGAGCTGAACTCCTCGGTCTTGGCCGCCAGCTCCGCATCGGAGAGCGCGGAGATCTTGGGCTCAAGCCCGTTGATCTGGGTTACCAGCTTGCGATACTGCTTAAGCAGCCGGTCGTTGCGGCTACCTATGAGTTTTTTGAGCAGAGAAACCATGCGTATGTCGGCCGCACGAACTACGCCGCGCCCGCAAACAGGCTGAGGGCAGCGTCGCCCGTGACTTGATGTTATTTGGTTGAGCGGGGGTCCGCTGGGAAACGAACCAGTTTAACGCACCTGGAGCGCAATAGCCTGATCCTATGGCCAGGCTGGCACTGTAGCCCGGATCGGGCCTCAGCGCGCGGCGCCATTGGCGCCGACCTGCGCCACGGCAGGCGGCGCGTGTTGCTGCGGCCCGAGGAACAGGCGCGGATCCAGCGGTTGCCCGGCCAGCCGGACCTCGAAATGCAGGTGCGGCCCGGTGGATTGGCCCGACGAGCCGACCCGGGCGACCTGCTGGCCCCGCTCGACCAATTGGCCTTGCTTGACCAGCAGTGACGAGGCATGGGCGTAGCGCGTGATGAGGCCGTCGCCATGATCGATTTCAACCATGTTGCCGTAGCCCGGCAGGAATTTGGCTTCCAGCACCACCCCGCCCGATGCGGCCAGGATGGGCGTGCCCGGCGGCGCGGCAAAATCCAGGCCTTCGTGCATGGCCTGGCGCCCGGTCACCGGATTGCGGCGCCAGCCGTAGGACGAGCTGAGGTACGGATAATCGGTGATGGGCATGGCCGTGGGCATGCGGGCCTGATCGGCCGAACGCCGGGTCAGCGCCGCGTCCAGCAGCTTGAGATTGTCGGTTTGCAGCGCCAGCCGTTCCTGGATTTCGTCCAGCTGGCGGCCCAGCGCTTCGGCCGATGCCGCGGTGGGCGGCGTGCGGTCGGTGAACAGGTCGTCCATGACCTGGGTCGCCTCGGGCGCGTGGTTCGCGTCGGCGGGCGCCGCGGCCAGTTGCTTGGCCACTTCGGGATCGGTATAGGCCACCCCGGCCACCTGGGCCACGCGCTGGCCCAGCCCGTCGATGCTGACCAGCTTGGCCTGCAGCGCGCCCACCTTGGCGGCCAGCAGATTCATGTTGCCGCGCAGGAAATCGGCGTCGCGTCCCGGCTGTCCGGACAGCGGCCAGCCCACCGTGTGCACGGCGGGCAGGATCGGCGTAATGTACCGTTGAAGCGCGGCGCCAAAGATGGCGGCCGTCATCAACGCGCCCCCCAGAAACAACGCCAATCGCGTGCCTCCCAGGGTGAAATGCCCGTCCTGCCCATCGCGGGCGTGCATAATCACTATTTTCAAGGTTTGCTTCCTAATTCTTAGAGCCGGGATGAATAGACCCACTTCATACCGTCAACGTTCCAGTTCCAGCCGGCGGAAAGAAAATACCGCCCTGGGATGGCTGGGTCATGACATGCGGGGCGCCGGCGTACTGGCGACCGCCCGCAAGCACTTGCAAATCCAATATGCAGTGGCGGCGATTCTGCCCGCCCCGTTGGGCGCCGTGTGCCAGGTAGGCAAGCTGGAAAACCAGCGCCTTCAACTGGTGGTGCCCAGTGCCGCGCACGCGGCGAAGATGCGTCAATTGGCCCCGCGCATCGCGCAGGCCTTGGCGGACCAAGGCTGGAACCTTAACGAAATTGCCGTCAAGGTACAAGCCGGCCTGCCCCAGCCCGGCGCCCGCCAGCCGCTCCCCCCGAAAGAGGCGCAGCCTCTGGGCGACACGGCCCTGGGCGCATTCGAAGCGCTGCACGACACCCTGCGCCCCGGCCCCTTGGCCGACGCCGTCGCCAAGCTTTTGAAGCACCACAAGAGTAGCTGAGATAGCCAGGCTTGTCCGGCACGCCCCTCGCCCGGATACCAAGCGAAACCAAGTTGTCGGACCGGATGATGCCTCGGGAAATACCTGGATGGCACCCGAAGGCGGAGGGACGGCGGAAGGTGCCATCCCGGGGACAGGGCAGGACATCAGCCGGGGACGGTCCCCGGCGATACCGCCCTTAGCGGCGAACCGGCATCAAGCCAGTTGCCATTCGTGCCGGAACGCCTGCGGCGCCGCGGCTTGCGATTCGTAGGTCACCAATTCCCAAGCGTCGCGCTGCGCCAGCAGTGCGCGCGCCAGCTGGTTGTTCAGGCCGTGGCCCGACTTGCACGCCACATAGCGGGCCACCAGGGGCTTGCCCAACAGATACAGGTCGCCGATGGCGTCCAGGATCTTGTGCTTCACGAATTCGTCGTCGTAACGCAGGCCGTCGCTGTTCAACACCCGGTATTCGTCCATGACGATGGCGTTGTCCAGGCTGCCGCCGCGGGCCAGGCCCATCGAGCGCAGGGCTTCGACTTCATTGACGAAACCGAAAGTGCGCGCGCGCGCGATTTCGCGCACGTACGAATGGGTGGCGAAGTCGATCTCGGCAAAATTGGCGGTCGAGTCGATGGCGGGGTGGCGGAAGTCGATCGAGAAGGCCAGCGCGTACCCTTCATGGGGTTCCAGCCGGGCCCACTTCTCGGTGCGGCCTTCGCCCTCGCGCACTTCCACCGTCTTCAACACGCGGATGAATTGCTTCGGAGCGTTCTGCTCGACGATGCCCGCCGAGCGCAACAGGTAAACAAACGTGGCCGCACTGCCGTCCATGATGGGGACTTCTTCGGCAGTGAGATCGATATGCAGGTTGTCTATGCCCAGGCCGGCCAATGCCGACATGAGATGTTCCACCGTGGACACGCGGACATTGCCCTGCTGCAGCACGGATGCCATGCGGGTGTCGCCCACGCCCGTCGCCTGCGCGGGCAAGTCAACGACTTCGGGCAGATCGACGCGATGGAACACGATGCCCGTATTGGGCGCCGCCGGACGCAGGGTGAGCTCGACCCGCCGTCCGGAGTGGACGCCGACACCAGTCGTGCGGACGAGATTCTGAATGCTGCGCTGTCGGAACATGAGACTAAGGTATTTTGAGCCAGGAAGCCGACAAGTTAAGAAGAGATTGCCGGCGTAACTGACGTATTGTAACTCTGTCCGGTTCCCAACGCCATCAAGGGCGTGTGGACCGACCGATAAAACCGTCCCCTATTCACACCGTGCAAGGGAAACACGGGCCGCTCCGCCTCCGGCTTGCCTGCGGGGACAGGCAAGCCGGAGATGAGGGAGTGCATATAGAGCCTGAATCAGGCTCCAGGTTCAATCCGCCTGCTTGCGCAGGAATGCCGGGATGTCGAAATGATCCATGCCCGAGCTTTCCAGTGCACGCACCTGGGCCGATGCCTGGCTGCGCGGGTTGCGCATGACAGACGGCATGTCCAGATTGCGGTAATCACCCTGACCGGCGGCCGGCATCGTGCCCATGGGCATGTTGTCGGTACCGGTACGCAGCACTTCAGCGGTGCTCTGCACCAGTTGCGGACGCGCCTGCGCACGGCCCAGGCCGGTCGCAACCACGGTCACGCGCAGGTTTTCACCCATCGACTCGTCGTAGGCGGTGCCGAAGATCACGGTCGCGTCGTCCGAAGCGTAGCTGCGGATCGTTTCCATGATTTCGCGCGTTTCGCGCATCTTCAGCGAGCGGCTGGCGGTGATGTTGACCAGCACGCCGCGAGCGCCGTTCAGGTCCACGCCTTCCAGCAGCGGGCAGGCAATGGCGTGCTCGGCGGCGACGCGGGCGCGGTCAGCGCCCGAAGCCGATGCCGTGCCCATCATGGCCTGGCCTTGCTCGCCCATGATCGTCTTGACGTCTTCGAAGTCGACGTTGACGTTACCTTCGACGTTGATGATTTCGGCGATGCCCGCGCACGCGTTGTGCAGGATATCGTCGGCCGAACGGAAGCAGTCTTCCTGCGTCGCGTCCTCGTCCATCAGTTCATAGAGGTTCTCGTTGAGCACCACGATGAGCGAATGCACGTGCTTGGCGAGTTCGGCAATGCCGTCCTCGGCCATCTTCAGGCGCTTGTTGCCTTCGAACGTGAAGGGCTTGGTAACCACGCCCACCGTCAGAATGCCCAGCTCCTTGGCCACTTCGGCCACGACCGGACCTGCGCCCGTGCCGGTGCCGCCGCCCATGCCGGCGGTGATGAAGACCATGTGCGCGCCGTTCAGGGCGGCACGGATCTCCTCGCGTGCGGTTTCAGCCGACGCGCGGCCTTGCTCGGGCTTGGCGCCCGCGCCCAGGCCCGTGCGGCCCAGACGGATCTGCACCGGGGCGTTGGTCGCCGCCAGTGCCTGCGCATCGGTGTTGGCGCAGATGAAATCCACGCCGTGCACGCCGCTGCGAATCATGTGCGCGACGGCATTGCCGCCTGCACCACCCACACCAACGACCTTGATTACGGTCCCTTTGGTGTTGTTCTCAAGCATCTCAAAGTTCATCATGATGACTCCCTCACAAGTCCGATTTTGCAAATCACAAAAATTCCCCAACAACCTATATTTTGTGAATCGCCTCAAAGCCGAAGCCGACCGGTTTGATCCGCAACGGGTTTGAGACGCCTCCCCTTCTGGCCCGATCCGCGATGCCGCTGCGGATCACGCCAAGGAGCAGGCCCCAACCTGCCCCCCTCAATTCATAAACCATTCCTTCATGCGCGCCAGCAGGCTCTTGAAATTGCCCGTCTGCGCGGCGACCTTGCGGCCGCGCACACGCTGCATGCGCGCTTCCTGCAGCAAGCCCATCACGGTCGAGAAGCGCGGATTGCGCATCACGTCGGCCAGGCTGCCTTCGTATTCGGGTACCGCCACGCGCACCGGCTTGAGGAACACGTCCTCGGCCAGTTCGATCATGCCGGGCAACTGCGCCGAGCCGCCGGTCAGGACCACGCCGGACGCCAGCAGGTCTTCGTAGCCGGAGTCGCGCACCACCTGCTGCACCAGCGTGAACAGTTCTTCCACGCGCGGCTCGATGACGGCGCCCAGCGCCTGGCGCTTGACCTGGCGCGGACCGCGGTCGCCCAGGCCCGGCACTTCCACGGACTCGTCCGGGCTGGCCAGCACCTGCTTGGCCACGCCGTAGCGCAGCTTGATTTCCTCGGCATCGGGCGTCGGCGTGCGCAGCATGGCCGCGATGTCGTTGGTGATCTGGTCGCCGGCGATCGGCAGCACCGCGGTGTGGCGAATGGCGCCGCCGGTGAAGATGGCGACGTCGGTCGTGCCGCCGCCGATGTCCACCAGCACGACGCCCAGTTCTTTTTCATCGGCAGTCAGCACGGCCAGGCTGGAGGCCAGCGGCTGCAGGATCAGGTCCTGCACTTCCAGGCCGCAGCGGCGCACGCACTTGACGATGTTCTGCGCGGCGCTGACCGCGCCGGTCACGATGTGCACGCGCACTTCCAGGCGCAGGCCGCTCATGCCGATGGGCTCGCGGATGTCTTCCTGGCCGTCGACGATGAATTCCTGCGTCAGCACGTGCAGCACTTGCTGGTCGGTCGGGATGTTCACGGCCTTGGCGGTTTCGATGACGCGAGCGACATCGGTGGCGGTGACTTCCTTGTCCTTGACGGCGACCATGCCGCTGGAGTTGAAGCTGCGGATATGGCTGCCGGCGATGCCGGTGTAGACGTCGCGGATCTTGCAATCTGCCATCAGCTCGGCTTCTTCAAGCGCACGCTGGATGGAGTTAACGGTGGTCTCGATATTGACGACCACGCCCTTGCGCATGCCGCGCGATTCGTGCTGGCCCAGGCCAAGCACTTCGAATCGGCCTTCAGGCAAGATTTCAGCCACCACAGCCACCACCTTGCTGGTGCCGATATCGAGGGCGACGATAAGGTCCTTGATGTCACGGGTCATGGCGTTAGCGTTTCTTGGGAGGTTTCGGTGTGGATTTGGATTTGGCTTCCGACGCGGGCAACGGGGCCAGCGCCAGGGCGAAACCATTGGGATAGCGCAGGTCGGCCTGCGTGATGGTGCGCCCTTCCAGGCGCCCCGCCACGGCCGGCCAGGCCTGCACAAAGCGTTGAATGCGAGCCGCGAACGGCAGCGCGCCGGGCAGGCCATGCGGGTCCGGCGCATCGGCGCCCGGATCGCGGCCCAGGTCCAGCAACATGCCGTTGGACAGCACCACGCGCCAGGCATAGCGCGGGCTCAGCTCCAACTGCTTGACGTGCATGTCCAGCGGTGCAAACCAGCGCGCCAATTCGGCGTAGCGCTGCACCACCAGCGATTCGGTGCCCTCGGGCCCGGAGAACTGCGGCAATACCGTTTCGTCGTCCACCTCGCCCGTGTTGGCCGTGAACGCCTCGCCCCAGGTGTTGATCATCTGGTTTTCGTTCCACAGCGCCAGCGGCTGCTGCTCTTCGATGCGCACGCGCAGCACATTGGGCCAGATGCGACGCACGGTGGCATGCCGCACCCAGGGCACCGATTCGAAGATCTCGCGGGCGTCGTCCAGGTCCACCGTGAAGAAGTTGCCCTTGAAGCGCCCCGCGATCGCCGCACGCACGGCGCCCGGCGACACATAGTGCAGCTCGGTGTCCGGCGTGGATTCCAGTTCGATGGCCGACAGCGTGAAGTACGGGCGTTGCGCTACCCACACCACGCCCGCGATCAGCATGGCGCAGACCGCCAGCACGGCTAGCGTGTTGGCAATCAGGTTGGTAGTGCGAGCGTCGTTCCACACAGAGTATCCAGGTCAAGCGTTGCGGGCGATGCTGTGCACTTTGCACGAAGCGTCGGCCAGGATCGCCACGCACAGGTCGGCGTAGCTCATCCCCGTGGCGCGAGCGGCCATGGGAACCAGCGAATGGCTCGTCATGCCGGGCGAAGTATTCATTTCAAGCAGCCAGGGGCGGTTGTCGGCGTCCAGGATGAAGTCGGCGCGGCCCCAGCCTTCGCAGCCCAGCGCGCGGTAGGCGCGCACGGCGATGTCGGACACTTCTTCGGCCACCGCCGGCGGCAGCGTGGCCGGGCAGAAGTACTGCGTGTCGTCCGAGAAGTACTTGTGCTCGTAGTCGTAATTGCCCCCGGGCGCGGCGATCTCGATGACCGGCAGCGCGCGCGCGGTCTTGCCGCCGCCCAGCACCGCCACAGTCAGTTCGCGGCCCTGGATGAATTGTTCGGCCAGCACCTCGGCGTCGAACTTGGCGGCCAGGGCATAGGCTTCCTTCATGTCGGAATAACCCACCACCTTGGTGATGCCCACGGTCGAACCTTCATGCGGCGGCTTGATGATCAGCGGCAGGCTCAGGCGGTCAGGCACCAGGCGCAGTTCGGTGTCGGCATCCAGCAATTCGAATTGCGGCGTCGGCAGGCCCTGCTGCAGCCAGACGCGCTTGGTCATGGTCTTGTCCATGGCCAGCGCCGAAGCCAGCGGGCCGCTGCCGGTATAGGGAATGCCCAGCAGTTCCAGCGCGCCCTGGATCGAACCGTCTTCGCCGTAGCGGCCGTGCAGCGCGATGAACACGCGGTCAAAGCCCTGGCTGGCCAGCTCGGCCAGGCTGTGCTCGCCGGTGTCGAACAGGTGCGCGTCGACGCCGGCGCTGAGCAGCGCCTGGTGCACGCCGGCCCCGGACATCAGGGATACCTCGCGCTCGGCGGAACGACCGCCGTACAACACGCCTACCTTGCCGAATTTCGCGGTCATGCCAGTTCTCCAACTTGAGCGGGGACCTTGCTGATCGAACCCGCTCCCATAACAATCACCACGTCGCCGTCGCGCACGAAATCCACCACGGCTTGCGGCAGTTCGGCGACGTCTTCGACGAAAACCGGTTCGACCTTGCCGGCCACACGCAGGGCGCGCGACAAGGCGCGGCCATCGGCGGCCACCAGGGGCGGCTCGCCCGCGGAATAGACCTCGGTCAGCAGCACGGCGTCGGCCGTGCCCAGCACACGCACGAAATCTTCGAAGCAATCACGCGTCCGCGTGTAGCGATGCGGCTGGAACGCCAGCACGATGCGGCGGTCGGGCCAGGCGCCACGGGCGGCTGCCAGCGTGGCGGCCATCTCGACCGGGTGGTGGCCGTAGTCGTCGATCACCGTGAAGGTGCCGCCGCCATGCGAGGCGGGCACCGGGAATTCGCCGGTCTGCGTGAACCGCCGGCCCACGCCCTTGAACGAGGCCAGCGCGTCGCAGATGGCTTCGTCGGACACGCCCAGTTCAGTCGCCACGGCGATTGCCGCCAGCGCATTGCGCACGTTGTGCAGGCCCGGCAGGTTCAACACCACCTGCAAGGGCGGCAGCAGGGTGTCGCGATGGCTGCGCTGCACGTTGAAGCGCATGCGCGTGCCTTCCGGCTGCACTTCGTAGCCGCGCACCATGGCTTCTTCGTTCAGGCCGTACGAGGTAATGGGGCGCGACACGAACGGCATGATCTCGCGCACGTTGGCGTCGTCGGTGCACAGCACGGCGCTGCCGTAGAACGGCAGGCGCTGCGTGAACTCGATGAACGCGCTCTTCAGGCGCGCGACGTCATGGCCGTAGGTGTCCATGTGGTCCGCGTCGATGTTGGTCACGATGGCCATCACCGGCAGCAGGTTCAGGAACGAGGCGTCGGATTCGTCGGCTTCGACCACGATGTAGTCGCCCTGCCCCAGCCGCGCATTGGCGCCCGCGGAATTCAGGCGGCCGCCGATCACGAAGGTCGGATCCAGGTCGCCCGCAGCCAGGATGCTGGCCACCAGGCTGGTCGTGGTGGTCTTGCCGTGCGTGCCGGCCACCGCAATGCCGCGCTTCAACCGCATCAGTTCGGCCAGCATGATGGCGCGCGGCACCACCGGGATGCGCGCGGCGCGTGCCGCGATGACCTCGGGGTTGTCGCCCGCCACCGCCGTGGACGTGACGATCGCGCCCGCACCGGTGACATTGCTGGCGACGTGGCCGATGGCGATGTTCACGCCCAGGCCCGCCAGGCGGCGCGTCACGGCCGACTCGTTCAGATCGGAACCGCTGATGGTGTAGCCCAGGTTGAGCAGCACCTCGGCAATGCCGCTCATGCCCGAGCCGCCGATGCCTACGAAATGGATATGTTGAATTCTGTGTTTCATGTTGAACGCCCCGCTGCTTGTTCACAGACGTCGGCGATATGGGCTGCGGCTTCAGGGTGCGCATGCGCGCGGGCCCGTTCGGCGACAGCCTGCAGTTCTTGACGGGAGCGCTGGTCCAGCCAGTCCGCCAACCACTCGGGGCTCAAGGCGTTCTGCGGCTGCAGCCAGGCGGCCTGCGCGTCGCTCAGGAAGCGCGCGTTGGCGGTTTGGTGGTCATCGATAGCATGGGGAAGCGGCACGAACAGCGCCGCCACACCCGCCGCAGCCACTTCGGACACCGTCATGGCGCCCGCGCGGCAGATCAGCAGGTCGGCATCGCCCATGGCGCCGGCCATGTCGTCGATGAAGGCGCGGCAGTCGGCCGCCACGCCCGCCTGGGCGTAGGCCTGCTGCAGCGCCGGCAGATGTTGCTCGCCGGCCTGGTGCACCACCACGGGCCGACGGTCTTGCGGCAGGCGCGCCAGCGCCTGGGGTACGGCGGTATTCAATGCCTGGGCGCCCAGGCTGCCGCCGACCACCAGCACCCGCAGCGCGCCGCTGCGGCCGCTGTAGCGCTGGGCCGGATCGGGCAAGGCGCACAGGTCGGCGCGTACCGGATTGCCCATGGCTTCGCCCTTGGGCAGTACGCCAGGGAAGCCGCTGAGCACGCGGCGGGCCATGCGGGCCAGCCACTTGTTGGCGGTGCCGGCCACGGCGTTCTGTTCGTGCACCACCAGCGGCGTGCCGCGCAGCGCCGCGATGACGCCGCCAGGGAAAGCGACGTAGCCGCCCATGCCCAGCACCACATCGGGACGCACCGCGGACAACCGCCCCCAGGCCTGCGCAAACGCACGCACCAGCAGGAACGGCAGCTTGAGCAGCGCCGTGGCGCCCTTGCCGCGCACACCGGCAAAGCGCAGCGGCACGAGTTCGATCCCGCGCGGCGGCACCAGCTTGCCTTCCATCTTGTCGGGATTGCCCAGCCACAGCACGCGCCAGCCGCGCTGGCGCAGCACATCGGCCACGGCCAGGCCGGGCATGATGTGGCCGCCAGTGCCGCCGGCCATGATCAGGATGGTGCGAGGCGTAGCGCTCATGTCCGCCCCCCGCGCATCATGATGCGGTTTTCGACGTCCACCCGGATCAGCATGGCCAGGGCGCACAGGTTCATCACCACGCCCGAACCGCCGTAGCTCATCAGCGGCAGGGTCAGACCCTTGGTGGGCAGCAGCCCCAGGCACACGCCCATGTTGATGAAGGCCTGCACGCCGAACCACATCGCCACGCCATGCGCCACCAGACCCGCGAAGGTGCGTTCCATGGCGATGGCCTGGCGGCCGATGTCAAAGCCGCGGTAGACGATGATGGCGAACAGCGTGATCACCAGCATCACGCCGGCAAAGCCGAGTTCCTCGCCCACCACCGCCATCAGGAAGTCGGTGTGCGCTTCGGGCAGATAATGCAGTTTTTCGACGCTGGCGCCCAGGCCCACGCCCAGCCATTCGCCGCGGCCCAACGCGATCAGCGAATGCGACAGCTGATAGGCGCTGCCGTAGGCGTTGTCTTCGTTCCAGGGATCCAGGTAGGCGAACAGGCGCGCACGGCGCCACGGCGACAGCCAGATCAGCATCAGGAAGGTGCTGACCAGCACCGCCAGCAGGCTGCTGAAGTACTTGCCGTTGATACCTCCCAGGAACAGGATGCCGATGGCAATCGCCACGATCACCATGAAGGCGCCCAGGTCGGGCTCGAGCAGCAGCAGCATGCCCACGCCGGCCAGCGCGAACGCCATCGGCAGAAAGCCGCGGGCAAAGGCCTGCATGTGTTCTTGCTTGCGCACGGTGTAGTCGGCGGCGTACAGCAGCGCGGCCAGCTTCATCAGTTCGGACGGCTGGAAATTCAGCGGACCCAGGGGAATCCAGCGGTGGGCGCCGTTGACCTCGCGGCCGATGCCGGGCACCAGCACGGCCACCAGCAGCACCATTGCCACCACGAACAGCGGCACGGCCAGCCGTTGCCACACGCGGATGGGAATGGCCAGCACGATCGCGGCGGCCAGCAGGCCGGCGCTGACGAACAGGCCGTGGCGGATCACGAAGTAATAGCGGCCATACGAGGCATAGCGCGGGCCGTCGGCCAGCGCGATCGATGCCGAATACACCATCAGCAAGCCAAGCAGCAACAACGTCGACGCCGCGATGACCAGCGGCAGATCGAAGTTGCGCATGCGGGTACGGCCGGGCCGTACGGCGTTGACGCTGGCGGTGAGATCGGCGATCAGGCTCATGCCACCTCTCCTCGGTCGCGAGCCAGGTCTTCGACCTCTTCCACGAACACCTGCCCGCGGTGCGGGTAGTTGCGGAACATGTCCATGCTGGCGCAGGCGGGCGACAGCAGCACCGCGTCGCCGGTTTGCGCCAGGTCGGCGGCGCGGCGCACGGCCTCGTGCAGGGATGCGGCCTGGATGCAGTCGACGCCAGTCTCGGCCAGCACGCGGCCGATTTCAGGACCGTCCTGGCCGATGAGCACGACGGCGCGCGCGTGGCGCGAGACAACCGGGATCAGGGGCGAGAAGTCCTGCCCCTTGCCCAGGCCGCCAGCGATCAGCACCACAGGCTGGCCCAGGCCTTCCAGCGCGGCCACGGTGGCGCCCACGTTGGTGCCCTTGCTGTCGTTGATGTAATCGACGCCGCCGATATTGCGCACGAACGCAGCACGATGCGGTTCGCCTGCGTAGTCGCGCAGCGCACGCAGCATGGCGCCCCAGCCCAGGTCCAGGCAGCGCGCCAGTTGCAGCGCGGCCAGGGCATTCAAGGCGTTGTGGATGCCGCGGATGCGCAAGGCATCCACCGGCATCAGGCGGCTCATGCGGCCCTTGGCGCGCACGGGTTCCGGCGCATCTTTCTTGCGGCGCACGGGCGCGACAGGTTCGTCGAAATCGACCGGCTCGGCGGCGACCAGCCAGGCCACCCCCTGGCCCAGCTCCAGGCCCATGTCGCCCACGCGCTCGGGCACGTCACGGCCGAAGCTGCGCACGTTCAGCGCGTCCAGCGTCGGCACCATGGCGACCGTGTACGGATCTTCGCGATTGACGATGGCCACGCGCGCCATCTTCAAGAGGCGCGCCTTGGCCTGCGCATAGGCGTCCATGCCGCCATGCCAGTCCAGGTGGTCTTGCGTCACGTTCAGCACGACGGCGGCGTCGGCCATCAGCGTGTGCGTGGTTTCCAGCTGGAAGCTGGAAAACTCCAGCACCCACACCTGCGGCAGTTCGTCGGCGTCCAGCGCCCCGATCAATGCGGTCAGCGCTGCCGGGCTGATATTGCCGGCAGCCAGCACCGACAGGCCGCTGGCCTGCACCAGGTCGCGCGTCAGTGCGGTCACGGTGGTCTTGCCATTGGTGCCGGTCACGGCCAGCACGCGGGGACGGTACTCGCGGGTTTCGGCCAATTCGGCCAAAGCGCGTGCGAACAGTTCCATTTCGCCGATGACTTCGATGCCGCGGGCCTTGGCCTCGCGCAGCAGGTCTTCGGCCGGCGCGCCGGTGGGCGCCAGGCCCGGGCTGATCACGACCTGGTTCACGTCGTCCAGTAGAGCGATGTCGAACGAGGTGTCGCAACCCAGGCGGTATTCGACATCGGCCTGCGCCAGCGCGTCGCGCAGCGCCGGCAACCCGCCCGGCTCCGCACGCGTGTCGGCCACGCGCAGGCGGGCGCCCTGTCGGGCGCACCAGCGAGCGGCGGCGACACCCGACTCGCCCAATCCGAGGATCAGGACGAGCGGCGCGTCAGCGCGGGAGGTTTCCATCGTATTCATCGCAACTTCAGGGTAGAGAGGCCAATCAGCACCAGCATCATGCTGATGATCCAGAAACGCACGACCACCTGGGTTTCTTTCCAGCCGCCCACTTCAAAGTGATGATGCAGCGGCGCCATGCGGAATATGCGTCGACCTGTTCCATAACGTCGCTTCGTGTACTTGAACCAGGTCACCTGGATCATCACCGACAGGGTCTCGACCACGAACACGCCGCCCATGATGAACAGCACGATTTCCTGGCGCACGATGACCGCGATGGTGCCCAGCGCGCCGCCCAAAGCCAGTGCGCCGACGTCGCCCATGAAGACCTGCGCCGGATACGCGTTGAACCACAAAAATGCCAGTCCCGCGCCGCCGATTGCCGCGCACAGCACCATCAGTTCGGACGCCCCCGGGATATACGGGAACAGCAGGTACTTCGAATAGTCGACGCGGCCGACGACGTAGGCGAAGATGCCCAGCGCGCTGCCCACCATGACGGTAGGCATGATCGCCAGGCCATCCAGGCCGTCGGTCAGGTTGACGGCGTTGCTGGTGCCCACGATCACGGCCCAGGTCAGCGCCACGAAACCCAGCACGCCCAGCGGATAGCTGACGGTCTTGAAGAACGGCACGATCAGGTCGGCGCGCGTCGGCAGCGCCATCGTGAAGCCGCTGCCGACCCAGGCCTTGAAGAGCGGCCACAGTTCGGTATTGGCCGGCGCCGACACGGCAAACGCCAGGTAGACCGCGGCCACCAGGCCGATGGTGGCTTGCCAGAAGAACTTCTGGCGCGCCGGCATACCTTCCGGATCGCGGTAGACCACCTTGCGGTAATCGTCCATCCAGCCGATCCAGCCGAAGCCGAAGGTCACCAGCAGCACCACCCACACGAAGCGGTTGGTCCAGTCGGCCCACAGCAGCGTGCTGATGGCGATGGAAATCAGGATCAGCACGCCGCCCATGGTGGGGGTGCCGGTCTTGACCAGATGGGTTTCGGGGCCGTACGAACGCACGGCCTGACCGATCTTCATTTCGGTCAGCTTGCGGATCACGCGCGGACCGGCCACCAGGCCGATCAGCAAGGCGGTGGCGCATGCCAGCACCGCACGCAGCGTGATGTACTCGAACACGCCCAAGGCGCGCACATCATCGGAAAGCAGGCGGGCGATCTCAAGCAGCATGGTGGTCTCCCTGCCCCTTGGACACTTGCCCGTCAGTCGAAGTAAAAGCCGTCACTACCCGCTCCATGCGCATAAAGCGCGATCCCTTAATCAATACGCAGGACGCGCGCAGGCCGCGCAACGCGGCAACGACTTCGTCTACCGATGCGCAGGCGTGCGCGTCCGAACCGTAAGCGGCGGCTGCCGCCCGGCTGGCTTCGCCTAGCGTGATGAGTGCGTCGAGCCCATGCTCGCGCGCGTAATTGCCCACCTCGACATGCATGGCGGGGCCGTTGTCCCCGACCTCGCCCATGTCGCCCAGGACCAGGACGCGGGTGCCGCCGATGCGCGCCAGCACGTCGATGGCCACGCGAACCGAATCGGGGTTGGCATTGTAGGTATCATCAATGAGCAACGTTCCGTCACTCAATTTCTTGTACTGCATGCGACCCGCGACCGGGCTGAAACCCGCCAGCGCGCGCACGGCGACATCCAGCGGCACCCCCGCAGCAATGGCGCTGGCGATGGCCGCCAGGGCATTGCGCAGGTTGTGCAGGCCGGGCACCGGCAGCGTCAGGTCGGCGGCGCCCATCGGCGTCACCACGCGGCAACGCGTCGAATCGACGTCTGCCAGGATCTGTTCCGCGTAGACGTCCAGGCCGGGCTGCAAGCCGAAACGCAGCACGCGGCGCGGCGCGGCCAACTTGTCCCAGATAGCGGCATAGGGCTCGTCGCCGGGGTACACGGCCACGCCGTCGTCGGGCAGGGCCGCGATGGCCGCGCCATTTTCGTAGGCCACTGCTTCCACGGTGTGCATGAATTCCTGGTGCTCGCGCTGCGCATTGGTCACCAACGCCACGCTGGGCGCGGCGATGGCGGCCAGCTGCGCGATCTCGCCCGGATGATTCATGCCCAGTTCGAACACCGCCGCACGATGCTCGGGCCGCAAGCGCAACAGCGTCAGCGGCACGCCGATATCGTTGTTCAGGTTGCCCGCGGTGGCCAGCCGGGCCGCTTCGCCCTTCCAGCCCGCCAGCATGGCGGAAATCATTTCCTTCGTGGTCGTCTTGCCATTGCTGCCCGTCACCGCCACCACCGGCAGCGTGTATTGGGCGCGCCAGGCGGCGCCGATGCGCATCAGCGCCAGGCGGGTATCACCCAGCACCAGTTGCGGCAGGCTCGAATCCGGCACGGCATGCGCCACCACGGCGGCGCAGGCGCCACGTTCCGCAGCCTGGTCCAGGTAGTTATGCGCGTCGAAGTTGTCGCCGACCAGCGCCACGAACAATTCGCCGGCGCCGATGCGGCGCGTGTCCGTGGACACGCCCTTCACCAGCGGCAACAGCAGCGCCAGTCGGGCCCACTCGCGGTCGTCGAAGGGCAGCTTTTCGCCACCGATGTCCTGGTAGGTCTCGTGGCCCTTGCCGGCCAGCAGCACGACGTCTTCGGGCGAACTAGCCCAGATGGTCTGCATGATGGCGCGAGCGCGGTCGACCTCGACATCGGCGCCTGCCGACGCGGGAATGCCGGCCAGGATCTGGGCCACGATGGCCTCGGGCGATTCGGTACGGGGGTTGTCGCTCGACACCACCACGTGGTCGGCCAGCTCAGCGGCAATGCGGCCCATTTCGGGGCGCTTGCCCGGATCGCGTTCGCCGCCGCAGCCAAACAGGCAGATGAGGCGGCCGGCCCGCGCCTGCGCCACCGGGCGCAGTGCGGCCAGCGCACGAGCCAACGCGTCGGGCGTGTGGGCGTAATCCACGACGACCAGCGCGCCGCGCCCAGCATTGGCCTGGGTGCTGGAGACAACGGGTTCCACGGTCTGCAGGCGGCCATCGACGGGATCGGTCGCGGCCAATTCACGCGCGATCTGCGCGAACGGCAGGCCCAGCTTGTACAGCACGCCGGCCACCAGCAACAGGTTGGACACGTTGTGCGCGCCCAGGAGGCGCGTCACAATCTGTGCCTCGCCATGCGGCGACACCAGCGTGAAGATCTGGCCTTGGGCGGTCGCCTGCAGATCACGCGCGCGCATCGCGGCGGGAATCGCGGCATCCGCGCTCAGGCTGTAGCCCATGACCGATACGTCGGCCGGCAGCGACGCAATCAGGCGGCGTCCAGCTTCGTCGTCCGCGTTCACCACGGCGGCATTCAGGCCCGGCCAGCGGAACAGGCGCGCCTTGGCGGCCTCGTAGCGTTCCATCGTGCCGTGGTAATCCAGATGATCGCGGGTCAGGTTGGTGTACGCGGCCAACGCCACGCGCACGCCATCCATGCGGCCCTGTTCGATGCCGATGGAAGAGGCTTCCATGGCCACCGCCTTGGCGCCGGCATCGCGCATCGCGGCCAGCAGGCGGTGCACGGTCAGCACATCGGGGGTCGTCAGGCTGCCGCCCAGCGTGCGGCCGTCGGGCAGCACGGCGCCCAGCGTACCGATGGTGCCGCAAGGCTTGTCATTGCGGCCCAGTGCATGGGCAATCCATTGCACCGACGAGGTCTTGCCATTGGTGCCGGTCACGGCCACCACGGCCAGCGCCGACGACGGACGGCCATACCAGGTGTCGCCCAGTTCGCCCAGCAGGGCGCGCAGGCCGGTCACCGGCAGCATCGGCGTATCGCCGGCAGCGCCAGCGGCTTCGATGGTCTCGGTGGCGGGCGCCTCGAACAACACCGCGCTGGCGCCCAGCGCCAACGCCTTCTCTATATAGAGGCGGCCATCGCTGGACAGGCCCGGGCAGGCGACGAACACGTCGCCCGGCTCGATCTCGCGCGAGTCCAGTTTCAGGTGCGCGGTCAACGACACGCGCGAATGCAACCACGCCACGGCTTGTTCGACCGTGGCGGCGGGGGATGAGAGGAAGCCTTTGGCGCTCATCTGCCTGGCTCCTTGATACCGGCAACAATAGTGGATTCGAAGGGCGCGTCCGGCCTCACGCCCATCAACCGCAGACTCCCGCCGACAATATGGGAGAACACGGGTGCGGCAATCGCGCCGCCGTAATAACCGCCGACCGTGGGCTCGTCGATGGACACGGCCACGACGATCTTCGGATCGGACACGGGCGCAAAGCCCACGTACGAGCTGCGATAGCGCTGCATGCTGTACTTGCCGTCGACGATCTTGCGCGCGGTGCCGCTCTTGCCGGCCACGCGGTAGCCCTGGACCTGGGCGGCCTTGGTGCCGTCGGGGCCGGCGGCGGCTTCCAGCATGCCGCGCACCAGCGCGGTGGTCTTGGGCGTATAGATCTTGACGCTGGTGGGATCGCTGTCGCGCTTGACCAGGGTCAGCGAAACCATGTCACCGTTGCGGGCGAACACGGTGTAGGCGCGCGCCACCTGCAGCAGCGACACCGACAGGCCGTAGCCATAGGCCATCGTGGCCTTTTCGATCAGGCGCCAGCGGTCCCAGGGACGCAGGCGGCCGGGCGCGGCGCCGGGGAATCCCACTTGGGGCGCCTGCCCCAGGCCCAACTCGGTGAAGCGGTCCCACATCTCGCGGGATTCCAGCTTCTCGGAGATCATCGTCATGCCGATGTTGCTGGACTTGCGCAGCACGCCGGCCACGTCCAGCGTACCGTTGCGGCTCACGTCGCTGATCGTGCTGCCCTGGTAGGTAAAGCGGCCGTTGCCGGTTTCGAAGAGGGTGGTCGTGCTGATGCGGCCCAGGTCCAGCGCCAGCGCGGCGGTGAAGGGCTTCATGATCGAGCCGGGCTCGAACGTGTCGGTGATGGCCTGGTTGCGCAGGTTGGCGCCGTGGAAAGTTTCGCGTTTGTTCGGATCGAACGTCGGCACGTTGGCCAGCGCCAGGATTTCGCCGGTATGCACATCGACGACCACGGCGGTTGCGCCCTTGGCCTGGTGCTTGTCCATGGCGTCCTTCAATTCCTTGAACACCAGGTACTGCAAACGGGTATCGATGGACAGGCGCAGATCGCGGCCATCCACCGGCAGGGTCACGGCCTGCACGTCTTCGATGACGCGACCCAGGCGGTCCTTGATGACGCGGCGACTGCCCGGGCGACCGGACAACTGCTGGTTGAACGTCAGTTCGACGCCTTCCTGGCCCTGGTCTTCGACGCTGTTGAACCCGACCACGTGCGCCATCACATCGCCGTCCGGGTAGTAGCGGCGCGTCTCGGGCTGCTGGTGCACGCCGGGCAGGCCCAGCTGCTTGATCTTGTCGGCCACGTCCATCGAGACCTGGCGCTTGAGATAGACGAAGTTCTTGTCTTCCTCGACCCGGCGACGCAGGTCGGCGATCGGGGACTCCAGCAGCTTGGCCAGAGAATCCAGTTGGGCCGGCGTGGCCTGCTTCAGGTCTTCGGGGATCGCCCAGATAGCACGCGCCGGCACGCTCGAAGCCAGCACCGCGCCATTGCGGTCCATGATCTTGCCGCGTGTGGCGGCCAGCGTCAGCGTGCGCTCGTAGCGGCGTTCGCCTTGCTGTTGCAGGAATTCGGTGGACAGACCTTGCAGGAACAAGGCGCGGCCGGCCAGCACGGTAAAACCGCCGAACAGCAGGATCAGCACCAGGCGGGCGCGCCAGGTGGGCAACTGTCCGCGCAGCACCGGATTGTCGAAGAACGGAACGCGCTTCATTGGGCACCTCCGTTAGCCGGCACCGGGGCCTGGTTCAAGTACAGCGTGCGGTCCGGAACGATGGGAATCATCTTCAGGTTGTCGCGCGCAATCACGTCGACCCGCGCATTGCGCGCAAGCTCGGCACGTTCCAGCTGCAGGCGCCGCCAGTTGGTTTCCAGGTCGCGTGCCTGCGCCTGATCACGACCCAGCTCGACAAAGAGCTGGCGCGACTGATACCGGCTGGTGACCAGGGAAATGGCCGACAGCATCAGTAAAGCCGCAACGATCAGGTTGACGCGACCCATCAGCGGCGCCCTCCTTTGCCGCCGCGGCGAGGCGGCGGAGCCAGATCGCTGCCGGGCAGCGAGCCGATCTTCACAAACGCGGCGCCGCCTTCGGCGGACAGGGGTGTTTCGGTACGCTCGGCGACGCGCAGCACCGCCGAGCGGGCGCGCGCATTGGCCGAGACTTCGTCGTCTTCGGCCAGCACGCGTCCCAGGGAACGCAATACGGGTTGGGGCATTTCGCTTTCACGCAGCGGCAGGCGCGCATGCGCGGCAGCCGGACGAGCCGCCGCCGCGATGCACTGCTTGACCATGCGGTCTTCAAGCGAATGAAAGCTGATCACCGCCAACCTCCCCCCTGGGGCGAGCAGATCTAAAGCTGACGCGAGGGTGCGCGCGAGCTCTTCGAGTTCCCGATTGATGTAAATCCGTAGAGCTTGAAAGGTGCGTGTGGCCGGATGCTGCCCCTTTTCGCGCGTGCGGACGGCGCTGGCGACGCACTCGGCAAGTTCGAGCGTGGTGCGCAGCGGCCTTGTTGCGCGGCGAGCAGCAATCGCCTTTGCAACCTGAAAAGCAAACCGTTCTTCGCCATAATCCGCTATGACCTCCCGCATCTCATCCACACTGGCTTGCGCCAGCCAATCCGCCACCGTGGGTCCACGAGTGGTGTCCATCCGCATGTCGAGCGGGCCGTCTCGCATGAACGAGAAACCGCGCTCGGCATCGTCGATCTGAGGCGACGACACGCCCAGATCCAGCATCACGCCATCGACCTTGTCGATGCCGAGCTGCCCTAATTCTTCGGCCATGGTGGCAAAGCCGCCATGCACCACCGTCACCCGGGAATCCGCCGCCGCCAACGCATTGGCGACCGCAATGGCCTCGGGGTCCTTGTCGAACACCACCAGCCGCGCCCCCGCCCCCAGGCGACTGAGCAATTCCCGGCTGTGGCCGCCGCGTCCGAACGTACCGTCTACGAAGACGCCACGTTCCGCCCGCGTAGCCGCGGCCGGCTCGTCCTGGATGTGCGACCGGGTCGCGCCTTTGCCGCCGAAATCGGCCAGCAACAGCGCGTCCACCGTCGGCTCCAGCAGGACGGGCCGATGTTCGAATTCCATAACTTTTTCAGAACGAAAACTGATTCAACACATCCGGCATACCCTTGGCCAGGTCTTCAGCCTCTCGGCTTGCCAGGGTAGCGGCATCCCACAGCTCGAAATGAGCGCCCAGACCGAGCAGCATCACATCGCGCGTCATACCGGAAGCGTTGCGCAGTTCAGGCGCGATCAGGACGCGGCCAGAGCCGTCCAGTTCCACGTCCTGAGCGTTGCCCAGCAACAGCCGCTGCAACGCGCGAGCCGTCATGGGAAAGGCGGCAATCTGCTCGCGCTTCTTTTCCCACTCGGGCCGCGGGTACACCAGCAGGCAGCCGTCTGGATGGCGAGTCAGGGTCAGGCGGCCTTCGGCCTGCGACACCAGCGCGTCACGATGCCGGGTCGGAATCGAGATCCGTCCCTTGGCATCCAGCGTGAGCGCGCTGCTTCCCTGAAACACCACTTTTACCCCACTTAATTGCACAATTTCCTACTATTTCCCACTCTACGGTATGGCAATGGGGCGGTCAAGCGCGCGGTTGCAATTTTTTCAATCACAACAAGGACTTAGAGCAACTTGTAAATGCGCAAAAAGAAAAACCTCCTAATAAATCAGGAGGTTGCGTCACTAACTAAAAGTGCTTCTTAAGAAGTGGCGGCTAACGATGCCTTTGCATTGTTTTACCTGGCCCGCTGGCCGAAGACTGGCGGGCGTTCCGCGCCCGCTGCCGCGTCATGGGCTTTGAAAAAAAGCCGCCGGCGCCGCACGGAAGAGAAATTCAATGCAAGACGGGTCTATAGGCCGGATTCTGTACGCCAGGTTTCCCTGGCGGGCAATCATTCCTCTGCGCGGATCATTGCTGAGCCGCTGTAGCCACCTACCCGCATGCTTGAACGGAGCCGCCCTTCGCGGCCCGAAAGCCGCACGCATGCCTATTTGATGTTGCTCCGGGTAGAGGTTGCCGCGTTTCACCCTGCGATGCCGCCGATCGTTGCCGACCGGCGCAATACGGAGATGGCCGTATCAGTGCGCGACTGGCGCGCCCGCCCCGCAGACTCGTCTCTGTGGTCCTATTCCTCGTCCGCGCCCGAAGACGCGGCCGGACGGCCGTTAGCCGTTACCCTGCCCTATGGAGTCCGGACCTTCCTCGATGGATTCGCATCCACCGCGATCGCCCGACCCGCCTTGCGGTGCGTATTCTAGTACAGGTTGCGAGCCTGTCCCCCAGAGGGTCCAAACGACCCGGCAGGGTTCCTGCGACAATAGCGCTTGATCCGCCTAGACGCAGCAGACACTACCACTACATGGCCCTCGCAACTCTCATCACCCTGACCGACATCCAGCTGGCCTACGGCCACCACCCGCTGCTGGACCACGCCGACTTCGCCATCCAGGCCGGCGAGCGCATCGGCCTCATCGGCCGCAACGGCGCCGGCAAGTCCTCGCTGCTCCGCCTGCTCGATGGCCGCACCCTGCCCGACGACGGTGACATCGCCCGCACGTCGGGCCTGCGCGTGGCCACGGTCGAACAGGAACCCGAGCTCGACGAGAACGCCACCGTCTTTGACGTCGTCTGCAATCTGGACGACGACCACGAAGACTGGCAACGCCCGTCGCGCGTACGCTCGGTGCTCGAAAAACTAGGCTTGCCCGCAGACGCGCAGATCGCCGGTCTGTCCGGCGGCACCCGCAAGCGCGTCGCGCTGGCCCGCGCCCTGGTCGACGAACCCGATCTGCTGCTGCTGGACGAGCCCACCAACCATCTCGACTTCGAAGGCATCGCCTGGCTGGAAGAGATGCTGCGCACCTGGAAGGGCGCCGCGGTCATCATTACCCACGATCGCCGCTTCCTGGATTCGGTGGCCACCCGCATCGTCGAACTCGATCGTGGGCGCCTGCTGAGCTTCCCCGGCAATTTCTCGCAATGGCAGGAGCGCAAGGCGCAGTGGCTCGAATCCGAACGTCTGGAGCAGGCGCGGTTCGACAAGCTGCTGGCCCAGGAAGAAGTCTGGATTCGCAAGGGCGTGGAAGCGCGCCGCACCCGCAATGAAGGCCGCGTTCGCCGGCTGGAGAAGCTGCGCGTCGAGCGCGCCGAGCGCCGCGAACGCGTCGGCGACGTCTCGCTGGCGCTGGCCGAAGGCCAACGCTCGGGCAAGATGGTGGCCGAGCTGGAACACGTCAGCAAGCGCTTTGGCGACAAGATCGTAGTGGACGACTACTCCACCACGCTGCTGCGCGGCGACCGCATCGGCATCGTCGGCCCCAACGGCGCCGGCAAGACCACGCTGCTCAAGCTCATCCTCGGTGAAATGCAGCCCGACAGCGGCAAGACCCGCCTGGGCACCAACGTTTCGGTCGCTTACTTCGACCAGATGCGCGCCCAACTGGATGAAAACGCCACCCTGGTCGACATCATCAGCCCGGGCAGCGAATGGGTGGAAATCGGCGGCACGCGCAAGCACGTCATGAGCTACCTGGGCGACTTCCTGTTCTCGCCCGCCCGCGCCGGCTCACCCGTGCGCAGCCTGTCCGGCGGCGAGCGCGCCCGCCTGCTGCTGGCGCGCCTGTTCGCCCGCCCCGCCAACGTCCTGGTACTGGACGAACCCACCAACGACCTGGACATCGAAACGCTCGAATTGCTGGAAGAACTGCTGCAGGAGTATTCCGGCACCGTCCTGCTGGTCAGCCACGATCGCGCCTTTTTGAACAACGTCGTCACGCAAACCATCGCCTATGAAGGCCACGGCCGCTGGCGCGACTACGTGGGCGGCTACGACGAATGGGTCGCCCAGCGCCCGGCATCGCCGAACGGCGAAGACGCCGAAAAGGCGATCAAGGCTGCCGACGAGGCGGCGGCGCGCGCCAAGGCCGCCAAGCCTAAGCCGGCCAAGAGCGCCAAGATGAACTCGTGGGAACTGCGCGAACTGGAAGGCCTGCCCGAGGCCATCGCCGCACTGGAAGCCAAGCAGGCCGAACTGGCCGGCAAGCTGGCCGACGGCAGCCTGTATCGCGATGCCCCGGCCGAAGTCGAGCGCATCAACGGCGAACTGTCCAAGCTCGAAAGCGAACTCGAAGAAAAGTTCGCCCGCTGGGAGCTGCTCGAGGCGCGCCGCGAAGGCGCTCTGTAAAGACAACGCCACTATCTATATATATAGATAGTGGCATGTCATGGATGGGCGGCAAGGCCGCCCGCGGTCAGACTGCTGCGCGCCAGGCCAGGGTTTCACCCGCGGCCAGCGGCACCAGCGCCGTATTGCCGAACGGCACTTCATCCGGAATCTGGAAGCTTTCGCGTACCAGCGTCAGCGTGCCCGTATTGCGCGGCAGGCCATAGAAGTCCGGACCATGGAAGCTGGCAAAGCCTTCCAGCTTGTCCAGCTTGCCGACGGCATCGAATGCCGTGGCGTACAGCTCCATGGCGTGCAGCGCCGTGTAGCAACCGGCACAGCCGCAGGCGTGTTCCTTCAGTCCGCGCGCATGCGGCGCGCTGTCCGTGCCCAGGAAGAATCGCGGGCTGCCGCTGGTCGCGGCTTCCACCAACGCCAGGCGGTGCGTTTCACGCTTGAGAATCGGCAGGCAGTACCAGTGCGGCCGCACGCCGCCCTGGAAAATGGCGTTGCGGTTGTACAGCATGTGCTGCGGTGTGATCGTGGCCGCGATCGGACCTTCGGCATCGCGCACGTACTCGGCGCCTTCCTTGGTCGTGATGTGCTCGAACACCACCTTCAGCGCCGGGAAGGCGCGGCGCAGCGGCTTCATCACGCGCTCCACGAAAATCGCCTCGCGGTCGAACACGTCGATCGACGGATCGGTCACTTCGCCATGCACCAGCAGCGGCATGCCGCATTTTTCCAGTGCTTCCAGCGCCTTGGCGCACTTGCCCAGCAGGTCGGTCACGCCGGCATCGGAATTGGTGGTCGCACCCGCCGGGTACAGTTTGACCGCGTAGACCTGGCCGGACTCGTGCGCACGGAAAATCTCTTCGGCCGACGTGTTATCGGTCAGGTACAGCGTCATCAGCGGCGTGAACGCGTCGGCGTTGCCGCCCGCCTTGGTCAGCGCAGCCAGGATGCGGCCACGGTAGGCCAGCGCCTGCTCGGTGGTGGTCACCGGCGGCCTCAGGTTCGGCATGATGATGGCGCGGGCGAATTGCCGGGCGGTATCCGCCACCACGGCTTCCAGCGCCGTGCCGTCGCGCAGGTGCAGGTGCCAGTCGTCGGGGCGGGTGATGATCAGTTGCTGGGTGTTTTGCGTAGACATGGGAAGCTTCTTAATCTGCCAGCGGCATGCCCCGTTCGGCCAGCGCGCAGAACATCGCGCTGCCCAGGGGAATGACGGCATCGTTGAAATCAAAATGCGAGTTGTGCAGCACGCAGCCGGAATCGGCCCCGCCCTGCCCCAGCCGGAAATACGCGCCGGGCTTGCTCTGCAACATGAAGGAAAAATCTTCCGAACCCATCGACGGTACCAGGTCACGCACGACGTTCTCCTTGCCGATCATCTCGGTAGCAATGTCTGCGACAAGATTGGCGTGCTGCGGCGTGTTCAGGGTTGCGGGATAGATGCGTTCATAGATCAGTTCAGCCGTGCCGCCGAACGCACCGGCGATGGCAGTGACCAATTCGCGCATGCGCGTCTCGACCATTTCCTGCACCGACTTGCGGAACGTGCGCACCGTGCCCACCAGCTTGGCTTCGCGCGGGATCACGCTCATCGCGCCGGGGTGCCCAGCCTGCATCGAACCGATCGAGACTACCGCGGAATCGAGCGGATTGACGTTACGCGACACGATGGTCTGCAACGCCGTGATGATCTGGCCGGCGATGGTCACGGGGTCGATCGTCTGGTAAGGATGCGCGCCGTGGCCGCCGCGGCCGGTGATCTGGATCTCGAAGCGATCTGCGGCCGCCATCATCGGCCCGGGATTGATGCCGATGGTGCCAGGCTTCAGGCCCGGCCAGTTATGCAGCGCGTAAATCGCATCACACGGAAACGTATCGAATAACCCGTCCTCCAGCATGGCTTTCGCGCCACCGCGCCCTTCTTCGGCCGGCTGGAAGATCAGCACCGCCGTGCCGTCGAAATTGCGCGTCTGGGCCAGGTACTTGGCCGCCCCGATCAGCACCGCCGTATGGCCATCATGGCCGCAACCGTGCATCAGGCCGGGCTTGGTGGACTTGTGGCCGAAGTCGTTGTCTTCGGTCATGGGCAAGGCATCCATGTCGGCACGCAGGCCGATCATCCGGCCGCTGTCGCAGCGCTTGCCGCGAATGACACCCACCACACCGGTCTTGCCGATGCCTCGGTGCACCTCGATTCCCAGCGCCTCCAGCGCGCCCGCGACGATCCCGGAGGTCCGGACTTCTTCGAAGCCCAATTCTGGATGAGCATGCAAATCGCGCCGCAGCGCCGTCAATTCGTCATGAAACAGCCGAATTGATTCCAAAGGAGAACGTGCGTACATAGGAGGTTACAGAATGACGTGAGGTGGGGGACGGTCGGGACATTTTAGTTGCTACAGAGGATAAATGCCTTTGTCTTTACGGGAGAGACACGTTATGCTCCGGCCGCAGGACAATTTTTCCAACAGCCAGAGAAGGAGCGCCGCATTATGGCCACAACCTCCAAACCCGCGACCGCGCGCAAGCCGAACGCTGCATTCATGAAGCCCCTGACTCCCAGCGCCGAATTGGCTGCTGTGATCGGTTCGGAAGCCGTGCCGCGCACCGAGGTCACCAAGAAGATCTGGGAATACATCAAGAAGCACAACCTGCAAGACGCCAGCAACAAGCGCAACATCAACGCCGATGCCAAGCTGCGCCCGATCTTTGGCAAGGATCAGGTCACGATGTTCGAACTGACCAAGCTGGTCAACGCACATCTGAAGTAAGCAGGCAAAGGGCGTACCTCGTACGTCCCTGCCTCGATACTGTCGTGACGCCCTGGCTTGAACGCCGGGCGGACCCGACTTACGGCGTCTCCCCGCCGATGCAGTTCCGCAGGCTTTCCGCCTTGCGTGGCTTGACCCACACCCGCGTTGGGCACCGCCTCCCTCTTCTAGTTCAGCGTAGTGCCCGCCCTCGCTTGACGCGCTGTCTTGCCGGTGTGTTCGTGCGCCGCCTCCAGTAGCCACGCCCTGAATGCCGCGGCTTCAGGCCGCTGTGCTGTCGCATGCGCATAGACCAGCCAGTAACTGAAGTCATTGGGTAGCGCCAGGTCAAACAGCTGCACAAGGCGCCCAGCCCGCAGATCATCAGCGGCCAACATCAAGCGGCCCAACGCCACGCCCAGGCCGTCGGCAGCCGCTTGCAGCACAAGCGCGGCATCACTGAACTGCACGCCTCGATCCAGGTCAAGCGACACGCCCGTCAGCTCTCCCCAGTGTCGCCAGGCGGCGCGCGGCTCGTCGTGCAACAGCATGACGCTTGTCAGGCCTGCGGGTTGAGCCAGCACCGATTGCTCTTGCCGCAGCGTCGGGCTGCATACCGGACTCAAATACTCACGTGCGATCAGGTCCGCCTTCAACCCCGGCCAACGCCCTAAGCCAGAGCGTATCCCCAGATCGAATTCATCATCGCCCGACCAAAGCTGCACGGAACTTGAGAACTTGATTTCTATGTCGGGATGACGTGCCCGAAACGTCGGCAAGCGCGGCAGCAACCAACGAGACGCGAAGGACGGCAATGCCGTGATGCGCAGCGGCCCGTCCTTGCGCTCACGAACCTGTTCGGTTGCCGCAGCCATGCGGTCAAACGCGAGCGATAGCTCATCGAGATAAGCCCGGCCCTTGTGGGTCAGCGCCAACGTATGCCCTCGCCGCAGGAAGAGAGACCTGCCCAGCCATTGCTCCAACTGCCGTACCTGATGGCTGACGGCAGCCTGCGTCACGCACAGCTCGGCAGCGGCCCGCGTGAAACTCAAATGCCGCGCAGCGGATTCGAACGCTCGCATTGCGCTCATCGGAGGCAGACGTCGCATTTTCTCGATTAGCCAGGGTTATCGAAGCCATGAGAATAGATCGTTTTGAGCGCACCAGTAAGACCCGTCTAATGGCCATTCCGTCGGCGCCCACCTGACCTTCGCGCCGGCCTGTACAACAGCAGGGAGCAGTCATGGCAGGTTGGGAAATGTGGGCGGCATTCCTGGGATACGCAGCACCCATGATCATCAGTCCCGGGCCGGGCAACACCTTGTTGGCCACCGCGGGCGGCCGCTATGGCATCGGCGGATCCGTACCCTTCTGGATGGGTTTCGAAGCCGCCAATCTGGCCCTATGTGCGCTATACGGGCTGGGCTTGGGCGGCGCGCTGCACGAGCATCCTCAGATCCACGTCGCCCTGAAATGGGCCGGCGCCACCTATCTGCTCTACCTGGCCTGGTGTTTTTTCCGCGCATCGGTCAAACCCGCCGATCACGCCGAGCCCGACAAGCGCCTGCGGTTTGCCGACGGCTTCATCTGCGTGATCCTCAACCCGAAAATCCATTCGATGATCGTCGTCATGTTCGCGCAGTTCCTGACGCCGGACGTCAGCCTGCCCCTGCAGGTGGGCCAGCTCAGCGCGGCATTCGCGGTATTGGGGTTGCTCTGCCATTTCCCCTGGATCTATGGCGGCAAGGTCATCCTCGGCCGCTTCAATTCGCCGCGCGCGGTACGCATCCAGGCAGCGATCTTCGGCACCTCGATGTTGCTGGTCGCGTTGTACGTGGTCCTGAACTGACAATGCAAAAGGCCGGCATGTTGCCGGCCTTTCGTCGAGGACGCCTGAAATCAAGCGTAGGTGGTCGGCGCCGTACCGTCCAGCAGGGACAGCCAGCCCTTGATCAGGCGGTACAGGCCCCAAACAACCGTGGCGACCACACCAATCCAACCAATATAGATCACCAGGGCCAAGCCGCTGATGGCCAGCCACAGCAAAGCCCACCAGAAGGTGCGCAGCAGCCAGTCGAAATGGGCCGCGTAAACGGTGCCAGCGGCATCCGAACGCTTCAGGTACATCAACACGACCGCGGCCAACGTAGCAATGCCCAGGAAGCCACTGGTCAGAAAGCCCAGGGCAAACAAGCCGTAGGCCACATGGGTCAGCGTGCGCAGGTCTAATGCCGTACCGGGCGCGGGGGTCTGGGTATCACTCACGATTACGCTCCAACAATTGACTCAGTCAATCTTACCGCACAAAGCCATCTGGCCCACGAGCGTTGTTATTTGGGCACATTCAACATTGGCGCGGCTTGCAGCCCTGTTGACGGCCCTCTAGAGCATCCTTTTTCAGACCAGGCGCCTGCCAATCCACAGCATCTGACCCTACGTATTCCATGCTCGATGCTCACGCAAAAGCCCCTGGGCGGCGCAGCCGCCCAGGGGCTTTTTGTATTGTTGTGTTTGT